>NZ_KB898168.1:0-664795 GCF_000377465.1 Thioalkalivibrio sp. ALE30 | reverse complement strand
CCTGCCGCGGGCCCATCACAAGCACATGAAGAGCACCAACATGCTCGAGCGGCTGAACGAGGAGATCCGCCGCCGGACCCGGGTGGTCCGGATCTTCCCCAACACCCACAGCTGTCTACGCCTGGTACGGGCCCTGGCCGTCGAAATCCACGAAGGCTGGCTGGAGGACAACCGCTACCTGAACATGGATCTGCTCAAAGAGCACAAGAAAATCCTGCTGAGGCAGGCCGAGGCCGCCTGAGCCATACCGACCAACCGAACATGGCTGACTCACTTCTGCACAACTTGACGCACACAACCAAGCGGCCGAGCCCCGGCTTTCAATGGCTTGTGGGGTTGGTGCCCCCTGTTCCCCGATCCTGCGTTGCGCCGCTTGCGGGTAGAACCACTACCCGCTGCACGACGCGCCTTGTCTCGGAAAACAGGGGGCGCCAACGCGGACGTGCGATTCAATCAGCGTCTCCCTTGGGAATCCCGGCAGCTGGCCGGGAAACCTGCCGACGGCGCGGGGCGTGTGATACGCTTCGCGCCGTTGTCGTTTCCGGCAATTCCAATCTTTTACACGCGACGTTCGACCCCGCGTATGGGTCGGCGAAGGAGCCTCGCAATGCCCGCAGTAACCCTCCCCGACGGCAGCCGCCGCGAGTTCGATCATCCGGTCACCGTGCTGGATGTGGCCAAGGACATCGGTCCGGGCCTCGCCAAGGCGACCCTGGCCGGCAAGGTGAATGGCCAGCTGGTCGATGCCCGCCACGAGATCGACGATGACGCCGAACTCGCGATCGTGACCGACCGCGACCCCGAGGGGGTGGAGATCATCCGGCATTCGACCGCGCACCTGATGGCGCAGGCGGTCAAGCAGCTCTTTCCCGAGGCCCAGGTCACCATCGGCCCGACCATCGAGAACGGCTTCTACTACGACTTTGCCTATGACCGCGGCTTCACGCCGGAGGATCTGGAGAAGATCGAGAAGCGGATGAAGGAGCTGGCCAAGCAGGACCTGCCGGTGGAGCGCTCGCTGATGGATCGCGACGAGGCGGTGAAGTACTTCCGCGACATGGGCGAGGAGTACAAGGCCGTAATCATTGCCAGCATCCCGCAGGGCGAGAACATCTCGCTGTACAAGCAGGGCGACTTCGTCGACCTCTGCCGCGGCCCGCATATCCCGTCCACCGGCAAGCTGAAGGCCTTCAAGCTGACCAAGGTGGCCGGCGCCTACTGGCGCGGCGACTCTGACAACGAGATGCTGCAGCGCATCTACGGCACCGCCTGGCCGAACAAGGACCAGCTGAAGGAATACCTGGAACGCCTGAAAGAGGCCGAGCGCCGCGACCACCGCAAGATCGGCCAGGAGCTGGATCTGTTCTCGATCCAGGACGAGGCCGGCGGCGGCCTGGTGTTCTGGCACCCGAAGGGCGCGCGCATTCGTCGCGAGATCGAGAAGTACTGGTACGACATGCACGAGAAGGCGGGTTACGACTTCGTCGTGTCGCCGCACATCGCGAACCTGGAGCTGTGGAAGACCTCCGGCCACGCGGACTTCTACGCTGAGTCCATGTACGAGCCGATGGAGGATGAGCATCAGGCCTTCCAGCTCAAGCCGATGAACTGCCCGTTCCATGTGCTGATGTACAAGGACCGGTTGCACTCCTACCGCGACCTGCCGCTGCGCTGGGCGGAGATGGGCACGGTGTACCGCCGCGAGATGTCCGGTGCGCTGCACGGGCTGATGCGTGTGCGCGGTTTCACCCAGGACGACGCCCATATCTTCTGCCGCGAGGACCAGATCGAGGCCGAGGTGATGGCGGTGATCGACCTGACGCTGGAGGTCCTGCAGACCTTCGGCTTCGAGAAGTTCGACGTGAACCTCTCGACCAAGCCCGAGGACGCGGTCGGCTCCGACGCGATCTGGGAGCACGCGACCGCTTCGCTGCGCTCGGCGATCGAGAAGAAGGGGCTGAAGTATTCGGTGGACGAGGGCGGCGGTGCGTTCTACGGACCGAAGATCGACATCAAGATCCACGACGCGATCGGCCGCGAATGGCAGTGCTCCACGGTACAGCTGGACTTCAACCTGCCCGAGCGCTTCGACATGGAGTACGTGGCCGAGGACAACGAGCGCCGTCGCCCGATCATGATCCACCGCGCGCTGCTGGGGTCGGTGGAGCGCTTCTTCGGCGTGCTGATCGAGCACTACGCCGGGCACTTCCCGACCTGGCTGGCGCCGGTGCAGGCCGAGGTGCTGACCATTACCGAGCGCCAGGACGACTACGCCCGCGAGGTCACCAAGACGCTGCGGGACAAGGGTTTCCGGGTCGAGTCCGACTTGAGAAACGAGAAGATCGGCTTTAAGATTCGCGAGCACACGCTCAAGCGCGTGCCGTATCTGCTGGTCCTTGGAGACAAGGAAATGGAAAACGGGCAGGTCGCGGTACGCACGCGAAGCGGAGAAGACCTCGGCGTGATGAGTCTCGAGGCCTTCGGCGAGCGCCTCCGGGAGGAGGTCGCGAGTCGCCAACACTGAACCTTGAACTGGAGAGAAGGCTATTAGCGCAGCGAAAACGGTCCGCCTGAACGATCAGATCACCAGCCCGCAAATCCGACTGATCGACGCCGAGGGCGAGAATCGCGGCGTCTGCAGTACTGCAGAGGCCCTGGAAATGGCCGCGGAAAGCGGTCTGGACCTGGTCGAAATCTCGCCGAATGCCGAGCCGCCCGTGGCCCGGATCATGGACTACGGCAAGTACAAGTTCGAGCAGGCGAAGAAGGCGCAGGAAGCCAAGAAGAAGCAGAAGCAGATCCAGATCAAGGAAGTGAAGTTTCGTCCGGGTACGGACGAGGGCGACTACAACGTCAAGCTTCGCAACCTGCGCCGGTTCATCGAGGCCGGCGACAAGGGTAAGGTCACCATCCGCTTTCGCGGGCGCGAGATGCGCCACCAGGAACTCGGTGGCGAGCTGCTCGACAAGATCGAGCAGGACATGGCCGATATTGCGGTCGTGGAACAGCGCCCGAAGATGGAAGGGCGCCAGATGATCATGGTGCTGACCGGCAAGAAGAAGTAGGCCGGTCAGACAACAAGGGCGGTCGGGTCTCCGCATACCCGTATCGCCTTTTCACAAACGGCCGGCCCGAATCGGGTACGGCCCCAAATGCCGGAGAGAGTAATGCCGAAGATCAAGACCAATCGGGGTGCGGCCAAGCGCTTCACCCGTACCGGGTCGGGGAAGTTCAAGCGGTTCCAGTCGCACCGCAGCCACATCCTGACCAAGAAGCCTACCAAGCGTAAGCGTCACCTGCGCAGTCCGGCGATGGTGCACGAGTCGGATGCCCCGGCCGTGCGCAAGCTGCTGCCGTACCGTTGAACTGACCGAGGAATCGAGACATGCCACGAGTCAAGCGCGGTGTAACCGCTCACGCCCGTCACAAGAAGGTCCTGAAGCAGGCCAAGGGCTACTACGGCGCCCGGAAGAACGTCTTCCGCGTTGCCAACCAGGCCGTCATCAAGGCCGGCCAGTACGCCTACCGTGACCGTCGCCAGAAGAAGCGCCAGTTCCGGTCGCTGTGGATCGTCCGCATCAATGCGGCGGCCCGTCAGTTCGATCTCTCCTACAGCCGCCTGATGGCGGGTCTGAAGAAGGCCGAGATCGAGATCGACCGCAAGAGCCTGGCCGATCTGGCCGTGCACGACCTGACCGCCTTCGGCAAGATCGCCGAAAAGGCCAAGGCCGCACTGCCGGCCTGAGCAGGATCCTGCAGGATTACCCGCCGGGCACTGCCTGGCGGGTCCCGGAAAGGGGAGGGTCGACGCCCTCCCTTTTTTGTTTCGGGAACAGGGAACACCGGGACGGCGGGTAAGCCGTCGCCCATCATTTTCGGGGAACGCACGTGGAGCAACTGCAACAGCTCGTCGCCGAGGCGCGCGACCGCATCGAGGCGGCCACCGACCTGAAGGCGCTGGATGAGGTCCGGGTGCAGTACCTGGGCAAGAAGGGGTCGATTACCGCCCAGTTGAAGGAACTCGGCAAGCTGACGGCGGAGGAACGCCCCGCCGCGGGCCAGAAGGTGAACGAAGCCAAGGCCGAGGTCGCCGGTCTGATCGAGGCGCGCAAGGAAGCGCTGGCGCAGGCGGCCCTGGCGGATCAGCTGGCCAGCGAGCGGGTGGACGTGACGCTGCCGGGGCGCCGGCCGGGGCCGGGTGCCCTGCACCCGATCACGCAGACGCTTGAACGAATCGAGACCTTCTTTGCCGGTCTCGGGTTCCGCGTGGCCGAGGGACCGGAGGTGGAGGACGACTTCCACAACTTCGAGGCCCTGAATATCCCCGAGCATCACCCCGCGCGGGCGATGCACGACACGTTCTACTTCGACGCCCACCGGGTGCTGCGTACGCATACCTCGCCGGTGCAGATCCGGACCATGGAGCAGCAGAAGCCGCCGCTGCGGGTCATCGCGCCCGGGAGGGTGTATCGCTGTGATTCCGATCTGACCCACAGCCCGATGTTCCATCAGGTGGAAGGGCTGTGCGTGGATACGGATATCACCTTCGCGGATCTGCGCGGTGTGCTGAGCGCCTTCCTGCAGGCCTTTTTCGACCGTGATGATCTGGCCACCCGGTTTCGGCCCTCCTACTTCCCGTTCACCGAACCCTCGGCGGAGGTCGACATCCAGTGCGTGCACTGCGGCGGTGAGGGGTGTCGGGTGTGTAGCCATACCGGCTGGCTGGAGGTGATGGGCTGCGGGATGGTGCATCCGAACGTGCTGGGGCACGTCGGGATCGACGCCGAGCAGTACACGGGCTTTGCCTTCGGGCTGGGGGTGGAGCGCATGGCGATGTTGCGCCACGGCGTGAATGATCTCCGGCTGTTCTTCGACAACGATATCCGCTTTATCGGGCAATTCGGGCAGACAGGCTAATGCGTATCAGTGTGCAGTGGCTGCAGGAATGGCTGCAGATCGACGAAACCCCGGAGGCGCTGGGGCATCGCCTGACCATGGCAGGGCTGGAGCTGGACGCCCTGGAACCCGCGGCCCCGGATTTCAGCGGCGTGCGGGTGGGTCATGTCCTTTCGGTGGAGCCGCATCCGGATGCCGATCGCCTGCGCGTGTGCCGCGTCGCGGCTGGCGCGGCGGAGCCGCTGACCATCGTGTGCGGGGCGCCCAATGTGCACGAGGGCATGCGTGCGCCTGTGGCCGTGGTGGGGGCGGTTTTGCCCGGCGATTTCCGGATCAAGCGCTCGAAGCTGCGCGGGGTGGCCTCCGAGGGAATGCTCTGCTCGGCCCGCGAGCTGGGCCTGTCCGAGGATGCGGCGGGACTGATGGCGCTGCCATCGGACCTGGAGGCCGGCCTGGACCTGCGCGAGGCCCTCGGGCTGGACGACACCATCCTCGAGGTGGACCTGACCCCGAATCGGGCGGATTGCCTGGGGATGCGGGGTATTGCCCGCGAATGTTCGGCCTTGCTCGATCGCCCGCTGCACGCCCCGGACATGCCGGGCGTGCAGGTGGCCAGTGAAGCCCGTGTGGCCATTGAGGTCCGCGATGCGGAGGCCTGCCCGCTGTATGCGGCGCGGGTGCTGGAGGGGCTGGACGCGAAGGCTGCCACACCGGTCTGGATGACGGAACGCCTGCGGCGTGCCGGGGTGCGTCCGCTAAGCGCCATCGTGGATGTGACCAACTACGTCATGCTGGAGCTGGGCCAGCCCCTGCATGCCTTTGATGCCGGGCGCGCCGGTGAACGGATCATCGTGCGCCGCGGGGAAGGGGGTGAATCCCTGACCCTGCTGGGTGGGGAGCAGACGGTGAAGCTGTCGCCCAGGGACGTGGTGATTGCTGAAGAGGATGGGCCGCTGGCGCTCGCCGGCGTGATGGGCGGGGCCGCCAGTGCGGTCGACGACGCCACCACGCGGGTAATCCTCGAGTGCGCTCATTTTACCCCGCGTGCCCTGGCCGGCCGCGCCCGGGCCCACGGGTTGCACACCGATGCCTCGCACCGCTTCGAGCGCGGGGTCGATCCCACCCTGGTCCCCCGGGCCATGGAGCGCGCCACAGAGCTTCTTCTTGCGATCTGCGGAGGGCAGTGCGGCCCGATCGAGCAGACCGGCGAGACGCCGGCTCCGCACCGGGAGAGCGCGATCACCCTGCGCCCGGAGCGGGTCCAGCGGCTGCTGGGGATCACACTCGATGGCGCCGAGATCGAACGCATCCTGCGGGCGCTGGACTGCGAGGTCGAGACGGTCGGTAATGGCTGGTCGGTGCGGGCGCCGCGCGCGCGGTTCGATCTGGAACGCGAAGAGGACCTGATCGAGGAGCTGGCGCGGGTGCACGGCTACGATGCCCTGCCGCAGACCCTGCCGACGCCCGTGGCGCCGGTGACCCCGGACAATGCCCTGCGGTCACTGCGCGACGGGCTCGCGCGCCGCGGGTTTCACGAGATCATCAGCTTCAGCTTTGTTGCGGCGGACACGGCCCGGGCGTTCTATCCGGACGTCGAACCCCTGGCCCTGGCCAATCCCATCTCGTCCGACCTGGCGGTGATGCGCCCCGGGCTGTGGCCGGGACTGGTAACCACCGCGGCGTACAACCAGGCTCGCCAGCAACCGGATCTGCGGCTGTTCGAGCATGGTCTGCGGTTTGTCCCGGATGCCTCGGGCTTGCGCCAGGAGGCACGCCTGGCCGGTCTGCTCGGCGGCCGGGCGGCACCGGAGCACTGGGAAGGGGCCCCGAGGAAGATCGATTTCTTTGACGCGAAGGGGGTGGTGGAGACCCTCTGCGAGCGGCTCTCCGGGGAGCTGGGCTTCCGTATGGAACGGCACCCGGCGCTGCATGATGGTCAGTCGGCGCGCGTCCTGGTGGATGGCCAGGCGATTGGCTGGGTCGGGCGGTTGCACCCCTCCCTGTGCGAGCGATTCGACGTGGAGCCCGTCTACTTGTTCGACCTGGACGCGGTCGCCGTGGCCCGCGCGCCGGTGGCCCAGTTCAGCCCGCTGTCGCCCTATCCGTCGATCCGGCGCGATCTGGCGGTGGTGGTCGGCGAATCGGTCGCCGCCGGCGACGTGCTGGCGGCCATCCGGGAGCTGGACCTGGAGCTGGTGCAGGATGTCCGCCTGTTTGATCTGTACCAGGGCAAGGGCTTGAATCCGGACGAGAAGAGCCTTGCTTTGGGCTTGATTTTACGGGCTTTTGATCGCACCCTAGGCGAACAGGATGTGGCTGGCGTCACCGACGCGGTGATGCAGCATCTCCAGGCCCGGTTCAACGCAACCCTGAGACAATAAGGCGATGGCAGCTGTTACCAAGGCGGATCTTGCCGCCGTGCTAAACGAGGAACTGGGTCTCAACAAGCGCGAGGCCAAGGAATTCGTCGAGATGTTCTTCGAGGAGATGCGCCAGTCGCTGGAAGCAGGCGAAGGTGTAAAACTCTCGGGCTTCGGCAACTTCATCCTGCGCGACAAGAACCAGCGTCCGGGACGCAATCCGAAGACGGGCGAGGAGATCCCGGTATCCGCGCGACGCGTGGTTACCTTCCGCCCGGGGCAAAAACTGCGCGAGCGGGTAGAGAGCTATGCTGGAGGCGAGTAACCACCAGGAACTGCCCGCGATCCCGGGCAAGCGCTACTTCACGATCGGCGAGGTGGCGGAGCTGTGCCAGGTCAAGCCGCACGTGCTGCGCTACTGGGAGCAGGAATTCCCGATGCTGGCGCCGGTGAAGCGCCGCGGGAACCGCCGCTACTATCAGCGCCAGGACGTGATCCTGATCCGCCAGATCCGGGCTCTGCTGTACGAGGAGGGCTACACGATCAACGGGGCCCGCCAGAAGCTCTCCGGTGACGAGGCGAAGGGCGATCGCCAGCAGGCCCAGCAGATCATCCAGGACACCATCTCCGAGCTCGAGTCCGTACTGCGCACGCTCCGCGCCTGACCTTCCTTGTGCCCGCGTTCAGAAAGTCTTTTTGAACCACAGAGGGCACGGAGTTCACGGAGAAGGTCGTTAAGGAGGCGCTGATCCAAGTCTTGGGCGTTGGGTGTGTCGTCTCGCTGGACGCGTCTAGGAAACCGTGTCGCCGCCTTGTGTTTCCAAGTCATTTCTCCGTGCCCTCTGTGCTCTCCGTGGTGAATAAAATGCCCGTGCGGATCGCGATCACCGTGATAGTCGCTCGGTTCGCTTTGAGGGTGTTGGGTGCTTTCGTGACGGCGGGGAATCGGATATAGTTCGCGGCTTCGGGGCGTGGCGCAGTCTGGTAGCGCATCTGCATGGGGTGCAGAGGGTCGCAGGTTCAAATCCTGCCGTCCCGACCAAACAGGAAGCATGAAAAAGGCCGCTTGTAGCGGCCTTTTTTGTGTCTGACGTCCGAGTTTGTCCGGGCGGGTCTATTCCATCGAGCGGCGACGCGCCTCGCGCTGGTAATGCAGCAAGGCGAGGTTGGTCTGGCGCTCCAGCCACTGGGTCATCCCGACAATCTCGAAGCCGGCGTATTCGTAGCCCTCCCGCGTACTGCGCCGCCGGTTGGCCAGGCGCAGGTCGCCCGAGAGCCGCTCACTGACGTCGGGGAGCAGCAGATTGGTGAACGCGAGGGTGGTGCCGGTCTCCAGCGTGTCGAGCGTGGCCGTGGCCAGCTCGATGCACATGCCCTGGCCCGAGAGATCGACGAGCTCGCCGATGACCGGGTCCTTCCAGCCGGGCGCGCGCAGTTCGATCTGCGGGCGCTGGGCCATGGGGATGTGAACGCGGAAGGTTTCGCGGCGCTGGAGATGCTCCAGTGTTTCGGGGTAGGGGCAGGCGTACAGGGCGCCGCCTTCTTCATGTTCGATCCGGGCCACGGTGGTGGAGAAGCGTACGGCCACGCCGCGCAGCGCGGCGAATACCCGCAGGGGCATACCGGAGGTGACATGCTGGTGCGCGCGCGGCGGATTCAGTTCGTCGAGAAAGAGTTCCTTCGCGGCGGGGTCCAGCCGGACCAGGGCCGAAGTGTACAGCGGGCCGTCGGCGTCGAGCCGGACGCTGACCAGGGTGAGCTTGTGGTCCAGGTCCTTGAGAATGCCGGCGATCCGGTCCGGCTTGTCGACCGTGTAGTCGGTTTCGTCCATGCGTCCGTGACGTTAGCTGGGTGTGAGGACGCAAGGTACTGGTCGAGCATCCGAAATGCCAGCATCGGTGCGAATAAGCTGCATCAGGCTTGTGTGATACGGCGTCCGCCACGGGTGTTGGGGCGGGTGCGCCCGTAGGGGTCGTAGGTCGCCGCCGGGCCGGCCTCTTCGCCGCGCAGGATCTGCATGGAGAGCTCCACGCGCTGGCGATCGCGATCGATCAGGCGTGCGTTGCCCTGGTTGAGGGTGTTGCAGCGCTCGATGGACTGGCGCAGGGCCTGCCAGTGATCGTTGAGGACGGCACCGTCGTCCATGCGCGAGAGCAGGCGGGCCATGCCCTCGGGTGTGAATGACTCGCTCGCGGCCTCGGCGATAGCGCGCTGCTGGCGGGTCTCGGTCTCGAGTTCCTGCAGCAGCCCCTGCTTGGTCGCCACGACCTCCTGCAGGGTCTCCGGGGTGCGCGCCTCGACCGCGCGGGTCTCCTGGATCAGGGCCTCTTCCAGTTGGTGGGCCAGCCGGATCGAGGTTTCCAGGGAGCGCAGCAGGCGATGGCGCGTGTCGGTGTTCATCGGTGAGGTCCGTGATTAGCGCAGCAGGCGCTCGAGGTCGATCATGCGGTCGGCCAGCTGTTCGTTGTCCACCGGGTAGTTGCCGCTGGCGATCGCCTCGCGCAGCTCGGCCACACGCGCCGCGTCGAACGGGGCGTTCTCGCCGGCGCTGGCGGCCGAACTCATCGCCTGGGCGGCGCCGGTCAGGGTAAGCGAATCGTTACCGGTGGTCGCGGCGCTATCCGACCCTTGCGCCCGGTTGGGCGCGCCGCTGGAGTCCTCGCGGCCCTTGACCGTGGAGCTCTGGCCGTCGGGGCGCAGACTGTTCGTATTGAGGCCCTTGATATCCATTGTGCCGTCCTGTCGTTGTAACTGTGCTGCAAGTGTTTACGGCCGCGTGTGCTGAAACTGTAGCCCTGTGGCGGTGGTTTTTGTAACACCGATCACAGAGTCGGCATCAAAGTGTCACCCGGACGTGCCCGGAGGGCTGGATTTCGCCCTCGACCACGCGCCCGGACGAGGTGTTCTTGACCCGGATGCGGTCCCCGAGGCTGCCGTTTTCCAGGGCCTCGCCCTGCATGCGGATGGCGATCGAGCCGTTTTCGGCAAGGATCGTGACCCGCTGGCCGCGGCTGACGATCTCGCGCTGGGTGACGTGCTGTGTGCCGATGATCTGGCCCGGACGAATGCTGCGCCGGGTCTGCTGACCGATGAGGGCCGACTTGTCTTCATGATAACTGCCCGCGTGGCGTGACGTCTCGATGCGCTGGAAGCGCAGATCGCCGCTGGTCAGCGTGTGCTGGCGAGGGAGGTTGCGACTGGCCACCAGCACCTGAGCGTAACGTTCCACCGTGGCCGGGACATACAGCTGCCAGGTGACCGGGCCCGCACACTGAAGGTGGATCGCGGTATTGCCGTCGCGGCGGCCGCCGGGCGGGAAACGGGCGTTGAGTCCGTCATGGCAGTAGGCCAGCCGGAGCCGGTTGTCGAGCTGGCCGATCTCGATATTGATGTTGTCGCTATGTTCGGCGTCCAGCTCCTGCAACAGAAACTGTTCCGCGGCCGCGCGGATCTCCGCAACGGGGTGGATCTCGGCGTGGGCCGGCACGGAGAGCGCGAACCACGCCACGAGAGCCATGAGCCCCATGGGGATGCAGCGTGATGTACAGGTTGTATGTGGATGCATATGCCGGTCCTCGCCGCCCGAGGGAATACCCCGGGTCTGCCGCGTCCGTTCGCGGACCCGAAGCTATGCAGGTTTGATGCCAGTTGTCCGGGCGGTGCCCGACTCAAGGCCCGGCGTTCAATGCCGTTATCCCTGGGAAGCGGCGCCAGAAGGCGCATACAGGCGATTGCAAATGACAGCCCGGGGGTGCGCGGTGCACACTGACCTCCCGGGAGCGGCTCGCGGCAGATGGGCGCGGGACAAGGAGAGCAGCACCATGAGTCAATTCATTGACGATGTGAACCAGCGAACGCAGCTGGTGGGTCAGAACCGGATGGAACTGCTGCTGTTCCACCTGGGTGGATCACAGACCTTCGGAATCAACGTGTTCAAGGTGCGCGAGGTGATCCCGTCGCCGCCGCTGCGCCAGATCCCGGGGTCGATGAGTGTGGTGCGCGGTGTGGCTACGCTGCGGGGCGGCACGGTGCCGATTATCGATCTGGCGCGCGCCATGGGCCTGCGCAGCGCGGCCGGTGCCAGCGACAGCGGCGACCAGAAGGTGGTGGTCACCGAGTTCAACCGTTCGGTGCAGGGCTTCTGGGTGTCGGCCGTGGACCGGATCGTGAATGTGAACTGGCAGGATGTGAAGTCCCCTCCGCGTGGTACGGGGCGCGAGTCCTTCCTGGTCGCGGTCACCGAGATCGACAACAAGCTGGTCGAGATCATCGACGTGGAACGGGTGCTTTCGATCGTCAATCCTCTGCCGACCGAGGTCTCCGAGTCCATCCGAGCGGACGCCACGCCAGCGGGGGGGCGCAAGGTCGTGATCGTTGACGACTCGGTCGTGGCGCGCAAGCAGATCGAGGGGGCGATTCGCGGTCTCGGGTTCGAATACGAGGTTTTCAAGGATGGTCAGGAGGCGCTCGACTTCCTGGAGCAGAAGGCCGGGGAGGGCCCGGTTCGCGACCAGATCGAGCTGGTGATCTCGGACATCGAGATGCCACGCATGGACGGCTATACGCTGACGGCGCGGATCCGGGACAATCCCGCCCTGAAAGATCTGAAGGTGCTGCTGCATTCCTCGTTGAGCGGCGAGTTCAATACCGACATGGTCAAGCGCGCCGGGGCCGATGCGTTTCTCTCGAAATTCAACCCCGACGAACTGGCCAACGCGGTGCTCGACCAGACCGGGCGCGAGGATCAACAGGTCGAATGACCGCCGGGGGGAACGGGGTTGCCGCCCGGCAAGGCCGGGGCGGCGTCACATGGCCGACAAGGGCCCAGTGTCGTGTCCCGCCTGCGACACCGTATACTGAAACCCGCTACCGGGGATTCCCCCTGCGTTTCGTGGCGCGGGCGCCGCTGTCAAGGACTCGTCATCAGGATGCTAATCACCATGGACTGTGCTCGGGGATGAACCGGTGATCGATTCCCGCGATTACGAGGAGTTTTCCCGCTTCCTGCAGGACTGCTGCGGCCTGGTGCTGGGTGACAGCCGTCAGTATCTGGTGTCGAGCCGACTGTCCCGGCTGCTCGACGAGTTCGACTTCAAGAGCGTGCCGGAGCTCCTGCACGCGATGCGGCAAGCCCCGAATCCGCGGCTGCGCACCCGTGTGATCGACGCGATGACGACCAACGAAACCTCGTGGTTTCGCGATGGCTTTCCGTTCGAGATCCTCCGGCATGTGTTGTTGCCGGAGCTGGCTGCGAAGGGAAGCAGCATCAAGGTCTGGTCTTCCGGCTGTTCCAGTGGCCAGGAGGCCTACAGCATCTCCATGGTCGTCTCCGAGTGGGAGGAATCCCGCCCCCCGCGCAAGGTGCCGGTATCCATCCTGGGGACGGACCTGTCGGAGAAGATCCTGGATGACGCCCGGCGGGCGGTCTACGACGGCCTGAGTATTGTGCGCGGGTTGAGCGAGAGCCGCCGCGCGCGCTTCTTCGAGACCGTGACGGACGGCCACAAGGTCGTTCCCGAGGTGCAGCGGCGCTGTCGTTTTCAGAAGCTCAACCTGATCGACAGCTACGCGGCACTGGGCAAGTTCGACCTGGTGTTCTGCCGCAACGTGCTGATCTATTTCTCCGGCGAGACCAAGCGACAGGTTCTTGACGGTATTGCCCGGCAGATGAATCCGGGCGGCTATCTGTTTCTTGGCGCTTCGGAGACGGCCGGCCCGTACACCAAGGCCTTCGAGACGGTTCGCACCGACTACGGCTCGGTCCTCCGGCTCAAATCCTGACGCCCCTCCGTCGCAGGGCCGCCAGGTCCGAAACGCCCGCGCAATGCGGCCGCGACTCGAATTGCCCCCTTCCCACGTTTCCCGCTAAGGGCGTCCCCAGCCGAGACGGATTCCCGTCGCTGGCATAGCGATTGCATCGGTCTCCTCGCAAAGGGCCGCAATGGCTGCGTCCCGGTTCTGGTAGCGAGGGTCCGCCACGGGCGGACAGGACGGAAACGATGAGTCTCTCTCTCGACAAGGCGATGGGCATCCTGCCGCAGGCGGTCAACGTGCGCGCCCAGCGCATGGAGCTGCTGGCCTCCAACATCGCCAATGCGGACACCCCGAACTACAAGGCGCGCGATATCGACTTTCGCGCGGTGCTCGAGTCCGCGGCTGGGAGCGGCAATCACTTGCCCATGGCGCGTAGCCAGGCGGCGCATATCGACCCCAATGCCGGGGCGATGAACGGGCAGGCCGAGGCGCTTTATCGCGTCCCGTCGCAGGCGTCCCTGGATGGCAACACGGTGGATCCGCAGATGGAACGTGCCGCCTTTGCCGAGAACGCGATCCAGTACCAGAGCAGTCTGGAATTCCTTAACCGCCGGGTCTCCGGCATCCGCGAAGCCCTGAGGGGCGACCGTTAACGCGGGCCTGATCGGGAGATCGATGTCGTGAGCAACATGTTCAGTCTGTTCAATACCTCGGCTTCGGCGCTGTCGGCGCAGTCGGTGCGCCTGAATACCGTCGCCTCGAATCTGGCCAACGCGAACACCGCCGCCACCAACCCGGACGAAGCGTATCGCGCCAAGCAGGTGCTGTTCCAGAGCGTGATGGATCAGGCCAACCCGAATGGTGCGGCGACGTCCGTGCGGGTGGCCGGCGTGACCGAGTCGCAGGCCCCGCCACAGGCCCACTACGAGCCGCACCATCCGCAGGCGAACGAGGAGGGCTACATCTTCCGCCCGGCGATCAGCGTGGTCGAGGAGATGGCCAACATGATGTCCGCCTCGCGCAACTACGAAGCGAACGTCGAGGTGATGGAGACCTCGCGTCAGCTGCTCCAGCGCACATTGCAGATCGGCCAAGGCTAGAGGAGCCCGCCATGACACAGATTTCCCCCGAATTGCTGGATCGCCTCGGCCTGTCGCGCCCGGAGAAGAAGCCGGAAGGCGAGATGGACCGCCTCGGGCAGTCCGACTTCCTCAAGCTGATGACCACCCAGCTGGAGAACCAGGACCCGATGGAGCCGATGGATAACGGTGATTTCCTCGGCCAGATGGCGCAGTTCTCCACCGTGACCGGCATCGAGCAGCTGTCCAAGTCCTTCGAGAAGCTGGCGCAGTCCCTGGGGCAGAACCAGACGCTGCAGGCGGCTTCGCTGGTTGGCAAGGATGTACTGGTGCCCGTCGAGTTTGGCGAACTGGGGCCCGACGGGCGGGTGAACGGCGCGGTCGATCTGGAGCGCGCCACCGAAGAGCTGCAGATCGACGTGTACAGCCCGAATGGCGAGCGCATTCGCCGCATGAATATGGGCGCTGCCGGCAGCGGCCTGCAGGAGTTCACCTGGGACGGCATGCGCGACGACGGCACCTTCGCGCCACCGGGCGTCTACGAATTCAAGGCCACGGCCCGCTCCGGGACCCAGTCGGAGGCCGTGGATACCTTTCTGGATGCCCGCGTGGAAAGCGTCGCGGTGGGCAGTGACTCCGGGCTGGCACTGACCGTGCAGGGCCTGGGCGAGATCAGCTTTTCGGATGTACGGCGGATTGGCGGCTGACGCCCCGCAACAAGAACCCTGACGGAGGAAACACCCCATGCCCTTCAATATCGGATTGAGCGGACTCAACGCGGCCCAGGCCGATCTGCAGACCACCGGTAACAATGTGTCCAACTCGGGGACCACGGGGTTTAAACGTTCCCGTGCCGAGTTCGGCGATGTGTTCGCCCAGAGCTTCGGCGGGATCAGCCAGACAGCCATCGGCTCCGGCACACGACTGCAGGCGGTCACCCAGCAGTTCTCGCAGGGACGGACCGAGTTCACCGAGAACGGCCTGGACCTGGCGATCAACGGCGAGGGCTTCTTCGTCCTGAACGACCAGGGCAGCACGGTGTACAGCCGGGCGGGGGCCTTCCAGGTCGACCGCGACGGGTACCTGGTGAACAACCAGGGCCTGCGCCTGCAGGGCTATGACGAGGCGGGTGGTACGAATCTCGGGGACTTGCGTCTGCAAACCGATACGGCCGCGCCCCAGGCCACCGAGAATCTCGAGGCACTGATCAATTTGCGTTCGGATGCGCCGGCCTTGAGCGCCGATCCGGCGGATTTCGATCTCGAGGATCCGGAGACCTACAACTTCTCGACCTCGCTCACGATGTATGACTCTCTGGGCATTGCGCGGGACGCCAACATCTACTTCGTCAAGACGGGGCAGAACGAGTGGAATGCCCATGTGGCGGTACGCAGGGAGGACGGTTCGCTGCAGGAGGTCGATTATCCCGGCGGGGTAGACGCCCTGGCTTTGCAGTTTGGATCGGACGGCGCGTTGGCCGCTGTGGTTCCGGACCCTGATGGTTTGACCGTTCCAGGAGCGACCTTGGATGGGGCGGATGATTTGGTCTTCGATATCGACTTCGACGGTACGACCCAGTTCGGCGGAGATTTTTCCGTCAATGACCTGAACCAGGACGGTTTTGCCTCTGGACAGCTCACCGGTATCGACATCGATCAAACCGGCGTGGTGTTCGCTCGTTTCACCAATGGGCAGTCGACGGAGCTGGGTCAGCTTGCGCTGGCGAATTTCCCCAATCCGCAGGGCCTGGAACAGCTGGGTGACAACAACTGGGCCGAAACCTTTGCAGCAGGTGATGTGCGCCTGGATCGGCCCGGATCCAGCAACTTGGGGTCGGTGCAGGCTGGGGCGCTGGAGGCCTCGAACGTGGATATCGCCCAGGAGCTGGTGAACCTGATCACCGCGCAGCGCAACTTCCAGGCGAATGCGCAGACGATCTCCACAGCCGACCAGGTCACCCAGACGATCATCAATATCCGCTAAGTATCGGATAAGTTAGTAAAGAGGGCTTGAGCATGGATCGATTTCTGTACATCGCGATGTCCGGTGCGAAGGAGACGATGCACGCACAGGCCATCAACAATCACAACCTCGCCAACGCCAACACCGACGGCTTCCGCCAGGCCCTGGCCACCGCGGATACGGTGCCGGTACGCGGCCCGGGCTATGCCTCGCGGGACTACACCCAGGTGGGGAACGAGGCTGTGGATTTCAGCAAGGGCAAGATGCAGAGCACCGGCCGTGATCTGGACATCGCCATTGAGGGTGAGGGGTTCATCGCGGTGCAGGGACCGGAAGGGGAGGAGGGCTATACCCGGGCCGGCTCGCTGCATGTGGATGCCTTTGGCCTGCTGCGCACCGCGCAGGGTCACCAGGTCCTGGGGGATGGCGGGCCGATTGCCATCCCGCCGGCGGAGCAGATCGAGATTGGCACCGACGGCACGATCAGCGTGCGCCCGCTGGGCGTGGGTCCGGAGGCCCTGGCAGCCGTGGAACGCATCCGCCTGGTCAACCCCGATACGGACGACCTGCAACGGGGTGATGACGGCCTGTTCCGCCTGGCGGATGGTGGCGAGGCCCCGGCGGATGCCGAGGTTCGCGTGGTCTCCGGAATGCTGGAGGGCAGCAACGTGAACACGGTGGAGGCCCTGACCCGAATGATCGAGCTGTCCCGTCACTTCGAGATGCAGGTGAAGATGATGGACAGCGCCAACACGCTGGAACAGAGCAGTAACCGCTTGCTGGGCCTCGGGTAATTTCCCGGGACTCGCGCGGCACTTGAGAGAAAACAGGAGAACACCATGAACCAGGCACTGTGGATCGCCAAGACCGGCCTCGACGCGCAGCACACGCGCATGTCGACGGTCTCGAACAACCTGGCCAACGTGAATACCACGGGCTTCAAGAAGGACCGGGCGGTATTCGAGGATCTGATATACCAGACGGTGCGCCAGCCGGGCGCCCAGGCCACCCAGGATCAGCAGCTGCCTTCGGGCCTGCAGATCGGCACCGGCGTGCGCGCCGTCTCCACCGAGAAGATGTTCCAGCAGGGCAACCTGCAGCAGACGGACAACTCGCTGGACATCGCCATCGAGGGGCGCGGCTTCTTCCAGATCCTGCTGCCCGACGGCAACGTCGGCTATACCCGCGACGGCAGCTTCCAGCTGAATTCGGACGGCCAGGTCGTGATGTCCAACGGCTACCCGCTGCAGCCGGGTCTGTTCGTACCGGAGGACACGCAGTCCCTGGCCATCGGCAAGGATGGCACGGTGACCGCGCAGATCCCGGGTCAGGCGGCGCCGGTGGAGCTGGGCAACATCCAGCTGGCGGACTTCGTGAACCCGGCGGGCCTGCAGGCGGTGGGCGAGAACCTGTTCCGCGAGACCGCCGCGTCCGGCGTGGCACAGCAGTCCCTGCCGGGCCTGAACGGGACCGGCACCGTGGTGCAGGGCTCGCTGGAGACCTCGAACGTGAACATCGCCGAGGAGCTGGTGAACATGATCGAGACCCAGCGCGCCTACGAGGTGAACTCCAAGGCGATCTCCGCGGCTGACCAATCGCTGCAGTTCGTCAACCAGACCATCGGGTGATGTGATGACGCGCCTCGGAACCGTTCTCCGCCCGGCCCTGGCCGTGACCGCCGCACTGCTGCTGTCCGCCTGCGCCGCCACGCAAACAACCAAGCCGGACGACAACCCGGAATATCGCCCGGTGATGCCTGCCCAGCCGGTCCCGCAGTCGCAGAACAATGGCGGGATCTACCAGGCGGCGCATTCCCAGGGCCTCTTCGAGGACTACAAGGCGCGCAACGTGGGCGACATCCTCACCGTGATCCTGGCGGAGAGCACCAACGCGCAGAAGTCGGCGTCGACCTCCACGGGCAAGGATTCCAATCTCGACCTGGGGAACCTGTCGGCCTTCGGCCGCGATGCCACCTTCAACGGGCGCCCCCTTTTTGGCGCGAGCAATTCGAGCTCGCGTGACTTCGACGGCTCGGGGGATTCCTCGCAGAGCAACCAGCTCGACGGCGAGATTACCGTGACCGTGGCCGAGGTCCTGCCCAACGGCAACCTGGTCGTGCAGGGCGAGAAGTGGCTGGGGATCAACCAGGGCGAAGAATACGTGCGCTTTCGCGGCATCGTGCGCCCGGTGGACGTGACCACCAACAACACCGTGCTCTCCACGCAGGTCGCCAACGCTCGTGTCTATTACGGCGGTTCCGGCGTGCTGGCGGACAGCAACACCCCCGGCTGGATCACGCGCTTCTTTAACAGCCCGATCTGGCCCTTCTGACGCAGCGTGCGCGCGGCGAGGTACGACATGGACTCGATATCCCTCAAACAACCCGCGAACGACCGCCGGATCGTGGCGCTCGGCGACTGGCGGCGCTTGGCCCTGCTGGTTCTGGTAGCGCTGCTGGTGGCCGGTCCGGGGAGCGCTTCGGTGGCGGCGCAGACCGCCATCCAGCAGCAGGCGGCGATGCAGGAGCGCAGCTACATGGAGCGAGTCAAGGACGTGGCCAGTGTCTCCGGCGTGCGCGAGAACCAGCTGGTCGGGTACGGCCTGGTGGTGGGCCTGGACGGCACGGGGGATCAGACCACCCAAACGCCATTCACCGTGCAGAGCCTGAACAATATGCTCGGCCAGCTCGGGCTGACGCCGGATGCCGGCAACCCGCAGCTGCGCAACGTCGCCGCCGTGATGGTGACGGCCGAACTGCCGCCATTCGCCAAGTCCGGCCAGCGCATCGACGTGACCGTCTCGTCGATGGGCAACGCGACCAGCCTGCGCGGTGGCACGCTGCTGATGACGCCGCTCAAGGGGGCGGACGGGCAGACCTACAGCATCGCCCAGGGCAATCTGGTGGTCGGGGGCTTCGGGGCCGAGGGGACCGATGGTTCGCGCATCACCGTGAACGTGCCGAGTGTCGGCCGGATCCCCAATGGTGCCACAGTGGAACGCGAGGTCCCGACCGCGTTTGCCCAGGGGGATCATGTCACCCTGAATCTGCACCGCCCGGACTTCACTACGGCCAACCGCCTGGTACAGACGGTGAACGATACCTTCGGCCAGGGGGTCGCCCATGCCCTGGATGGATCGTCGGTGCGCGTGCGCGCGCCGTCCAACCCGGATCACCGGGTCGGCTTTGTCGCGGAGCTGGAGCGCCTGCCGATTGAACGTGGTGCGCCACCGGCGCGGGTGATCGTCAACTCGCGCACCGGGACGGTGGTGATCGGCTCCAGCGTGCAGGTGACCCCGGCCGCCGTCTCGCACGGCAGCCTGACGGTGACGATCAGTGAGGCCCCTCAGGTCGTCCAGCCGGCGCCCTTCGGCGCGGGCGAAACGGCGATCCAGCCGGATACCGACATCGCGATCGAGGAGGGCGACAACACCATGTTCCTGTTCGATCCGGGCACCTCGCTGGACGAGATCGTGCGCGCGGTGAATAACGTGGGGGCCGCCCCCGGCGACCTGGTCGCGATCCTGGAGGCCCTTCGCGAAGCCGGCGCGCTACGCGCGGAGCTGGTGGTCATCTGATGATCACCCCGGGTGTCGATACCCAGATGCAGGCCCGCGCGGCCCTGGCCTCGGACCCCAGCGGCCTGCAGGATCTGGCCCGGGGAGCGCGTTCGGGCGATCAGAAGGGCCTGGAGGCCGTCGCCCGCGAGTTCGAGGCGATGCTGATTGGCCAGATGCTCAAGCAGATGCGCGAGGCCTCGCTGGGCGATGGCCTGTTCGACAACGACCAGAGCAAGATGTACCTGGAAATGCAGGACCAGGAATTCGCCAAGGCCATGAGCCAGGGCGATGGCATCGGCCTGCGCGATGCCCTGATGCGCCAGCTCTCCGCGCAGCAACCCGCAGATCCCGAGGCCTTGAATGACCCGGATCGCCAGGCGGCACTCGAACTGCCGCAGCGGCGGTCGGGACTGGATACCCTGCGCGTACTGCAGGGCGATGTGGAGCCCGAGTTGCAGCCGGTGGGGCCGCAGCGCCCCGATGCTGTGGCCCCGCAACCGAGCGCGGGGGCGGCGGCGCCATCACCCATCGCCTGGCCCCCGCGGGACGCCGCCGAGTTTGTGCAGAGCCTGGAGCCCCTGGCGCGGGATGCGGCCGCGGAGCTCGGGGTCGAACCCGGCATCCTGCTGGCGCAGAGTGCCCTGGAGACCGGCTGGGGACAGCACGTGCCGTCGCGCGCCGACGGCCAGCCGAGCTTCAACCTGTTCGGGATCAAGGCGGACAGCCGATGGAACGGGGATCAGGTCTCCGTGGGCACCCTCGAATTCCGCGAGGGGGTTGCGCAACGGGAGCAGGCGCGCTTCCGTGCCTACGCCGATCCGTCGGAGTCGTTCTCCGATTACGTCGACTTCATTCGCAACAATCCGCGTTACCACCGGGCTCTGCAGGCTGGAGATGACGCGCAGTACATCCGCGAACTGCAGGATGCCGGTTACGCGACCGATCCGGCCTATGCGGACAAGGTCTTGCGCCTGCGCGATCAGTTGGCCGCGCACCAGGGCAGTGGATCGACTCAAGTCGCGGCCGATGCGGCCGTTACCCGTACCGAGGGGTAGAGCATGAAGCAGAAATGGCCCAATCCGGTGGTTGAACGAGCGGTTTCGCGGGAGGCGCGGGTATGAGCGCGTCCGGGATTGGCACCTCGGCGCTGCTGGCCTTCCAGCGCGCGATTGGCACCACCAGCAACAACATCGCGAACTCCGCGACCGAGGGCTACAGTCGGCAGCGCACCGAGCTGTCCAACCTGACGCCGCAGTTCCTGGGGGGCAGCTTCCAGGGCCAGGGCGTGCAGGTGGACACGGTTCGGCGCATCTCCGACGACTTCGTGAACACCCAGCTGCGCAACTCCATCTCGGATCAGTCGAATGCCGAGCTGAAGGCCTCGCTGGCCGGGCGCATCGACGACCTGCTGGGCAGTTCCAGTTCCGGTCTGACGCCGGTACTGCAGGACTTTTTCGACGCCGGCCAGGATCTGGCCAACGACCCGACGTCCAGTGCCGCGCGCACGGTCTTCCTGACCGAGGCGGAATCCCTGGCCGAGCGTTTTGCCTCGATCGACCGGCGCATCGAGGAGCAGCGCGACATCATTAATGGCCAGATCCGCACCAACGTCGAGGAGATCAACTCCCTGACCGATGCGATCGCCGGGCTCAACCGCGAGATCGTGTCCAAATCCACGCAGGGCACCCCGAACGATCTGCTGGACCAGCGCGACCGGGTGCTGAACCAGCTGGCGGAGAAGGTCAACGTCCGCATCACCGAGCAGGATGACGGAGCGGTCAACGTCTTCGTCGGCAACGGTCAGGCCCTGGTACTGGGTGGCAACAACCGCGAGCTGGTGGCCGAGTCGCTCACGGGCGACCCGCGCTCCCCGGACATCGGGCTGGCCACCAGTGGCGACCCGGTGAACATCTCCCGCTTCATCCAGGGCGGCGAGCTGGGTGCGTTGCTGGAGACGCGCACCGGGATCATCGACGAGGCCCAGAACACCCTGGGCCGGCTCGCGATCAGCATCGGGGCGGAATACAACCAGCAGAACAACCTCGGGCTGGACCTGGAGGGCAATCTGGGCGCGGATATCTTCGGGATTGGTGATCCGGCGGTACGTGGATTCCCCGGCAATGAGTCTGATGATGTTCCGTCTGTCGAATTCGGAGACGTGCGCGACCTGACCACGTCCGATTACCGCCTGAGTTATAACGGTACGGACTATGAACTACGGAAGCTGTCGGATGGTGAGGTCGTAGCGAGTGGCAATGGAGTCCTTGAGGCGGATGGGATCATTGTGGATACGGCTACGATTGGCGGACAGGTGGAAGGGGATGGCTGGCTGATCCAGCCGACCCGCAATGGGTCGCGCGACCTGTCGGTGGAGATGACCGACCCTAGTCGGATCGCTGCAGCCAGCGCCGTGCGGGCCGACCTTGGCGATGACAACGCCGGGGATGCCGCGATCGCGTCTGTGCGAGCAGCAGACCCGACCATCGATTTGGAAGCTCTACCCGCGGACGACCCCGATGAGGTTGTGTTCGATGCTGACATCGGGGACCGGGGCGCTTTCGTGATCGATGGAGAAGAATTTGAGCTCAGTGAGGATGGTGTGACAACCATTGAGTTCAATGGATGGGAAATGGAGGTCCGTGGTGCGCCTGCGGACGGGGATATCTTCAAGGTCAGCAGCAACGAGGGGTATCCCGGCGACAATCGCAACATGCTGGCGATGAACGAGCTGTCGGATCAGCGCCTGGTGGGCGGTGACCGGACCTTCGGGGATGGCTACAACAGCCTGCTGGCCAATGTCGGCACGCGCACCCGGCAGGCCCAGGTCGCGCAGGAGTCCGCCGATGCGCAGCTGGCACAGGCGCGGGCGCAGCGTGAGGCAGTGTCCGGCGTCAATCTGGACGAAGAGGCGGCGGATCTGATCCGCTACCAGCAGGCCTATCAGGCGGCGGCCCAGGTCATCTCGGTCAGCAACTCGCTGTTCGACTCACTGCTCGGCGCCTTCCGCCGCTAGCGCCCACCGGGAGATACGGACATGCGCATCTCGACCACCCAGATCTTCCAGACCGGGATCGACCAGATCCAGCGGGGCCAGACGGAGCTGAACCGGACCTCGCTGCAGATGGGTCGCGGCGAGCGCATCCTGAGCCCCTCCGATGACCCGAGCGGGGCCACCCAGGTCAACCAGTTCGAACGCATCATCCAGGCCACCAAACAGTACCAGCGCAATATCGACAACACCCAACCACGCCTGCAGCAGGAGGAATCGGCCCTGCAAAGCGGGACGGATCTGCTGCAGCGGGCGCGCGAACTGGTGGTGGCCGGCAACAACGATTCCCAGACCAACGAGACCCGCAGCTATCTGGCCGGCGAACTGCGTCAGTTACGAGAGGGCCTGTTCGACATCGCCAACACCAAGGATCCCAACGGCGAATACCTCTTCGCCGGGACGAAGTCCTTGCAGCAGCCCTTCCAGCAGGATGGCACGGGCGCGGTGCGCTATGAGGGGGCCGAGGGTACGGGCAGCGTCCGCGAGGTCGCAATCTCGGCCAACCGCAAGGTGCCGGTGGGCGATACCGGTGCGCGGGTGTTCATGGATATTCCGGAGAACGACGGGCGGGTCGGGGCCGAGGTGCTCAATCGGGAACCCGGCAGTACTCTTGTTGTGGAGCAAACCGGTGTAAGCGACGTTGGTGCACTGGATGAGCGCGACTACACGATTGAATTCTCTGAAGACGCCGGCGGGAACGTCCAGTTTTCCATCACCTATGTAGATGAGAATGGAGATACCCAGTTCGCCGAAGACAATTCCGGGAATTCGATGGAAGATCGGCCTTTTGTGGCCGGTGAGGCGGTCCTTTTTGAGGGGCGGAGTATCACCCTCAGTGGCACACCCCAGGCTGGGGATCAGGTCTTGTCCCGCGCCGCCGAAAACAAGAGCGTGTTCGAGACGCTGGACGCGATTATCGCGGCGCTGGAAGAGGGCGGTGCCAGCGGCACCAGCCGGGCCAATCTTGCGACCGCCAGCAACACGGCACTGGCCGACCTGGATGCGGTGCTGGGCAACTTCAGCGACATCCGGGCCGAGGTCGGCTCGCGGCTGAAGAGCTTCGATCAGCAGAAGGACCTGAACGAGGACCGCCTGGTGGACCTGAACAGCGCGGTCTCCGAGATCCGCGATCTGGACTATGCCGAGGCCATCAGCCGCTTCAACCAGCAGCAGGTGGCCCTTCAGGCCGCGCAGCAGACCTATACCCAGGTGAACCGCCTGTCGCTGTTCGACTTCCTCTGATCCATGCCCCGGCCGTGCGGATCATGGTCGCGCCTTTGTGCGACCATGACGCCATTGTGATCTGCGAGACTCCGGCATGGCCAAGAACAACGAACCCTCCGCGCCCATCCAGTACCGTTCCACCGGGCGGCCCCCGCGCTATCTGATCGTCCTGCTGATCCTGGCCGCGCTGTGGGCGGGGTTCTGGGGTGTCATCCACCTGCAGTCGGGCGAGCCCAAGCCGGTGACCCTGAATGTCGAGGAGCAGGCGGAGCTGGAGGCCAAGCTGCGGGCGTTGGGTCCGCGCGATGCGGAGCCCCGCCCCGATAGCGCACCAGGCGATCCGATCATCGATCTCGACGCCGAAGCCGAGCCGCTGGTCCCCGAACTCTACGAGGAACGCGCCGAGGCCCGGGTGGTGCAATTCAGCGAACGCGAGCTGAATGCGCTGATCGCGCAGGACCCGGACCTGGCCGGGCGGGTGGCGATCCGCCTGACGCCGGGACAGGTGAGCACGCGGGTGCGCATCGATGTGCCGCCGGATATCCCCCTTCTGGGCGGACGCGTCCTTAATGTGCGCTCGGGCGTTCGCTTTGGTACGGAAGAGGGCCAGGTGCACGCGCGGCTGGTGGGCGTCAGCGTTGCCGGGATCCCGCTGCCGGATGCCTGGCTTGGCGGGCTCAAGGACGAGGATCTGCTGGGGCTGGAGCCCTTCCAGCAACTGCGCGCCGGCATCGAATCCATCGAGGTGCGCGACGGCGAGCTGGCCCTGGAGCTCGCCCGCTGAGGGAGTGCCTTGTGGAGTCATGCATCCGTCCCCGGGCCGACGGCCTGTTCTGGACGGTGCGCGGGACCTCCCAAGGTCACACGCGATGCCGCCGCGCTGTGTCACCCCGGAAGCCGCGAAGCGGTTATCCGGGATCTGCAACGATGGACTGGGAAAGGCCTGGGGCAGGGAACTGGCGATCCCGGCTCTGCGCTGCGCTCCGGCCGTGATGACGTTTCGGCGCAAGGGCTCTCGGTGAGGCGCGGTTTGGAATCGCCTCGCGGCACCTTGCGGCAGGTGCCGTGGGTTACCGGGCGGGGCCGACGCGCAGGGTTTCGGCACCAAGGGCCTGCAGGCGGCCGCGTACGCTGAGGCTCAGGGTGGAGTGCCCGGCCTCTAGCGCCGGCTGGCTGGCGGATTCGTCCATCGCCCGCATGGCCATCATCGGCTGCGGGCCACTGTAGGAGTCATCCGGCAGTTCCACTTCCAGAACACGCAGGTGCGTGGCGCCCAGTGAGCGGGCGATGACGCGCGCCTGATCCTTCAGGTCGTCCATGGCCTCTTCGATCATGGCCTCGCGGTGTTCCTCGCGGGCCTCGGGGCTCAGGGAAAAACGGATCTGACTCACCGTGAGGTCGTGCCGCTGGAGGGTTCCCACCAGTTCGCCCAGGCGGTCGAAGTCGCCGCTGGTCAGTTCCAGGTTCTGCTGGACCTGCCAGGCGTTGATGCGGCTGCGGTCGTCGGCGTCGTAGATGGGGCGGGTCGAATAGCCAATGGTGCGGGCCTCGACGACATCGTGTTCGCCCGCGCGTTCCAGGGCCGCCTCCATGTTCCGGTTGACGGCATCCGCGGCAGTAGCGGCTTCCGGCGCGCGCGCCTCGGTCTGCATCAGCACGGTCATGTGATCGTTCGCGACCTGGCGTTCGGTCTTGCCGGTCAGGGAAAGCGTCGTGGCGCCATCGCCGCCAACAGCGGCCCCGGGGATTGCCAGTGCAAGTACGGCGAGGCCGGCGACGAGCCAGGATGTCCGGTGGGCAAGTGGGATGTGGTTCGGTCGCATGGGTGTTTCCTTAGAGGTCGCGGGCCAGGCGGATGCCGGCGAATACGTGGCGTTTATCGGGAGTGAAGAAATTGCGCAGGGTCGTCCGGGTGAGCAGCGGGTCGCTCCAGGCACTGCCGCCGCGCAGGACGTAGTGCTTCCCGTCGAACCAGGGCAGGGAGTATTCATCATAGGGGTAGGGCCGGAAACCCGGGTAGGGTTGAAAGGGGTTCGCACACCATTCCCAGACCTGCCCTGTACCGGCTAGCCAACCGGCCTGCGCGGCATGCTCCCACTCGTGTTCGTGGGGCAGGCGGGCGCCAACCCAGCGCGCGTAGGCCGTGGCCTCGAACCAGGAGAGGCCGACGGCGGGTGCCCGGGGCTCGAGCCGCTGGGTGCCGCCCGGCAGGGTCTGGACTCGTGTGCCGTCGGACCGGCGCCCCCAGCCCAGCGGGGCGGTGACCCCCGTCCGTTCCAGCCACGCCCGGCCGGATTCGTCCCAGTGAGGGCCGGGGTGATACCCGTCGGCCTCGATGAAGGCCGCGACCTCGGCGTTGGTGACGGGGTGTGCACGGATGGCGTGGGGCGCGAGCCGCACGGTGTGTCGGCCGCGCTCGTTGTCGAAGGCGGTGATGGAATCGCTGCCGGCGATGTGTTCGCCCCCCGGGCACTCGATCCAGTCGTTGCAAGGCCGGTGCGCGGTTTCGGAGGTTTGGACAGGGCCGGCTTCGGGGTGTTGCAGGCGGGCAAACCAGCGCACCTGTTCGAGACTCTCCAGATGCATCGCGTGGTGCTGCGCGAGGAAACCGGTCAGGTAGTCGTTTTCAAGCAGGGGATGGCGGCGCACCTCCGGGTGGGCGCGCAAAAGCTCCAGGTGGTGCTGCTGACATGCCCGGCCCCACTCGAGCAGCGAGTGGCGGGGCGGGAGCCGCCCGCCGCGGCGCCATTTCGGGCTTTGCTCGGGGAAATACAGGTCGTGCCAATCCCGCCGTGCGGGCGGCGGCTCACCCAAAATCCGTTCGTGCAGCCAGACCGCCTCGATAAAATGGCAATGGGCGTAATGCCATCCCATGGGGCTGAGGTCCGGGTGGTATTGATTGCGCCATTCGTGTTCCGGGGTGGCGAGAAGCGCCGCGTTCAGGCGGTCGTGCTGGACGGACAGGCACTCCATGAGGCCCGGTTCGGAGGCGTTCGACAGCGGATGGACGGCGTTCATATCCGGTGGAGCGCGTTACAAGGCCAGGAGTTCCGGCGGTTCGTCGGGATCCAGGATCAGCAGGTGGCCGGATGGCACCGGGCGCCAGCGCTCGCGATCCGTCAGCGGTTCCGATGCCACGACTACGCTGTCCTCGGGGAATGTCTCGTCATCGGTGGTGTAGTAGAGGCTGGGGCAGGGCGCGTTGATCGCGTGGCGGCTGGCGATGATGCGGCGCCCGTCGGACAGGATCACGTTCAGCAGGGCGGTATCGGTGCCCAGCCAGGCCTCGATGGTCGAGAACGCCTCGCCGAGGGCGCCTTCCAGCGTGGCGTTCTCGTCATCGGCCAGGTACTGCCGCACCAGCGCGAACAGGTGTTCCGAGTCGGTTGTGCCCTCGATGCTGGCTTCGATCTCGTGGCTGAGGATGTTCTGGATCTGCCGCCGCACATCCGGCCGGAACCGGCTGATCAGGCCGTTGTGGCTGTACAGCAGGCCGTCCCGGGCGAACGGCTGGGCATTGACCGAGTCGCCCCCGAAGCCGGGGGTCGCGCTGCGGATGGCCGCGATCCAGAGGGGCTGGGTCATGTCGCTGGCCAGATCTTCCAGATTGGGATCCTGCCAGAGCGGGTCGGCTCGGCGGTAATGGCGCGCCATGCCCCCGGCCCCGAACCAGCCGAAGCCGAAGCCATCGGCATTGACCCGCGCGTACACCAGTTCCTGGGGCGCCATGGCCTGTTCGATCAGGTTGTGGGGGGGATCCAGGATCAGGCTGCGCAGCGTGATCGGAGGACCCAGATAAGCGAGGTGTCGGCACATTGATCCGGGCTTCCCTGGGGGCAGTTGGGACGTCGGTGGTTTCATGCTAGCGTGCCGCAAACCCTCTTGATACGGAAGCCCGCATGTCCGCCGACGCCTGCGCTGTACCCGTTTCCTCCCGTTACAGCCGCCGGGTGGTGGAAGAACGCGATGCCCACGCCGAGTTACTGGCCGATTTCCGCGCGGGGATGCTCGAGCCACCGCGATCCCTGCCGCCGAAGTACTTCTACGATGCACGGGGTTCGCAGCTGTTCGATGCGATTTGCGACACGCCGGAATACTACCCGACCCGCCTGGAGGCCGAGCTCCTGGAGCGTCATGCCGATGCGATCGTGGAGGCATCCGGCGCCCGGACGCTGTTCGAGCTGGGCAGCGGGACCTCGCGCAAGACCGAATACCTGCTGGCCGCCCTGGAGCGGCGCCTGGCGGCGCCCCATTACGTCGCCAATGACGTGTGTAGCGAGATCCTGGACGAGGCGGGCGAGCGGCTCTTGCAGCGCTTCGATCAACTGCGGGTGGACAGCCTGTGCGGCGACTACGCGGCGGCCCTGGGCCACCTGGGCGAGGTCGCCGGCGCGCGTGGCGACGGTCCCCGACTGTTCGCCTTTCTCGGCAGCAGTCTGGGGAATTTCGAGGACCCAGAGGCCGCCGCCCTGCTGACCCGGATCCGCGCGACCATGAATGCGGAGGATCGCCTGTTGCTGGGGCTGGACCGGGTCAAGCCGCGTCCGGTGCTGGAGGCGGCCTACAACGATGCGGCGGGGGTCACCGCGGCGTTCAATCTGAATCTGCTGTCGGTGCTGAATACCGAGCTGGGGGCGGATTTCGACCCCGAGGGGTTCGATCACCGCGCGCCCTTCGTGGAAGAGCATTCGCGGATCGAGATGCACCTGGTGGCGCGTCGCGACCAGGTCGTGCAGGTCTCGGAGCCCGAGGCTCGCCTGGAGATCGCGGCAGGCGAGATCATCCGCACCGAGATCTCGCGCAAGTTCAGCCGCGAGGCGGTCGATGGTCTGCTGGCGGCGGCGGGGCTGGAACACGAGGCCGAGTGGTCGGCGCCCGAGGACTGGTATTCCCTGTTCCTGCTGCGGCCCGGGGCGGCCTGATCGGCATGCGGGAAGCGCGGCTGGTGCTGGTGCGGCATGCCCAGGCCGGTAATCCCGGCGACTGGGACGGGGCCGATCGTGACCGGCCGCTGACCGCAAAGGGGCAGGTCAGCGCGGTGCGCATGGCCCAGGCGCTGGGCGATCTGCTGCCGGCTTCCGTGGAGCTCCTGTGCAGCCCCTATCTGCGCGCCCGACAGACGGCGATCCCCCTTTCCCAGGCGCTGGATGTACCGGTGCGGCAGAAGAAATGGCTGGCTCCGGGACAACCCGCCGGGCTGGAGGTCGAGGCCCTGGCCCGGAACCTGCCGGCGAACGGCGGGTTGGTGCTGGTGGGCCACGAGCCCGACCTGTCGCTCCTGGCCAGCTGCCTGCTGGGCGCGCCCGGGGGGCGGAGTCTGGTGCATATGGGCAAGGGCGATGCCTGCGGGCTGGCGGGTTCGCTGCCGGGGCCGATGCGCCTTGTCTGGCACCTCCCGCGGCGGGTCCTCGAACGGCTGGCCGATGGGGAGGCGCATTAGGCATGCAGGAGGCCCACCATACGGAGACGGTTGCGGCCGTCGATCTGGGATCCAACAGCTTTCACATGATCGTGGCTCGGCGCCAGGATGGCGAGGTCCTGAAGGTGGACCGGCTCAAGGAGATGGTGCGGCTTGCCAGCGGCCTCGACGATCAGGGACAGCTGGATCCGGAGGTCGCCCAGCGGGCTTTGGACTGCCTGGATCGTTTCGGCCAGCGGCTGCGTCAGCTGCCGCGCGGTCATGTGCGGGTCGTTGGGACCAACACGCTGCGCCAGATGCATGACAGCCGGGCCTTTCTGCGGTCGGCGGAGCAGGCCCTCGGACATCCGGTGGAGGTCATCGCCGGGCGCGAGGAGGCACGGCTGATCTACCTCGGCGTGGCCCACACGCTGGCGGATGACAGTGGCCGGCGCCTGGTGATGGATATCGGCGGCGGCAGCACCGAGTTCATTATCGGGGAACGCTTCGAGCCGGTCCTGGCCGAGAGCCTCGAGATGGGGTGTGTGACCTTTACCCGGCGCTTCTTCGCCGACGGCAAGCTGAGTCGCAAGGCCTTCGATGCCGCCCGGCTGCGAGCGGAGCAGGAACTGCAGCCGATTGCCAGCGCCTACCGGGCCGAGGGATGGGATCAGGCACTCGGGGCCTCGGGCACGATCCTCGCGCTGGACCGCATGGTGCAGGAGTCGGGCCTGGACCCGGCGCCGGGCATGGACCGGCAGGCCCTCGAGCGGCTGCGGGACGCACTGATCGAGCAGGGCTCGATCGACGGGCTGGAGTTCCCCGGCCTGGCGGCAGAGCGGGCGCCGGTCATCGCCGGCGGACTGGCGGTCCTGCTGGGCGTGTTCGAGGCGCTGGGCATCGAGCGCCTGCATCCCTCCGACGGGGCGCTGCGCGAGGGAGTGGTGCATGACCTGCTGGGGCGCTTCCGGCACGAGGACGTGCGCGGGCGCACCATTCATCATCTGCGCCGGCGCTTTGCGGTGGACCCGGCCCAGGCCGAGCGCGTCCAGGCCACGGTGGCACGCCTGGTCACCGCGGTGCGCTCGGCCTGGGGGCTGGACGGGGACGACGCCGAGCGTCTGGACTGGGCTGCCGAGCTGCACGAGATCGGCCTCGCCCTGGCCCACAGCAAGTACCACAAGCACGGTGAATACATCCTCACATGGGCCGACCTGCCCGGGTTCTCGCAGCCGGAGCAGGCGGAGCTTGCACTGCTGGTACGCCTGCACCGGCGGAGCCTGAAACCCAAGCTTCTGGGCGATGTGCGTGAGGATCGTGCGGGCGCCTTCCGGTATATGGCGGTGCTGTTGCGCCTGGCCGTGCTGCTGCATCGCTCGCGGGCACCCGATCCGGTGCCGCTGGAGCGTATCGAGGCGACGACGGACGGCCTCGCACTGAGCTTTGCGACGGGATGGCTGGATGCCCATCCCCTGACACGGGCCGACCTCGACGCCGAGCGCGAGGAATGGGCCCGCCACGCACTGCAACTCGAGTACGCCTGACGGCGGATTCGGAAAGGATGGATGCAATGCTGACGCTGGTGGTCTGGATCTATGTACTGTCGGTGCCGTTGTGGATCGGCATCTGGTGGTCGGCTACGGGGTTCCGGTTGATGCGGCACAACCGGTTGCTGGCACTGCCCTTCCTGCTCAGTCTGGTGTATGTGGTCGGAAACGCCCTGCTGGTGGCCATGTTCGGCGGGCTCAGCGAAGCCACCTACGAGGAGGGCCGGTACGTGTTCATCACCGACCGGGCCATGATCGCGGTTCAGGCGACGGCGAGTGTGCTGATCGTGGCCACCATTGTGTACGGCCTGAGCATACGGCGGGTACCGGTGCACTTCATCCGTTTCATGGTGTATGCATTCGTGGCGTTGCTGGGGGTGATGGCGCCGATCCTGTGGATTCCGGCGCAGGAGGCGGAGTTCTTCTTTGTGCTCCGCCATGTGCAGTCGATCGGACTGAACTTCGGGCTGTTCCTCTGCGTGGCCGGGATCGTGGTGCTGTTGCAGGACCTGCTGCGTCATGGCGACGCCGAGGTCACCCTGCTGGGCGGACTGCATGATGTGCCGCGCTCCGAGCGTCAAAGTGAAGCGGATACAAAAAACCGCGGGAGCTGAGGCGCTTACCGGGTGTGTTGTGAACGGGTAGGGAACCCAGCGACCCTCTGCATCGGGAACAAGAGGATTGGGTTCAGGAGCGCCTCGGTTCCGGGAGGGTGCCGCACGCGTGTGCGGCCCGATGGTGTGCGGCGCATGTGCCCCTGTATTCACTCACGTTTGGGGCTTGTACTCCAGGTTCCCCGACCCTGCATTGCGCCCCGAGGGTTTATAGAACGGGGGTGGAGGCGCTAACGGCTGTGTGACCCCTGCCTCGGGGGCTCGGGGTACCCACGCGAGCGTGTTCACCCATCAGCATTTCTCTGGAGCGAGACCTGCTGAGCGGGTATGTCGCCTGTTGTGTCCTGGTCCGACAGACCAAGGCGCCCCAGTAGCTTCTGGCATTCGGCGGAGTCCGCCGCCCCATTGGTCAGCAAGAAGGCGGTGCGCATGATGGGGAGATGAATGTGGCCGCTGCCCAGACCGAAGCCGTGGGCGGCCCCAATCATCTGCTTTAACGGGAGAGAAAGGCGCAGACGCGACTTCAGCGCTACGGCCATTCGAGCGGGCCAGTCCCCCGCAAGCGCCGTATCCAGGGCGGCTGGGTCGAGGGTGCAGCCCTGAAGGACGCAGCGCTGTGCCGTGGCGATGACCGCGAGCTCGCCCAGGCGATGCATCAGTCCGGCGGTAAAGCAAAGGCTGGCGTCCGCCCGCAGGCTGCGACCCAGGGCCGCGGCCTGGTGGGCCATGCGCTCGCTCTGTTCCTGGTAATGCCGGGCGCGGCTCTGGAGGTTGGGGTCTTGAAGTGTGGTGGTGAGATCGAGGGCCATGGCCATTGCCAGATTCAGGGCGGTGGGGATGCCCAGAACCTGCAGGGCGTCGCGTAGCGAGGTATTGGGGGTGTCGGTGCGCCTCAGAGCACTGCCGTTGGATGCATCGATCAGGCGCGTGACCAGGGATGGAATGTCCTGCCAGGCCTTCTCCAGTTCGGACAGCGAGAGTGTGTCGGCCCGCGCCCTCAATTCCCGCAGTGCGTCAAGATCGATCGGTGTAGGCAGTCTCAGCTCACCGGATTCGGCCTGTTGCAGGGCGTTTTCCAGGGCGGGCGCCTCCGGCTCGCCCTCGGCTTCTTCGCGGGACTCGGCGGTAGTCGCTCCCGTAGCCAGTATCGCTTGCAGACGGTCATGCACCAGTTCCGCCTCGAAGGGCTTGGAGATAAAACCCCGGACGCCGTAGCGAGCGGCGCGCTGGACACTCTTACGCTCCGGGTTCGCGGTGATGATGACGATGGGCGTGACGCGGCCATCGATAGCCGCCCGTCGCAGGAAGTCCAGCCCGTTCCCGTCGGGCAGCGACAGGTCCGACAGCACGAGGTCGTGGTGTGTCTCGCGCCAACGTCGCAGGGCCTCGGTAATGGAGCGCGCGTGGAAGATGTCGGAATTGGGATAAAGGCCGCGAACGAGCGTCTTCAGGAGATCCGCCATGAGATCTTCGTCTTCCAGTATCAGGATCTTCATAGGGGGTCCGGATGCTCGCGCGCACAGGGAGGTTGTGACCTTCAGGTTCGGTTGTCCGAAGGATGGGGTCAAGCGGGGACCGGCGAAGTCCCACGACCGGGTGCCCCGCGCCGGCCATGGGTGTCGCGTCAGCCGGCGGTAGACCCCGCCAGCCGGGCCGCCAGGACCTCCTGTGCGGAGTAGGGGGCCTGGTCGTCTGCGGGCCGAATGCGGGTGTAGCTGCCGTCCGGTTGCAGGGACCAGGCGGTGGCGGTGTCGCGCAGGTAGTTGAACAGGGATTCCTCGGCCACGCGGTCGCGCAGCTCCGGGTCGCGCACCGGGAAAGCCACCTCGACGCGGCGGAAGAAGTTGCGCGGCATCCAGTCGGCGCTGGAAAGGAACACCTCGGGGTTGCCGGCGTTCTCGAAGTAGAACACCCGCGAGTGTTCGAGGAAGCGGCCCAGTACCGAGCGCACCTCGATGGTTTCCGATATGCCGGGGACCCCGGGGCGCAGGCTGCAGATGCCGCGCACGATCAGCTGGATGGGCACACCGGCCTGCGAGGCCTGGTACAGGGCCTGGATGATGGTGGCCTCGTTCAGGGAGTTCATGCGCGCGACGATGCGCGCCGGTTTGCCGGCCCGGTGGTTCTCGATCTCGCGCTCGATCTTCTCCTGCATCGCGTCGTGCAGGCGGAAGGGGGCCTGGATGAGCTGGCGCAGCCGGGTCACCTTGCCGAGCCCGGTCAGCTGGAGAAACACACGGTGGACGTCCTCGGTCAGCACGGGGTCGGCCGTCAGCAGGCCGAAATCGGTGTAGGCCTTGGCAGTGCCGGAGTGATAGTTGCCGGTGCCGAGGTGGGCGTAGCGGGTAATCTGGTCGCCATCCCGGCGCACCACCAGGGCAAGCTTGGCGTGGGTCTTGTAGCCGACCACGCCGTAGGTCACATGCACCCCGGCATCCTGCATGCGGTTGGCCAGCTCGATGTTGTCGGCCTCGTCGAAGCGCGCCCGCAGCTCGATCACGACAGTGACCTCCTTGCCGGCCTGCGCCGCCTCGATCAGGGTCTCGACCAGGGGCGAGCGGGTGCCCGTGCGGTACAGGGTCTGCTTGATGGCCAGTACCCGCGGGTCGGCCGCGGCCTGGCGCAGGAAATCCACCACCGGCATGAACGACTGGTACGGATGATGCAGCAATAGCTCCTGCTCGCGGATGCAGGCGAAGATGCCGCTGCCGCTGGCGTCCACGCGAGGCAGGGCCGGGACCAGGGGCGGGAACTTGAGGTCCGGGCGGTCGACCAGTTCGTGCACCGCCATCAGCCGGTTCAGGTTCACGAGGCCGGTGACCTGATACAGGTCGTCGGGGTCCAGATGGAACTGCTGCAGGAGGAAATCGGCGACCTCCTGCGGGCAGTTGTCCGCGACCTCCAGCCGCACGCCGGCGCCGTAGTTGCGCTGGGGCAGTTCGCCCTCCAGGGCGTTCAGGAGGTCGTCGATCTCCTCTTCCTGCACGAACAGGTCGGAGTTGCGGGTCAGCCGGAACTGGTAGCAGCCGGTCACCTTCATCCCGCGGAACAGCTCGTCAACATGGGCGTGCAGGATGGACGACAGCAGGACGAAATCGTTGTCGCCGCTGGCGACCTCCCTCGGGAGGCGCACCAGACGCGGGAGAGAACGCGGTGCCTGTACCACGGCGCGGCCGGACTCGCGGCCGAAGGCGTCCTTGCCCTTGAGCGTGACGATGAAGTTCAGGCTCTTGTTCAGGATGCGCGGAAAGGGATGCGCCGGGTCCAGGCCGATCGGGGTCAGGACCGGCTGCAGCTGTTCGCGGAAATACTGCAGCACCCATTCCTGCTGCGCGGAGCTCCAGTGGGTGCGACGCACGAAGTGGATGCCCTCGGCCGCCAGTGCCGGGATCAGTTCATCGTTCAGGGTGCGGTACTGCTCCTCGACCAGGTCGTGCGCGCGCGGGGCGATCTGGCGAAGCTGCTCGGCGGCGGAAAGGCCGTCCGGACCGGGGGCCTGCACGTTCAGCTCGACCTGCTGGCGCAGCGAGCCCACGCGGACCTCGAAGAACTCGTCCAGGTTGGTGGAGGAGATACTCAGATAGCGCAGGCGTTCGAGTAGCGGGAAGGCGGGGTCCTGGGCGATCGCGAGCACCCGACGGTTGAATTCCAGCAGGGACAGCTCGCGATTGAGGAACAGATCGGTCTGGGTCACGTCGGCATCCGGCATGCACGACTCGCGGCAGGAATGGACCCGCGAGTCTATGACGGCATTATGTCAGTTCCGTGAACGTCCTGGCGGCGAAGCCCCCGGGCTGCGTGCCTGAACTGCGGCGGGTGGGCACAGGCGACTATAATCCGGGCCTTGATCATGCAGCGCGAGTGGCGCTGCCGTAAGGAGAACTCCCTTGGCCGAATTTACCCTGACACTGCATGCGCGCGACGAATCGCAGCCCGAGCTGCGCAAGGTCTCGCTGGCCGTCGAGGGCGAGCTGCCCGAATACGGCCAGGTCTGGGTGTGGGATATCGTCTACGCCCAGCAGTTGTTCGCCCTGGGCGAGGTGCAGGCGGCCCAGGACCTCAAGGAGACCATGGAACTCTGGGCGGTCAACATGTCCAGCAAGGTGTTCCAGCCGCATGGGCATATCCTGTCCAAGGGGTACCTGGACCTGTCGGAGAACCTGCAGCTGGTGAACGGAGATTCCGTGCCGGCCGCGGCCGACGGGGATCGCCAGGTGGTGGTATCGGTCGACGGCCAGGCCGGGCAGCTCCCGGATGTCCGGGTGTCCCCGGAGAGCCTGACGGCCGACGAGCGCCAGGATCTGGTGCTGGGGCTGGGCCAGTACTTCAACTTCGAGAACCCGATGTTCGCGCGCGAGCTGCCGATCCATGTCCTGGCCATGCGCAAGTACCACGCGGACATCAACCTGCCGCATACCCGCACCGCGCTCGAGGAAGCCCCGTTCTTCGCGATCCAGAAGGCGATGGAGTACTTCCAGGCGGCCAATCAGGGCACGGTGCAGTAGGGGTAGGCCCGCTGCGTCGGATTTGCCGCGCGTGCTACGGTCGCGGCCATGAGGACTGTCTATTCCGCCGCCGACCCCGTGATGGCCGGGTTCATCGAGGACCTGCTGAAAGAGGCCGGCATCCCGGCGTACGTGAACCAGGCGGGGCTCATGGGCGCGGCGGGGGAGGTCCCGCCAACCGAGACCTGGGCGCGCATCATGGTGGTGCACGAGGAGCAGGCCGAGGAGGCGCGAGCCCTGATACTGGAGTATCTGGAGGGCGAGCCGGAACACGACGGCCGGGACTGGAAGTGCCCGCGCTGCGGCGAGGTGATCGAGCCGCAGTTCACCCAGTGCTGGAACTGCGGGCGCGACAAGCCCAAAGTCTGAGTCAGTTCGGCCGCCCGTTGCCGGTGTACTGCGAGCGGATGCGCTGGATGTAGGTCTGCGTCTCGCGGAACGGCGGGACGCCGCCGTGGCGCTCCACCGCGCCGGGGCCGGCGTTGTAGGCGGCCAGGGCGAGATCCAGGTTGCCCTCGAAACGCTCGAGCATGGCGGCCAGATAGCGTGTGCCGCCGTTGATGTTCTGGGCCGGATCGAAACGGTCGGTGACCCCGAGATCGGCCGCGGTCGCGGGCATCAGCTGCATCAGGCCGTGGGCGCCCACCCGCGAGACCGCCTGCGGATCGAAGCAGGATTCCACGTGAATGACCGACTGGACCAGCGCAGGGTCGAGGCCCTTGCGAGTGGCGGCCGTACGAATGAGGTCCGCGAACTCGCCACCACCGGTGGCCAGCGCCTGGCGGGCGCGCTCGCCGCAGCGGGCGCGCGCGGTGGGGCGGCCGTAGGTGGCGACCAGTTCCATGCCGTTGTCTTGCCGGTGCTGGTTGGTGACCAGGCGGTCACCGCCCGGGCCCTCGAACACGAAGATCTGGCTGGGAGACCAGTCTCCGCCGGTGGAAGGCGTCCGTGTACCCGTGCTCGCGGGCGAGCGGATGGTTTCGTACGGGATACCCTGGGGCCGTTCGTCGGTCAGGACGCGGGCACCGGAGGCATCGCGGTAGCTGTACAGCTCGTCCGCGCTGGTTCCGCCCGCGACCAGCCCTGCCACCAGTACCAGCAGCCCCAGCGCCGTCCGGACGGAATGCTTACCATGGTGCCTGGCTTTCCCCCGCGTATCCCTGGTATCCAACCCCTGTGCCCCCTGGCCGAGTACCGATCCCGATGACCGAGACTTCATTCACAGTCTGCATTATGGCGCCGGAAAGTGCATGGTTGAAAGAGCGCGTCGACGGCCTGCTGGCGGGCAGCGACGTCGACGCACCTTGGGTCGAGGTCCTGGAATCGGTCGATTCGACCAACCGCTATCTCCTGGAGGCGGCTGCCACGGACGATGAGCGACCGCGTGTCTGCGTGGCACATACCCAGACCGCGGGCCGCGGCCGGCGGGGCCGGATCTGGCAGTCGCGGCCCGGGGCGAGCCTCGCTCTGTCGCTGGCGTGGCCCATCGCGCGGGGCCCGGTGCCGCCCGCCTATCCGGTGGGTGTGGGGATCGGGGTAATCCAGGCCCTGGAGGGGCTGGGTCTGGAGTCCGTGCGGCTCAAGTGGCCCAATGACCTGATGATCCAGGGCGCCAAGCTCGGCGGGATCCTGATGGAGCAGCGGGCGCCGGGCCGGGAGCGGCCGGGCCGGCTGGTCGCCGGGATCGGGATGAATCGCGAGGCCGCAGATACACTGGAACTGGACCGCGCGGTCACCGATCTCGCCAGTCATTGTCCGGGTGGGGCGCCGGACGGCCTGGAACTGGCCGCGCGGGTGGTCGACCGGCTTTGCCGCCTGCATCCCGTTATGGTGCGCGAGGGCGTGGCCCCGCTGGAGTCCGAGCTGGAGCGGCTCGATCTGTTGCGGGGGCAGGCCATCGAGCTGCTGGACGATGGAGCGCAGGCCCGGGCGCAGGGGATCGATCCGGCCAGCGGCTGCCTGGTGGCGGCGTTCGCGGACGGATCGGTGCGGTATCTGCACTCGGGCGAGGTTTCGGTACGGAGTCGTGAACATGTCTGACGTTGCGCTGGTGGATATCGGCAGTACCCGGGTCAAATGGCAGGTGCGCAGCCGGGATGGCGACGTGCTGGGCTCCGGCGCGGCCCGGGAGCCCGCGGGCTGCGCCCGCGCCCTTGCATCCATGACGCAGGACTCGACCATCGACGCCGTATGGGTCTCGCGGGTGGCGGGTGATCGCGGGGCGGCGTTCGCCGAGGAATTGGACAGCGCCGGGCTGGCGGCCTCGGTCCACGCGGTCCGGGTTGCGGCTGCCGGGCCGAACGGCCTGCGGACCGACTACGCAGCCGGCCAGCTGGGGGTGGACCGGTACTGCGCGCTGGTCGCGGCGCGGGCCGTTGGCGATATGCCGGTCATCCTGGTGGATGCCGGAACCGCGGTCACCGTCGACGTGTTGCAGGCGGGCGGGTGTCATGCAGGCGGCTACATACTGCCGGGGCGCCAGCTCGGCTGGGAGGCGCTGCAGCCCCGTCTGGCCGATCGTATCGCGCCGCGCGAGGCGACGCAGTGGCCCGAGGACCTTGACCCGTCGCCCGGGCTGAACAGTGCGGATGCGCTGGAGCGTGGCTGGGGTCTGGGGCTGGCCGGGGCACTGGACGGGCTGATCGCGCGCTCCCGCGACGTGCTGGGCGAGGAGGCCCCCTGCTGGCTGACCGGCGGGGATGCCTACTGGCTGGCGCCGCTGTTGCGCGAGGAATCTCGGATCGTGCCCAACCTGGTTCTGGACGGGCTATGGGCCCTGTCGCTCGCGGAGGATGCCGGATGCGCTGGCTAATCCTGGCGCTCGCGCTGCTGAACCTGGGGTACTTCGTGTGGGTGTGGCACGACGGCCGGCTGGATCCGGACCCCTACGCCGACGTACCGCCCCTGGAGCGCGACCGGGGCACGGTGGAGTTGCTGGATGTCCGGCTGGAATGGCCGGAACCCAGTGGCGCGCCGGCAGGGGAAGGGGTCGCCGAGGAGGCGACCGAGTGACGAGGCTCAGGGGCCGCGGCGCCGGGCCCGCTCGGCGCGCCGCCGGTCCCGGTGGCGCTGCCAGGCGGCGGAAAGTTGATGGGAGATCCAGTAGCCGGCCATGGCGGTGGGGCTCGCGATCAGCAGGCTGCCCAGCAACGTGAAGGTGATCTCGTCGCCGATCCCCTGCAGGTACCAGACGTCGGGGTCGTGGGCGAGAAGGGGTATGTAGCGAAAGACTGCCTCGCCCAGCGAGTGGTAGCCCCAGTACAGGGGAGCGGTGGTCAGGGGGTTGCTGACGAACGAGGCCACGAAGGCCGTCGGGAAATTCCCGGCCAGCGCGATGCAGAGGATGATCATCAATACGGTCTGAAAGCCGACCGTGGGCGTCAGGCCAATGAACAGCCCGATGGCGACCCCGCGGGCCATGGCCTCCGGGCCGCTCTTCATGCTCCCGGCGGCATGCAGGCCCGTGTGCAGGCGGGGATGACGGGCCAGCCAGTGGTGGGCGCGCCAGCGCAACGCCCGCCAGCGAATGCCGGCCCGCCTCAGCATGCCGCCGAGGGCCTCAGGCAGCCCCCCAGCGGGCCGCGATGTCGGGGGTCCAGCCGACCGTGATCGCGTCCCCCTGTTCGATCACCGGCCGCTTGATCAGGGCTGAGTGTTCGAGCATCAGGGCGATCGCGCGTTCGCGGTCCAGCCCGTCGCGCTGTTCGGCGGGAAGCTGGCGCCAGGTCGTGCCGCGCCGGTTGACCAGGGCCTCCCAGCCAAGCGCCTCGACCCAGGCGCGCACCCGGGCTTCCTCCAGTCCGTCCTTGCGAACGTCCACGAAGCGAACGCTCACGCCGGCCGCGTCCAGCGCCCGGCGAGCCTTGCGGACGGTATCGCAGTTGGCGATCCCGAAGAGCGCGATCTCAGACATCGCGCAGCAGGGCGTTCAGACCCACCTTGGCCTTGGTCTTCTCGTCCACGCGCTTCACGATCACCGCGCAGTACAGCGAGTACTTGCCGTCCTTGGAGGGCAGGGTGCCGGAGACCACCACGGAGCCGGCCGGTACGCGGCCATAGAGGATCTCGTCGTTCTCGCGATCGTAGATCCGGGTGGACTGGCCGAGATACACGCCCATGGAGATGACCGCGCCTTCCTCGACGATCACGCCCTCGACCACCTCGGATCGGGCACCGATGAAGCAGTTGTCTTCGATGATGGTCGGGGCCGCCTGCAGCGGCTCCAGCACGCCGCCGATCCCGACGCCGCCGGAGAGATGCACATTCTTGCCGATCTGGGCGCAGGAGCCGACCGTGGCCCAGGTATCGACCATCGTGCCTTCATCCACATAGGCACCGATGTTCACGTAGGACGGCATCAGCACCGTGTTGGGGGCGATGAAGCTCCCGCGGCGCGCGGTGGCCGGCGGCACGACGCGCACGCCGGCCTCGCGGAAGTCACGGCTGGAGGTGTCGGCGTACTTGGACGGGACCTTGTCGTAGTAGTTGGTGAAGCCGCCCTTGATGAACTCGTTCTCCGAGATGCGGAACGACAGCAGTACGGCCTTCTTCAGCCATTCGTTCACCACCCATTCGCCGCCCTTCTTCTCGGCGACTCGGGCACGGCCGGTGTCCAGCATCTCCAGCGCCTCGTTCACCGCATCGCGGACATTGGTCTCCACGTTGCGCGGGTTGATCTCGGCGCGGCGTTCAAAGGCGGTTTCGATGGTGCTCTGGATATCGGACATCAGGTTTTCCTTGCAACGTATTAATAGGTAATGGATTCATACAGGCTGGCAATGCGCTCGGCGGCCTCGACACAGGCGGCCGGCTCGGCGACCAGGGCCATGCGGACATGCCCGGCACCGGGGTTGTGCCCGGAGGTCGGGTCGCTGCGCGAGAGGTAGCGCCCGGGCAGCACCGTCACTCCGGCCTCGGCGTACAGGCGGCGGGCAAAGGCCTCGTCGTCGCCTTCGGGAACCCGTGGCCAGAGGTAAAAGCCGGCGGCCGGTGTGGTGACGTCGAGTATGGCCTGTAGCCGCGGGACGACCGCCGCGAACTTCTCCGCGTACAGGGCCCGATTGTGCGCGACATGGGCCTCGTCCGCCCAGGCCACGCGACTAACGGCCTGGGTGGGCGGCGGCAGGGTGCAGCCATGGTAGGTACGGTACAGCGCGAAGCGGTCCAGCAGCTCGGCATCGCCCGCCACGAATCCGGAGCGCAGCCCCGGGAGGTTGGAGCGCTTGGACAGGCTGTGGAACACGATGCAGCGCTCGAACCCGGTATTGCCCATACGCGCCGCGGCACCCAGCAGGCCGGCGGGTGGGGTGGCCTCCGGGTGATAGATCTCGGAGTAGCACTCGTCGGCCGCAATTACGAAGTCATGGCGTTCGGCCAGACGGATCAGGTCCTGCATCGCCGCCTCGGACATGCAGGCGCCGGCCGGGTTGCCCGGGTTGCAGATGTAGACGAGCTGCACCGCATCCCAGGTGGCGACGTCGATCGTGGAGAAGTCGGGTAGATAGCCGTTCTCCGGCGCCAGGTCGTAGAAGGCCGGTTCTGCCCCGGCCAGCAGGGCCGCACCCTCGTAGATCTGGTAGAAGGGATTCGGCATCAGCACGCGCGCCCCGGGCTTCTCCGCGACGACGGCCTGGGCGATCGCGAACAGGGCCTCGCGGGTACCGCTGACCGGCAGCACCTGGCGCTCGGGCTTCACGGTATCCAAGTCGAACCGGCGTTGCAGCCAGGCGGCGATCGTCTCGCGCAGGGCCGGTTCGCCGCGCGTGGTGGGGTAGTGGTTGTAACCCTGTACGGCGTCGCGCAGGGCGGGTTCGACGAAACCCGGAAGCGCATGGCGTGGTTCGCCGATCGACAGCGCGATGGGCTCCAGCCCTTCCGGCTGGCGCAGGTCCGCGAACAGGGCCCGCAGGCGTTCGAACGGGTAAGGCTGGAGCCGGTCGAGGCGGGGATTCATGGCGTCCGGGGGTTCCTCTGCAGGGCGCGAACCGAAAGACCGCGCAGTATACCGAACCCGACGGGGCGACGGCACCGCGATCGTTCAGTCGCGACTGCCCGGACGGGTATACCAGAACCAGCTGAGGCGGCGGGAGCGCAGGCTCCAGGGGAGCAGCAGGACCTGCAGCACCACCAGGATGTGACGGCCGGGGTGAAACCAGTCCGCCTTGCGCCCGGAGGTCAACACGGGGGTGTCCAGGATTTCCACGCGCTGGCCGTGTGCCCGGCCCCAGCGGCGCAGGGCGCGCGACAGGAAGACCTCTTCCCCGGCATACACAGCTTCGCTGAAACCGCCGACGGCGGTGAAGGCCTCGCGGGTACAGAAGACGTAACAGCCGGCGGCCAGCTTCAGGCGCGCCGCCAGCGCGTTCCAGGCGCCGGCACCCCAGCGGTAGATGTGGTGATTCAGGTGGTCGAAATCTACTCGGGCACCGCCGCCGCAGACGCGGCCGCTATCCAGTGCCTTCAGGGTGGCCTGCAGCAGGTCGCGATCCGGCCAGGTGTCGGCGTCCACGAACAGCAGGTCGTCCCCGGTGGCCGCCTCGGCGCCGGCATTGCGGGCGCGGCTGATCCTGCGTTCCGGCTCGAAGACGACACGACAGCCGGCGCGCTGCGCGATCTGCGGGGTCGCGTCCGTGGAGGCGTTGTCCACCACGATGATCTCGCTGGGGCGATCGACGGCCGAGAGGGCGTCCTGAACGGCCGCCAGGGTTCGTGGCAGCCATTCGGCCTCGTTCCAGGCCGGGATGATGACCGACAGGGTGGGTGCGCGTCTCACGCAGCGGCCAGGGGAGCTCTGATCAATAGGTCGCCATGTGGGGATCGACCTCGCGTGCCCAGGCATCAATGCCGCCGGACAGGTTGATCACGTTGTTGAACCCGACCCGCTGCAGAAAGCCGCAGACTTGCTGGCTGCGGACGCCGTGGTGACAGATCACCACGATCTCGTCCTCCGGATTCAGGTCCTGGTACGCCGTCGGGATCTGGCCCATCGGGAGCAGTTGCGAGCCCTCGATGTGGCAGTGCCGGAATTCCCAGGGCTCGCGCACATCCAGCAGCTTCGGCGGGCTCTTTGCCTGCGAGAGATAGTCGTGCAATTCCCGGGGGGACATCTGGCGCATGGTGGTGAACCGTGACTGGGGAGTGACTCAGGCTGGCCTCGGGAGTGGCGCATTGCAAGAGGCGGGATGCACGCCAGGGATTGGCATGTTGCCTGTGAACCGGCCAAGCCCGGCTGTCGAACAGCAGGTGTTCCCGGGGGCACCGCAGCCGCCCGGGGGCGGATTTCAGCCCTTGAATTTCACCAGACGGCTGACCTGGATGTCGGAGATGAAGATCACGCCACTGTGCTGGTTGAAGAAGGGGGTGAAGCCCTCGAGGATCGGCTCGACCAGTTCCTCGGGTACGGCGGCGATGATCATGATCAGCACGTCGTCCTCGTTGAACATCAGATGGCCTTCGTGGAAGCCCTGGCTGCCCTTTCCCGAGAGGTTGCCCATGATGGTGTAGCCCTTGACGCCGGCCCGGTCGAGCAGATCGGTGGCAAAGGCCTGGTGTTCGCCCTCGAGAATGATCTCCAGCTTCTTGAGGGGATTCAGGTTCACGTCGTTCATGCGCGGGTCTCCTCCGCAGCCGTTGGATCGGTTTGTCCATGAGCGGCCCCGGGCAGCGGCTCTTCCAGCCACTGGCCGTCCGCGAAGCGATGGATCCGGTGGGTCTCGGGGTCGAGGATCACCACCAGGATCCATCCGTTGGTGACCAGGCTCCGGACCTTGGCGACGCCGTTGATCGCCGCCCGGGCCTGTTCAAAGGGCGCCTCGATGACCGCCAGCAGGCGGATCGGGTCATGGTATGGCCGGCCGTCGCGCAGTACGGTCTGGGCGGGGAGGCCGGTCCGCAGGTCACTGAGGTTGCCGGTGATGACACCGAGGCGGCACGCCACGTTGTGGTAGACCTTGCTGCCGCTGCCATAGTGTTCGTTGTCGACCGTGGAGAAGTAGTGCTCCATGTTGATCCACTGGGCGACCACCAGCGGGCCGGTCAGGATATTCGCGAGCAGACGCCCGCGCGGGTCGAGGCGATAGTCGTAGGAGTGCAGGAAGGTACGGCCCTCGAGGTCGCTGCCCTCGGTCAGGTGGCGGCGCCCGATGATGAAGCCCGCGTTGCGCGCCAGGCCCCATTCGGGCCGCACCTGGGCCCAGTCCACCGTGTTGCGCTGGGCCATCCGCGCGGCCTGGATGGGCTCGAGTTCCGGCCCGCCCTCCGGCGGCAGGGTCTGCAGCCGCTCCGCGGCGGTGCGGCGCCGCGCTGCCTGCAACCCGTTGCGCAGGCGCTCGAGGTAGACGAGATGACTGGCCGGGAGCAGATCCAGGTCGTGCAACTCGATCGCGTCGCTGGTCGTGTTGTGGAATGCCGGCAGGAACCAGGCATCGTCCGGGATGTGGATGCCCTCGTGCCGCAGGCGCCGGCGAACCTCCGGCTTGTTGCCCATATGCGCCAGGACGCGGGCACTGACGAGGCCGTGACTCCCGCCGCAGGCACCGCAGTCGAGGGCGGACTCGTAGGGATTGTTGTGCGACTGGCTGCCGTGCCCGGTCAGGATGATGAAGCGGGAGAAGTGTTCAGTGAGCCCGATGGAGCGCAGCGCCTGGGCGACGAAGTAGGTCTGCTCGTCGAGGGAGAAGCCGATGCGCCCGAGGCGTTCGAGCTGCATCTGCGCATACGAGCGATTGATGCGGTAGCGCTGTTGCAGGGTCTGGATAAAATCCGCCTCGGCGCGTTTGCCAAGGGCGAAAGCCTGCGCGAAGTGGGTCTGCCCCGTGTGGCGCCCCAGGGCCGCCTCGCGCAGTTCGCGGATGATCGCGTCGGTGATCGATTCGCGCTCGATGCCAAACTCCTTGTGAATCGCCTCCACGATGATGACCCGCTGCAGCGCACGAACGACCGAGTCCGCCTGTTCGCGGGTGAGCTTGTCGACCAGCAAACGGGTGGACGGCTTGTCCGATTCGATGCGGTGGCGCCAGCGATTGTAGAGCCGCGGCGCGAGGGTCTTGCCGACCATGTCGAAACCGAAGAGCAGGCCAATGGCCTCGACCGTGAAGTAGGGCGACAGGACCGAATGCTTCAGGTCGTGCAGCAGGTGTTCCGCCGAGGAATACAGATCCGTCTCCAGTTTCTCGGCGCCGGTCGTCACCTCGAGGACCAGGTTCTTCGGGGTCAGCAGTACGGGACACAGGTGATCCTCGCTACCCTTGCCCAGCGCGATGAAGCTGACCGGGACACCGAAGAATCCGGCGATCCCGTAGGTCTGGTAGTCGCCAAGCGTCTCGAGCTGGCGGCGAATGCGTTCCGAGCGCACATCGATACAAAACAGCATCTGCGCAAAGGGGCGCTTTTCGCGGGGTGGCGCGGGAGTCGGGTTAAGGCGTGACAGCAGCGCGCGGCGGTAGGTTGTCTCCATGGCCTCCAGCCAGATCATGCCCTCGCGCCGTTCGAATGCCTCCAGTTCCGTCAGCACCTCGGCCAGGCATCCCGGCGAGAGCCCGCGGAAGGCATTCGGTGTGCCGGCGCGCTGTGCCAGTTCTTCGAGGGCACGTGACTGGGTCCCGGCTTCAGCCTGGCGCTTCTCGGGGATGTAAGCCCCGATGAGCCGGGCGATTTCGGCCGGCCGACCGCGCGCCACTGCGTCCTCGACGGACTCGGCCCGAGTGGGCAGCACGGCGCCGGTGAACAGTTCGTGGCGCAGGAAGGATTCCGCCGGGCGCTCGGTAATCCGGGCCTCGAGTTCGAACCGGTTGCGTGGCATCCGACGGCGCCGCGCGTGTTCGCGGACCAGGGACAGTGCCAGCACCAGGCGAATCGCCAGGAAGTCGACCAGGTCCGCTGGATATTCGCGGGCCCAGTGATAGCGAGGCGCCCGTTCGCGCCAGCGGATAAAGCCGGCCCAGCCGTGCAGATGGGTGAGTTCGCGCACGATCAGCCCGGGCCAGGACGGCTCGGGGATGCCGAGTTCGTCGAGGACGAAGGCGATGATGCCCTCCGGGGTGTCGCTCTGATCCAGGATTTTCTTGATGTGCAGGCCGCGCAGGAACAGCCGCAGGTTGCGCTGTGCAAGCTGGCTCCAGGCGGCGAACAGGCCCTGTTCGCGCCCGGGCATGGGCCAGGCGGACTGGCCCTCGTCGAAGAAGTCGAGGCAGGTCTTGATCAGGAGCTCGTCCAGGGTCTCGGCGATGCGGGTGTCGTAGAGGTGGTCCAGCGCCTCGTAGAGCGGCCGCTCCGGCGGGAACGCCCGGCGCAGGATGTCCTCGATGCGTTCCACATCCACGCCGTCCCCCGCGGATGGAACACCGCCGGCGAGGATGGCCGCCACGTCCTCCGCCGCGGCCAGCACGCACGGTCGACGGGCCGGTTCGCGACAGCGCGTGAGCAGGGTATGGATCAGCGCGTGGCCACCGGTGGCCTGCAGGGCTGGATAGCCACCAAGCGCCCGGTCGATCGCTGTGTCCAGCGCATCCGGGTCGATGCGGCCATCGGCGAGCAGCCACTGGTAGTCGGCGCGGGCCAGGAAGCCGCGCCCGTGGAACAGGGCCCGGCCACGCTCGATCGCCTCGGGGAAGGGGTGGTCCTCCAGCCCGTGCAACGGGTTGTGGTGGATGAAGGTGCGCATGGGCCAGAAGTTGGGGATCGGCTCGGCGGCCATGTGCACCATGGAGCGGATCTTCAGCTGGCGGCCGAGGGAAAGGGTCACAGCGCACCTCCGGTCCAGATGAGCCCGGCGCCTGTCAGGGCCACGACGAGACCGGCGAAGCCCCATGCGCGGGGGGCCGTCAGATCGGCAGCCACGGGTCCGCTGCGCGGACCGAATACCGTGCCCTGCAGCAGACGGGCCCCCGCCCAGCTCCATAGCAGCCAGATCAGCAGGATGCCAATGGCGAAGCCGACGGGCGCACTGCCCAGTAGGGTCAGCAGGGCGAAGAAGCCGGGGAACAAGGGCAGGGCCATTGCCGCGAGCGTTGCCACCACAATGATCCCCGAGAGGCGCGGCAGATCGCGTGCCAGACCGCCGTGGAGCCCCGTGTAGGCGGCTCCCAGGCGTCCGACGAGGGCTTCGTGCACCACCAGCATCAGGACAGGGGCGGTGGTCAGTGCCAGCGTCACGGCGACGAGATCAACCGGCGCGGGTGTTTGCAGGGCGTAGAGCCAGACCAGGGGCCAGGCGGATACGGCCAGCATGGCGTTCCAGCGCCCGACCTCGCGCACGGTCAGCATCCGGAAGGCGTAGAACAGCGCACTCATCACGGCCCAGGTCGCGAGAATCGGACCTGGCTCCAGTTCGCCCCAGAGGATCAGGACGACCCCGATCTGGGGCCAGACGACGACGAGTGCGAGCCGTACCGGCAGAGGCTGGGTGCTGACGGCGAGCCGCGTGAACAGCATCGTGGCCGGGAAAAGCGGCAGGAAGAAGGCGGAGAGTATCAATAGAAACACCGACATGTCAGCGCCACCTCAGCCAGATATTGAGGCGTCTGGACAGGGCCAGCAGCCGGTCCGTGACACGTTCGTGGACGTCGGCTACATAAAGCTCGCGCGACAGCAGCGAGTACTGCATCAGCCGTGCGCCGGCCGGCAGCTTGTCCATCGGGCGCTGGCGCGTCCGGCTCAGATAGGCCCCGATCCAGCCGAGGACGAACACCACGGCCAGCAGGACGACCAGGACATCGAAGGTGAGCTTGTCGATACCCGCCGCCGAGTAGAGTGCGTCACGGAATGCGGCATCCGGATAGAGGAAGGCCTCGAAGGTGTGGCCCACGAGGACGTAGCCGATCACGATCACGGCGAAGGACAGGATGATCAGGGCCATCATGCGCAGCGGATTCTCGGTATCGAGCCGCTGGGCGGTGAAGAGCACCTGGACCCCGGTGATCCAGCCGAAGAACAACAGCACGATCGCGCCCTGTTGCTGGAAGAAGCGCTCCGCAACCCAGGCATGTGCGCCGACCAGGATCACCAGCGGCACGATCAGCGTGACCGCTCCGATGATGAACCAGGGCACGCGTGCGGGGGCCGATTTGCGCTCCACGAGGAAGTCGTAGAGAGGCTCGTTGGGAACCCCGTCATGGCGGCGCGCGGCCCCGATCACGTTGCCGGCTCCGAGGAACAGGGTGCCCTTGAACAGGCCGTGGGCGATCAGATGAAAGATCGACAGCGCGAAGGCGCCGGCACCGGTTTCCATCACCATGAAGCCCATCTGCCCCATGGTGGAGTAGCCCAGCGACTTCTTGATGTCGTTCTGCGAAAGCATCATCAGCGAGCCGATCACGGCGGTCAGCAGGCCCACGATGAAGAGCAGATGGAGGACCTCGCTACTGTGGACAAACACCGGGGCGAAGCGGTTGATGATGATGCCGCCGGCGTTGACGATCCCCGCATGCATCAGGGCCGACACGGGCGTGGGCCCCTCCATGGTGTAGGGCAGCCAGGTGTGCAGCGGGAACTGGGCCGACTTCGCGAAGGCGGCCAGCGCTACCAGGAAGGCCACCGTCCCGGTGACGGGCAGCCCCATGACGGTGCGGGCATCGGGGCTTTCGGCGATACGGTCGAAGAGGGTGGGGAGGTCGAGTACGCCGTAGGCCTGGAACAGGATCACGGTGGCCAGCACCAGCGGCAGGTCCCCCAGACGGTAGGTGATGAACGTCCAGAAGGCGTAGCGCTGCGCGCGCGGCGGTTCGGTGTTGTGCGTAAGCAGGAAGTAGAGGACTACCCCGATCAGGTGCCAGCCGATCAGGAGGGTGATCAGGTCGCCGGCCATCACCATCAGGAGGATGGATCCGGTCATCAGGTCCAGCAGCATGAAGAAGCGGGCGTACCCGGGCTCCTCGAACATGTAGCGGATCGAGTAGACGTGCACCACCAGGCTGATCCCGGCCACGACCAGCGCCATGATGGCGCTGAGCGGGTCCAGCTGCAGGCTGCCCCAGCCGTTGGCCAGGCCCATCCACTGCGGCCCGGTGTCGCCGGTGATGTAGAGCGCCAGCTGGAACGCGGCGATCCCTACGACGATGACGTTGATCCCCACGCTCAGGTGCGCGACCCGGTGGCCCAGCCGGCCCGCCAGGAGGTGCACCAGCAGTGCTGCCAGAAAGGGCAGCAGGGCGATCAGCCACTGCAGTTCCATCATTGTCCCACCCCGCTCTTTCGGGTAACGCCCCGCGTGTTGCGGGTCGTCCACCTCCGATCGCGTCCTGCCCGAGGCCTGCACGGCGCCCAGCTTGGGAAAACGCCGGGAGCACTACCGAGGCGTCATCGAAACCCGGTTGCTACGCTAAAAGTACGGGTCGGGGGCATGATTGCGCAAACGGCGCATTCCCGGGAGCTGGCCCGTGGAAAATATAGAAGGAGATGCGTTGCGCCGCACCTGAGGGCTGGCTGTAGGGGCACGATCGAAGGCGTTCCTACGAACACAAGGAACGGAATGACTCGCGAAGCCAGGTACTAATCGGGCACGAGGAGCCCAATTGGCGTAATTCGGGTTTGTCACAGGAGTGGCACGAGCCCTGAGCCAGAACGAAAAAGGGACCAGCGACTGTAAGTCACGGATCCCTTTCTCCGAAATCTGGCGCGCCCGAAAGGATGGCGGCGACGCGGTACGTGTTGACCTCCCGGCTGCCGGCTGTGGGCTGACACGTTCCTCGCTGCGCTCGGGGTCGAACCGTATTGTTGAACGGAGGTTCGAATCCTTTGTGCTGGTCCAAACGAAAAAGGGCACCCGAATGTGGGTGCCCTCTCTCAGGAATATGGCGCGCCCGGAAGGATTCGAACCTCCGACCTGGTTCGTAGCCAGAGCAAGGGTCGTTGGTGCGCGTAGGCTAAGGAGGATTTAGAGCGGCGCCAAATGGCACCGAAAACCCATAAGTGTCGGATACTACTAGTGTTCGCCGTCCCCGAAGCATAACGCGATAGGCCGACTTGGGCCGACGAGGCGCGTTACGCTTAGAGCCAATCGGGCGTTCGCCGTCACGGGGACTGGCACAGGCCTTTTCCTCCCGGATGACCTTCTGGCTAGGGGTACACACTCAGGGCAAGAGCCTCATGAAACAGATCAACGTCCCCGTCACGCGCTAAAAGCTCTCAGTCGCTGCAGTTCAATCATCTTCTCACCTCGATCTGCGCGGTCCCGGACGCCTCGAGTGGCCCTGTCAAAGGGTGGCGAAGTAGCCCGAAACCATACTTTGTGTTCACCTTATGGCCGATAAACGAATGAGGGCCGGGGGTTACTGCGGCTATGCGTAATTGAAGTCGAAAACGTCAGGAAACCATCAATGACCAGAACCGAGCCCTCGGAGCCGCAAAGCCCGGCCGTCACCGCAGTCGTATTTGTCGGCATGGCCCTGATTCTGGTCGCCGAGCGATTCACGCAACTGGGATTCGCGCACGGTTTTCTCTACGTCCCTCTGATTGTTTTGGCCTTCTATGCGGGTGGAGGGCGCCTGCAAACAGCGGTGACGGTGTTGGCGGTAGCCGCTATCTGGATTGGGTACGCGCTGTCGCCGGCTGCGCCTGAAGGCTTTTCTACCGGGTATGTCGTCGCGAACCGGTTTGGGGCCACCGCAGCAGTTCTGGCGGTCTGGTTCGTCTTCTACTATCACCAGTCCGTATTTGAGGAGGAGCGCAAGCGGCTGGATCAACTGCGCAAGGAACGGGAGCGCTACGAGCAGATCGCGGATGTGATGCCCATCCAGGTCTGGACCGCGAGACCCGATGGTGAACTCGACTATATCGGGGCCCAGTTCGCGCGTTTTTCCGGCGCGTCGAAGGACGACTTTCTGCGCGCCTGGCGCGACTCCCTGCATCCGGCGGACCGAGCCTCCACGCTGGAGCAGTGGGGCCATTGCGTTGAAACCGGTACGCCCTACCTGCGCGAGGTGCGGCTTCGCCGCGCGGATGGGGAATATGTGTGGCACCTGGCGCAGGCAGTTCCACAAGTGTCTCAGGATGGAACGGTCCAGCGCTGGCTGGGGTCGGCGATCGAGATATCGGCGCTGCGGCAATTGCGTGAAGAGGCCCATGCATTGCACCGGCGCCTGAAGGAGACGGTCGAGAGCATCACGGATGCCTTTTTCACGGTCGATCGGGAATTCCGCCTGACCTATGCGAATCGGAAGGCGCGAAGTCTGCTTGAGCTGTCCGGTGAGTCGGAAGAACGCGTATCCATCTGGGGCAAGGAGCGGTTTTCACCGAGTAGTGCGTTCGGGGTGCAGTTTCGACGCGCCATGCGTCGCGGAGAGGCGGTGAGCTTCCAGGCGCATTTCGATCCCCGGGGGGTATGTCTGGATGTGCGGGTCTATCCATTGGAGGGTGGCCTGACGGTGTACCTGCTGGATGTCACCGACGAGCGCCGGCAACAGCAGGAGCTCAAGCTGCTGCAGGCGGCGGTTTCGCGCATCAACGACGTTGTCCTGATCACGGAAGCCGAGCCGATCGATCATCCGGGTCCGCGAATCGTCTTTGCCAACAAGGCCTTCGAGCAGCGCACGGGCTATACGGTAGAGGAAGCGGTTGGCAACACGCCGAGAATGCTTCAGGGCCCGGGTACCCAGCCGAAGGAGCTGCAACGCATTCGGCGTGCCCTGGAGAAGTGGCGTCCGGTGCGCGCGGAGCTCCTGAACTACACCAAGGCCGGCGAGGAGCTGTGGCTGGAGTTGGATATCGTGCCGCTGGCCGACGAGACGGGCTGGTACACGCACTGGGTCTCCGTCGAACGCGACATTACCGCCAAGCGCGCGCTCGAGCAGGAGTTGATGAAGGCGCAGCGCATGGAGGCAACCGGGCATCTGACGGGGGGGCTGGCGCATGATTTCAACAATCTTCTGACCGTGATTCTGGGCAATGTGGACCGTCTGGAAGAATGCCTGTCCGATCAGCCGCAACCGGCTCGGCTGCTGCGGGTGATCGAGCAGGCCGCGGAACGTGGACGCAACCTCACCCAGAGCTTGCTGGCTTTTGCCCGGCGCCAGACGCTGATGCCCGAAACGCTGGATTTCCTGGCCTTGCTTGAAGAGATGCGCCCGATCCTGGAGGCCTCTCTGGGGCAAAAAAGCCGACTGGTCATCCTGCCGCCGGAGGGATCATTGCGTCCGGTCCACATGGACCGAAGCCAGCTTGAAAGCACGTTGTTGAACCTGGCCTTCAACGCCGCCGATGCCATGCCGGAAGGGGGCGTGCTGGAGATCGGGACGCGCAATGCGCCCTCGGGTCCAGGAGGACGGGCCGGCCCGGACGACGACCATGCGGATTTTTTGGAGGTCACGGTTCGCGATACGGGCACAGGGATCGCGCCGGATGATCTGGACCGGATTTTCGAGCCGTTTTTCAGTAACAAGGGTACAGCGGAGGGTAGCGGGCTGGGTCTTAGCATGGTGTTCGGCTTCCTCCAGCAGTCGGGAGGATCGATCCAGGTTGCATCGGAGGCGGGGTTCGGGACGACCTTTACCTTGCGCCTGCCCACATCCAGCGAGCCGGTCGAGCAGGCTGGCGCACCCGTCCCGAATGCCCTGGAGCAGGGCTGGGGGCAGGTAATCCTGATTGTGGAGGATCATCCGGAGATCCAGGAGCTTGTAACCAGCATCGTGCGGGACGCCGGATTCCAGACACGGGACGCCGAAGACGCCGAGAGTGCGATGGATATCCTGCGCAGCGATGCCCAGATTGACCTGCTCCTGTGCGATGTCGTGCTGCCGGGGCAGTTCTCGGGGGCCGATATCGTAGCCCTGGCCCGAAAGGTGCGGCCGGATCTCCCGATTCTGATGGCCTCGGGCTATACGGGCGACGAACCCATGCTGGACCCGACCGATGCCGACATGCCGCCGGTGCTGCGCAAGCCGTACCGCAAGAGACAGTTATTGGCGGCGATTCATCAAGCCCTGCACCCGCAATCCGGGTAGCGTGTCAGTGGCCCGTAGGGGGAGGTGGCCCCGATCGAGCGGCTGGTGACTTTGCCTATACCCACTGGTGGGGTCCGCTCGCTCGGGTCACTGGGACGTATAGGCCGGATCCAGATCCGTTTCCTCGTTGGTTAAAAGCGCCTCCGCGTTGGTCGCGGGCTGGATCTGGGAATAGGACGCACCCATGAGGTGCTCCACCTGGTCATGCTCGATTGGCTTGGCCAGGAGTGAGCCCTGGAGTTCATCGCAGCCCAGATGCACGAATTCGCTCACCTGCGTGGGGTTCTCGAGGCCGCTGGCGATGACCGACAGCCCCAGGTCATGGGCCATGCGTACGATCGCCTGTATCGAGCGTGGGTCATGCAGCTTCCCGGAGGAGTAGCACAGCGCCTTTGCGTCGAGCTTGATGGTATCAATCGGCAGCGTGCGCAAATGGGTAAGGGGGACGTGCTTGCCATGGAAGCTGTCGACGATGCAGCGCATCCCGGAGGCGCGAAGATGGCGCAAATAGCGTAGTTGTCGACCCTTGAGGGACATCACGTGGCGTTCGTGAATCTGCAGGCCCAGCGTCGCGAGGGAGAGGTCATGCGTTCGGAGCTGTCGCGCGACCTCTCCGAAGAAGGTGTGGTCATGCAGCATGTGAGGGTGAAGATCGAGGTAAACGGCGGGCTCGCATTGCTTCGCTTTCCATTCGGACAGCCGCTCCACGATGTCCTCCACCACCCAGCGGGCGAAGTGCTGGATCATTCCCGCGTGTTCGATCAGGGGCAGGAAGCGGTTGGGCGGGATTGGCCCCCGGATGGGGTGATGCCAGCGGGGCAGTGCCTCGAGCTTGAGGAATTTGCGGCTGCGCAGTTCCAGTACGGGTTGATAGACCACCTGGATCTCCTGGTCCTCGATGGCCTTGGCAATTTCGCCCAGTAGCTGGGTGTCACCTTGAAACGATCCGGTTCCCCCATGGTAGTCCCCTTCCGGTTCGGCCATCAGGGCATCGCGGGCGCGCGCCAGAAGCCGGCTCGCGGCGTCGCTGATGTCCGGGGCAGGGGGTGCGGTACCGCCCGCAGCGCGCGGACCGGGATCCCGCGGTTCCATGCGCTCACTGACCGTGCTGGAAACCAGCTCGGTATGAACCTCCAGACCGTCAATATTGAAGGGGGTTTCGCGCACCGAGCGCAGGCGTTGTGTCTGTTCGGCTGGGTTCCAGGGTATGTCCGAACTGTTCACCACCGAGAGTGAGTCCGGGGCCGAACGGCTGACGAAGGCGCCCGCCGGCATCACAAGGCGAATGCGCTCGGCCAGGACCTGCATGACCTCGTCCATGCGTCGCGTACCAAAACGCTGCTGCAGACCCTTGAAATTGGCGACCCGCACCTCGGTGACGTTTGCGTACTGGTCGCGGCCGGTCGTGCTCCTCAACAGGACTTCGACGTGTTTCTGTGCGGATTCGTAATCAGGACCGCCGGTGGTCGGATCGAGCCCTCGCAGTTTGTTGACGCGGCCCTCGAGATTGGAGACCGCGCAGGAAAGCATTCCCACCAGGACCCCGATCACGCCCAGCCAGATCGCGCGAATGCCCCAGTCAAGCCAGAGCCAGGCGTACTCCGGTGATAACGACCAGGCCGAATACGGGGCGATGAGCCCGGCAGCGAAGAGCGCCGCCAGGAATCCCCCCACGATTCCGAACGCCAGGGCGGCAAGGATCACGGGGGCGAACAGGAACAGCGTGAAGGTGCCCTGCTGGCTGGCATCGACGTACAGAAAGGCGAGACTGCTGACGAAGACCAGGGCCACCAATGCGGCGGATTCTTTGGGGTTGCGACGCAGGGCATGAACGAGGTCGGTCATCCCCGAGAGCGACGGGTTCCAGTAGCGCAGACGCCGTACTTGTTGCAGCCAGGGGCTCATTCCCGGTTCTCCAACGCTTGCGCGGTGCCCTTCGGTGGAAGATCGACCCGAAGTGGAACAATTTCCCCGCGGACGGGGTCTGGTGGCCCGCCTTGGCGCGAGCGGGAGGGGCCCAGGGGCCGAGCGGGGCCACGGCCCAGATTTTGACGTCCTTGCGGCCCGAACGCGCTATAGGCGGTGCTCGTGGCGGGTCTGCTCCTGCGAAGGCTGGTCATCTCGAGTCTCCGTGTCTGCGAATGCTCGACTTGCTCCCAGCTTGAGGTGGCCCCCCGCGATCCTCCAGCGATCTTTGTTCCAGTATGGGGGGAAGAACCTGGCGTCAGCGCTGCTCCATGGCCCTGGGCGAACCCTCGGCGTCCGGGGGCAATTGTGCGGGGTCGATACCCGCCGCGATCGGGTTGCGCAAAAGGACGGGGTCCTCGACTCGTCCGGGCTTGAGGGTCAGGCCTTCGGCGTTCAGTGCCTGCTCGATACCTGCGTCCAGTGCCTCGATGGCTCCGAGGGCTTCCAGGCGGGTGCGGAACTCCCCGATGCAGCGGCCCTCGACCGAGGATTCCGTGCCGCAGAACGCTCGGAACAACGGGATCTCGTACAGGGCTTCTTCCACCGCAGGATCGGTATAGGAAAACCACCGTTGCAGGCAATAGATCCGCAGGTGGGTGTTCAAACCGGCGGGAAACGGATCGTTGCCCACACCCACATCGGTCAGATGTTGCAGCAGCGTATCCCACGGCAGGATGCGTTCGATTCGGTCCAGAAAGAGGGCGCGATGGGTCATGCAGGCCGGATCATCGGTCAGTGGGCGGGGCCAGGTGGGCAGGGCCATCGTGTTGTGTGCCTCGGTGTTGGGAAGGGTGGCGGGAAGGTTCTTCAGATTTGTGAATCGGGGGGGCAGGGGCAGGCGCACGACGGCTCGGGTGCCGCCGCCGGTGGAGGTGAGTTCCACACTGCCTCCACGGGCCTGAACCAGCGCCTGTACCAGTGTGAGCCCCAGTCCGAGGCCACGCCCTTGCTCCTTGGTGGTGTAGAACGCGTCGAACAGCCGAGCGTGCGGGACGTCGGGCAGTCCGCAGCCGGTATCCTGGACCACGAGGGTGGCCCTTGAACGGCCGTTCAGGGCCTCGAGGGCCGTGGTAATCCAGATGGTGCGTGGCTCATTCCGTCCCCCGGCGGTGCCGACCGCGTCCAACGCATCGCGCGCATTGGACACGAGGTTCGCCACAACCTGTTCGAGATCGCCGCGTGCGGTCTGGATGGGAGGAAGGTCCTGAAACTGGCACTGGACCCGGATGTGACGCGTTTCCAGCTGTTGCCCCATAAGCTTGAGGACATGCTGGACGGCATCCGTTACCCGGACGGGTTGGGGGCTTCCCGGGGCGCTGGTGAACAGCCTGAGCAGGCGTACGAGTTCGGCTGCACGGTCGGTCTGCTCCATGATGCGTTCGAGGCGAGCAAGGACATAGGACTGTGGCTCGTCACCCGAGGATTTCCTCAGGAATTCCTCCGCGTTCTCGGCGGCAAGCTGAATGACCTGAAGGGGCTGGTTGAACTCATGCGTCAGGCCCTGCGCGGTCTGCCCCAGTGTGGCCATGCGCGCGTGTTCGAGCAGGCGCTGCTCGTTGGGCCGGGCGACGGTTACATCCAGCGCAATCCCGGTGATCGCGCGGGACCCGTCAGCCTCCCCGTCGCATACAGCGAGCCGTTCGTGTATCCAGCGCAGCGAGCCGTCGGTAAGCCGGATGCGATAGTCGACAGTACACCAGCCCTGGTCGCGCAAGGCCTTGAGCGCCTGTTCGATGCGTGGAACATCTTCTTCGATGGCGGCGCCGAACCAGTCTTCGGGAGGTTCGTTCCGCCCGGTCAGGGAGAAATAGCCCTCGCTCACGGAAGCCGACTTTGGCCGACCGTGCTGCGGCAGCCGGCCCGTCCACAGAATGACCGGGGTGGGGAGTTGGGTCAGGCATTCCAGTTGCGGCCCGAACGCTGCAGCATGGCGACCGGGGTCGGAATCGGGATCGTGTTGGCTGGGGTCGCGTACAGCGGGATCGAGGGTTCCGTCGAAAGAACGGATCAGCCAGCCGGCCGCCAATCCGGCCCCGAGTCCGCTCAATACGGCCCAGGGACTCCCTGAAGGAATCGATACGCCGACGACCGTATCCATGAACCACGGAATGGCCAGGACCACGAATGTGGCGATCAGTGCAAGAAACGCGGCGGCGCGTAGCAAGCGGGTGTTCATCCGTCCGCCTGTGCCATGGCGGCTACGAATTGACAGGCCTTGCGCAGCGGCGAGCGGGCGCAGGCGCGGCGAAAGGCGTCGCGAATGGCTTCCCGTGATGCGGGCTTCTCGAGGTGCTCGGCGCCGTGTTCGAACGCGTGCTTGTCCAGGATCTCCTGACCATGGCTGGTCAGGATGACCGGAATGGGGGCGACCTGGCGTTCGATGAAGACAGGATGCTGCAGGAGTTGCAGGCCGTTTCCGTCGGGCAGGTCGATGTCGATGAAGATGACGGCGACATCGTCGATGTTGGCCAACTGCCATTCGGCATCACTGATGGTGGAGGCCAGCCAGCAAGTGATGCCTTCATCCGTGAGGATCGCCGACATCTCTTCGCGGATGTCACGGTCGTCATCGACGATCAGGCACCAGGGCGACGTTTCGGTGTGATTGACTCCTGCCGCAGGAAAAACCGGCCCCGCATCCAGCTCAACGTCTGTCGCACGAACGTGGCGGTCGGGTATATCCCCGTCCGGGGAAGGGGGCGCGGGTACGTGACAGGAAGCTGCGCACTGGGTGGCGGCTTCGATGGGGATCGGGTGGCCGAGCAGATACCCCTGGGCTGCCGCGAACCCGAAGCGCTGGGCCATCTGCAGCATGTTCTGGTCCTCGATGCCCTCGATAACACTCTCGATAGCGCGGTGGTTGCAGAGAATCGCGATATCCCGCAGCAGAGCCTGGCGGCGGCGGTCACTGGTGGCATTGCGAATGAACCAGCTGTCGACCTTGACCTCGGTGAGGGGCAGCTGAGCCAGTCGCGTGAGACCGGCCGAGCCCGCGCCGAAGTCGTCCAGGGAGATTCCGAAACCCGCGATTCGTGCCTGGGCCAGGCCCATGCGCTGTGAGGCGCTGAGCGAGGGCGCGTTTTCGGTGAGTTCGATCATCAGCGCGTGAGGGGGAAGGGCGGCCTCCGTCCACGCCCGCACGAGATCGCCCGGGAAGCGGGGATCACCGAAGATTTCGGCCCCGGCGTTGATGGAGAGCCGCAGCTGGTCGCCAAAGCATTCTCGCAGGGCGGGCGCCTGACTCAGGATGCGGCGGAAGATTTGCCAGAACATGGGCCACGCGAACTCGGGGTTGTCCAGATAGGGGGCGAATGCGGCGGGCCTCAGGGTTTTCCCTTGCTGGTCGTCGGTCAGTCGCGCCAGGGCCTCGAACCCCAGCAGCTTCCCGCTGCGAAGGCAGTACTGGGGCTGAAGATACGGGTTGAGCTGCCCCTGTGCGAGGCGTTCGGAGAGTTCCTGCCGGCCAATGGTGGCAGCAAGCTCGTCTCGGGGACGAGTGGAGGGTTGATTTTCCAGCCGCTGAAATAGATCCAGCAGGGATGTACGCCGGACTGGCTTGCCGAGCGAGCCGAGGACGTCGAGCCCGAGTTCCCAGGCGACATCGCCTGCGGCATTCAGGATGTCCTCGTTCAGGCCCGACAGAAACGCCACGGCCGGTGCTGCCGGTCCCATGCGTCTGAGCTCAGTCAGGAGATCGAGCCCATCGCCTTCCGGGAGTTTCAGATCGAGCAGAATCAGGTCGTAGTGCATTGCGCGGAGACGGCGTCTTGCCTCGGCGAGGCCCGAGGCACCATGGGCGGCGATCCCGTGCTGGCAGGCGCTCTCCACCAGCTCATCCCGAATTTCTCGGACGTCGTCCACCACCAGCATGAGGGGCGCCCTGGGCACAGTGGCAGGATGCGAGGTGTCCAGTAGCGTCATGCGGCTCTCCGGGGCTTTCGATGCGTATATCTCTGCGGGTTCAGCATACTCAAGTGCCCACCGCGGGGAAGCCGCTGAGTGAGTAACTTCCGCCAAAATGGTGCCTTTGTGGAAGCCGGCCGCTTACACCCTTTCGAAGGGGGCGCCGCGGGGCCTGGCGTCCCCCGCTGCGTGCACGGAATGCGACCCTCGGTGGCCATGGGCCAGGACTCATGCGGGTCCTCCCAGAATGAAAGATGTCGCTTTGACGGGTGGAAACCTGGATGGTGGATTAGACTCCCAGATTCCAATGTCCAGAACTGGCCACGGTTGATTGCCCTGAATGAATACGACCCCTCCATCCGAAGCGGCTTCGGAGCCTGTCGCGCTTCTCGTCGACGATGACCCCGATGTGCTCGAAGAGCTCCTGGGGTGCCTCGCGCTTACGGATGTCCCTTGCGTGTCGGCAAGGAATGGCCGCGACGCCCTGCGCTGGTTGCAAGGGCACCACGGGATTCTGGTCGTCGTCGTCGATCTTCGGATGCCGGAGATGGATGGATTCGCGCTGATCCGCGCAATTAGGGACACCGCCAAAGAAGGGGCGCGCCCACGCATCATCGTGATGAGTGGCTACCTGGATACCGATTCCGCAGTGACGGCCCTGCGTCACGATGTGGACGATGTGCTCAGCAAGCCCGTCAGCAGTGCAGACCTGAACGCAGCGGTCGGTCGTGCGATCCGGAGGGCCCGTGAAGACCGCGAGAGAAGTGGATTTGTCGAGAATGTCTCGTCGGCGATGGAGCAGTTGCGCAAACAAATGCTCGACATGGACCGGCAGCTGAAGGCGTACGGCGCGGCAGGTCACGGCGATGAAGGCGATGCCTCGGTATCGGAGGGTGGGCACCTCGCGAATGAAGAGATGCTGGAGCGAGTCAGTCAGGTGCTCGAGCATCAACATCGCCGGCTGCAGTATTTTCCCGCCGATCTGTTTTCCGATCCTGCCTGGGACATGCTGTTGGATCTGATGCACAACCACCTGACGGGACATGCGACGTATGTCTCCAGCTTGGCCGTGGGCGCCCGTGTACCTTTGACGACAACTTCGCGCTACCTGGAAACGCTCGAGCGCCTTGGGCTGACGATGCGCCACCAGGATCCCGGCGACCGGCGCCGACTCAGGGTATCCCTGACCGACCAGGGTCTGAAGTCGATGCGTGCCTACCTGGCATCACTTTGACGCTTCGTGCGGGCCGTAATGTAGCTGGTGGAGTGGGGGGCGGACCGGGTTGTCTGGTCCAGATTCGAATCCGTTGTGCGGTAAATGAAAAAAGTACCCGAACGTGGGTGCCTTTTCTCTCGGATATGAGGTGCGCGGAATAGGGGCCTATGGCGCGTTGTGGCACAGGTTGGTCACAGAATTGGCCTCAGGACTTCCGAAGCCACAAAAGAAAAAGGGACCAGCGACTGTAAGTCACTGATCCCTTTCTCTGGAATATGGCGCGCCCGAAAGGATAGCGGCGGCGCTGCGCGTCTTGCCCTTCCGGGTGTCGGCCGTGGGCCGACACGTTCCTCGCTGCGCTCGGGATCGAACCGTATTGTTGAACGGAAGTTCGAATCCTTTGTGCTGGCCCAAACGAAAAAAGGCACCCGGCTGTGGGTGCCTTTTCTCTGGAATATGGCGCGCCCGGAAGGATAGCGGCGACGCTGCGCGTCTTGCCCTTCCGGGTGTCGGCCGTGGGCCGACACGTTCCTCGCTGCGCTCGGGATCGAACCGGATTGTCGACGGAGGTTCGAATCCTTTGTGCTGGCCCAAACGAAAAAAGGCACCCGAACGTGGGTGCCTTCTCTCTGGAATATGGCGCGCCCGGAAGGATTCGAACCTCCGACCACCTGGTTCGTAGCCAGGTACTCTATCCAGCTGAGCTACGGGCGCATCGTCTGAAGGCGCGCATTATCGCGATTGGTCCCGGGGGATGCAAGCCATCGGGACGGATTCTTTGTTTTTCGGCCCGTCTCAGCTCCGGGGGATGGGGTGGTAGGGCGTGCTGCGTACGCGGTCGTGCTCGACCATGCGGTAGTGGACGAAGTCGTCCTTGTCGTGGAAGTGCAGGAAGGGGTTGCCGGCGTCCTGTTCTTCCAGTGTGGATTCGGCTTTGTCGGCGTAGTTGTGGCCCGGGTGGATGCAGGTATGCGCCGGCAGGCCTTCACGCAGCCCGTTCAGGGTATGGAACATCTGTTCCGGGTCGCCGCCGGCCAGGTCGCAGCGACCGCAGCCGAAGACGAACAGGGTGTCCCCGGTGATGAGGTCGTCGCCCGCGGGCATGTGAAAGCAGGCAGAGCCGGGCGTGTGGCCGGGCGTATGCAGGAAGCGGATCTCGGTATCGCCCAGGCGCATCGCATCGCCGCCGTGGTGCAGCTCCGGGCGTTCCAGTTGCTTGCCCCAAAATTCGGCCTCCGGCTTGAGCAGGTGTAGCCGGGCATTCGGGTATTGCTCCAGGATGGCCTCGACGCCGTTGATGTGATCGTGATGGCTGTGAGTCAGCAGGATGTCGGAGATCTCGACGTCGTTCTCCCGTGCCTGACGGATGATCGCCTCGGGCTCCCAGGCGGGGTCGACCACGGCGCCGCGGTGACTGGCGCGATCCTCGATCAGGTAGACGAAGTTCTCCATGGGGCCGAGTTCCTGGCGGTGGATGCGGTAGGGCAGTTGGTTCCGGTCCATCGGGCTCTCCGTGAGTCGTTGGCGCTTTGGTATGGTCTATCGGGTTCCTATCCTGTGCCGAGAAGGAGTCCGATGCCAAATTCCGAAAGTTCCCCTGCCGATTCCGCTTCCGTCGATGCGGAGGCGGACTGGGAGGCCCGCTATCAGGCGGGCTCGACCCGCTGGGATCGCGGTGGGCCCAGCCCCTCGCTGGAGCAATGGTTGCAACGCACCGCCCTGAAGCCGGGGGCCCGTATCGTGGTGCCCGGCTGCGGGTTTGGCCACGAAGTCCCGACCCTGGCGGCACGGGGCTTTCGCGTGATTGGACTGGACGTGGCGCCAACGCCCGTCGAACAGCTGCGGAGCGATCTGGACCATGCCGGCCTGGAAGCCGATGTGGTTCAGGCCGATATGCTGTCCTGGCGGCCGGAGGCACCGGTAGACGGGGTTTACGAGCAAACCTCCCTGTGTGCCCTGCCGCCCGCTCAGTGGCCGGCCTATGAACGCCAGCTGCACGCCTGGTTGCGCCCGGGCGGTGAGCTGTTTGCGTGCTTCATGCAGACCGGCCGGGAGGGTGGGCCGCCCTTCCATTGCGCGCTGCCGGCCATGTGGGAACTGTTTCCGGCGGATCGCTGGGACTGGCGTGACGAGGCGGGTCGCACCGATCACACCAACGGCAAGTACGAGCTTCTGCACCGCCTGATCCGGCGTTAGTGCAGGCGGGGCAGATTGCTTTGATCGCGGGGTATCTCCCGTCGTCCAGTGCGGGAGAGCGGGTGAAGCGCGCCAGCATGATCTAGATTTCGGTAAGGAAGGATTCACATGCCGCCCCGGCCGGCGAACCCTTCCGTCCACCCGAATCAGGAGAGCGCGATGAAAGTCTGGATGCTGGTGTTGCTGTTGATGCTGCTGCCGTTGCCTCTGGCTGCGTCGGATTCCACCGATGTGGAGGAGCTGGATCGCGAGACCCTGCAGCAGATGGTTCGACACAGCGTGGAGCTGGTGCGCATCGAGGATGGCGTAAGCATTGATGACGCTATCGAGTCGATGAAGCTGCGGGCCAACCTGCGCAATTTCCAGGAGGTCGCGGATCTGCCGCTGTCCGAGCAGGTGCGGGCGATGGGGGGCGAGGGCAACTACATGCGCATCCTGGCCTTCTGTGATGCGCTGATTGCCAATCAGATGGTGCAGCACGACATCATCTTCGCCAGCTTTCTGCCTTGCCGGATCGCCGTGGTGGAGGACGACGAGGGGCAGGGCTGGATCGTGACCACCAACATGGACATGATGCTGCACGCGACGGACCTGCCCGAGGACCTCGAGGCGACCGCGCGCGAGGTCCGCGACACGATCTACAGCATCGTCGAGGCGGGCCGTACCGGCGATTTCTGAAGCCCTGAACGAGAAAGCCCGCGGCATCCAGAGGTGTCGCGGGCTTCTGGCCTGAGCCAGCCGTCGTCTTCGCGGGTTGGGGCGGGTTAGCCGTTCGCGACCTTGCGCTTGATCATCAGCGTGCCGTCCGCGCGCGGACCGGAGGCCTTCGGGGACCCCGTGCCCTTGCCGGCGGGGCGTTTGCCCGGCGCCGCATAGGCCGGGCGCTTGCGGTTGGCCGGGGCCGGGCCGCGCTTGGCGGGTGCCGGCTTGCCCATGGGCCGCGACTTCCGGGCCGCCGGCTCGGACCGCTCATCGCGGGATTTGCCGGGCTTGCGCGCGGGGGCGGGCCGTGCGTCGTCCTGGTGGGCCGACTGGCCGGGGCGGGGCGCCTGGCGGGTCAGCTCCAGCTTGCGATTCGCGACGTGGATGTTGCCCAGGCGGCGAATGGCAGCCTCGTCCAGCGAGGCCGGTAGATCGACATGGCTGTGGTCGTCGCGCAGCCCGATGCGGCCGATGTCGCGGCCGTTCAGCCCGCCCTCATTGGCGAGTGCGCCGACGATGGCGCCCGGTGCCACACCGTTGTTGCGGCCCACGGGCATGTAGTAGCGCACCATATCCGCTTCCGGCTCGCGATCCTTGCCGCGTGAGGGGCGCTCGCCTCGGGGCTTCGCGTCGCGACGACTGTTGCCGCGGTCGGTATGGGGCGCGCGGGCGGCGGCCAGCAGCGGGTCCGTACCCTGACGGGCGTTGGCATCCAGCGGGCTGTCGGCGGTGGCGAGGGCGACCAGGGCCAGGGCCAGGTCGCGTTCGGATACCGTGCCGTCGGCCAGCAGGCGCTCGACCAGGGCGTCGTGCGCGCTGGCCTGTTCACTGCCCAGCAGGGCCTGGACTTGTTCCGCGAAACGCGCCTCGCGACGGGCCTGCACGGCCTGGCGATCGGGAAGCGCCTGCTCGCGGACCGGCTTGCCGGTCAGGCGTTCGATGTCCTTGAGCATGCGGCGCTTGCGCGGCTCCAGGAACAGGATCGCGCGGCCCTTGCGCCCGGCACGGCCGGTACGGCCAATGCGGTGCACATAGACCTCGGCATCGCCGGGGGCATCGAAGTTGAAGACGTGGCTGATGCGCGGCACATCGATGCCGCGGGCGGCGACATCGGTCGCAACGATCACGTCCAGGCGGCCGTCGCGCAGGTCGCTGACGACGCGCTCCCGTTCGCCCTGTTCCATGTCGCCATTCAGGGCCGAGGCCTTGATGCCGGCGAGGCCGAGGGCGTCGGCGATCTCCACCGTGGAGGCCTTGGTGCGGGCGAAGACCACCGCGCCATCCAGGTCTTCTTCGGTTTCCATCAGCCGGGTCAGGGCCTCCAGCTTGTGGCGGGCGTCGACCAGGCAGTAGCTCTGGTCGATATCGGTGCCGGCCTCGTTGCCGGCACCAATCTTGATCTCTTCCGGCTCGCGCATATGGCGATGCGCGATACGACGAATCGGACCCGGCATGGTGGCCGAGAACAGGGTCGTCTGACGCGCTTCCGGGGTCTGCTCCAGGATCCACTCGATCTCTTCGACAAAGCCCATGCGCAGCATCTCGTCGGCCTCGTCCAGCACCACGACCCGCAGGGCCTCCAGGCTCAGCGTGCCCCGCTTGATGTGGTCCACCACGCGGCCAGGGGTGCCGACCACGATTTGCGGGCCCTTGCGCAGGGCGCGCAGCTGCTCGCCCATCGGCTGACCGCCGTAGACGGGCAGCACGTCGATGCCGTCGAACCCGGAGGCGAATTCGGTCAGCGCGCCCGCGACCTGATTGGCCAGTTCGCGGGTCGGGGCCAGCACCAGTGCCTGGGGCACGCGCTCGCCGGCGTCAATCAGGTCGATCAGCGGCAGGCCGAAGGCGCCGGTCTTGCCAGTGCCGGTCTGGGCCTCGCCCAGGACGTCGCGGCCTTCCAGCAATGCAGGGATACAGGCGGCCTGAACCGGGGTCGGGGTGGTGAAGCCCATATTCGACAGGGCACGAACCAGCGACTCGGAAAGCCCGAGCTGGGAGAAGGAGGGGGAATCGGACATTGGGGGGTACTCACACAGGCCGGAAACAAAGGCCCGGCGAAAATCGGATGGCAACTGCCAACCCGGCATCATACACGAATCGAAGCCCTAACAAGCGAAAACTTCGGGACTTTCTTGGGGGCGTCCCTGCCTGGCAGTCGTTCCTGGGCGGGGACGAGATCGAACGTGATGCTGATCGTCCCTCGTTTGGAGGCCAGGCGCGCGGGCGGACCGAATCGTTTTCGGGCGCCGCCGAAATATCCAATGGGCTCGCTGCGTCTTACCGGTGGGGCCGCATATGGCTTGCTCGGTCGAATTGCCCAACCTGCGTGGTCGGGATATAGTTCGCCAACCCTGATTTGCTGGATGCAATATGTCGCTTAAACCAACGGATTTGTTCAACCTGCTGGCGGACGAGACACGGCTGCGGTCGCTGTTGCTGATGCAGGCGGAAGGGGAACTGTGTGTGTGCGAGCTGACGCATTCTCTGGAGATGTCCCAGCCGAAGGTGTCGCGTCACCTGGCGGCCTTGCGTCAGCACAAGGTGGTGCGGACGCGGCGGGAGAGCAACTGGATCTATTACCGGATTGCGTCCGATTTGCCGGAGTGGGCGGGCGCGACCCTGCAGGCCGCCGAACGCGCGGCGGCGGGAGCGGAGCCCTATGCGGGGGACCGGGTGCGCCTGGCTACCGCGCCCAGCCGTGCCGAGTTCCTCGACTCGGCTTGATCAGCGCACCGCCCGAACAAGCGGCATGACGCAAAACGGCCGGCGCCCCGTGCAGGGCGCCGGCCGTTTTCGTTTGCACCACCTGTGGTGCAGGGCGGATCAGTGCGGTTCGCGGTGGACGCAGGCCAGGATCGCGGTGGCGATGTCGCCGGGTTCGATACCCGGGGCATCCAGGCCGATCTCCTGCATGCAGGCGGTCGCGGCGGTTTGCAGGGCCTCCTGGTCCAGCGGCTGGCCGTGCAGGGCGTCGGCGATGCGGTCCATGCCGTCTTCCGGGAAGACCGTGAAATCGCCGGACAGCAGGAGATCCGCGATGTGATCGTCCTTCTCCATGAGCTGGGCCCGGATCAGGCCGCCGGCGGCCTTGTGGGCCCCCTCGGTCAGGTGGGTGCCCGCGGCGATCTTGACGCCCATCTCCACGAATTTGCGGCCCTTGCGGTAGGTCCATTCAGGGTCCGTGAGCTCGGCCATCTGTTCCTCGATGGCGGCGGTTTCCTCGGCGGTGGGCTCGCTCATCTCGACCTCGACGTCGAGATCGCTGGCCACCCGTTTCAGGAAGGCGTCGCGCACGGTCTCGCGGTCCGGCATCTCCCCGAGTTCGCGGGACAGCGTGGTGATGTAGTCCTCCATGCCGGCGCGCAGCTTGTCGCGGAACTTCTCCGACGGCACCTTGAGGCAGCGCGCCATGGTGGCGGTGTCGAAGTCGAACATGAAGCTGCCGACCATCACGGTGGCATTGCCGATACTCGCCGCACCCGTGCCACCGATCTTGCGGCCGGCCACGTGGATGTCGTTGACCGGACGGAAGGTCGCGTTCACGCCCAGGTCCTGATAGGTGTTGATCACCGGGTCAATGAACTTCTTGTAGATGTCCGAGACGATCCGCGGCGCCTTTGACGACGGATAGATGAAGTGGAAGAACATCTGATTGTGGTCCAGATAGACCGCACCACCGCCAACGTGACGGCGGATGATGGGCAGGTTCTGTTCCTTGCAGAAGTCCTCGTCCGCCTCCAGGGCGATCTCCTGGTGCAGGCCCACGCAGACGTAGGGATCGTCCGGGTTGACCAGGGTGAGCACCGGGTCGTCGTCCTTGCCCATGGCCTCGGCGATGCCGTGGTAGACGGCCTGGGAGCGCACGGCCGGCTGCTGGCCGAAGTCGATTACGCGTAAACGCATAGCGGTTTCCTTGTCTTTTTCGTGAGGCGGTCGCTCAGAATTCTGCATTCCAGGTGAGCCCGAAGCTGCGGCCCGGGGCCCAGATGTCCTGGACACCGTTGGCCGGGTCCAGGCGGGCTTCGGTCATTTCGTTGACATGCTCGCGGTAGGTCTTGTTCGCGATGTTGGTCACGCTGAAGGTGATCTCGTTGGAACGAAAGCCCGCGCTGGGCCCGAAGCGGTAGCCTACGGCGAGGTCGGCGGTGGCGAACCCGGAGGTGTTGCGCTCGGTTCCGTCGGTGAACGTGTCCGCCGTGCGGCTCTGACTCGCTACGGCGCGCACACGCGCATCCCACTGCCAGCCCTGGGCCACGGTATGGCTCAGGCCGATGCTGGCCTCCGGCGGCGGCATCTGGGTCAGCGGTTCGTCGAAGCGGCTGTCGCGGTTCTGCCCGCGGATCCACGTGCCGCTTGCGTAGCCGGTGATCGCGTCGGTGAAGGCGTGCTCCACCAGAGCCTCGACACCATGGATGCGCGCCTCGTCGAGGTTGATGGTTTGCTTGAATCCGGGTGCAGTAACCTGGCCACCGATATAGTCGCGGATGCGGCTCTCGTAGGCAGAGACGGTGTAAGAGGTCGCGCCGATGTTGCCGCGGGCGCCCACCTCGAAGGTGCGGTTGCGTTCCGGATCCAGCTGCGGATTGCTCTGCCAGGTGAAGCCGTCGCTATAGGGATATGTCAGGTAGCGCTCCAGCAGACTGGCGGAGCGATAGCCCTCGGACAGGCTGAAGTACGGGTTGAAGGCCTCGTCAAGGTGCCAGGTGAGCCCGGCCGACCAGCTGAAGTTGCGATCGGTCTTGTCCAGCGGTTCGGAAACCCCCATGGCGGCATCGGCGCTTCCGCGCACCTCGTCATAACGGGCGCCAAGGTTGACGGTCGCCCAGTCAAGGTAAGTCTCGTGCTGGATGAAGACGCCGGCGGACTCGATCTTTCCGTTTTCGACTAGCGGCATCCTAATTACGGGCTCGTAATCGGGGGGAGCACCCACAAAGGAAACTGGGCTGGCTTGCAGGCGCCAGGCTTCGGCCCCGACCAGCAGGATTTGGTCATCGGTGGGGACCAGTTCGGTCTGCACGCGAAGGCCGTCCGTCGTGAAGTCAGTATCGGAAGTCCTGTAGTCCTGTTGCAGGCGTTCGCTCCAGTCGTAGTTCCCGCGGGAGAGTTCCTGTCGATACATGGAAGCCTCTACTCGCGGTGCCCAGGCACCGCCCAATTCGCCTTCATAGCTCAACTCGACGAGATCACGTGTCTGGCGCGGTGTGTAGTGCGTATTCACACCTGCCGGGCGCTGCCCGTCGTTCGGCGTAAAGGTGCGCGAGGCGAGGTACCAGACGTCCTTGCGTTCGTCGCGCTGGGCGCGGAACTGGACCTCGTGGCCCGGCGCCAGCTTGCCGCGATAGCGCAGGTGGTAGGCGTTCTGTTCGGTGCCGGAATCGCGCAGGCGGTCGCCGTCGCCGTTCTTGTAGTCGTCGGTGTTCAGGTAGGCGGTGGAGAGGTCCAGCACGTTGCGGTCGTTGGAGACGGTCACGCCTACCGCGCCGCGGATGCCGTCATCCACCGAGGTGACACCGAGGCGCGAGAAACCACGGGTCTCGGGCTCCTCGGTGAAGTCGCCGCCGCGGGTGATGATGTTGATCACGCCGCCCATGGCGCCGGCGCCATAGAGTACGGAGCCCGGACCGCGCACGATCTCGATGCGTTCGATCAGGTCCACGTTCACGTAGGACGCCAGTGAGCCACGCGCCGGCGGCTGCATGGCGTTGATGCGTACGCCGTCCACCAGCACCAGGACCTGGTCGCGCTTGAGGCCGCGGATGATCGGATCGGAGCCCACCGATCCGTCCACCGCGGTGGCGATACCCGGCTGGCCCCGCAGCAGATCGCCCAGGGTGCGCGCCTCGCGGTTGCGGATCTCGCTGGACTCGATCACGGTGACCGAGGCGGGGGTCTCGTCGATCAGCGTCTCGTAGCCCGTCGCCGTGACCGACACGGTGCCCAGAGTGTGCGCGGCGTCCTGGGCGTGGGCAAGGGCGGGTGACGCAAGCAGACTGGCCAGCGTCAGCTGACCGACAACACGACGTTTCATGGCTGGATGGCTCCCCAATCGGTATTTCAGAGCGCGCTAAAGTAGGTTCGTGAAACACGAAGGGCAACTTACACCTCGAAGTGTCGGGCTCATTCAGGTTTGTGCCATGCCCCCCGGAAGGGGCCGCGAGAGGAGGGATCCGCCATGCTGGAACTGGGAATCGTCGCGCTGACCACGTTCTTCGTGACCATCGGGCCTGTGGATGTGGCGGTGGTGTTCGCGGTGCTCAGTCAGGGCATGAGCGCGGCCCAGCGGCGAGCCATGGCGATCCGCGGGGCGCTGGTGGCCGGCGGTATTCTCCTGCTGTTCGCGCTGGTCGGGGAGGCGCTGCTTTCGATTCTGGGCATTTCGCTGGCGGCGCTGTATACCGCAGGCGGCATCCTGCTGCTGCTGATCGGGATCGACATGGTGTTCGCCCGCAGTTCCGGCGGCGTCTCAGCGACGCCGGCGGAGACGCAGGAGGCCCGGACGCGCAAGGACCTGTCGATCTTCCCGCTGGCGACGCCGTTGCTGGCCGGCCCCGGCGCCATGGGGGCCGCCATTCTGATGATGAGCCGGGCCGAGGGCGATCCCGCCGCTCAGGCGGTGGTGCTGGGCGCGCTGGTCGCCGTGATGGTCCTCGCGCTGGTGTGCCTTCTGGTGGCCTCGCGGCTGCAGCACTGGCTGGGCGTGACCGGGGCGCATGTGCTGACGCGCATCCTGGGGGTCCTGCTGAGCGCGCTGGCCATGCAGTTCATCTTTGACGGGTTGCAGCGCAGCGGTTTGCTGGCGGCCTGAAGGGATCGAGGGGATCTCGAGCGGGGGCCTTGCCGCCCGTGGCGGCAAGGCCCCCACGTCACGTGGATCAGAGCAGGTCGTCGGCGATCGCGTCCATGCCGGCGGCCGCGCATTCATCGTCGATCTGACCGCTGGGCGCGCCGGAGATGCCGATGCCGCCGATAATGCGGCCCCCGGCCATGATCTGCTTGCCCCCGCCCAGGATGCTGACCCGGGGCAGATGCTGGATCCCGTAACCGGCCGCGCCGGGATCGGTCATTTCGCGCAGTTCCAGGGTGTCGGTGCGGAAGCTGACGGCGGTCCAGGCCTTGCTGATAGCGGTGTCCACGGTATGTGGCCCGGCGAAGCGATCACGCTTGAGCGCCTGGGGCGTCCCGTGGCGGTCCACCACCGCCGCGGTCACCTGGGTGTCGCGATCGCGGCAGGCCTGTACCGCCGCCTCGGCGGCCTTGACCGCGAGTTCGGGGATCAGGGTGGGGGTATCGAACGTCCCCTCGCTGGCGTGCAGCGGCGCGGCAGCCAGTACGAGGGCGATGGGGGCGGCAAGAGCGTAGCGCAGAGTCTTCATTACGGGCCTCCAGGGAGCCGGGGTTTCGCACCCTGATCACTAGATCGCCCGGTCATGCCCTTCAAGCGGTCCACGATGCGCGCGGACCGGCTGCTCAGCCTGCTTGAGGAAACGATCTGTTTCGCCGGCAAGTTACTGTGTTTTCTTTATAAAACGCATCAAATAACGCTGGCGCGAGTGGTGGTCGAGCTGGCTCAGGCCGCGCCGCTGGCGACTTCGCGATCACGGCGGGCGAGGTCGCGCAGGGCATGGCGCAGGGCGGGCCGAAGCGGGGTATTCAGATGGGCGCGGGCGCGTCCCGGCGGTATCCCCTGATCGCGGCAGAACAGACCCAGGGCATAGGCAAGATCATCGCGGGACAGCGCGGCTTCACGTTCGGCAGACGGGCCCTTGCAGGCACCGCACTGATTCACGCGGACCTGAAAGGCGGTATTGGCCAGCATTACGCCGAAGCCCATGCGGGTGGCCAGAAGCTCCGCGATGTGCGCCTCGTTGCCTTCCAGGGCCGGTGGGGTCTGGCGCGCCGTGGCGAGCAGACGCAGGGCGATCTCGCGTGCGAAGTGGGCGATCAGGGCCTGGGAATGGGAGACCAGTTCCGGATCGTAGGGGATACCCACTCTCGCGCTCTGGGCTGTCGCTCCGCTCCGGGCGGCGCGGGCTGTGCCCATGGCGTCCCACGGGACCGGGGCGTCCATCAGGTTGCCGGGATGCGAGAGCCGAAACGGGCCGTCGGCGAGCCCGGCATGCTCCAGAACGCGATCAAATACCAGCTGTGCCATCGCCTGCCGGTTGTCCGCCTGGCCGGGGAAGTGCTCGGCCGTGGGCAATACCAGGTGTGCTTTGCGCAGAAGCGGGCCCAGGTGGGGTTCGTTCCCGGCCCAGTCGAAGATCGCGTGGATCCAGGCACGGCTTTCCGGGTCGAGGGCCGGCGCGCGTTGAAACAGGCGGGGGATGAGCGAGATCACATGCGATCCTGAACGGCGGATGTAGCCTTATTGTACGGCAGGCGATCGTCGGGTCGCGATCGCAAGGCTCGGCCCAAGTGACCAGGCGGACGGCCTGCTATGTTCGATAAACAGGTTGCGCATGAAGCCGGATGCAGCAACTGGCCACAACCCGAGGAGGCGAGCATGAGTACGATGAAGGTGGCGGTTTTCGTCGAGCCGGGTCGGATCGAGATCCAGGATCGGCCTATCCCGGAGATCGGGCCGACGGATGCCCTGCTGCGGGTGACGACCACCACGATCTGCGGGACCGATATTCATATCCTCAAGGGCGAGTATCCCGTTGAGGCTGGACGCATCGTCGGGCACGAACCCGTCGGGGTGATCGAACAGCTGGGGAGCGCGGTGACCGGCTACGAGGTGGGCCAGCGTGTGATCGCGGGGGCCATTACGCCCTGTGGGCAGTGCCATTCCTGTCAGGAAGGCATCTCCAGTCAGTGCGGTGGCAAGGCCATGGGTGGCTGGCAGCTGGGGAACACGATCGATGGCTGCCAGGCGGAGTACGTGCGTATTCCCAACGCTCAGGCCAACCTGACCCCGGTGCCGGACGGGCTCAGTGACGAGCAGGTCCTGATGTGCCCCGACATCATGAGCACGGGTTTCGGCGGTGCGGAGAGCGGGCACATCCATATCGGCGACACGGTGGCGGTGTTCGCCCAGGGCCCGATCGGCCTGTGTGCCACGGCCGGTGCCAAGCTGATGGGCGCGACCCGGATCATCGTGGTCGATGGCGTGCCGGAACGCCTGGAGACCGCCCGCAAGCTGGGCGCGGATGTGGCGATCAACTTCCACGAACAGGACCCGGTCGAAGCGATCATGGACCTGACCGGGGGCCGCGGGGTGGATGTGTCCATCGAGGCCCTGGGGCAGCAGGAAACCTTCGAGGCCTGCCTGCGCATCCTGAAACCGGGCGGGACGCTATCCAGTCTCGGGGTGTATTCGGGCAAGCTTTCGATGCCGCTGGATGCAATCGCGGCCGGACTGGGGGACCACACCATCGTGACGACACTGTGCCCCGGCGGGAAGGAGCGCATGCGGCGGCTGATGGAGGTGGTCGCTTCGGGGCGCGTGGACCTGACGCCGATGGTGACGCACCGCTACAAGCTGGCCGATATCGAGGCCGCCTACGACCTGTTCTCGCATCAGCGCGACGGCGTGCTGAAAGTGGCGATCACGCCGTAGGGAGCCACTGACGGAACCAGGCCGCCGCGAGGTCCGCCGCCTGCTCCAGCGTGCCGGGTTCCTCGAACAGATGGGTGGCACCGGGGATGATCTCCAGATCGCAACGGGCGTGCATCAGCGCCTGCGCCTGGCGATTGAGCTGGATGACGGTGGTGTCGAGGCCGCCCACGATCAGCAGCGTGGGGCTTTCCACCCGTTGCAGGGCGTTACCCGCCAGGTCCGGACGGCCGCCGCGCGAGACGACCGCCCGGATCGCTTGTGGCGCGGCCGCGGCGGCCCGCAAGGCAGCGGCCGCGCCGGTGCTGGCGCCGAACAGTCCCAGCGGCAGGGCTGCCAGGGTGGGCTGTGCCGTCGCCCATTGGCAGGCCTGCACCAGCCGCCGGCCGAGCAGCTCGATGTCGAAGCGGTTGGCGTAGGCCCGGTCCTCCTCCTCGGTCAGGAGGTCGAACATCAGGGTGGCCAGGCCGCTGTCCTGCAGGGTGCCGGCGACCTGGTGATTGCGAGGGCTCAGGCGGCTGCTGCCGCTGCCATGCGCGAAAATGACCAGCCCAATGGGCGACCCGGGCAGGTCGAGGATGCCCTGGTGGGGATCGCCATCCAAGACGAGGCTTACGTTACGGTCCTCAGCGGGAGACATCGGGTCGTTGCGACTGGTGGACCGAGGCGAGCAAGGCGATGACTTCGTCATCCGAGGTCTGCTCGAAATCTTCGTAATAAGCCCCGACGGACCCGCGAAAATATTCCGGGATATCCAGGGTGACCAGTTCGTCTGCCTCGGTTTCCAGCATCGCGGCGGTCTCCGCCGGCGCGACGGGGATGGCCACGACGAGGTGGCGGGGCCGGCGCTGGCGGGCGTCGCGGATCGCCGCGCGCATGGTCAGGCCAGTCGCGATCCCGTCATCGACGATGATGGCCAGTTTGCCGGTCACATCCGGCGGGGGTGTGGTGCAGTACAACTCGCGCCGGCGCCGGGCCTCCGAGCGCTCGTGCGCTTCCGCCTGCTCCAGCCAGTCGGGATCCACGCGCTCCGCCTCGCGCGGATTGCAGACCCGTTCGCCGTGTTCCGGTACGGCACAGATGGCGTACTCGGGGTGGAACGGGTGACCGATCTTGCGCGGGATCAAAAGGTCCAGCGGCATGCCCAGGTGCCGGGCGACCACAGCGCCCAGCGGCACCCCGCCTCGTGGCAACGCATAGACGACCCCGGGCTGACCTCGATAACGGTCCAGGGCGCGGGCGAGCCGCTCACCGGCTTCATTGCGGTCTCGGAAGCGCATGCGGGCACCTCGCGCAGGGGGTTATTCCCGTGAGTGTAGGCCACCGTATCGCGCACCGGGGAACGCCAAAAGAAAAGGCCCGGGGCCAATGGCGCCCGGGCCTCGCGAGGAGATGGTCTGGTCGAGGGGCTTAGTTGAAGGCTTCCCCGGGCTTCACGCCCATGGCCTTCAGGATCATCGCCAGCGGGCAGAAGCCGGTGAAGGCGGACTGCAGCAGGTTGAAGCCAACGAACAGGGTCAGGATCAGCCACATCGGGGTGAAGAGCCAGGCGAGGATGGCGCTGATGATCACGACGGTGCCGGCAAAGGCGAGGACGATGCGGTCAATGCTCATGGATGATGCCTCCGGGTTTCGTATTAGTGATCGCTAATATGTAGTCTGTCGCCCGTGATTACAAGGGGTGCGGGGCGGTCGCACCCTACGGGGAACGTTGAGCCCAAAGTGGCCTGTAGGGACTCAGCGGAAGATCTCGCCAGGCTTCAGCCCCATCGACTTCAGGATCATGATCAGGGGGCAGAAGCCGGTAAACGCGGCCTGAATCAGGTGGACGCCGATAAAGGCCGCGAGCAGCAGCCACCAGGGGCTGACCAGCCAGGCGAGCAGGGCACTGACCAGCACGACGATCCCTGCGAACAACATGAAAAAGCGGTCTGTGGACATGATGACGCCTCCTTGGGGCAGAGCCCGAGGGGGTTGTCTGCGGGGCGTAGCCCGGGGGAAAGCCGGGCCTGCTGACTCGGCTTCCCTGTGGGGCGCCTCTGGACAACCTCGTATCTCCGAGATTACACCCCGCGGGGCGATCGTCAAGGTAGGGATGTGCGTCAGGAGAGAACACCACTGGCTGTGGGAGCCCGAAAAATGGAGCCGGCGACAGGAGTCGAACCTGCGACCCTCTGATTACAAATCAGATGCTCTACCAACTGAGCTACACCGGCCTGGTGTCGGGGAGTCGTGCGCCCCGGGCGAGCCCTGGCGGAGGGCCCGAGAAAATGATGGTGCCGGGAGCGAGAATCGAACTCGCACTCTGTTGCCAGAACCGGATTTTGAGTCCGGCGCGTCTACCAGTTCCGCCATCCCGGCTTGTGGGGTGCCGGAGAGATGCCGATGGGTTGGCGTCTCCCCGTGGCACACGGATGTGCCGTCGGAATCGCCCTCAACGGGGGTGGATTCCAAAGCAGGCTGCAAAACGCGTTTGCAGCGCTGCGCGCGCTGAAAAAGCCAGGTCGACTTTGTTCAGCGCGAGCGTAGTGTAGCGCAGGTTCCCCGTGGCAGAAACGGGCTTCGCGGGCCGGGGCATGCCGCGCCGCGCTGGCGTGGCGCGTGGTAGCATCGCGCGCCATGCGTGTTGCCGACTTTGATTACGAGCTCCCGCCGGAGCTGATTGCCCAGTATCCGCTGCCGGACCGTGTGGGGTCGCGCCTGCTGGTGCTGGAGGACGAGCGCCCGCGGGATGCCGGGTTTGCGGAGATCGAGGACCTGCTGCGCCCGGGCGATCTGCTCGTGCTGAACGACACCCGCGTGATCCCGGCGCGAGTATTCGGGCAGAAGGAGAGCGGGGGCCGGGTCGAGGTGCTGGTCGAACGCATCGAATCGACCGGGCAGGTACTGGCCATGGTCCGGGCCAGCCGAGCGCCAAAGGTGGGGACCCGCCTGCGGCTCGCGGATGCTTTCACGGTCGAGGTGACCGGGCGCGAGGGGCCGTTCTTCCGGCTGGTTCTGGTGGAGGCCGGGGACGTGCTGGCTCTGTTGCGCACGCACGGCCATGTGCCACTGCCGCCGTATATCGAGCGGGCTGACGAGGCCCAAGACGCGGATCGCTACCAGACGGTGTTCGCCCGCCGCGAGGGTGCGGTCGCCGCCCCCACCGCGGGGCTGCATTTTGACGACGCGCTGCTCGCGCGGCTGCGGGAGGCGGGGGTGGAGACGGCGACGGTGACCCTGCATGTGGGGGCCGGGACCTTCCAGCCAGTCAAGGTGGAGGACACCGCCGCGCACGAGATGCATGCGGAGTGGCTGGAGGTCTCGCCCGAGGCCTGCGCCGCCGTGGCGGCGTGCAAGGCCCGCGGCGGGCGTGTGGTGGCAGTGGGCACGACATGCGTGCGCTCGCTGGAGACCGCAGCGGCCGGGGGCGCGCTTGAGCCGTTCCAGGGCGAGACGCGGCTGTTCATCCAGCCGGGCTACACGTTCCGCGTGGTGGACCGGATGGTGACCAATTTTCATCTGCCACAGAGCACGCTGCTGATGCTGGTGGCTGCGTTCGCGGGCTATCACCGGATCCTGGATGCCTACGCCCATGCGGTCGCGCAGCGGTACCGGTTCTTCAGTTACGGCGATGCGCTGTGGCTGGCGCCGGGGCGGGCCGATGACCTCCCGCCCAGCCTGAGCGCTGATACCGGAGGCTCCGATGGAGTTTGAAAACCTGGCCGCCGATGGCCCGGCGCGGCGCGGCCGCCTGCATTTTCCGCGCGGGACGGTCGAGACGCCCGCATTCATGCCGGTGGGGACCTACGGCACGGTCAAGGCGATGACCCCCGAGGAGCTGCGCGAGCTCGGGGCGGAGATCATCCTGGGCAACACCTTCCACCTGATGCTGCGGCCGGGCACGGAGGTGATCCGGGCGCATGGCGATCTGCACGACTTCATGCACTGGGAGGGACCGATCCTGACCGATTCCGGGGGATTCCAGGTCTTTTCGCTGGCCGAGATGCGCAAGATCTCGGAGGAGGGGGTGCGTTTCCAGTCGCCGGTGGATGGCTCGAAGGTACTGATGACGCCGGAGTCGTCGATGCAGGTGCAGCGCGAGCTGGGCTCGGACATCGTGATGATCTTCGACGAGTGCACGCCGTACCCCGCCACGGAGGACGAGGCCCGTCGGTCCATGGAATTGTCCCTGCGCTGGGCGGCACGTTCGCGCGCGGCGCATGGCGACAACCCGGCGGCCCTGTTCGGGATTGTGCAGGGCGGGATGTACCCCGAGCTGCGCCGGGAATCGGCGGAAGGCCTGCAGGCGATCGGCTTTGACGGCTACGCGATCGGGGGATTGTCGGTGGGCGAGCCGGAGGACGAGCGGCTGCAGACCCTGGACGTGACCCTGCCGCTGTTGCCGCCGGATCGCCCACGCTACCTGATGGGGGTGGGACGACCGGAGGATATCGTCGAGGCAGTGCGTCGCGGCGTGGACATGTTTGACTGCGTGATGCCCACCCGCAACGCGCGCAACGGTTTTCTGTACACCCGCGAGGGCGTGCTGCGCATACGCAATGCCCGTTTTCGCGAGGATACCGGGCCGATCGACCCGGAATGCGGGTGCTACACCTGTCGTCACTATTCGCGGGCCTATCTCAAGCACCTCGACAAGTGCAACGAGATCCTCGGCTCGCGCCTGGCGACCACCCACAATCTGCATTACTACCAGGACCTGATGCGCGGAATGCGCGAGGCAATCGCGGCGGGGACGCTCGAGGCGTTCGTCGGCGATTTCTACGCGCGGCGCGGCATGGACGTCCCGCCTGTGCCATAATCCGCGCGTTATTTTTTGCGCCGTCCGGCTGCGCTTTTCGCGGCGGGGCGGGGCTCGACCCGAACCGACAGACGGAGTGTTTCGATGGACTTTCTGATTTCTGCAGCGCATGCCCAGGAAGGCGGAGCCGCCGGCGGCGGCATGATCGAGTTCCTGATCATGATCGTCATTTTCTTCGCGATCATGTACTTCCTGATCATCCGCCCGCAGAGCAAGCGCGCCAAGGAACATCGCAACATGGTCGAGGCGCTCTCCAAGGGCGACGAGATCGTCACCAACGGCGGTGTGGCCGGCAAGATCACCGAGGTCAGCGACGACTTCATCAAGGTTGATATCGCCGATGGCGTAAACGTGGCCGTGCAGAAGCAGTCGGTCGCCTCCGTGATGCCCAAGGGCACGCTCAAAGACCTTTAAACCCCGCCCTTCAGGGTCTCCGAATATGCGCAATTCCTATCCGGCGTGGCTGTACGCCCTGATCGTCGTGGTCGTTCTGGGTGCGGGGCTGTACGCCGCGCCCAACCTGTTTCCGGAGGACCCCTCGGTCCAGATCGGGAATCCGATGACCGGCGAGATCGACGAGAACATCCGGGACCTCATGGGCACCATCCTGGGTGCCCAGGGCGTGACGCCGAAGCAGGTCGAGGAGCAGGACGACGGCCAGATATTGCTGCGCTTCGAGACCACCGACGAGCAGTCGGCCGCCGCCGAGATTCTGCGCAACGCCCTGGACGACAACCATACGGTGGCCCTGAACCTGGCCCCGGCCACGCCGAACTGGCTGCGGGCGATCAATGGCCAGCCGATGGCTCTGGGCCTCGACCTGCGCGGCGGGGTGCACTTCCTGATGGAGGTGGATCTGGAGGCGGTGATCGGCACGGCGATGGAGCGCTACGCGAACGAGTTGCGCGGGCGCATGCGCGACGAGCGTCTGTCCTTTGACACGATCGAACGCAGCTCCAGCGACCTCACCGTGATGTTCGGCAACGAGGCGAACTATGAAGCGGCCGAAAGCTGGCTGACCCGCGAGTACCGCGGCGAACTGGAGTGGGACGTCCGCGGCTCCGGCGACTCCATCCGGATGGTGGCGACGCTGGACGACGACCACCTGACCGAACTGCGGCGGCAGGCCCTGCAGCAGAATATCTCGACCCTGCGTTCGCGCGTCGATGAACTGGGCGTGGCCGAGCCGATCATTGCCCAGCAGGGCGAGAACCGCATCGTCGTGCAGCTTCCGGGGGTGCAGGACACCGCCAGGGCCAAGGAGGTGCTGGGTGCGACGGCGACGCTGGAGTTCCGCCTGGTATCGGAATCCGGGGACCCGATGGAGGCGGCGGAGTCCGGCCGTGCGCCGTCGGGCACGCGTCTGTATCGCGAGCGTGACGGGACGCCGGTGCTGCTGCAGCGCCAGGTCATGCTGACCGGTGACTACATCACCGACGCCTCTTCCGGTATTGCGCAAGACACCGGCGGGCCGGCCGTGTTCATTAACCTGGATGGCCAGGGGGCGCGGATCTTCTCGCGGGTGACCTCGGACAACGTGGGGCGCCTGATGGCCTCGGTGTTCATCGAGACGACCACCGAGACGGTGGAGGAAGACGGTGAGCAGGTCCTGCGGACCTCGCGCAGCGAAGAGGTGATCAACGTTGCGCGCATCAATGAGCCGCTGGGTCGGCGCTTCCAGATCTCGGGACTCGACAGCACCCGCGAGGCGCGCAACCTCGCGCTGCTGCTGCGTGCCGGGGCGCTGGCCGCGCCGATGTCCATCGTGGAAGAACGCACGGTCGGGCCAAGCCTGGGGCAGGAGAACATCGACCGCGGCATGCAGTCGGTGGTGATCGGCTTTATCGCCGTGATGATCTTCATGATCCTCTACTACCGCGTGTTCGGCCTGATCGCGAACGTGGCACTGGCCCTGAACCTGATCTTCATCGTGTCGGTGCTCTCGATGCTGCAGGCGACATTGACCCTGCCGGGGATCGCCGGGATCGTGCTGACGGTCGGTATGGCGGTGGACGCCAACGTGCTGATCTTCGAGCGCATACGCGAGGAGATCCGCAACGGATTGTCACCACAGGCGGCGATCTCGTCCGGCTATGACCGGGCCTTCACGACCATCGCGGACGCCAACGTGACGACGCTGATTGCGGCCCTGGTGCTGTTCCTGTTCGGTACCGGTCCGATCAAGGGCTTCGCGATAACGCTGTCGATCGGGATCATCGCTTCGATGTTTACCGCGATCATCGTGACCCGCGCCATCGTCAATCTGACCTACGGGCGCCAGCGCCGGCTGACGCGCCTGGCCATCTGAGCGCCGGGAGACCCGCATGCTTCCGCATCTGAATTTCGCCGAATCGAACATCGATTTCCTGGGCAAGCGCAAGATCACGATCGCCATCTCGCTCATCCTGATCCTCGCTTCCATCGCCATGCTCGCAACCCGCGGCTTGAACTTCGGGATCGACTTTACCGGGGGTACCCTGGTGGAGGTCGGCTATCCCGAGGCGGTCGAGCTGGATCCGATCCGTGAGACCCTCGCGGCCGGGGGCTTTGCCGGGGCCCAGGTGCAGACCTTCGGGACCTCGCGCGATGTGCTGATCCGTCTGCCGCCAAGCGAGGATGACGACGATCCGGCCATGCTGTCCAACCGCGTGCTGAATACGCTGCAGGATGGTGGACCGCAGGACCCGGACCTGCGTCGGGTGGAATTTGTTGGCCCGGCGGTCGGGGAGGAGCTGCGCGAGCAGGGCGGCCTGGCGATGATCTATGCCCTGGCGGGCATCCTCATCTACGTGGCGGTTCGCTTCGAGTGGCGGTTCTCCATCGGTTCGGTGCTGGCGCTGGTGCACGACGTCCTGATCACCCTGGGGATCTTTTCGTTGCTGCAGCTGGAGTTCGACCTGGGCGTGCTGGCAGCGGTACTGGCGGTGATTGGTTACTCGCTGAACGACACCATCGTCGTCTACGACCGAATACGCGAAAACTTCCGGGTCCTGCGCAAGCAGGGGACGGAGCAGGTGATGAACAACGCCGTCAACAAGACCCTGGCGCGTACCATTGTGACGAGTGCTACGACCCTGCTGGTACTGTTCTCGCTCGCGTTCCTCGGGGGGGCTGCACTGCAGAACTTCTCGATCGCCCTGATCATCGGGGTCATTGTCGGGACCTACTCGTCCATCTTTATCGCGGCGACGGCGGCCTTGATGCTGGGCGTTGACCGTCAGGTCCTGCTGCCGGTGAAGAAGGAAGGGGCCGAGGAAGATCAGACGCCCTGAGGGGGGCGTCACACCGGGTTGCACGTTGCGGCCCGGAAAGAGAAAGCCCGGAGCCGCAAGGCCCGGGCTTTTTTCGTGTTGGACGGGCCGCCTGGTTCAGAAGGACAGGGCGTTCTGCACGATGCGGTCGACCAGTTTGTTGACGTCGCGCAGGGCTTCCGCGGAGGCCTCGTCGCCGATCTCCGGGACGCGCTGGTAGCCCACGTAGATGGTACCGGGCTCGTCGGAGAGTTCGTAGATTGCGATCACGTAGGGGCAGAAGGTGATGTTGTGAGGGTCCGCATCCATGGTCGCGCGCGAGTAGGTGGCGCTGCAGAAGTCCACGGACATGCCGTTCAGGTACAGGCCTTCGCCACTTTCCTGGTCGGCGGTGCGGTCCAGCATGTCGGCAATGTAGCCGCGATTGTTGATCACCAGTCCCTCTGCGGCGATGGCGTCCTCGATCATCTCGTAGTAGAAGTCGAACTCGCCCTCGATGCTGTACACCACGCGTTCCTCGGTCTCGATCACGGTCTCGGGGCCGAATGCGTGCGCGGTGCTGGTGACGAAGCCGACGCCAAGCCCGAGGGTGATGGCGAGGGCCGAGGTTCGCAATGCGCGTGTTACGGGGTTGGTCGTTTTCATGGTTCCTTCCTCAGGTAGCGGGTTCGAAGGCTGGTTGAGCGGGAGCGGGTTGTGCCGCCAGCGCCCGTCGGGGCGGCCGGCAGCGCAGTTTCCGGGGTGCCGGTTTCAGTCGAAAAAGTGACCGGCAAAACGGGTTCGGGGTGCCCAGTAGGGGTTGTCCAGTTGCTCGATACGCACCTGGCCCCGGGAGCTGGGTGCATGTACGAAACGTCCGTCTCCCACGTAGACCCCGACGTGATCGATTTGACTCCCGTTGATCGCGAAGAACACGACGTCACCCGGCGCCGGGGCGCCGTCGCGCCGCGTGGCGGCCCGGGCCTGGTCGCGAGTGGTGCGCGGTACGCTGCGACCGGCCTCGCGGTAGGCGCGCTGCACCAGGGCGGAACAGTCGAGTCCGGAGGCGTCGGTTCCCCCGTAGCGATAGGGCGTGTCCAGGTGCCCCAGGGCCGTGAGGACGACCTCCGAGCGCTCCAGACCGGCCTCGGGCGCGGGACTCATCCGCCCCTGCGGCAGCGGCTGAGGGGTGGCGATGGTGGTGGCGGTCTCCGTGCCGCGCGGCTCGGGGCCGGCGCTGCAGGCCGCGAGGAACAGCAGCCCGCTGCCTACCAGGGCGAGGGGCAGGAGGCGCGGGACGGCGTCAGAAAAGGTCGCGTTCGGCATAGCGCTCGGGGACGGTGAAGAGCTCGGGGCTCAGGTCGTCGGTGGAGATGCCCGCGAGGCGAGTGGTCACGCCGTCGTGTTCGCTGACCTCCAGGGGGATGCCATCCACGCGCGGCAGCAGGGATGCGCCCATCTGCGAGGCCATCGGGCCACCGGCCTCGAGGGCGCTGAGGGACAGCTCATACAGGCGATCCATCAGGGCGCCCAGGGTGGCGAAGTCGTGTTCCTCCAATCCCAGACGGGCCGGGTCCGACACGCAGACCGTACTCTGCACCTGACCGTCGATCAGGACCTCGTGCTCGTCACAGACGAAATCGCCGATCTCGCGCTGCTCGCCGGTGGTCCGGGTGCTGATTTCGGCATCGAAGCCTTCCGCGCCGATGCCCAGTTGCTCTTCCAGTTGCTGGCGCACCTCCGGCGGAAGCTGCTCCATCTGGCGACGCAGATCGCTGACCATATCGGTCATCGCGCGCATTTGCTGGTCCATAACCTCGCGGGTCAGCGGGGTGTAGGTCTGTTCGGTATCGTCCACGACGGTCAGCTGGTCGTTGGTGGCGTCGAACAACATATAGCCGGAGGTGCCGCTGATCGCCTCGTTCAGCTCCATGCGAACGATGTCACCGCGCACCAGGATCTGGCTCTCCAGCCCCTCGTCGTCCACATAGTGGAGCAGGGCATCGGCCTGGGCCGCAGAGCCCAGCGCCAGCAGCCCGCAGGCGGCGAGCGGTGTAAGGGCCTGGCGGAGGCGGTCGAACGGGCCAGTACGGCAACGATGCATGGGGGTGTCTCCGGTTTCCGGGCGGACTGTGGTGCTCGTGGGCCTCATTGTAGCGCGTTGCTCAGGTTGCGACGGGCTGGAGCAGGCGGTGCGCGAGGGCATCGGGGTCGAGCGGTGCATCCGGGGCGACCTCGATGCAGCCTTCGGCATCGGTCGGCCATTCCTGTTGGGGCTGCTGCTGTTGCATGACCTCGATACCGGCATCCGAGGCGTCGGTGCCCGCGCGAGCGCGGCGCTCCAGGCGCTCGCGCAGAACGTCTTCGCGCGCCTGGCAGGCGACCACGGCGAACCCGGCCGCATGGCGCCGGGCCAGGGCCTGGAACGGAGCACGTTGCTCGCGGGTGAGGAAGGTGGCATCCACGACGACGGTCAGTCCGAGCGACAGCAGGCGTTCCGCGCGCTGCAACAGGTGTTCGTAGATCCGGGCGCGCCCGGCGGCGCTGTAGTCCACCGGCTCCTCCATCCGCTTGCGCTCGATGTCGGAGCGCAGCCGGATCGCCCCCAGGGCCTCCAGCACCTGGGTACTGACGACGGTCTTGCCACTGCCGGAGACGCCGTGCATCAGGACGAGGCGCGGCGAGCCAGCCTCGGTCAACCGGTCCGCGAGGGCGAGGTAGCGACTCATCTCCGCCCGGTGGGCCGCTTGTTCATCGGACGGCAGCTGGGGCTCGGCTCCGTGTATGCCCTGGACCTTGGCCCGGATCAGGGCACGGTAGACCTGGTACAGCGGCAGCAGGGCAAGACCATCGAAGTCTTCGCGCCCCTCGAGATAGGCATTCAGCAGCCGCCAGGCATGGGCGCGGGAGCGGCGGGCCAGGAGATCCATGGTGGTGAAGGCGATCTCGGACATCACGTCGATCCAGCGCAGGGCGGGGTCGAATTCGATGGCGTCGAAGGCGACCGGGACCTCGTCGCCATCCTCGTTCGTGACGTAGACCAGGTTCCCGAGGTGCAGGTCACCATGGCCGTGGCGCACGAACCCGGCATCATGTCGTTCCTGAAGAAGGGGCCACAGCCGATTGATTTCCTTGCGGGTCCATTGTTCCAGGCGCTCGAGGCGCGCCCGATCCGAGGCGCCGTTGACCGATTCGGAGAGGGCCGGGAAGTTGTCCAGCATGGGCTGGGTCGCGGCCTCGGCGGTCCCGTACTCGGATTGAGCATCGGTCCGCTCGGTGCGCTCATGGAAGGCCGCGATGTAGTGACCGAGCGCATCCATGGCCGCCGTGGGGAGCCGGTCCCGCTCCAGTAGTCGGTCGAGCTGGCGCTCGCGGTCGAAGCGGCGCATGCGCACGGCATAGTCGAGCACGGGGCCGGCGCCATTGATGACCGGATGCGCGTCGTCACCATTGAGGGTCACGACCTCCCGATAGAGCTGGGGCGCCAGGCGGCGGTTAATCTCCAGCTCGGTCTCGCAGTAATGGCGGCGGGCGTCCAGCGTGGTGAAGTCGAGAAAGCCGAGATCCAGCGGTTTCTTGAACTTGTAGGCCTCGTCGCCGGCGAGGATTACGGTGGAGATATGGGTCTCGATGGTCCGAACCGCTCCGGTGTCCGGCAGGGGCGTCGGGAAGCCGTTGCCCTGGACCAGTTGGCGCAGGCGTTTCTGGTGCTGTTCCAGTTCGGTCATGGGGGCTCCGCTTGGAGGTTCAGGCGGGCGAGCGTCGGCGCCGGATGTTTTTCCCGGAATCGCCGGGCATGCACCCGTTTTTGCTTGTCGGTCAGGTTACCATTGCAGCCGTTCCGGTCACGTCGCCCCCCAGCCAGTCCATGCCACGAAAGAGCCGCCAGCGTCCCCGTCATCGAAACGCGCCCCGCAGGGGGCGGGTCCGGCGCCTGCTGGGCGCGGGGGGCTGGACCCTGGCCGGCCTGCTGCTGGCCGCCGTGGGGATCGGGGGGCTCTATGTCCATCATCTGGACCGCGAGATCCGCGAACGGTTCGAGGGCCAGCGCTGGGCATTGCCCGCCCGGGTGTATGCGCGGCCGCTGGAGCTGTATGCCGGCCGCCCGCTGACGGCGGATGCGCTGGAGATGGAGCTGCGCGCGCTGAACTACCGCGAGACGCCGGAGGGTTCGGGCCCGGGCGAGTTTCACGTCAGCGGCGGTACCGTGCGGCTGACCACCCGGCCGTTCACGTTTGGGGACGGACCGGAGCCGGCCCATTCGGTACGCGTGCGCCTGGCGAACGGCCGGGTGCAGTCGGTGGCGGAGCAGTCCGGGGGCCGCAATGTGGACCTGATGCGGGTGGAGCCGTTGCTGATTGGCAGCATCTATCCGACCCATGGTGAGGATCGCATCCTGGTCGATATCGACGAGGTACCGCGCGAGCTGATCGGGGCGCTGCTGGCGATCGAGGACCGGCGGTTCATGTCGCATCGCGGGATTGATCCGGTGGGCATCGGGCGCGCGGCGGTCGCCAACCTGCGTGCCGGGCGCACGGTCCAGGGGGGCAGCACGCTGACCCAGCAGCTGGTCAAGAACTTCTACCTGACGCGCGAGCAGACGCTGAGCCGCAAGCTGAATGAAGCGGTGATGGCCCTGTTGCTGGAACACCGCTACGACAAGCGGGAGATCCTCGAGGCGTATCTGAACGAGGTGTTCCTCGGGCAGACCGGCGAGCGGGCCATCCACGGCTTCGGCCAGGCGGCCCAGTTCTACTATCAGCGTCCATTGAACGAACTGCGCCTGGATCAGCTGGCGCTGCTGGTCGGTCTGGCGCGGGGAGCGAGTTATTACGATCCGCGCCGCTTCCCCGAGCGGGCCACGCAGCGCCGCGACCGGGTCCTGGAGGCGATGGCGGAGACCGGTCTGGCGAGCCGCGAACGCGTGGACCGGGCCCTGGCAACCGCACTTGATGTCTCCCCGGTGATGCCGGAGGGGCGCAGCCGTTTCCCGGCCTTTCTCGACCTGGTGCGGCGGGAGCTGCGGGCCGACTACGCGGACGAGGATCTGCGCAGCGAGGGCCTGCGGATCTTCACGACCATGGATCCGGTGGTGCAGATGCGGCTGGAGGACCGCCTGGTGCGGGGCGTGGACGAGCTGGTCCGGAGCCGCGGGGGCGGTTCCGACCTCGACAGCCTTCAGGCCGCGGCGGTCGTGACCGATCCGCAGGCGGGCGAAGTGCTGGGGGTGGTGGGGGATCGCAACCCGCGCTATCCCGGGTACAACCGGGCCGTGGAGGCCCAGCGCCAGGTGGGGTCGGTGATCAAGCCGTTCGTCTATCTCGCGGCCCTGACCAACCCGGATCGTTACACCCTGGCGACCCTCCTGGATGACAGCCCGCTGACCCTGCAGCTGCCGCACGGGGAGCCCTGGACGCCGCGCAATTTCGATCGCGAGAACCGGGGGACGGTCACGGCCTGGGAGGCCCTGGTGCAATCCTACAACGTGGCGACCGTCCGCCTTGCGGAGGAGATCGGTATTTCCCAGGTTGTCAACCTGCTGCAGACGCTGGGGCTGCAGCGGACGCCGGCCCCGTTGCCTTCGCTGGCGCTGGGCGCGATCGAGCTGTCACCGCTGGAGGTGGCCGGGCTCTACCAGGCGCTGGCGAACGGCGGCTACGCGACGGGTACCCGGGTGATTCGGGATGTCCTGGATCAGAACGACGAGGTCCTGTCCCACTACGGCCTTTCACTCCAGGGGGCGGTGTCGGATGGTTCCGTGCGCGTCCTGACCCATGCCCTGCACGACGTGACTCGCGAGGGGACCGGGCGGCGGATCGCGGCGCGGCTGAACGGTCAGGTGGTGGCTGGCAAGACCGGTACCACGAACAACTTCCGGGACAGCTGGTTCGCCGGCTTCGATGATCGGCATGTGGCGGTGGTCTGGCTGGGGATGGACGACAATCGCCCGACTGGGCTCACCGGTGGCGTCTCCGCCGCGCCGGTCTGGGCGGAGATCATGGCGGGGGTAGGCGTGCAGTCCCTGCGGCTGGACGGCCACCCCGGCGTGGGCTATCAGGAGGTGGACCTGGCCTCCGGCCTGCGGGTGGAAAACGAGGACCATGCCTGCGAGGCGGTGAAGACGCTGCCGTTCTGGCAGAATTCGGGGCCCGAAGGGCGCGCCGAGTGCGACCTGGGCAGTGATTCCGGCTCGCAGGGCTGGTTCGAGAGGTTATTTCGGTGAAGATGTTCCGTATTGCAGAGGACCGGTCCCGGAAGCCGCGGATGGCCAAGGGCGGCTGGCGGGCGGTACAGGGCGCGGGTGTCGTCGCGCTGGCGCTTGTGCTGGCGGCCTGCGCGACCCCGGCGCCGCGCGATGCCGGCGCGCCCGCGCCCGACGCGACCGAGAGGGCCGTTTATGAGGATCCGGCGCAAGAGGAGCGTGATGCACCCGAGCCGGAACGCGAGCCAACCCCTGGCGCGGCCCTGCAGCTGGCCCAGCAGGCCGAGTCGGCGCGCCAGGCCGGGGATACCGCGCGGGCGGAACAACGCCTGGAACGGGCCTTGCGCATCGCGCCACGGGATGCGGGCCTCTGGCATCAGATGGCCGCGCTGCGGCTGGAACAGGGTCGCCACGAACAGGCCGAGCGCCTGGCGGAGCGTTCCCTGCGGCTGGCGGGTAGGACCGACCGCGAGCTCGGGCTGAAAAACTGGCGCGTGATCCTCGCGGCGCGCGAGGCCCTGGGCGATGCCGCCGGTGCCGAGGAGGCCCGCGAGGCGATCCGCCGTCTGGAAGCCGACGTTGTCTGACGCGGCGGCGGGATCGGCGGCCGTTCACGCCCTGAGCCCGGGGGGCGACCTGGCGGAGGCCGTTGCCGGCTTTCGCCCGCGCGAGCCGCAGCAGCGCATGGCCGTGGCGGTGGAGGAGGCCCTGGCCACCGCACCCACCGCCCTGCTCGTCGAGGCGGCCACCGGGGTGGGCAAGACCTTCGCCTATCTGGTGCCGATCCTGCAGGCGCGCCGCCGCGCCCTGATCTCCACCGGTACCAAGACCCTGCAGGACCAGCTCTTCGAACGCGACCTGCCGGTGGTCTGCGAGGCGCTGGGCTATCGCCCGCGCGCAGCCCTGCTGAAGGGCCGGGCCAACTACCTTTGCCACTATCGCCTGGAACTGGCCGCGGCCGAGGCGGGCGGGGCGACCGGTGGCGGAGTACGCCGTGACCAGTTGCCGGTGATCGAGGCCCTGCAGCGGTTCGCGCGCACCAGTGACACCGGGGATCTGGGGCTGGCCGGGATCCTCGCGGAGGACTCGCGACTCTGGCCGCAGGTCACCTCGACCGTGGACAACTGCCTGGGCGGGGAATGCCCGAACTACAACGACTGCTTTGTGGTGCAGGCGCGCAAGCGTGCCCAGGAGGCGGACGTAGTGGTGGTCAACCACCACCTGCTGCTCGCGGACATGGCCCTGAAGGAGGAGGGCTTCGGAGAACTGCTGCCCGAGGTGGACGCGGTGATCGTCGACGAGGCGCACCAGTTGCCGGATATTGCCGGATCGTTCTTCGGGATTGCCGTCGGCACGCGCGCCCTGCGGGAGCTGGCGCGGGACACGCGACGTGAACAGGAGCAGCATGCCCCGGAGATGCTGGACATTCGCCAGCGGGTCGCGGAACTGGAGGCGTGCGTCGCCGAGTTCCTCGAGGCGTCGCGGACCTGGGAGGGGCGTTCCAGCTGGGATACGGTCAACCCGGAGGGTGCCCTGGATCCGTTGCTGGACCGCCTCGACGCGACTCTGGGGTTTGTCGGGGACGCGCTGGAGGCCGCCGCGGCACGGGCGCCGGGGCTGGAGCAGCTGCGCGGGCGCAGCGCCCTGTTGCTGGAGCGCCTGCGGGAATGGCGCGAGGAGACCCCGGATACCGTGGCCTGGGCCGAGCGCTTCAGCCAGAGCCTGACGCTGCATCGGACGCCGCTGGATGCGGCGCGTCCGCTCGCGCAGCGCCGGGCCGCGCGCCCGGCGGCATGGATCTTTACCTCGGCCACGCTGGCCGTGGGAGAGGACTTCAGCCATGCGGCGCGGCGCCTCGGACTCCCCGCGGACGTGGCCAGCGAACGCCTGGACAGTCCCTTCGATTTTCCCCGTCAGGCCTGCCTGGTGCATCCGCAGCCACCGCTTCCCAATCCCAACGATCCGGGATATACCCGGGCCTGCATTGCCTGGGCGTGGCCGCTGTTGCGGGACAACCCGGGGGGCGGGTTCTTCCTGTTTACCAGTCACCGGGCCTTGCAGGAGGCGGCCGCTATCCTGCGCGCCGAACTGCCACGCGACCGCGAGCTGCTGGTACAGGGCGAACAGCCGCGGGGCGATTTGCTGGCGCGGTTTCGCGAATCGGGGACGGCCTGGCTGCTGGGGGCCCACAGCTTCTGGGAAGGGGTGGACATCCGCGGCGAGGCGCTGTCGATCGTGATCATCGATCGCCTGCCGTTCGCCGCGCCCAACGATCCCGTCCTGCAGGCGCGCGCGTCCGCGCTGGAGGCCGAAGGTCGGTCGCCGTTCATGGAGTTCACCCTGCCGCAGGCCGTGCTGGCCCTGAAGCAGGGCGCGGGGCGGTTGATCCGGGATGCCGATGATGCCGGCATCCTGGGCCTGTGCGATCCGCGTTTGACCGGAAAATCCTACGGCCGGCGCTTTCTCGCCAGCCTGCCGCCGTTCCATCGCACCCGGGAACCGGCGGCCGCGCTGCGCTTCCTGGAGCAGGCCCGGGAGACGAATACATGCGCCTGATTGCGCTCGAAACCGCAACTGAACAGTGTTCGGCCGCGCTGTATGTCGATGGCGAGATCCTTGGCGTTGCCGAGCGCGCGGCGCGGCGCCACGGGGAATTGATCCTGGGGCAGGTGGAACAGCTGCTGCGCGAGGCGGATATCCCGCGCGCCAGCCTGGATGGCGTGGCGGTGGGCCGCGGCCCCGGGGCCTTCACGGGCGTCCGCCTCGGTCTGGGGGTGGCACAGGGGATGGCTTTCGCGCTGGATCGCCCCGTGGTGCCGGTCTCCACGCTGCAGGCCCTGGCGCAGCAGGCGCTGCGGGAGGGGCGACGGCCGGCAGCCGTACTGGCGGCACTGGACGCGCGCATGGGCGAGATTTACTGGAGCCTTTGTCCGGTCCGGGGGGACCGCGTGGAGACGGCGGCGGAACAGGTCGGGGCGCCTGCCAGCCTGGTGCCTGCCTGGCCCGAGGGCGAGCGTTTCGGTCTGGGCTCCGCGTTTGCCGCCTACCCTGAACTGGCGGCCGCGCAGGGGCTGGCCATGGCCGCCGTGGATCCCGACGCGCTGCCGGATGCCCGCGAGATCGCCCTGCTGGGGGTGGACGCCTGGGAGCGCGGCGAGGCCGTGGCCCCCGAGTATGCGCAGCCGGAGTATATCCGCAACGATGTCGCCCGCCCGGCCACGCCGCGATGAGCCGGGAAACCGAAAACGACGCCACTCCCTACCCGTGGTTGCCGCCGCTGGTCGCCACGATCAAGGCGGAGCCGGAGGACTTTCGGGTCGAGGAGGTACCCGCCACGACGCCCGAGGGGCAAGGCGAGCATGTCTGGCTGGAGATCGAGAAGCGCCTGCTGAACTCGGAGGACGTGGCCGTGTGGCTGGGACGCGAGTCAGGTGCGGGACGCGGCCGGGTGAGCTACGCCGGGCGCAAGGACCGTCAGGCCGTTACCCGCCAGTGGTTCAGCGTGCAGTGCCCGCCCGAGTCCGAGCCGGATTGGGCCGGCCGGGCCGAGGCCTGGAATACCGCACAGGAGGCCGAGGCGACGGGCAGCTGGATGCGGGTGCTGCGCGTGATGCGCCACGCGCGCAAGCTGCGCACCGGCCACCTGGCCGGCAACCGCTTCGAGATCCGACTGGGCGCCGTGCAGGGTGACCGGGCGGCGGCGGAATCGATCCTGGCGGCGGTGCGTGACGGGGGCATCCCGAATTACTTCGGCGCGCAGCGCTTTGGTCGCGATAACCTGGAACGGGCGCGCGCCTGGCTGGGTGGCGGGCGGGCGCCGCGCAGCCGCAATCAGCGCAGTCTCCTGCTCTCCGCCGCGCGCTCGGCGATCTTCAACGCGGTACTCGCGGCCCGCGTGCGCCGTGGCGACTGGGATCGGCTGTTGCCGGGGGACGTGGCCAATCTGGAAGGCTCCGGCAGCGTGTTCGCGGTACCGGAGGTGGATGCCGAGCTGGAGGCCCGTGCCGCCCGTCTCGACATCCACCCGACCGGGCCCCTGTGGGGCCGTGGCGCCATGCTGACGGCGGGCGAGGTGGCGGCGCTGGAGGCGGCCATCGCTGCAGAAGAACCGGTATTGGCGGAAGGGCTGGAGCAGGAGGGTGTCCGGGCCGCCCGCCGATCACTGCGCATGGTACCGCGGGCCGTTGCATGGCGCTGGGAGGGCGACGACCTGTGGTTGTCGCTGGAACTGGGGGCCGGGGAATATGCGACGGGGGTCCTGGACGCGATTGGCAACGCGCGGGACGCGGACCGGTCGGGCTGACCGGGGCGGGCTCAGGCGGAGTTCTTGAGCTTGCTTTCGGCGCGTTCGGCGCGCTGTTCGGCCTCCACGCGGTCGGTGATGTCCTTCTGGATGCCGATGTAGTACGTGAGCCGGTCCTCGTCGTTGAATACCGGGGTCAGCGACAGTTCGTTCCAGAACAGGCTGCCGTCCTTGCGGTAATTGCGCAGGGTCACGCGGCAGGGGCGGTTTTCCTCGATGGCCGAGCGGATCTCCTGGCGCACCTCCTGATCGGTGTCGCTGCCCTGGAGGAACCGGCAATCGCGGTAGAGGATCTCTTCGGAGCGGTAGCCGGTGAGTTCTTCGAAGGCCCGATTGACGTAGATCAGGATGTTGTCATCGCCCTCGCGCTCGGCGATGACGATGCCGTCATTGGAGGCATCCACGGCGAGGGCGAGGAGTTCGGCGTCTATCGTTCGGGTCATAAACGTGTAGCGATCTGGTCTGCGAGTCGAGCGCGCCAGGGCCCTGTACCGGGCGCAACCTCCGCGCTTGTATGGCACGAAAATAGCACGTTCCGGTGCCACTGTGTTCAAAAATCGGACACCAGCCGGGATGTTTTCGCGTGGCGCGGACATAAAAAAGGCCGCCCGAAGGCGGCCTTTCTCGATGGGGTCCGGGCTGTTCGCCGGAGCCACACGAAGATTCACATCTCCTGGGTCACGGTGAAGGCGCCGCGCACGTCACCCTCGCGGAAGCCGGTCGCCTGATCTTCGGGGTACAGACGTTCCAGCGCGTGCTTTACTTCGCCGCTGACCTCGGATCCGTGGCAGGTGAGGCAGGCCCCGCCGGTCGGGATGGCGGCCATGAAGCGGAACTTCGGCTCGCCGTCTTCGGCCTCGACCACGCCGAAGCGGGGCGGGAGATCCGCGGCCGGGGTACCAGCCGCGTGCTGGGCCTCGAAGCCCTGCAGGGTGAGGCGTTCCCAGCGGTCCGGGGCGTTGTTCTGGTTACGCAGCTTCAGGCTGGTGCGACCGATCTCAATGCCGGTCTCGGCCGAGATGTCACGTGCAATCTCGGGGGCGCGTTCGTTGCAGACCTGGATGGCCTCGGTCGGGCCGCCCGATTGCATGGCGGACATCAGCTCGCCCTGCAGGGTGCTGGCGAACTTCTGGATGGCGTCACGATTGGCGGCGATGCGTTCCTGCAGATCATCCTGGCTCAGCTGGGGCATCGTGTCGGCACTGGCGTAGCCGCTGCCGGCGGTGAATGCGATCAGGCCGAGGGCCAGGGGGGCAAGCTTCCAGTTCTTCATGGCAAATACCTCGCAGTGCAGAGTCCGTTGCGTCCTGTACCTATACAAGAGCTGTACAAAGCATGGACCGATCGTGGTTGGAATGCAAGGAAGGGCGTACGGAAAGGATAGCCGGCCGGGCTAGCCAATTCCGTAAAACACCTCACAGGCCTCGACTCAGTCTAAGCGTGAATATCGCGAATTGCGAATATGGCAAGGGCCGTATGTGAGTGCGCCGTTGGTTGGGGCGGTCACGGCCCGTTCGCATGGGGTCTCAGGGAGACGCTGATTTAATCGCACGTCCGCGCTCGAGTCGCTTTTGCGTGCGAACAAGGCGCGGTGACTGCCGTGCAGTTATTCTGCACAAGGGAACCGCAACGCTGTTCGCGCGCAAAAGCGGCCGATCCCCTGCTTTCAATGGCTTGTGGGGTTGGTGCCCCCTGTTCCCCGATCCTGCGTTGCGCCGCTTGCGGGTAGAACCACTACCCGCTGCACGACGCGCCTTGTCTCGGAAAACAGGGGGCACCAACGCGGACGTGCGATTAAATCAGCGTCTCCCTCAGCGAGCGGAATCCGGGTTGCGCGGGCGTTTGAGCAGGACGTAGACCGCCCCGGTTCCACCATCGGCCGGGCGTGCGGAACAAAAGGCCAGTACGTCGTCGCGCTGGCGCAGCCAGTGGTCGGTGAGGCCCTTGAGGACCGGGCCTTGCTGGCGCGAGCGCAGTCCCTTGCCATGCACGATGCGAACGCACAGGGCTCCTTCCCGGCGGGCGTCATCCAGGAACAGGCCGATGGCGCGGCGCGCCTCGTCGGCGAACAGGCCATGCAGGTCGATCTCGTCCTGGATGCGGTAATGCCCGCCGCGCAGCTTGCGGAATACCCGCTGGCTGATACCCGGGCGCGCGAAGCGGAGTTCATCGCCGGGCTGCAGGTCAGCGGCGTTGAGTGGATCGCTGAGCCAGTCGGCGTGGGCCTGGGCCTCGTCGGCGTCGCGTTGGCGGGCCCGGGCGGCGGGTCGCGGCGGCCGCACGTCGGCCTGATCGCTGTGGAGTCGACGAACGTTGCCAACCGCCTGCAGGAATTCGTCGAAATCGTTGGGATCATCCCCGGAGTTCATGGCAGGATACTCGCACTTTTCGGGGGGCGGGCGCGATCGTGTCGAGCGACGGGCCCGGCCCGGACGGTTTCCAGTATATTAAGAGCCCTCTCAACGGCCCCTTTCCTGCATGCGCATTCTGGTTAGCAACGACGATGGAATTCACGCCCCGGGCATTCAGTGCCTGGCGACGCATCTGCGCCGGATTGCCGAGGTCCATGTGGTGGCGCCCGACCGCGATCGCAGTGGCGCCAGCAACAGTCTGACCCTGGTGCGGCCGCTGCGCACGCGTCACCTTCAGGGGGGCGACGTGCAGGTGGACGGGACGCCGACCGACTGTGTCCACCTGGCGATCACCGGCCTTTTGCAGCAGGAACCGGACGTGGTGATCTCCGGCATCAACGCGGGTGCCAACATGGGGGATGACGTGCTTTATTCGGGCACGGTCGCCGCCGCGATGGAGGGGCGCTTCCTGGGACTCCCGGCGATCGCGGTTTCGCTGGTGGGGCCGGACCTGCGCCATTACGACGCCGCCGCGAGCGTGGTGGTCGAGCTGCTGGACCGCATCAATCGCGTGCCGCTGCCGGCGGCCACCATCCTGAACGTGAACGTCCCCGATCTGCCGCGCGCGGAGATCCGCGGGGTCCAGGCCACGCGCCTGGGGCATCGCCACCGGGCCGAGCCGATGATTGCGGACGAGGATCCCCGCGGGCGTCCGATCTACTGGGTCGGGCCGGCCGGTTCGGAACAGGATGCCGGGCCCGGTACGGATTTCCATGCGGTGCGCGAGGGGTATGTCTCGGTCACGCCGATCCAGGTGGACCTGACCCGCTTTGACGCGATCGATACGGTAGGGCGCTGGCTGGACGATTCCCTGCCGGAGGCTGGGCATGGTTCCTGATGCCGCCGGCGCGGGCCTGACCTCGCAGCGGGCGCGCGATCGCCTGGTCCGGATCCTGGAAGGGCAGGGGATTCGCGATCCACGGGTCCTGGAGGCCGTGCGCAGCATCCCGCGCCACCTGTTCGTGGAAGAGGCTCTGGGGCACCGTGCCTACGAGAACACGGCCTTGCCGATCGGTCATCGCCAGACCATTTCCCAGCCCTTTATCGTTGCGCGGATGACCGAGGCCCTGCTGGAAGGTGACCGCCCGCGCACGGTCCTGGAGATCGGGACGGGCTCGGGCTATCAGGCCGCCGTGCTGGCCCAGATCGTGGATCGGGTGTTTTCGGTGGAACGCATCCAGGCGCTGAGCCGCAACGCGCGCGAGCTTCTCAGTCGTCTGGGGATCAACAACGTGAACCTGCGCCACAGCGACGGTGGGGAAGGGTGGCCGGAGAAGGGGCCGTTCGACGGCATCATCCTGACCGCCGCTCCCCGGGAGGTGCCGGAGGCGCTGCTGACCCAGCTGGCGCTGGGCGGCCGGTTGGTCGCGCCGGTGGAGGGTCCGGACGGGCGCCAGCAACTGGTGCGCTACACCCGGACGGAGGAGGCCTACGTGCGCGACATCCTGGATGCCGTGATGTTCGTGCCCATGCTACCGGGGGCCGAGCAGTGACGCGGGTGACGCCCCTTCCGGGTGGGTGTGACTGAGCCGATGGTGGTGTGGCGCCGATGAAGCTCTTCGAGCCCCTATACGACCGGGTGATGGGATGGTCCCGTCACCCCCATGCGCCGCGCTATCTGGCCGGGCTTTCGTTCGCCGAATCCTCGTTCTTTCCGGTCCCGCCGGACGTGATGCTCGCGCCCATGGCGGCCGCTCGCCCGCGCTCGGCCTGGCGTCTGGCCGCGCTGACGACACTGTTTTCTGCCCTCGGCGGTCTGCTGGGTTACCTGATTGGCTGGCTGGCGTTCGAGTGGATCGGCCCCTGGTTGCAGCAGGTGGGGTATGGCGAGGAGTTGCGCCAGGCCGAGGCCTGGTTCGCGACCTGGGGGGTATGGGTGGTGCTGATTGCCGGTTTCTCGCCGATCCCCTACAAGCTGTTCACCGTCACCGCCGGGGCCTTGTCGATGGCCTTGCTGCCGTTCTTCATCGCCTCGCTGGTCGGGCGCGGGCTGCGCTTCTTTCTGGTGGCGCTGTTCATGGCCTGGGCCGGTCCGCGCGCGGAGCAGCACCTGCGCCCGTACATGGAACGCCTGGGCTGGGCCGCAGTGATCCTGCTGGTCGCGGTCATGGCGGTTTACCTGGTCATGGACTGACCGATGCGCCTGCACGCGGTTCAGGGGGTGCTGACGATCGTACTGCTGGCCCTGATCGTGGGCACGCTGGCCGGTTGCGCGGCGCGGGCCCCCAGCGGGAGCGGGGCCTCGATGCCGGATACGCACGTCGTGCAGCGCAACGAGACGCTTTATCGAATTGCCCAGCGCTATGGGCTCGAATGGCGTGACCTCGCGCGGCGCAACGCGATCGATGCCCCCTATTTGATCCACCCGGGTCAGCGCCTGCGGCTGCGGGGCGCCGCCCGCTCGTCCCCGCCCAGCGCGCCTCAGGCATCGTCCGCGCCGAGTTCGCGATCGTCCTCGTCCGGCAGTTCCGGGAGTGGCAGCAGCTCCAGCAGTGGGGCGTCCAGCTCGACCTCCAGCAGTTCGAGTTCCAGTCCGAGTTCGGCGCCTGCCGATCCGGGGGGCTGGCAATGGCCCGCGGACGGCCAGGTATTGCGCGGCTTCTCCAGTAGCGGCACGCGGCGAGGCCTGGCGATCGGCGGCGAACGTGGAGATAACGTCCGCGCGACGCGGGCCGGCGAAGTGGTCTATGCAGGCGGCGGTCTCGTGGGGTATGGTCGATTGGTCATCCTCAAACACGATGCGCGGTTCCTCAGCGCCTACGGGCACAACGATGAACTGCTGGTTTCGGAGGGTGACCGGGTGCAGGCGGGTGACACGATCGCGCGTCTGGGCTCGTCGGGGGCCGAGCGCCCGATGCTGCATTTCGAGATCCGGGTGGATGGGACGCCGGTAGACCCGACGCGCTATCTCCCGGATCGCTGAAACGATCAAGAGCAGGACACTACATGGCCAAGACCCGGCAGCCGGTGGACCCGGAACTGGATGACGAACGCCTGACCGAAGGCCCGGCCGAGGACGAAGACGGGGAGGCGCTGCCCGAAGATCTGGCCCGGCCGGTCGAGTCCATGCAAGCCCCCGAAGATCCTGAAGATGCCGAGGACGACGCGGCGCAGGTGGCCCCCGAGGTCACGGTTGGCCTTGAGCCGGAAACCGAGGCCCCCGTGCGGCCGAAGACCCTGCGTGATGCCCGGCCGGCCGAGCTGGATGCCATCCAGATCTACCTGCGCGATATCGAGTACCGCCCGCTGCTGACCCCCGATGAAGAACGCAAGTACGCCCGGCTGGCACGTCAGGGCGATGACGCCGGTCGGCGCCGCATGATCGAGTGTAACCTGCGGCTGGTGGTAAAGATTGCCAGGCGTTACCTCAACCGGGGGCTGCCACTGCTGGATCTGATCGAGGAAGGCAACCTCGGTCTGATGCACGCGGTCGAGAAGTTCGACCCGGAGCGGGGGTTCCGGTTTTCCACCTATGCGACCTGGTGGATCCGCCAGACCATCGAGCGGGCCCTGATGAATCAGGGGCGGACGATCCGCATTCCCGTGCATGTCAGCAAGGAACTGCGCATGCATGCGCGGATCGCGCGCAACCTGACCCAGGAACTCGGCCGCGACCCGAGCGAGGAGGAGCTGGCGCAGCGCCTCGGCAAGCCGGTGGCCGAGATCCAGAAGCTGCGCGCGATGTCGGAACCCTCGACCTCGATGGACCTGCCGTCGGGCCCGGACGGGGACCGCTCGCTGACCGATATCCTGGCCGATGCGAATGCCCCGGAGCCCTCCACACTGCTGGAGGATCAGGACCTCCACCATCTGGTGGAGGCCTGGCTGGCGGAACTCGATCACAAGCAGCGCGAGGTGCTGGTGCGTCGGTTCGGGCTGCACGGCTTCGAACGCTCGACGCTGGAGCAGGTGGGGTCGGAGATCGGCGTGACCCGCGAACGCGTGCGGCAAATCCAGATGGATGCCCTCAAGCGGCTGCGCAAGCTGCTCGAATCGCGCGGGATGAAGGGCGACGAGGTCCTGCCGAACTCCTGACCCGGGTTCCCCGGGCGGCGGTACGACTTACCCCTCGATGATCAGGGCCGCGGCGACGTCGCGGCCCTCCGCCATGATCAGGTTGTAGGTGCGGCAGGCCGCCGCGGTATCCATGATCTCCACGCCCAGCCCCTGCGCCCGCAGGTGTCGCCAGACCGCACGGTCCGGAAACCGCTGCAGCTCGCCGGTGCCGATCAGCAGCACCTCGGGCGGGGTGTCCAGTACGGCTTGCAGGTGATCCACCCGCAGCTCGTCCGCCGCCTGCACCGGCCAGTCGGTTTGCAGCTGGTGCGGGCGGACAATCAGGCTGCGGCTGTGGGCCACCTGATTGATCCCGACGCGACCGGTCTCGTAGCCGGTCACGATGTAGGACTCTTCGCTGGTGACTTCGGAGAACAGCATGCTGCGTACGCTACTCCGGCGCCGTGAATGACTCAAGAATGCGCGCCCTCACCAGAGGGCGGCGGCGCCCCGATTCGTTGACAGGTCCGGGCCCGGGTTATACTTTGGCGCGCTTTCCGGTGCGGCATCCGGAGGGGCCTACAGGGTCCCGGAAAACAACCGCCAAGGCCCCAACCAGGACCCAGACCCGTGACCGACGTCTTCCCCCGTATTGAGCGCCTCCCGCCCTACGTCTTCAACATCGTGAACCAGTTGAAGGCCGAGGCCCGCGCCCGTGGCGAGGACATCATCGACTTCGGGATGGGCAACCCCGACCAGCCGACGCCGCAGCACATCGTGGACAAGCTGTGCGAGGCGGCCCAGCGCGGCGATACCCATCGCTACTCCGTGTCCAAGGGCATCCCGCGCCTGCGTCGTGCGATCACACGCTGGTACAAGACCCAGTTCGACGTGGATCTGGACCCGGAGACCGAGGCCATCGTGACCATCGGTTCCAAGGAGGGCCTGGCGCACCTGGCACTGGCGACCCTGGGGCCGGGGGATGCCGTCCTGGTGCCGAACCCGGCGTATCCCATTCATCCGTATGGCTGCGTGATCGCCGGCGCCGACGTGCGCCATGTGCCGCTGACGCCGGATGTCGACTTCTTCGCCGAGCTGGAGCGGGCGATCCAGGACTCCTGGCCGAAGCCGAAGATGCTGATCCTGAACTTCCCGGCGAACCCGACCACGCAATGCGTGGATCTCGAGTTCTTCGAGCGGGTGGTGGCGATCTGCAAGGAACACGGCATCTGGATCGTGCACGACCTGGCCTACGCCGAGATCAGCTTCGACGGCTACAAGGCGCCGTCGATCTTCGAGGTGCCGGGTGCCAAGGACATTGCGGTGGAGTTCTACACCCTGTCCAAGACCTACAATATGCCCGGCTGGCGCGTGGGCTTCATGTGCGGCAATCCGACGCTGGTGGCCGCCCTCGCGCGCATCAAGTCCTACCTCGATTACGGGACCTTTACCCCGATCCAGGTGGCCGCGATCGCGGCGCTGGAAGGTCCGCAGGACTGTGTCGAGGAGATCCGCGAGTTGTACCGCGTGCGCCGGGATGTACTCTGCGACGGCCTCAACAAGCTCGGCTGGCAGGTGGAAAAGCCGAAGGCGACCATGTTCGTCTGGGCCCCGATCCCGGAACCGTACCGCGAGATGGGATCGCTGGAGTTCGCGAAGAAGATGCTGCGTGACGCCAAGGTGGCCGTCTCGCCGGGTATCGGGTTCGGCAACTATGGCGATGACCACGTGCGCTTCAGCCTGATCGAGAACGAACAGCGCACCCGCCAGGCGCTGCGCGGGATCAAGGCGATGTTCCGGGCCGACTCGATCCTCGCCGACGCGGCCGAGGAAAGCTCGGGTTCGAACGCCTGAGGCGCGCGGGCCGCGATCCGAATGCAATCAACACCGGGCGCCGGAAGGCGCCTGACGTCAAGGACAGCAAGGCTATGACGCCGGTAAAGATCGGAATTCTTGGACTGGGTACGGTGGGCTGCGGCACGGTGAACGTGCTGGCGCGCAATGGCACCGAGATCGCCCGCCGCGCGGGTCGCGATATCCAGGTCGTGGCGGCCGCCGCGCGCGATGTCAACCGCGAGCGGGAATGTGACTGTTCGCAGATTCGGCTGACCACCGATCCGGCGGCGGTCGTGAATGACCCCGAGGTTGAGGTCGTCGTCGAACTGATGGGCGGCACGGACCCGGCCCTGAACCTGGTGCTGGCCGCGATCGACGCCGGCAAGCACGTGGTCACCGCGAACAAGGCGCTGATCGCGCTGCACGGCAACACGATCTTCGAGCGCGCCCAGCAAAAGGGCGTGATGGTCGCCTTCGAGGCCGCGGTGGCCGGTGGCATCCCGATTATCAAGGCGATTCGCGAGGGCCTGGCCGGCAACCAGATCGAATGGCTGGCCGGCATCATCAACGGCACCGGCAACTTCATCCTGACCGAGATGCGCGACAAGGGTCGCGATTTCGAGGACGTGTTGGCTGAGGCCCAGGCACTGGGCTATGCCGAGGCCGACCCGACCTTTGACGTGGAAGGCATCGACGCGGCCCACAAGCTCGCGATCCTGGCCTCCATTGCCTTTGGCATTCCGCTGCAGTTCGACCGCGTGGCGGTGGAAGGCATCAGCAACATCACCCGCGAGGATGTCGGTTTCGCCGCCGAGCTGGGCTACCGCATCAAACACCTGGGTATCGCCCGGCGCACGCCCAAGGGCTACGAGCTGCGGGTGCACCCCACGCTGATCCCGGAACGCCGGTTGATCGCCAACGTGGACGGCGTGATGAACGCGGTGCTGGTCAACGCCGACGCCGTGGGCCCGACGTTGTACTACGGTGCGGGCGCGGGCGCGGAGGCCACCGCCTCGGCCGTGGTGGCCGATCTGGTCGACGTGGTGCGTGCCCTGACCACCGATCCCGAGAATCGCGTGCCGCATCTGGCCTTCCAGCCGGATGCCCTGTCGGACAAGCCGGTGCTGGATCTGGCGGACGTCGAGACGTCGTTCTACCTGCGTCTGCGCACGCAGGACCGTCCGGGCGTGCTGGCCGACATCACCCGCATCCTCGGCGAGCACGGCATCAGCATCGAGGCGATCCTGCAGCGTGAACCGGATCCGGAGCGCGGCGAGGCCACGATCATCATGCTCACGCACAAGGTGCGCGAGGGTGCGATGAACGAGGCGATCGCGGCGCTGGAAGCGCTGGATCACCTGCTGACCCCGATTACCCGTATCCGCATGGAAGGGCTGGCGCGCTGATCCCGGCGCCCGGACTGCAACCGCAACGACAGAGAACATCATGGCCTTTGGACACCGCTATACCGGACTGATCGAACGCTACCGCGACCGCCTGCCGGTGCATGACGACACCCGCATCATCTCGCTGGGCGAGGGCAACACGCCGCTGATCCGGCTGAACAACATCCCGCGTGATCTGGCGCGGGAGGTCGAGATCTACGTGAAGTTCGAGGGGCTCAACCCCACCGGTTCGTTCAAGGACCGCGGCATGACCATGGCCGTGACCAAGGCGGTCGAAGAGGGCTCGCGGGCGATCGTCTGCGCCTCCACCGGCAACACCTCCGCGGCGGCGGCTGCCTATGCCGCCCGCGCCGGGATTACCGCGTTCGTGGTGATCCCGGATGGCAAGATCGCGATGGGCAAGCTGGCCCAGGCGATGATGCATGGCGCGACGGTGATTCAGATCGAGGGCAACTTCGACGACGGCATGCGCCTGGTGAAGGAAGTGGCCTCCAACACCCCGGTCACCCTGGTGAACTCGGTCAATCCGTATCGCCTGCAGGGCCAGAAGACCGCCGCTTTCGAGATCGTCGAGGAGCTGGGTCGGGCCCCGGACTATCACTGCCTGCCGGTGGGCAACGCGGGTAACATCACCGCGCACTGGATCGGCTACAGCGAGATGGCGGCCAAGAGCAGCGACGACGTGACCGATGCCTGCGCCTATTGCAAGGGCCACTGCAAGTATGCCGGAGGCGGCATGGTGGGCAACCGCCCGCATATGGTGGGCTACCAGGCCTCCGGCTCCGCGCCGTTCATGCGGGGAGCGATGGTGGACAACCCCGATACCGTGGCGACCGCGATTCGCATTGGCCATCCGCAGTCCTGGGACATGGCGTGGAAGGTGCGCGAAGAGTCGGGTGGCTGGTTCGACGAGTGTCAGGACGACGAGATCCTGGCCGCGCAGAAGCTGCTGGCCGAGAAGGAGGGCGTGTTCTGCGAGCCGGCCTCGGCCGCATCCCTGGCCGGCGCCCTGCGCGACATCCGCGACGGCAAGATCCCGGAAGGCTCGACGGTCGTGTGCACGCTCACGGGCAACGGACTGAAGGACCCGGACACCGCGATCGCGCAGAGCGTGGTGCAGCCGACCAAGGTGCCGGCCGAGCTGGACGCGGTCTCCCGCGCGATTCGCGACAACCTGAGCTGAGGCCACGCCGTGCCGGCCGGCCTCAGGGCTTGCTGCGCAGGTCCAGGTCGAACAGGGTGTCACCCCCCAGTCGGAAGATCCGGCAGGGCGGGCGCAGGGCCTGATCCAGCGAGTCGATCTCCGGCAGGGTGACGCCGGGGCGCCCGGACCCGATCAGCATCGGTGCGATGGTGAGGTGCAGACGGTCCAGGGTGTCGGCCTGCAGGAAGCGCGAAACCGTTTGCCCGCCACCCTCGACCAGCAGGCGGTGCAGGCCCATCTCCGCCAGCCGCCCGCGGATCTGTGCCGGGTCGAAGCGCCCGTCGTCCCCGGTGGGCATCTCCAGGCATTCCACGTGTTCGGGAAGCCCGCAGGGCCCGTAGCCGGCCGCGTGGAGGACGAGCGTGCGGACCTCGGCATGGCGGAAGACATGGGCATCGGCGGGGATGCGGCCGTCGGGGTCCAGGATCACGCGCACCGGATTCGGGCCCTCGGTCTTGCGCACGGTCAGACGGGGGTCGTCCGCGACCACGGTTCCGGCGCCGACGATGACGGCATCCACCAGGGCCCGCAGGCGGTGCAGGCGCTCGATATCCTCGGGGCCGGTGACGTAGTGCGAATGGCCGCTGGCAGTGGCGATGCGTCCGTCCAGGCTTTGCCCGAGCTGGGCCACGGTGATGCTGGGCGCCTCGACGACGGGGCCGTAGAGATCCAGCAATTCGTGGGCGCCCGGCGCCAGGGGCCCGGGCAGGGGGCAGCAGCCGGGCTCGGCCCGCTGGGCCAGCAGCCAGCGCCAGGCTTGCTCCTCGGTGACCGGATATGCCGTCATGCCGCAAATTCCGGGGTTACGGGACCGCGACCGGCCAGTTGGGGTAGGCTAGGGGCCGATCTCCCGCACGCGTATCCGATCAGTCCCGAATCCGGCAGGTTCCTGATGACACGTCTGGAGTATCCGGGGCTCGCCTTCGGGGAATTCGCGGGTTGCGGGCGGGTCATAAACAAAACTCCCTATGGACGTACCCGATGCACAACGCCGATCGCGGGATCTTTGATCTGCGCCGGGGCCATCCGGTCCTGGTAAGTGGTTCGCAGTCGAGTGTACTCGTTGCGGCCGTCGAGGGTCTGACCCCCGTTCTGCTGGATCGTTTGACCCACATGACCGGGGCGTCGCCTCGACTGATTCTAACTGCGCACCGGGCCTCTGCAATGGGCTGGGCCCAGCCGCTGCAGGAAGGCTGGGAGGGCGTGGCCCTCGAGTTCGCCCCGGACACCGATCCCGAGGCGCTGTTTACTCTGGCCAGTGCCCCCGAGGCCTCGAACGAGGCCGGACACCCCGATGCCGCCCTCGGCCAGCCGACGGTGACGCGGGCATTGCCGGCGGAAGTCGCCGCCCTGGAACTGGTGCGGGCGGGTCGCCTGTTGCCGGCAGTGGTGGCCGCCCCGGTGCCCGAACCGGTGCCCGAGGCGATTCACTCGGCGCTTGCCGATGGCATGTTCCTCGATGTAGACGAGCAGGAGGCCCGGGCCGTGGCCCAGCATCCGCGGCTGGAGCTGGCCTATGTCAGCGAGGCCCCCGTGCCGCTCGCGGATGCTCCGGTCACGCGCTTCATGCTGTTCCGCGAGGGGAACGGGATTCTGGAGCATGTGGCCGTTTTGATCGGCGAGCCCCGGGACTGGCCCGAGGCGGTCCCGGTGCGACTGCATTCGGCCTGCCTGACCGGCGATCTGTTCGGTAGCCTGCGCTGCGACTGCGGCGACCAGTTGCGGCTGGGCGTGAAGACCATCAACGAGTCGGGTGGGGGCGTACTGCTGTACCTGGCGCAGGAAGGCCGCGGCATCGGGCTGGCCAACAAGCTGCGCGCCTACACCATGCAGACGGCCGGTCTGGACACCATCGACTCCGACTGCCAGCTGGGCTTCGAGGCGGACGGGCGGCGCTACGATGCGGCCGTGGAGATGCTGGAATTCCTGGGTATCGATACCGTCCGTCTGCTGACCAACAACCCCGGCAAGATCGAGGCGCTGCGGGCCGGCGGCATCGACGTGGTGGCGCGCGAGCCGGTGCACGGCAAGCTGAATCCGCACAACCTGCGCTACCTCAGCACCAAGGCCGACCGCGGCGGTCACTGGCTGCAGGAACTGCTGGCCTCGGAGGCCGAGCGCGGCTGAGGGACCGGTCAGGCGCGCAGTTGCGCCAGATCGAAGCGGGCCGTGTCCCGGATGGCGGCGGCCAGGATTCCGGCATAGTGCGCCACCAGGCGTTCGCCGAGGTCCGCGGTCGCCGCGCGGGCATCGCCCACCACCCCCGAAGGGTTGAGGTCCTGCGCCATCCAGGCGAAGGACGCGCGGCCCTCGGGTTCCAGCACCTCCATTGTCTCGGCCAGCGTGGCCCCCAGCGACGGCGCGTCCGCGGCCGCGTCCATGTGGACGGTCTCCGGCGCGAGGAAGCGCATCATCGCAGTCTCGATCAGCCCTCCGTGCAGGCCGTGGCGGAGTTCCTCGGCCGGGATGCCGAATTCGGACGGCGGGGGCTGGGTGAAGTAGTGATGCTTGACCACCAGCATACTGTGGTCCCGGCGCAGCTCCAGCGCGGCCAGGTCGCAGATCGCGGTGTTGCCGCCGTGGCTGTTCACGATCAGCAGTCGGCGAAGACCGCTGCGTGCCACGCTCTCGCCAAGATCACGCAGCAGGGCCAGCGCGGTCTCGGGGCGCAGGGTCAGCGTGCCAGAGAAGTCAGTGTGTTCATGACTGGTAGCGACGGCCACGGGCGGAAGGACGACCCGCGGCAGATCTGCCGGAAGGGTCTTGCAGGCCGCCTGCAGGAGACCGAGGCCGATGCGGTAGTCGGTGTCCAGCGGGAGGTGCGGGCCGTGTTGCTCGATCGCCGACAGGGGCAGGAGCGCAACGGCGTCGCGCGCGGCGAGTTCGGCGATCCCGGCGCTTGTACGGTCCTGCCACCAGAGGAGGTCTCGGGCACTCATGCGTCCAGCCTTGCCGCCTGGGGGCGTGGCGTCAAGCGACAGGGCGGCGGGCATAGAGATCGCCCGAACCCAGGCGGTCGCCGTGTGCCTCCAGCCAGGTCAGGATTTCCGCGCCGGACTGCCATTGGGCAAAGCGGTACCGGCGTTGTTCGCCGGGGATCAGGTTGTACTCGTAGGTATCGAGCGCGTCCAGTTGCCGGAGGCAGTCGCGGGTGACGTCCAGCGCACCGGCGACGAATTCGAACGAGAGGGCCGGGACCGCGTGGGTGAGTCCGCGCAGGACCTCGGCCTCCAGGCCTTCGACATCGATCTTGCAGAAGGCGGGGGTGCCGTATTCCTCGATCAACTGGTCGAGGGTGACCATGGGGACCGTGATCTCGTCGTCCCAGTGCACGTGCTGGAAGCTCCGGTTGTGGTTGCGCAGCGATCGGACCCAGGGGCGCGAAGCCGAGGAGACCGTGGGGTGGCGCCGGCTGATCTGCAACTGCGCGGAGCCGGGGCGCGGCCCGGCGACCTCGCGGCGGATCGCGATACCCGGCCGGCCGCGCACGGCGCGCCGCAACCAGGGCAGGAGCTGGGGCTGGGGTTCCAGTGCCACGACCCGGGCGCCCAGGGCGGCAAAGGCCAGGGTGCGGTCGCCGACGTGGGCCCCGATGTCGAACACCAGGTCCCCGGGCTGGACCAACGGGGCATACATGCGCTGCAGGCCTCGCTGCCGGCCAGGGCGGCGGTAGATGATCAGCGAGCGCAGGACACCTATCGCCTGGTCCAGCCAGGCCATGCGGGAAGGGCTTTGCGGGGATGTATTCATCCCGGCAGGCTAACCGAGCCGGGGCCACGGGGGAACGCCGGCGGTCTAGCAGAGTCTTCAGGAGGGTTGGCCGTTACGTGCCTGGCACGAGCGGCCGGGTAGAACGGGCGGGACGAGGAGCGATGCATGAATGCAGGTTTTCGGATGCTGAAACGGCTGGTTTCTTCGGGTCTGCTGGCCGTTTCGCTGGTGAGCGTTGCCCAGGCCGGTGATGACTGTGCCGCCGCTGGCGTCTGGTCGGCGCCGGGCGGCGAGCGGCTGGATACGGCCGAGTTGTATGCCGACCTGGCAAGGCGTGATGCGGTCCTGCTGGGCGAGCGCCATGACCGAATGGATCATCATCGCTGGCAATTGGCGACCCTGGCGGCACTGCATGGGTATCGCCCGGACCTGGTGATCGGCCTCGAGATGCTGCCGCGTTCCAAACAGCCGGTCCTGGATGCCTGGGTCGCGGGCGAACTGGACCCGGAGGCCTTCCTGGAAGCGAGTGGCTGGTATACCCACTGGGGCTTCGATCCCGACCTGTACTGGCCCATCCTGCACTTCGCCCGTTTGCATGACGTGCCCCTGCTGGCGCTGAACCTGGAGCGGGAGTCGATCCGGCGGCTGGGCCATGAAGGCTGGGACGCGTTGGACGAGGAGGCACGCGACGGCGTGTCCGCCCCGGCCGCGCCCAGCGCCGGGTACCGCGCGTATCTGGAATCCGTACTGGAACGCCACCCGGCCGGGATGGGGCCGGATGCGGAGCGCTTTGTCGCGACCCAGGTGGCCTGGGACCGCATGATGGCGGGTGCCATCTCCGCGCATCTCGAGGCGGGCGGCGAGCGTCCTCCGCTGGTGGCGGCGATCATCGGTTCGGGGCATCTGGAATACGGCTATGGGGTACCCCACCAGCTCGCCGATCTGGGCGTGACCGACACGGCGGTGCTTTTGCCGCGCGAGCCCGGGGAATGCGCGGAAACCGACCCGGACCTGGCGGATGCCGTATTCGGGGTCCCGCGCGACGATCGATTCGAACTTTCGGGGGCCCTGCTTGGGGTACACCTGGAGGCCGATGACCAGCCGGGTATTCGCATCCTGCGGGTCCAGCCGGACTCGGTGGGCGAGGCCGCCGGCTTGCAAGCGGGGGACCGCGTCCTGCGGGCCGGGGACCGATCCATCCGCGCGGCGAGCGACCTGCAGCGCGTGGTGCGGGCCGTCGCGCCCGGTACCTGGCTGCCCCTGGAGATCGAGCGCGAGGGCGAGCAGCTGGAGCGGGTAGCGCGTTTCCCGCGCGGGGACTGAACCATGCGAACCGGCTTGCTTGCGGGCGTCATCATCGCCGTAGGATTGCTTCTGGCACCGCTCCCCGGCGGGGCCTCGGTTGCCGGGGTGGTGGTGGTGCAGGTGGAACTGGATGCCGGCCAGTCGCGGCTGGAGGGCCGCTACGAGGCGGACCCGGCGCAGGTGGATCCGGCCACTCTGCGGCGCTTCCGGCTCGATCCGGGGATTGCCGTGGACGCCGTGTCGCTGGGCGGGCACCCCGTCGAGTTCGAGCGTAGCGGAGATGGCTGGCTGGAGCTGGCGCGCGCGCCGGAGGCCGATGCCGGCGCCCTGGTGATTCGCTACGGCGCACGTCTGCCCGCACTGGACGATGCGCGACCCGGAAGCGGATTCCTGGCCCCGGAGGGCGGATATCTGCCGGCGGGGGCGGACTGGTATCCGCGCCGACCGGAGCAGGAGCCGCATGCCGTGCGTATTGAAGTGACCAGTCTCGGCGGCCATCGGGCGGTCGCATCCGGCTCGCAGGTGGCGGAGGAGCGCGAAGGCGACCGGTACCGCACGACCTTCGAACACCCGGCGGGACGCGCGCTGGCCGTGGCCACCGGACCCTGGGACGCGGTCGAGCAGGAGGTTGGAACGGTCACGGTGCGCACGCTGTTTCCGGCTCACCTGGAGGCCGAATTCGGCGCGACCTATCGCGAGCAGGCGGCAGGCTATATCGAGCGCTTCAGCGAGGCGATCGGGCCATATCCCTACGACACTTTCACCATCGCCGCGAGTCCGCGGCCGGTGGGGCTGGCCTTCCCGGGTTTTACGCTGATGGGCGAGCGCGTGATTCCGTTGCCGTTTATCCCCCATACCTCCCTCGGACACGAAGTGCTCCACGCCTGGTGGGGGACGGGGGTGTACGTGGACGCCTCGGGCGGCAACTGGTCGGAAGGGCTGACCACCTTCATGGCCGATTACCAGTTCAAGCGTGATCGTGGTGAGGGGCGTGAGGAGCGCGGGCAGTGGCTGCGTGACTACGCGGCCCTGCCCAGTGGGCAGGACCGGCCACATGGTAGCTTCCGGGGCGGGAATTCCGGCGCCGCGCGGATTGCCGGGTATCACCGTGGAGCGATGCTGTGGCGGACGCTGGAGGACCGGATCGGGGAGGAGGCCCTGCGCGCCGGCGTGCGCGAGCTGTATGCCGAGTGGCTTTTTCGCGAGGCCGACTGGGCGGCCGTGATCGAGGCTTTCGACCGGGAGACGGAGGAGGACCTGCGCCCCTTCTTCGAGCAATGGATCGAACGTACGGGGGCGCCGACGCTGGAACTGGCCGCGCTGCGGCTGGAGCCGCGGGGGGACGGGTGGCAGGTGACGGGGCAACTGCGCCAGGCCGATGAAGACGACCCGTGGCACCTGCGTGTGCCGCTGGTGCTGAAGACCGAGGAGGGGCGCGAAACGCACTGGATCGAGCTGGAGGGCGTGTCCCGGCCAGTTTCGATCAAGACCGACAGGCGGCCGCGGGCGATCGCCGTCGATCCGGACTGGCGGCTGTTCCGGCATCTGGCCGATGGCGAGTCGCCGGAGATTCTGCGTCAGGGCGCCCTGGACCCGGAGGCGAGGGTGTTTGCGCTCGGGGATGCCGGGGCCGCCGAGGTCGCGCCATGGCTGGGGCGTGTGCCCGAGGTCGCGGAGGGCATGGGGGGCACGCGAATCCTGCTGGGCACGCATGCCGCCGTGGCGGAATGGCTGGACGTGCGCGGGCTCGCACCGGAGCCTGCGGCCGTGGAACCGGGCCTGGAAACGGGAACCAGGGCCCGGGCCTGGACGGTCCCTGGCACGCAACTGGTGGTAATCAGCGGCCCGGATGCGGAGGCCCGGCGTGGTGCCGCGGCCGCCTTGCGGCATCGGTCGCACTACAGCTATCTGCTTGCGACCGCGGACGGAGACTGGGAGACGGGCCTCTGGTCGCAACCCGGGATCTGGCAGGAGCTGGCCAATGACGACTGAGTTTCGACTCGATCCGCGGCTCGTCGCGGACACCTGGGCCGTGGCGGAGTGGCCGCTGTCCAGCGTCCGATTGATGGATCACTGGGACTACCCCTGGTTCATCCTGGTCCCGCGGCGCCCCGACCTGCGGGAACTGCATGCACTCGCGGTGGAGGATGCCACCCAGCTGGCCCGCGAATCGCGCGCCCTGGCCCGGGCGATGGAGCAGGCCTTCGTCCCGCGAGCGCTGAACGTGGCCAAGCTGGGCAACATCGTGGAGCAGTTGCATCTGCACCACGTGGCGCGCTTCGAGGGGGACCCGGCCTGGCCCGGCCCCGTCTGGGGTGCGCCGAAATCGCGGGGTCTGGAAACACAAGAGGCCGAGGACCGCATCGCGCGGGTCCTCGGCCTCGTAGAAGACGTCGGCGGTTAGGCCGGCGTCTTGCTTCAGGGTATGCGTCAGAAGCGGTAGCCGACGTTCATCCCGAAGGTCCAGGGGTCGATGTTGACGGTACCGAGATGGGCGCCACCCAGCGACACGTCGGTATCGATGTCGATCCAGCGCACTTCGGCATTCACGAACCAGTTGTCGTCCACCGCGAAGTCGATCCCGGCCTGCACCGCGGCGCCCCAGGAATCGTCGAGGTCGATGTCGGCGCCAAGCGCGTCGCTGGTGTCTTCATCGAAGAAGTAGGTGTAGTTGATGCCGGCACCCACGTAGGGGCGCACCGCGGTACCGGTGTTGAAGTGGTACTGCAGGCTCAGGGTCGGCGGCAGGTGGCGGGTGCTGCCGATGTCGGCACCGCCCACGTTCAGGTCATGCTTGAACGGGATCGCGACCAGGAGTTCCAGACCCAGGTTGTCCGTCATCATGTAGGTGATGTTGCCGGAGGGACGGGTGTTCGAACCCACGTCAACCGGGGCATTGCCGAGGTTTGCGAGTGAGCCGTTGTCGGATTTGGGGGCCACGTGGGTCAGGCCGCCGCGGATCAGCCAGTCGCCGGCGGAGACGTCGGCGTTGGCGGCGGTGGCGTGGGCCGGGATCAGGGCGGCAGGGGCCAGGAGGCCGGCCAGCGCCAGGGAGCGGAAGGTCAGGGTGTGTCGCATGTTCGGTTCCTCCGAAGGCGTGATGGTCGTTCGGAGGTACTATCGCGCCGCGCGTATCAGTATTCGTTGATGCAGATCATCTCCGCTGATGGTTTTCAGAACGGCAATCGCTGGCCCTCGAAGTCGTGGAAACTCCCGGACTGCTCGGCGTCCAGCCGGTCCAGAACATCCAGCAGGCGGCCGGTTGCGTACTCGGGGCTCAGCACCTCTGGCGCGCGCGCCCGATATGGCTCCGACAGGCGGGTGGCGCAGGTGCCGGGCTGCAGGGCGACCACGACGGCCTGACGGTGGCTGAACCGCAGCTCCAGGGCGGTGGTCCGCACGATCTGGTTGAGTGCCGCCTTGGAGGCGCGATAGCTGACCCAGCCGCCGAGGTGATTGTCCTCGATGGAGCCGACCCGGGCCGACAGGGTGGCCAGAACCCCCTTGCGATTGCGCGGGAGCAGCGGTGCCAGGTGCTTGAACAACAGCGCCGGGCCGATGGCGTTGATGGCGAAGGCTCGGGCCATGACGGCCGGATCGAGGTCGCGCAGGCGCTTCTCCGGGCCCTGGCCGTCGATGGTCAGGATGCCGGTGGCATCGAGGATCAGGTCCCACTCGGCGGCCTGCTCGCGCAGCCAGGCGGCGGCACGTTCGATACTGGATTCGTCGAGGAGATCCACGGGCGGGTCGCTGTGGCGCCCCAGTCCGATGACCTGCTCACAGTTCGGGTCCTGTTCCAGGTGTTGCATGAACGCGGCACCGAGGCCGCCCGTGGCGCCGACCACCACGGCGCGATAGGGTATCTGCAGGGATTCCATATACCCTGCGACCGCCAGGCGGGGAATTGATTCCGGGGTCATATCCCGGGAAGGGAGCGCATGAACTTTCTCCACACCCTGGGTCATGCGGCGCGCAATCTCGCGCCCATCGTGATCGTGGTGGCGGTGTTCCAGGCGCTGGTGCTGCGTACGGTGCCGGATGGCCTGCTGTCCATGGTGGTCGGGCTGGCCATCGTGGTCTTTGGCGTGGCGCTGTTCCTGCAGGGTCTGGAGATGGGCATCTTTCCCATCGGCAAGAACCTATCGAATGCGCTGGCCCGGCGGGGTTCGCTGCTGCTGCTGATGGCGTTCGGCTTTACCCTTGGCTTTGCCACGGTGATCGCGGAACCGGCCCTGATCGCGGTCGCGGAGCAGGCGGAGCTGATCAGCGAGGGGCGGATCGAGGGGTTCGTCCTGCGCCTGATCGTCGCGTTGTCGGTCGGGACCGTAGTTGCGCTGGGGATCCTGCGCACGGTGCTGGGCCACCCGCTGCACTGGTACATCCTGACCGGGTATGTACTCGTGGTGCTGGTCACCTTCTTTGCCCCGGAAGAGATCGTCGGTCTGGCCTACGACTCTGGCGGGGTGACCACGAACATCGTGACCGTGCCGCTGGTGGCGGCCCTGGGCCTGGGGCTGGCCGCCTCGATCAGCGGACGGAATCCGCTGCGTGACGGTTTCGGGCTGGTGGCGCTGGCGGTGATGGTGCCGATGATTACCGTGCAGCTCTACGGCATCATCGTGTTCACCGGCGCCGATATCGGGGCGCCGACCAACGCCGAGACCGCCGCGATGGATCCGGACACGGATCTGCCGGGGGCCGAGGGTCACTGGCTGGCCACGATGGGCATGGACCTGCTGCTGATGCTGCGCGACGTGGCGCCGATCATCGCGGTCATCGTGGTGTTCCAGTATTTCGTGCTGCGCAAGCGCATCCCGTATCTGCCGCGGGTGATCTTCGGTTTCGTGCTGGTGGTGCTGGGGCTGTACGCCTTTGTGGTCGGGCTCAAGCTGGGCCTGTTCCCGATCGGCGAGAGCATGGCCGAGCAGCTGATCACCAACGAGCTGTTCCTGTGGGTCTATCTGTTCGCGTTTTCCATCGGTTTTGCCACCACGATGGCGGAACCGGCCCTGATTGCAATCGGCCAGAAGGCGGAGGAGGCGGCGCGTGGCTCCCTGCGCGGCGATGTGATCCGCATCCTGGTGGCGCTGGGGGTAGCCATTGGCATCACCATCGGGGTGCACCGGATCCTGGCGGGCGATTCCATCCACCACTACATCATGGGCGGCTACCTGCTGGTGATCGTGCTGACCATCCTCGCGCCGAAGCAGATCGTGGCGCTGGCCTTCGACCTGGGCGGCGTGACCACCTCGGAGGTGACCGTACCCCTGGTGACGGCACTGGGGATTGGTCTCGCGACGCACCTGGAGGACCGCAACGTCCTGATCGACGGCTTCGGCCTGATCGCGTTTGCGTCCATCTTTCCCATCGTCACGGTGATGCTCTACGCGATCGCCGTGGATCTGTACGAACGCTGGTTCACGCGTAACCAGGAGGAGTAGCGCAATGAGATTTTCCGCACTGGTGGCCGTCCTCTCGGATGACCTGGAGGAACAGGCAATCGCCACGGCCAAGGAGGCCGGCGCGGGTGGAGTAACCATCATGGACGCGCGCGGCATCGGGGCCGAGGCGCGCAAGACCTTCCTCGGCATGACCTACGAGGGGAGTCAGTCGGTCCTGTTGTGGGTACTGGAGAAGAAAGTGGCCCTGGGCGTGCTCAAGTCCATTTCCAGAGAGCTCGATCTGGCCAATGATCCGCGCGGGATTGCCTTTACGGTGGATCTCGCCCACCTGGCCGGTATCGGGCGCAACCAGATCGAGCAGTTCCAGGAACAGGTCAAGGAAGAACTTTGACGGAGACGATTATGCTGGTAAGCGAGATTCTCAGACCCAACGTGGTGACCGTGTCCCCCCTGGCGCCGTTGCGCGAGGCCATGCAGTTGATGCGCAAGCATGGCGTGAAGTCCCTGGTGGTGGAGAAGCAGCACGCCCACGATGCCTACGGCATCATCACCTACACCACGATCCTGAAGACGATCGTGGCGGAGGAGGGCGATATTGACCTCTCGAACGTCTATGATGTCTGCACCAAGCCGGTGATCACGGTGCCCGCCGAGATGGACGTGAAATATGTGGCGCGGTTGATGGTGAGCCAGGGGATCCGGCGGCTGGTCGTGCTCAAGGGCAACGAGCTCGAGGGCATTGTGACCACCAGCGACATTGTCGGCTCGATCCTCGAGATGGCCGATATGGACTGAACCCCGCCTTCGCGGACGAGTCCGATTCCTCGGCCGTATACTTCGCGGGGCCCGTCCCCGCGCCCATTCGTTTCCGGAAGGCCGTGCCATGCCGCCCATGTCGTTCATCGAGGGGTTCGAGAAACTCCGCCTTCTGGATGCGGCCATCGAGCAGTCGCACAACTCGGTGGTCATCACCGATGCCGATCTGGATGCGGGCCCGCGGATCGTCTACGTGAATGCCGGCTTCGAGCGCATGACCGGCTACGATCGCGACGAGGCCCTGGGCCAGACCCCGCGCATGCTGCAGGGACCGGCCACCTCGCGCGCGGTGCTGGACCGGATGCGGGGTGCCCTGGCCAGCGGGGAGTGTTTCGATGGCGAGGCCATCAACTACCGCAAGGACGGTTCCTGGTACCGGGTTCGCTGGCACATCTCGCCGGTGTATGCGGAGGATGACGACCGCCGGGTGACCCACTTCGTGTCGGTGCAGCAGGACATCACGGACGAACGGCGCCGCGATGACGAGATCCGGCTGCTGTCCACCGCGCTGGAGGTATCCGCGGACCCGGTCCTGATTACCGACCCCGAGGGCACCATCACCTACGTGAATGCGGCCTTCGAGGAACAGACCGGTTATAGCCGCAACGAGGCCCTGGGGCAGACTCCGCGCATCCTGAAATCCGGCCAGCAGGATGCCGATTTCTATCGCGAGATGTGGGACACGCTGAAGCGGGGGGATGCCTTTCGCGGCGAGTTCGTGAATCGGCGCCGGGATGGCTCCCTGATGCACATGGAGCAGAGCATCAGCCCGGTCACCAATGCCGGGGGCGAGGTGACTCACTACGTGTCGATCGGCAAGGACGTGACCGATCGGGTGCGCATGGAAGACGAGATCCGGCGGCTGGCGCACACCGACTGGCTGACGGGTCTGGCCAATCGTCTGAGTCTCGGCGATACCCTCGAGGCGGAGATGGAGCGCAGCCGACGCTACGGGCGTCCGTTGTCCCTGATCATGTTCGATATCGACCGCTTCAAGGACTTCAACGACGACTACGGCCACGAGACCGGGGACGAGGTGCTCAAGCGCCTCGCGGAAACCGTCCGCGGCGCCCTGCGCGAGGCGGATTCCCTAGGCCGCTGGGGCGGGGAGGAGTTCATGGTGGTGGTGCCCGAGACGCCCGGCGCCGGGGCCGCGGCGATGGCGGAGAAACTGCGCAAGGCGGTGGCCGCAATGGAAACACCCTGCCCGATCTCGGTGACGGCCAGTTTCGGTGTCAGCGAGATGCGCCCGGGCGATACGCCGAAGACGCTGGCCCGTCGGGTGGACGAGGCGATGTACCAGGCCAAGGAGTCGGGTCGGAACCGCGTCGTGCTGCTCTGAGCCGAGCACTCAAACCCGACACACCCCCGGCCAGCAAAAAGGGCCGACCCGAATGGGCCGGCCCTTTCGCTTTCAGCGGGCAATTTCAGGGACGATATGCGGGGCGCGGCGTCGCGCCCCAGCCGCGCCCGCGGCCTACGCGCGGCGGCGCAGGACCCAGATCTCCAGCAGTGCCCAGTCTTCGCCCGGGTAGTTCTCCTGTTCCAGCGGCGACAGCCGGCGGTGCCGGCTGGCGGTGCTGCCCACGAACTCCAGGTGTTCCAGCAGCAGGCGCTTGGTGGCGTCGGCCTTTTCCAGCGCGAAGGGGTTCAGGAAGTTGACGAGCATATAGCCCTCGCGCGGGGTCTCGGCGAAGGAGCGCACCAGCTTCTCGATGGCCGGCGGGTCGAGGTAGACCAGCGACGCGGTGGAGATCACGATATCGGCGTCGGCCATGGCCTTTTCGATCGCGGCCTGGGTCTCCGGCGCCGGCTGGTTCAGATCGGCCTCGAAGGTCTCGTCGAACAGCCCGGCGCTCTTGCCGTAGGCCAGGGCATTGCCGGAGATATCGATCCCGGTGGTCTTCATCGGCAGGCGGCGCGGCGCGGCGACGGTCTTGCAGGCCTGTTCGTCGGCCCAGTTGGCGCGGATCGCCTCGACATCCATGTTGTGGATGGCGGCCATGGTGGTGTTGCCGAAGCAGCAGCACAGGTCCACGTAGTTCAGGGGCTTGCCGGCGGCCGCCTGCTTCTCGGCCCAGGGCAGGATCAGCCGGTCGAAGGTTTGCCGGTTGAAGTCGTCGGAGATGTAATCGAGCGCGTCGATGATGCGCTCCTTGAACGGTACCGGCGTCTCGGCGACGTAGATGTCGTCGAAATGCTGTTTCTTCTCCTCGGTCTTCACTTGCGGCTCACTCATCGGCTTTTCCTCGTTTGATAAACCCACCATGTTCGGGGGCATGCGCGCGGAACGTCAAGTAACGCTACTGGCGCCGGTGATGCTGGCAGGGCCTCGCGCGGCGTTCCGGCTATGTATCATGAAGGAATACGCGGGAAGGCTTGCGCGCCGTTGTCGCGAAGAATGCGGAAAAGGGACGTGAATGAAGATCGACTGTTTCAAGGCCTATGACGTACGCGGGCGGGTGCCGGATCAGCTCAACCCGGAGGTGGTAAGGGCCATCGGGCGTGCGTTTGCCGAGGAGATTCGGCCGGGTCGAACCGTGGTGGGCCACGATATTCGCCTGTCCAGCCCGGAACTGGCGCGGGCGCTGATCGAGGGCCTGACCGCGGGCGGTAGCGACGTGGCGGACATCGGTATGTGCGGCACGGAGGAGGTCTACTTCGCAACGGCGCACTACGGCGCCGGTGGTGGGATCATGGTCACGGCGAGCCACAACCCGCTGGACTACAACGGCCTGAAACTGGTGCGCAGCGAGGCGCGCCCGATCAGTGGCGACTCGGGCCTGCAGGCGATTCGTCTCCGGGCCGAGCGGGGGGATTTCCGACCCATGCCCAATGGGCAGATCCGGCATCTGGACCACCGGGGCGACTACGTGGCGCGGCTGCTGGCCTCGATCCAGCGCGAGGCCCTGCCGCCCCTGAAGATCGTGGTCAATCCGGGCAACGGCGGCGCGGGCCCGGTGCTGGAGGCGCTGGAGCCGCATCTGCCGTTCGAGCTGATCCGGGTCAATTTCGAGCCGGACGGTCGTTTTCCCAATGGCATCCCCAACCCGCTACTGCCGGAGAACCGCGCCGCCACCGCCAATGCGGTGCGGACTCATGGCGCGGATCTGGGCGTGGCCTGGGACGGGGACTTCGACCGCTGTTTCCTGTTCGACGCCCAGGGGAACTTCATCGAGGGGTACTACATCGTCGGCCTGCTCGCGGAGGCCTGCCTGGACGGCCATGCCGGCGAGCGTATCGTCCATGATCCGCGCCTGACCTGGAACACCATCGAGATGGTGCGCGCCGCGGGCGGCGAGCCGATCCAGTCGAAGACCGGGCATGCCTTCATGAAAGAGCGGCTGCGCCTCGAGGACGCCATCTACGGTGGCGAGATGAGCGCGCACCACTATTTCCGCGATTTCTACTACTGCGATACCGGCATGCTGCCGTGGCTGCGAGTGGCCGAACTGATGGGGCGGCGCGAACAGTCCCTGGGCGAGATGGTCGCCGAGCGCATGGCCCGCTACCCCTGCAGCGGCGAGTTGAACTTCGAGGTGGAGGACGCCGCAGCGGCCAGCGAGCGCGTGCTGCAGGCCTACGCCGGGCAGGGCGGGGAGGAGGATCACACGGATGGCGTCAGCCTGGAATTCGCCGACTGGCGGTTCAACGTGCGCAGCTCGAATACCGAACCGCTGCTGCGCCTGAACGTGGAGACCCGCGCGGACCCGGCCCTGCTGGAGCGCCGCGTGGACGAGATTTCCCGCCTGATACGGGGTTAAGGACGATGGAACAGACGCAAAGCCGGATCGAACTGCAACCGGTGATCCTGGCCGGCGGCTCGGGCACCCGCCTGTGGCCGGTATCCCGCAGCCATTATCCGAAACAGTTCCTGCCCCTGACCGGGGAACAGACCCTGCTGCAGCAGACCGCCCAGCGACTGGACGGTCTGGGCGCGGCCCCGCCGCTGGTGCTGGCCAATGTCGAGCACCGTTTCCTGGCGGCCGAACAACTGCGCGCGGCGGGCGTACAGCAGGCACGCATCCTGCTGGAGCCCGAGGGCCGCAATACCGCCCCGGCGATCGCGCTGGCGGCATTGCAGGCGCGGTCCGAGGGGCGCGATCCGCTGCTCCTGGTGTTGGCGGCGGATCACCACATCGGCGATCCCGAGGCCTTCCGGGACGCGGTGGTGCGGGCGATGGCGCTGGCCGAGGCGGGGCATCTCGTGACCTTCGGGATCGTGCCCACGGCGCCGGAGACCGGCTATGGCTATATCCAGCAGGGCGATGCACTGGGCGCGGATGGCGCGCGCGTCGCCCGCTTCGTGGAAAAGCCGGACGCGGCCACCGCCCGCGAGTACATCGAGCGCGGCGATTACCTCTGGAACAGCGGGATGTTCGTGTTTCGGGCGTCGCAGTATCTGGAAGAACTGGAACGTTTCGAACCCGTCATCGTGTCTGCTTGCCGGAGCGCCCTGGAGAACGCGCGGGAAGACCTCGACTTCCTCCGGGTGGACCCCGACGCGTTTGCGGCGGCCCCCCATATCTCGGTCGATTACGCCGTGATGGAGCGGACCGAGCACGCGGCCGTCACGCCGCTGGCGGCTGGCTGGAGTGATATCGGCTCGTGGTCGGCTCTCGCGGGGGTGCGGGGCGTGGACGAGCAGGGCAACACCCTGCGCGGGGACTGCCTGCTGGAAGACAGCGAGGGCTGCGTGGTCGATGCCGATGGTCTGCTGGTCGCGGGCATCGGGCTGCGCAATCTGGCGGTAGTGGCCACCCGCGACGCCGTGCTGGTGGCCGACCGCGACCGGGTGCAGGACGTCAAGCGCATCGTCGAACGCCTGCAGGCGGCCGATCGTAGCGAGCACGTGGACCACACCGTGGTGTACCGGCCCTGGGGCTGCTATGAATCCATCGATACCGGGTCGCGCTACCAGGTCAAGCGCATCACCGTGAATCCCGGCGCGCGCCTGTCGCTGCAGATGCATCACCACCGGGCGGAACACTGGGTGGTCGTCAGCGGGACCGCGCGCGTCACCAACGGCGAACAGAACTACCTGGTCACCGAGAACGAGTCGACCTTCATCCCGATCGGGCAGGTGCACTGCCTGGAGAACCCCGGTGCGCTGCCGCTGGAACTGATCGAGGTGCAGTCCGGCAGCTATCTGGGCGAGGACGACATCGTGCGCCTGGAGGACGTCTACGGGCGCGCCTGAAGCACGTGCCGCCGGGGGCGGGAATGGTATGATCCCGCGTTTTGGGCGGGGCGTGGGGCGCACGCCGCCCGGCAGCGGGAGTCGATATGGCCAAAGTGGCATTGATCACCGGGATCACCGGACAGGACGGGGCCTACCTGGCCGAGTTCCTGCTGGACAAGGGCTACGAGGTACACGGCATCAAGCGTCGTTCCTCGCTGTTCAATACCGATCGCATCGACCACCTGTATCAGGACCCGCACGAGAGCGATCGCCGCTTCATCCTCCACCACGGCGATCTGACCGACTCCACCTGCCTGATCCGCATCATCCAGCAGGTGCAGCCGGACGAGATCTACAACCTGGCCGCGCAGTCGCACGTGGCGGTCTCCTTCGAGGAGCCGGAATACACCGCCAACTCCGATGCCCTGGGCACGCTGCGCCTGCTGGAGGCAATCCGCATCCTCGGCATGGAGCAGACCACGCGCTTCTACCAGGCGAGCACCTCGGAGCTCTACGGCAAGGTGCAGGCCACGCCGCAGGACGAAACCACCCCGTTCTACCCGCGCAGCCCCTATGCGGTGGCCAAGCTGTATGCCTACTGGATTGTGGTCAACTACCGCGAGGCCTACGGCATGTACGCCTGCAACGGCATCCTGTTCAACCACGAATCCCCGGTGCGCGGCGAGACCTTCGTCACCCGCAAGATCACCCGCGCCCTCGCGCGCATCAAACTCGGGCTGCAGGAACGGCTGTACCTCGGCAACCTGGACGCGAAACGCGACTGGGGCCATGCCCGCGACTACGTCGAGATGCAGTGGCTGATGCTGCAGCAGGACACCCCGGACGACTACGTGATCGCCACTGGCGAACAGCACAGCGTACGCGACTTTGTCGACGCCGCGGCCCATGAGCTGGGCATGCGCATCGAATGGCGCGGCGAGGGCGTGGACGAGCAGGGCTTGGACGAGAAGGGCCGCTGCATCGTGTCGGTGGACCCGCGCTATTTCCGGCCCACCGAGGTCGAGACCCTGCTGGGGGATGCCAGCAAGGCCAGGCGCGAGCTGGGCTGGGAACCGCGCATCCGCTTCGAGGAACTGGTGGCCGAGATGGTGCGCGAAGACCTCAGAAGCGCCGAACGCGACGAGCTGGTGCGCGACCACGGCTACCGCACCCTGAGCCGCCATGAGTAAGCCGCAGCGCGTCTTCGTCGCCGGGCATCGGGGGATGGTGGGCAGCGCCATCTGCCGCCAGCTCGAGGACTGGCCGGGCGTGGAGCTGCTGACCCGCACCCACGCCGAGCTCGACCTGACCGATCAGGCCGCGGTGGAGGCCTTCATGCGCGTGGAACGCCCGGACCAGGTCTATCTGGCGGCGGCGAAGGTGGGCGGGATTCACGCCAACAACACCTATCCGGCCGAGTTCATCCGCGACAACCTGGCGATCCAGACCAACGTAATTCACGCCGCCCACGGCGCCGGCGTGCGGCGGCTGCTGTTTCTCGGCTCCAGCTGCATCTACCCGCGCGAGGCCCCGCAGCCGATCGCGGAGGCCGCCCTGCTGACCGGGCCGCTGGAGCCGACCAATGAGCCCTACGCCATTGCCAAGATCGCGGGCATCAAGCTGTGCGAGAGCTACAACCGGCAGTACGGCACGGACTATCGCTCGGTCATGCCGACCAACCTCTACGGCCCGGGCGACAACTACCACCCGGAGAACAGCCACGTGATCCCCGGGCTGATCCGGCGCTTTCACGAGGCGAAACAGGCCGGCGCCGATTACGTGACCGTCTGGGGCAGCGGGACCCCGCGCCGCGAGTTCCTGCATGTGGATGACATGGCGGGGGCCTGCGTGCACGTGATGAACCTCGACCAGACCACGTACGCGGAGCACACCGAGCCGATGCTGAGCCACATCAACGTGGGCACGGGCGAGGATCTGACCATTGCCGAACTGGCGCAGCGGGTGGCCGGCGTGGTCGGCTTCCGGGGCGAGCTGCGCTTTGACCGCTCGAAGCCGGACGGTACCCCGCGCAAGCAGCTGGACGTCTCGCGCCTCGCGGCGCTGGGCTGGAAGGCCCGCATCGGGCTCGACGAAGGGCTGGCCGGGGCCTATGCCGAGTTCCTGGAACACGGCGGAGCCAACCGGTGAGCGATTCGCCGACGGACCGGATCCGGGTCAAGTTCCTGTCGACGATGCGCGAGTCGATCTGGCGCCACCAGCTGCCGGACGGCGTGGCGCAATGGGGGCGCTGCGAGTTCACCTTCGACCCGCAGGCCACCGAGTACGACTGGCTGGTGGTGTACGACGAATTCCCGTCCAACACCGGTCGCAACCGCCATTACAGCGAACGCCTCGCCTGTGGCGCCGAGCGCACCCTGCTGGTGACCATGGAGCCGCCCTCGATCAAGTCCTACGGCCGGCGCTTTACGCGCCAGTTCGGCCGGGTACTGACCTCGCACCCGGAATGGGCGCTCAAGCACCGGCGGCGCATCCATTCCCAGCAGGGGATGATCTGGTACTACGGCTTCGGCAGTCAGGGTGAACGGCCGTACAACGACATGCGGGCGAACCCGCCGCTGGAAAAGACCCGCGACATCGCCACCATGTGCTCGGCCAAGCGCCAGCGGCACACCCTGCATCGGCGGCGCTACGACTTCACCTGGGCGCTGAAGGCCCAACTGCCGGAGCTGGAGATCTTCGGCAAGGGCGTACAGCCGCTGGACGACAAGGCCGAATGCCTGGATGCCTACCGCTATCACGTCGCGGTGGAGAACTACGTGGGGCCGCATCACTGGACCGAGAAGCTGGCGGACGCCTTCCTCGGCGCCACGCTGCCGTTCTACTACGGCGCGCCGAATGCCGCGGACTACTTCCCGCCGGAGAGCTTCATTGCCATCGACATCGACGATGTCGAAGGGACGGCCGAGCGCATTCGCCGCGCGATCCGCGACAACGAATACGAACAGCGGCTGCCGCATATCCTCGAGGCCCGGCGTCGCGTGCTGGAGGAGTACAACCAGTTCGCCGTCGTCGCGCGCATCATCGAGGCCGCGCACGACACCGAACCGGCCGGGCCGACCGGCCAGTGGATCCACTCGCGCCGGGCCCTGCGCCGCCGCGATCCGCTGGCCGCCCTGGAGGGCGCCTGGGAAAAACTCACCCAGCGCATCGGCCACCTCTCCGGCCGCGCTGGCTGAGGTATTTCGCGGGCCAGGGACAACAGGCCGAGAGATCACGCCTGTCCAACCAGGGCCGTTTCGCGTGATCGATTCAGCGATGCATGCCGGGAATTCTCGGTGAACTCCGTGTGCTCTGTGGTTTTCCTTCGTGCCTTCGTGAGCTTCGTGGTGAATAAGGCCCCGGTCTTTTAGTCGCTATGCGGATGACGAATGCCGATCAGCCGAAGTCGCGGGAGCGGGTGGTCAGCTCGCCCAGCCAGGCGCTGCGGTCGATCAGGCGCTGCACGATCAGGTGGCCGACCCCCTCGCTGTACTGCCATTCCCCGTGGGCCTCCAGCAGGCGGCCGTGCAGGACCTCGGCGCGAAAGCGCTCCACCCGGTCCGGCCAGACGATCAGGTTCAGCGTGCCGCTCTCGTCCTCCAGGGTCAGGAATACCGTGCCGTTGGCCGAGCCGGGCCGCTGGCGGGTGATCACAAGGCCGGCATAGCGGGCACCGGGATGCCCGGGGCGCTCCAGCAGCCGGGCGGCGGTGGGCAGCCGCCTGCGCTCAAGGAACGGGCGTATCAGCGCCAGCGGGTGCGGGCCCAGGCTCAGCCCGGTGGTGGCGTAATCCTGCACCAGGTCGTCCACCGCATCGGGGCGCGGCAGGATCGGGGTCACGTCGGCCTCGCGCACCGTCTCGGCCGGGGCGTCGGCGAACAGGGGCAGGGGTTCCTCCACCGCCTCGGTCGCCCAGCGCGCCTGGTGGCGGTTGCCGGCCAGGCCCTTCAGGGCGTCGGCGCGGGCCAGGCGGTTGGCCTGGGCGCGGGTCAGGGCGGCGCGGGCCACCAGGTCCGGCACGTCCGCGAAAGGCCGTTCGGCGCGCGCGGCGACGACGCGCTCGGCCACGGTCTGCGCGAGCCCGCCAACCCGGTTCAGGCCCAGGCGCAGCGCCAGCGCGTCGCTCCCGGCCACCGGCTCCACCGTGCAGTCCCAGTCACTGCAGCGCACATCCACCGGCCGCACCTCCACGCCGTGGCGGCGGGCGTCGGCGACGATCTGTGCCGGGGCGTAGAAGCCCATCGGCTGGCTGTTCAGCAGCGCGCAGGCAAAGATCGCCGGTTCGTGGCACTTGAGCCAGGACGAGACCCAGGTGATCAGCGCAAAGCTGGCCGAGTGCGACTCGGGAAAGCCGTACTCGCCAAAGCCGAGGATCTGCTTGTACAGCTGCTCGGCGAACTTCTCCGGATAGCCGCGTTGCCGCATCCCGTCCATCAGGCGCTCGCGGTAGCGTGCGAGCTGGCCGGTACGCCGCCAGGCCCCGATCGCGCGGCGCAGCCCGTCCGCCTCGCCGGCGGAGAAGCCGGCCGCGACCATCGCCAGCTCGATCACCTGCTCCTGGAAGATCGGCACGCCCAGGGTGCGCCCCAGCACGCGCTTCACCTCTGCGTTCGGGTAGCGCACCCGCTCCGGGTGGGCGCGGCGCTTCAGGTACGGGTGCACCATCTCGCCCTGAATCGGGCCGGGGCGCACGATGGCGATCTCGATCACCAGGTCGTAGAAGTTCGCGGGCTTCAGGCGCGGCAGCATGCTCATCTGCGCGCGCGACTCGATCTGGAACACGCCCAGGGTGTCGGCCTTCTGCAGCATGCGGTAGACCGCCGGGTCCTCGGCCGGGATGTCGGCCAGGCCCCAGTCGCGGCCCCGGTGGCGCGCCATCAGCTCCAGCGCGCGGCGCACGCAGGAGAGCATGCCCAGCGCCAGCACGTCGATCTTCAACAGCCCCACCGCGTCGAGGTCGTCCTTGTCCCACTGGATCACCGAGCGCTCCGGCATCGCCGCGTTCTCGATGGGCACCAGCTCGTCCAGCCGGCCCTCTGCGATCACGAAACCGCCGGTGTGCTGCGACAGGTGGCGGGGGAAGCCCAGCAGTTCGGCGGTCAGCGTCTGCCACTGCCGGGCCAGGGCGCCATCCGGGTCCAGCCCGACCTCGCGCAGGCGCTCGGCGGGGATGCCGTCGTCCCACCAGGCGAGGTTGGCGGTCAGCGCATCCAGCCGCGCGCGCGAGATGCCCAGGGCGCGGCCGACGTCGCGCAGGGCGCTGCGCCGGCGGTAGCGGATTACCGTACAGGCCAGCGCCGCGCGCTCGCGGCCGTAGCGCTGGTAGATGTACTGGATCACCTCCTCGCGGCGCTCGTGCTCGAAGTCGACGTCGATATCCGGCGGCTCGCCACGCTCGGCGGAGATGAAGCGCTCGAACAGCATGCTGGAGCGCGAGGGATCCACCGCCGTGATCCCGAGCGCATAACAAACGGCGGAATTCGCCGCCGAGCCGCGCCCCTGGCACAGGATCCCGCGCCCGCGCGCAAAGCGCACGATGTCGTAGACCGTCAGGAAGTAGGGCTCGTAGCCGAGCTGCGCGATGATCCCGAGCTCGCGCTCGATCTGTTCGGACACCTTCGGCGGGATGCCGTCGGGCCAGCGCCCGCGCGCGCCCTTCAGGGTCGCCTCGCGCAGGTAGGCGGCCGGGCTCGTGTCCCGGGGCAGGGGATCGGTCGGGTAGCGGTAGGTGACCGCGTCCAGCGAGAAGTCGCAGTCCTGTGCGATCCGCACACTGGCTGCGAGCCAGGCGGCGGGATACAGCGTGGCCAGGTCGTCGCGCGGGCGCAGGCAGCGCTCGCCGTTGGGGAAGCGCGCCGGGGCCGCCTCGGCAACCGTGGTGCGCAGGCGCAGCGCGGTCAGCACGTCCTGCAGGGCACGCCGGCCGCGAGCGTGCATGTGCACATCGCCGCAGGCGACGATCGGGAGCCCCGTCGTGTCGGCGAGCTGCCGTGCGCGGGTCGCGAGCGGGGCATCCTCCGGCGTGCGCAACTGGCTGACTGCCAGATGGGCCTGGTCCGGCACGGCCCACCCGGCCAGCCAGCGGGCCGTTTCGGCGAGCGTCGGCTCCGCGATCTCGGGCTCGATGCGCAGCAGGACGTGCCAGCCGGTACGGGCCTCGGCGGGCAGGGCGTCGAGGTCCGCTTGCGTCAGGTGGTAGTGCCCCTTGTCCGCCGCCCCGCGCGCCCGGGTGATCAGACGGCACAGCGCGGCATAGCCCGCCGCATTACGCACCAGCAGGGTCAGGGCGGGGCCGTGTGTCAGCCGGAAGGTCGCCCCCAGGATCAGGTGCAACCCGCAGTCCTTCGCCGCCGCGTGCGCGCGGACCACGCCGGCCAGCGAGGCGATATCGGTCAGCGCCAGCGCGCGATAGCCCAGCGCCTGGGCCCGCTCGACCAGCTCCTCCGGGTGCGAGGCCCCGCGCAGGAACGAGAAGTTGCTGACGCTCGTCAACTCGGCATACGCCGGGCTTGCGGGCTGAGGGGGCGGGGTGTCTTCCATATACTGTATATAAAAACAGTACAGCGGCGGACGCAAGAAACCGGGCCCGCGCGGAGGGTCCCGGAATGCACCTCACCGCCTGCAGTGGCGCTACACTGAGGGGACATTCCCAACGCGCTGGAGCGCCTTGTGAACCCGCCACGCACCGATTCGCCCGTTCTCGATATCGGCAGTATTCCGTTGCCCGAGGGCGGGGCCATTGGGATGACCCGCTGCCCCGGAAAACGCCCGAATGAAGCGGTCTGCGCGCCGCGGGATGTTCAGGCGGATCTTGTGGCCCTGCGGGACTGGGGCGCGGGGACCGTCGTGACCCTGAACCAGAACCGCGAGCTGACGGGGCTCGGGGTGCCGGACCTGGGCGCAAGCGTCCAGGCAGCCGGCATGCGCTGGGTGCACCTGCCGATCGGGGACATGGCCGCCCCGGACCGTCCCTGGGAAACAGGCTGGGGAGACGTCGGGCCCCGCATCCATCAGTGGCTGCGGGCGGGGGAGCGCGTGGCCTTTCATTGTGGTGGCGGGCAGGGTCGCGCGGGGACCATCGCGGCCCTTACGCTCATTGAACGCGGATACACGCCGGACGAGGCCATTCAGACGGTGCGCAAGGCCCGCCCCGGTGCGATCGAGAGCCCCGACCAGGAGCGCTACCTGCTGAATCGACCGCTCCCCACTTGATCGGACTGCCTGGCGTTACAGGCCGTTCCGGGCGAGCAGTTCCGGGATCTGGCGCTTGAACCGGAAGAATCCGTGGGTGGCATGGGGCCAAGCGAGGTCGTCCCACATCCGGCGCAGCGGAATGACCTCGATTCCGTCTTCCCCCAGCTCGTGAGCAATGACATCCAGGGCGTCGGCCAGGGGCCCGACAGGCGCCTCCGGTGTGGCGATGGTGGTCACGCCGGCGGCGGCACACTGCGACCGGAGGGTCTCCGCATGGAGTTGCGGGAGAACGGTTGCGGGTTGCTGTAGGCTCTCGCCCGCGCGCCGCGCCGCATCCTCGGCTAGCGTGTCTACCCAGTGGCCAGTCGCGGCCCCAAATGGCCAGGGCATGTCAGGGTGGCCGCGCCGGGCGACGGCGATTGCCGCCACGTCGGTCTCCTTCGGCAATACTTCCTGACCGCTGAAGTCGTCGCCATGCAACAGGAGGAGCACGCGCCGGCCGCGCGGCAGGGTTCGCGGGCCCGGGAGGGCCCCAGCAACAGGCGGACTCTCGTCGCGGATAGCGGGCGCTTCGGACGCCAGACCGTGCGGACCGAACCGATTGTCGGTAAACCGGGCAATATTGTCGGTCGTTGCGAGGTAGATCTTGCCCGGCGTCTGGATACCCGCGACCCAGCGCCAGCCCAGGGTGTTGGAGGCAGGGTCGGCATCGAGCAGATGGCGCAGGAAGAAGTCCGCCCCCAACGTCCACGGCAGCCTCAGAGTGAAGATCCAGATCGACGCAAACCACATGCGCGCATGGTTGTGCAGATACCCGGTTGCGACCAGTTCGCGGGCCCATTGGTCGAATCCGTCGACTCCGCTGCGCCCGGCCTCGGCCGCGGCGACGGCCTCGCGCAGGCCATCGTCTTCGGCGAGGCGTGCCCGATCGCTGTCGCGTTCTTCCAGGAAGGCCCGCCAGACGCGGGGGCGCATCTGCAGCCACCCCTTCCAGTAGGTACGCCAGAAGACTTCCTGGACAAACTTCTCGGCCGCCTCGGGTGAATGCCGGGCCAGGACCCGTGCGATCACCTCGTGTTCGCTAATGGCCCGATGGCGGATGTAAGGCGAAAGCAGCGATACGTTGTCGCGGCCACCGGGCCCGGGGTCGCGGTTGCGCTGGGCCGCATAGTGACGCCCCGCGCGGGGGACAAAATCCGACAGCCGCTCCAGGGCGGCCGCCCGTGACGGCGGGAAAAGGGCGGCGCGTTCGTCTGGTGTGTCGCCGTCGGTGTCGACGAGGCCGGTCATGGGGTGCCCCTGTGCGGGGCGGGAAGGTTCTCGAGGACCGCGTCCGCTAGGGCCTGGCCGCTGTCGAATGCCGACTCGACGCGCGGTCCCAGGGCCCAGTCCCCGCAGGCGCCCAGGCGCTGCCCGGCGTCCCAGAGGCAGGGGCGGCCGGCGGCCTGCTCGACTCGCGCGTACAGCCACCGGTGGACCTGATGCTGGAGCAGGCGGCCGGAGCCGAGCAGGGGCCGCAGGGCGCTCAGTAGCGGATGGGCCAGTTGATCCGGGTCTTCCTGGATGTGCTCGCGGGACCAGTCGGGGCCAGCGTGGGCCACGAGGGCCTCGGATTCCGCATCTCGGCCAGGTTTGGTGCCGTTCCGGGCAACCCATGCCAGTGGTTGCCCGGACAATTCGCGCGACGTTTCGTGCAGGTCGGTCCGGCCTTCGACGGCGGCCATCAATGCAATGCAGGGGGCATAGCGAACGCCCGCGAGCTCCGCAAACCCCGTCTCGGCGGTGGCCGCCAGCTCTGCGGCCTGCGGTGCGGGCAGGGCGAGCAGGACTGCGTCGAACGGGCCCTCAAGGCCGGCATGTTCAGGCACCGACTCGATCTGTAGATACCAGACCCCGTCTGAACGTCGAAGGCCGTCGACTCGGGAGTTGCGCCGCACCTCCAGGGGTGCAGCCAGGGCACCGGCCGGGGCCGTCATGTCGGTGTGGCCCACAAGCCTGTCGGCTCCCCATTCCGCCACCACACCCTGCGCTTGCCAGGCCTGTACCTGACGGCGAAAGCCTGCCCCACGAGCAGTGAAATACTGGGCCCCGTGATCGAAGCTCAGGCCATCCGTGCGCCGCGTCGCCATGCGTCCGCCGAGGCCCCGGCTCTTCTCCAGCACGAGACAGTCATGACCGGCATCGTGCAGCCGCCGGGCGGCTGCGAGCCCGGAGATCCCGGCACCAATGATCGCGATGCGTGCCACAACCCTTCAGCCGCCTGTCGGGACCATTGGGCGCACGCGGGAGAACCCTCCGTCCACCGACAGGACCTGGCCGGTGACCCATCCGGCCTCGTCGGACAACAACCATGTGACAGCCCGCGCGAGGTCTTCCGCCTGCCCGTAACGCTGCAGCGGATACTGCGCCACGATCTGTGCCTCGGCACGCGGGGAGGCAAACAACCGTTCGGTGGCGCCCGTCCGTGTCAGCCCGGGTGCAATCCCGTTAACCCGGATGCCGTGGCCGGCGTAGGTCGCGGCAGCGGCCGGGACCAGGCTGGCGATCGCACCCTTGGCCATCGCAATCGCCTCGTGATTGGACACGCCGATCTGAGCAACGACCGAGCTGAACAGAACGGCGCTGCCGCGGGGTTCGTCCGTCTGGAGTCGGGCCTTCACCCAGGCGCGCAAAGTGTAAAAGGCGCTGTCCTGGTTGGCCGCCATGCAGTCGCGATACTGCGCCTCTGTGGTTCGGTGCAACGGGGCCAGCAGCGCGCTGCCGGCACAGTGAGCGAGTCGCGTGGGGGGCTCGCCGAAATGTTCGGAGGCCCGGACCACGGCCGCATCCGCGCCTTCAGCGGTACTGACATCCGCGGCGATCGTACAGGCCTCGAGGTCATTCGGAAGCTGCCCGCGAAGGACTTCCAGCCCCTCGGCGTTGCGCGAGACAAGAGCGACCCGGTCATATGCGGGATCGAGGGATCGCAACAGCGCGCTTGCCACCCCGCCGGTTGCGCCGGTCACCAGGACTGTCCGTTTCGTCATCGCGCGTGGCTCCTTCGGGCTACTTACATGGGGCAAGACAAAGCGTTCGTCCTGTCTCCGGAGGGCAAGTTCAACAGGGACCTTCGAGCCGCCCCTGAGCGGGTTGTCGCTTTGCCCCGCACGAACCCCGAGCGCCGCCGGGTGTCTGCACTGGGAAGACCGGGCGGCGGCTTCCATGCAGGCCCGCCCAGCCCCACCTTGCGGAGTCCGTGACAGATGCCCAAGCCCGTCCACCTCGTATGGTTCAAGCGCGATCTGCGCGTCGATGATCACGGCCCGCTTCATCACGCCGCACAGGCGGGACCCATACTGCCGCTGTACATTGTGGAGCCCGGCTACTGGGAGCTGCCGGATACGAGCCGGCGCCATTGGGATTTCATCCGGGCCAGCCTCCTGGAACTGGACCAGGCCTTGTCCGATCTTGGTCGGTCCCTCGTCGTGCGCGAGGGCTCTGCGGTGGAGGTGCTCCAGCAGCTACTCGACGAGATCCCGGTTGCAGCCGTGTACAGCCATCAGGAAACCGGGAATCGCTGGACCTATGACCGTGATCGTGCGGTCGCACGCCTGCTGCGCGATCGCGGTGTCCCGTGGCGCGAGTATCGTCAGCATGGGGTCGTGCGCGGGCTGCGCAACCGCGATGGCTGGGCGTCCCAGTGGGAGGATTTGATGCGTGAACGCCCCTTTGGCGCACCTGGGGCTTTGGCCGCTGGACCCGCGGTGGCCGGCGGGGTCGACCGCCTGCCGCAGGCTCCGGCGGGTGTTGCGGCCGACGCCGCGATCGATCTGCAGTCCCCGGGATTGCAAGCCGGGCGCCGCGTTGTGCGCGATTTCCTGCGCGAGCGCGCAGAGCACTATGCCGGTGGTATCAGCAGCCCCGCGCGGGCCTGGACCGCCAGTTCGCGGCTGAGCCCGCATCTGGCTTACGGCACGGTTTCGTTGCGCCGCGTGCTGCAGGCCTCGCGCGAACGTCAGAGGGAGGTGGGCGCGCCGCGCGGCCTGGATCGCCGGCAGGCAGCATGGAAGAGGTCGCTGCGCCAGTTCGAGGAGCGGTTGCACTGGCACTGCCACTTCATGCAGAAGCTGGAAGATGCCCCGGACATCGAGTTCCAGAACCTGCATCGTGCTTGCGATGGACTGCGTGAAGACGCCTTTGATGAGCACCGTTTTCGTGCCTGGCAAGACGGCCTCACGGGATACCCCCTGGTCGATGCGTGCATGCGCGCCTTGCGCGATCACGGCTGGATCAACTTCCGTATGCGCGCGATGGTCGTCGCGTTCGCCTCATATCACCTCTGGCTCCACTGGCGCCGGCCCGCGCAGCATCTGGCACGCATGTTCACGGACTACGAGCCCGGCATCCACTATAGCCAGATGCAGATGCAGTCGGGAACGACGGGTATCAACGCCCTGCGCATCTACAACCCGGTGAAGCAATCGCTGGATCAGGATCCGGACGGCGTGTTTATTCGGCAATGGGTACCGGAACTGGCGCGAGTACCGGGCGACTGGATTCACCAGCCCTGGAAGATGACAGAGGGCCTGCAGCGTGAATCCGGTTGCCGCATTGGCCACGACTATCCGCTGCCGGTGGTGGATCACGAGCACGCGGCGCGGCTGGCACGTGAACGCTTCAAGTCGGTGCGCGGGACCGGGGCTTCCCGTCAGGAGACGGCCGGCATCCACCAGCGCCATGGCAGCCGGCGCCGCCCTTCTGCGCGTACCCCGGGCCGGACGAGGCAGGCGCGTACGCGGGATCAGATGGACCTGTTCCCGGACCCGGATCCGTGAGCGGCTTCCGGGGTACGGCTTCGGGGCTCGTCGAACAGCGCGGCTGTCCTGCATGTGTACGCGATAGAGTAGGGCGTTACGGCCGGCTCGGTAGGGCGGGCTCGCTCCGTCAATCGTCACCGGTACCGGTCGAGGCATGCCATGCGAAGCGCGATCTATGATTTCCTGATCCTGCGGCTGACGGCTCACTGGTACGCGGCGGCGCTGGAACGGATTCCCGACGGGGCACGGGTTCTGGACGTGGGGATCGGCACGGCCGGGGCATTACTGGCCAACGCACCGGGTGTCAGACGCAAGGAATTGCGTGTCACGGGGATCGACATCGACGGCGACTACGTCCGTCGGGCCCAGCGGCGGTTGGCGGAGTCACCGTTGGCCGACTGCGTCGAGGCGCGTCAGGAATCCGTGTACGACCACGCGGGCGGCCCCTACGACGTGGTGTATTTCTCGGCGAGCTTCATGCTGCTGCCCGATCCAGAACAGGCCCTGCGCCATGCCACTGGCCAGCTACGACCGGACGGTCGCTTCCTGTTCACGCAGACCATCCAGCGTCGGCCCTCTCGCTGGATGGAGTGGTTCAAGCCGCTGCTGCGACGGCTCACTACCATCGATTTCGGGCAGGTGACCTACGAGGCGGATCTCCGTGCCCAGCTGGCGGCGGCCGGGCTGGTGGTCGAGGAATGGACCGTACTCGCCACCCACGGGGCTCGCGCCTCCTGTCTGGTGGTGGCGAGACCTGCCAGTACGACCGCCGGTCAGGATGCCAGCCAGCGCGCCAGCAGCATATAGCGGCCACTCATCGATCCAGACCACCAACCCCCGTAGGAGCCTGCTTGCAGGCGAAGTTCCGAACAGGCGGTCATTCCGGAAACGCACAGCGGTTATTCGGGAACTCGGGCTCCGGGGCCGGGGCGGACGCCAGAGATCCCGGCTCTGCGCTTTGCTCCGGCCGGGATGACGGTGTGGCGCGTGGAAGGAGAAGGGCGCCCACTTCCTCACGCTTCGCCGTCTCTCCGCTCGGGGCGATGTGGGGTCAATCCGAAGGCAGACATCCAGGCACCGAGGGGTTACGGGCGTTCGTGCTCTTCTCCGGAGCCCAGCCAGAAGTCCAGGCGTTTGGCGAGAAACTCCTGCCCGCTCATGTAGTGGGACCCATCACAGGAGAAGTTGAGGCCAACCATGCCGTTGAAGATATTGAGGGAGCCGGAGCGCAGGTAGATCGTGTCGTCCATGAAGCGCAGCTCGCGGAAGGTACGGAACACCGCTGCGACCTGATCCGTGGAGAGTAAGGCCTCCTCGGGGTAGGACCGCTGGGGATAGGCGAGACAGATCCCGGGATCCGTGAGGTCCTCGTAGTCCAGCAAGCGGTAGCGGAACGGGTCGTCGCGCAGCCACAAGGTGGCCCGGGAACTGGAGAAATGCAGCTTGCCGTGGAATACGCCGTGGGCGGCCACCAGCTCGGTCAGGAGATCCAGTACCTCGTCGATCCGGGTGTCGAGCGGGCTGTCCACCCGATGCTGGTTGAACAGGCCCCCGCGGATCGCTGGATCCCCCTTCAGCTGCATCCATTGGTCCGGCTGCTGATAGAGGTCGCGGGTCAGGGGCAGCTCCCGCAGGTCGAAGTCCGCCCCCAGGAATCCCAGCAGTGTGCCGTCGCTTTCGGTCAGACGTTGCACAGCCGTCAGGGTAGGGCGGCGCCGATTGCGGCTGATGTAGGCCGACGACATGGAGAATTCGGCACCCGCCAGGGCATCGGCCAGGTAGGGCCGGGTACTGCGATCCCGCCCGGCCTGGTCCGGCAAGGGGCCTTCCGGGGACACGTTGGCGGTCACCTGGTGAGCGCGCGGATCGAGCACATAGAGGTACTTGCAGGACGGCAGTGCGCCCAGCGCCACGGCGAGTCTCTGCTCGAGGGCCTCACGCTCGCCCCACCTCTCGGCGCAGGCGTCCACCAGCCGCGCCAGGGCGGTCGACAGTTGCCCCTGAAGGAGCAGTCGCTGCCGGGCCACCGCCGTCATTGTCGCTTCACTCATGGCCTTCGCTCGGAGGATACCGATGGGAACGCGCCCGCCAAGGGCGACCGTCTGGCGAGGGTGCCGCAGGACCGGCGGTGGCGCAACAACCGACTCGACGCATCCTGACGTCGGATAGGCCACGGCGTTGGGCGTGTCACCATTACGGGCTATAAGTGGCCCCTTGATGGGACTATTCGTAGAGACAGCTACCACAGCGCGGCGCGCGCTCAACAGCTCAGGTCGGCCCTCTGGCCGAGGCAGCGGCAAAAGACAAGCGCCGGCCCGCGAAATCCAAAGGTAAGCACCTGATCACCGCAGGTTCCGTCAGCGAGCTGCGCGAGAAGCCAGCCATCACCGAAACGACGATACCGCCCCAAAGCGCTTGCGCCTGTTCGTCACCGAGGCTGAAGCCTCCCTACTGTAGGAGGCGAGCCCTCTCGCCGATCGGGCATGTCCGGCGCCCCATCGCCCAGAGGGCTGGGCTCCTACCGGAGAAGGGGGCTGTGGCGGCATGTGAACAAGATGGGTGTCCTCTTCCGTGGTCATCCCGGAAACCGCGCAGCGGTTATCCAGGATCTCGGCCGCCGAGGCAGGAGCGGACGTCAGAGATCCCCCTCTCCGCTTCGCTCCGGCCGGGATGACCGTGGGCACCGGGAGGAAGATGGGTGTCCTCTTGCTCGGTCCTCTTTCTCGGTCACAGGGACGCGGCGGTCCGATGGAGAATCGCATGGCGATCGGCAAGCGCCGTGATGTCGCGGTCGTAACCCCCGCCGATCACCGCTGCCACGGGCGCGGCCCTCTCGCGGCAGACCTGCAGCACGTGCCGGTCACGCGCCTCGAGGCCCGCATCGGTCAGCTCCAGATGCCCCAGCCGATCCGCTTGATGTACATCGACGCCGGCGTCGTACACCACCAGGTCCGGGCGCACGTCGTCGATCAGGGTCGCAAGGGCATCTCGCAGGGTGGCCAGATACGCATCATCGCCGGTGCCGCGGGCGAGTTCGATGTCGTGGTCGCCGGGCGTCTTGCGCGCCGGGAAATTGCTGCCCGCGTGCATGGAGAAGGTCACCACCTCGGGGGTATCCGCGAAGATGGCGGCCGTCCCATCGCCCTGGTGGACGTCGAGGTCGATGATCAGGACACGCTGGACCCATCCCATAGCGCGCGCATGGGCCGCTGCGACGGCAATATCGTTGATCAGGCAGTACCCGCTCGCGAACCCCGCGTGGGCATGGTGGGTGCCGCCGGCGGTATTCAGAGCCAGGCCGTCGCTCAGTGCGGCCTCCACGGTCAGCAGGGTGCCGCCCGTCTCCAGTCGCACGCGCTCCACCAGCGCTTCCGACCACTGGAACCCGCTGCGCCTCTGGGCGGCTTTGCTGGTCTGGCCGGACAGGAAGGCATCCAGGTAGGCCGGTGTATGCACGCGGGCCAGAGCCCCCCGAGGGGCGATCTCCGGTTGCAGCCAGTCGATTGTCGTGTCGCCCAGCTCGGTTTCCAGCCGGTCCCGCAGGACCCGGAACTTTGCCATGGGGAATGGATGCCCATCCGGCAGTTCGATCGTGTAGCGCGGATGATGGATCAGCGGAAGCGGCATACGGCGGACTTGTCCTTCAGGCTTCGGACTTCTGTGCCAGGATCATGTAATTGACACTCATCGATCTCGACAGCCACATCCGGCGGGAAAGCGGATTCACCTTGACTCCCGTCTGCGCCACAGGCTCCAGGCCGTCGCGCGCCAGCAGGTCCCGCGTTTCCCGCGGCGTCACAAAGCGCTTCCACTGATGAGTGCCCCGGGGCAGGATGCGGAACAGATACTCCGCCCCGACAATCGCCACCACGAACGAGACCGGATTGCGATTGATGGTGGCCACGAAGGTGTGCCCGCCGGGACGCAGCATGCGGTTGACGCTCCCCATGAACGCGGGCAGGTCCGCCACATGTTCGACCACCTCCATGTTCAGGATCACATCGAAGGTCTCGCCACGCGCGGCGAGGGCCTCCGCGGTGTTCACTTCGTACCCGATATCCAGGCCCTGCTCCGCGGCATGAAGCCGCGCAGCGGCGATGTTGCGGTCAACGACGTCCACGCCCAGTACATCCGCGCCCAGGCGGGCCATGGCCTCGCTCAGCAACCCGCCGCCACACCCGATATCGAGCATGCGCAGGCCGGCCAGGGGGCGCTCGGCCTCCGCGTTCCGCTCGAGCGAGCGACAGAGTTGGTCCCGGATGTAGTCGCTGCGCAGGCCGTTCAGCACGTGCAGGGGCCAGAGTCTTCCATCCGGTTCCCACCACATCTGGGCAAGGGCGCGGTAGCGTTCCACCTCGGCGGGATCGACGGTTCGGTCGTGTTCCACATTCGGAGAAGTCATGGGCTGGGTCGCTCGCCATCGGCACAAAGGTCTCTTTCCGACCACACGTCGCCGGTTTTGATCGCAGCTGCGGGCACACCGCACGACCGTGTACCCCTGATCACGCCCCATAGCCCTGAGAGATTCTGGGCCCAGTAGGCGCCTGCCTGCAGACGAAGACCCGTCAAAAGTCGGGCGCGGGCAGGGGATTCGCCTGCAAGCAGGCCCCTGCAGGAGGCTTTTGGTGTCCCGGGCCGATCGGAATCCGCGCTGCGGTTAACGGCCCTTGGGGACAGGCGGGGTGACGTCAGAGAGTCCGGCTCTTCGCGGCCGTATCGGCCGGTTACCGGCATCCAACCCTGTCATTGATCAGCACAACGTACGGAACTTGCTGTGCCGTCTTATCAACCAACGAGTTGAGGAAATCGCCACGGACACCTAAAACATGGATCAGTGTTTCCCTAAAGGGTGCAATTGCCTAGTCCAGCAGGAGGGAGCGTCATGAGTTGCCAGGAACATCCGAATCACGAGCATGAACACGGACCCGGCTGCGGACACACCGCGGTGGAGCACAACGGACACGTCGATTACCTGCATGATGGCCATCTCCACCATCCGCATGGCGACCATGTTGACGAGCATGTCATCGAGGTGAGCGAAACGAACCCGGATCACTGCACCCCGGACCACCAGTGCCAAGGTCATGACCCGAATCACGTGCACGGTCCCGGCTGCGGCCACGAGCCCGTTCCGCACGGGGACCACGTCGATTACCTGGTAGATGGCCACCTGCATCACCCCCATGGTGACCACTGCGACGACCACGGGCCCCTCAAGGTCGTGGCATCGGGGACCTGACCCACGCTATCTCGGCCACGAGATTGGTTTGCCCGGCTCACCGATCCTGTGTTGCGCCCCGAACGCATCAAAGACGCGCGGGTAGAACCACTACCCGCTGCGCGTCGCGCCTGGTCTCGGAAAACCTGTGGCACCCACGCGAGTGGGTACATCGATCAGCGTTTCCCTAACCGGACCTCACGACGCCGGTTTTGATCGCGGCGGCGGGCGCACCGCAGGATCGTGTGCCCCAGATGCCTCTCCCATAGCCCTGAGGGATTCTGGGCGCGGTGGGCGCCTGCCTGCAGGCCAAGCCCCGGCCAAAGCCGAGCGGGCCGGGTATTCGCCTGCAAGCAGGCGTCTGCAGGAGGCTTGTGGTGTTCCGGACTGGCTGGAGAGCTTGCCGGGCGCGGTTGCGATGCTGGATCTGACCAGGGGTGGGTGGCCTCTTGGTTGGTGTTGGAGCGGCCCGAGCGAATAATGGGATTGTACTCGGAGCGTTTGTGATCAGGAGAGGCAGCATGAGGGGTCTGGAAGGAAAGGTGATCGCAATTACCGGTGGCGCCGGAGGTATCGGCGAGTGCACTGCGCGCATAGCGTACGAGCAGGGTGCCAGCCTGGTGATTACCGACCGCGAGACCGGACCGGTCGAAGCCATCGCCCGGTCCCTGGGTGAGCGGGCGATCGGGATGGCGGTGGACGTCACTCAGCGGAAGGATAACGAGCGCATGGTGGCGGCCGCGCTGGAACGCTTCGGCCGTCTCGACGGGGTGTTCCTCAACGCCGGGATCGAGGGCGAGGTCGGCCCATTCGAAAGCCGCTCCGATGCAGCCTGGGAGAAGGTCTTCGCCGTCAACGTGCAGGGCGTGCGCCTGGGCGCGGAGGCCGCTTTGCCGGCGCTGCGACGTGGCAGCGGCGGGAGTATCGTGATCACCTCCAGCGTGGCCGGGCTGCGCGGCGCCGTGGGCTTGTCGCCGTACGTGTCCAGCAAGCATGCGGTGGTCGGCATGATGAAGTGCCTGGCCGCTGAGCTGGGGCCGGAGAACATCCGTGTGAATACACTCAACCCGGGGCCGGTCGCGAATCGCATGATGCAGTCCATAGAGGAGCAAGCGAAGCCCGGTCACGCCGACGAGGTGCACCAGGCCTTCGAGGCACGCATTCCGCTGGGCCGCTACGTCAGCAACGAGGAGTGTGCCGGTATGGCGGTTTTCCTGCTGTCTGACGCTGCTTCGGGCTGCACTGGCAACACGTATGTTGTTGACGGCGGCCTCTGCTCGCAGTGACGCCGAAGGAACCGGCGGTCCTCGGTCTTCGTTGGCGCGAACGTAAAGTGTCGTCGTCCAGCGGGTAGTGGTTCTACCCGCAAGCGGCGCAACGCAGGATTGGGGAATCTGGGGTGCCACCCCTACAACCTATCGATAGATCCCACCTAGACCGGGCGGTAACGGCGCATCTGGCCGACGAGCACCCCCTGGATGCGCAGCTGGTCCGGGGTGACGAAAAGGGGTGTGTAGGCCGGGTTCTCCGCATGCAGCAGGACGCCACCCGGCTTCTGTTCGATCCGCTTCAGCGTGGCGACTCCGTTATCGATCAGGGCGACCACGATCTCGCCGTTGCGGGCTTCGCTGCGCGACTCGATGACCACCCAGTCTCCGTCCAGGATGCCGACATCCTGCATCGAGTCGCCCTTCACCTTGAGCACGTAGCACTCGCCGCGCCCGCGCAGGTGGGCGGGTACCTCCACGGGCTCGGGATGCGCCAGGGCATCGATGGGCTGGCCCGCCGCGATCCGGCCCAGCAGGGGCAGGGTGTTCGGGGTCCACGTGTCCCCATCCGTTGCGGGGTATTGGGTATCCGTGAGCGCCGGCAGTTCATTGGCCAGCCGGATGCCGCGATGACGGCCCCGGGCAGGCTGGACGTAGCCCGCGGCTTCCAGCGCCCGGATGTGCTTGTGCAGCGAGCCGCGCGAGCGCAGCCCCAGCGCCTGTGCCAGCTCTTCCAGGCTCGGGGCGTGCCCCTCCGCCGCGAATCGCTGCAGGGCCTCGAGCACGCTACGTTGGTGCGGGGTCAGTGCCTCCATGGCATCCGCCCTCCTGGTGTTGGATCGTGCTGGACCGGGAACATTGTTCTCCGTTTGTTCTCCGGGCTATGATCGCCACTGTACGGCTCCCGCGAGAAGATTGCCATGACCGAACCGGCGCGCGTCCTCCCCGAAGATTCTCTCCCCGAGCTGAGCGCCGAACCCCAGGGTGGCGAGGCGGGTGCACGACGCCTGGTCGAGCGCATCAAGGAGCGCTACGCCAAGCGCATTACCGGTGAACTGGTCCTGCCGGCGCGGCCCGCGCAGTATGCGGATCTCCCAGTGGATCTGGACCCGGCCATTGCCGGCGCCCTCCGGTCCCGGGGCGTGGAGCAGCTGTACAGCCACCAGCGCGAGGCCTGGGATCAGATCCGCGCCGGCCGCCACACCGTGGTGGTCACGCCGACCGCCTCGGGCAAGACGCTTTGCTACAACCTGCCGGTCCTGCAGGCAGCCCGCGAGAACAAGGCCAAGGCGTTGTACCTGTTCCCGACCAAGGCGCTATCGCAGGACCAGGTCGCGGAGCTCATGGAGCTCAATGAGGCCGGGGACCTCGGCGTGCGCGCCTATACCTTCGACGGCGATACCCCGGGGGATGCCCGCAAGGCGGTGCGCACCCGGGGCGACATCGTCGTGACCAACCCGGACATGCTTCACCAGGGCGTCCTGCCGCACCACACCAAGTGGGCCCAGTTCTTCGAGAGCCTGCAGTACGTGGTGATCGACGAGACGCACACCTATCGCGGCGTGTTCGGTTCCCACGTGGCGAACGTGATGCGGCGGCTACGCCGTATCTGCCGGTTCTATGGGGCGGACCCGGTTTTCATCATGAGCTCGGCGACCATCGCCAACCCGGAAGAACTGGCCTCGGGTCTGGTCGGCGAGCCGGTGACGGCGATCACCGAGAGCGGGGCACCGGCCGGGGAACGCCATCTGCTGCTGTGGAACCCGCCGGTGGTCAACGCGGATCTCGGCATCCGCGCCTCGGCCCGTTCCCAGGTCACGCGAATCGCACGCATGGCCCTGCGCGGCAAGCTCACCACCATCATCTTTGCGCGCACCCGACTGATGGTCGAAGTGATCACCCGCTACATGAAAGACGTGTTCGACAACGACCCGCGCAAGGCCTCGCGCGTCGCGGCGTACCGGGGTGGTTACCTCCCGAACGAGCGCCGCCAGACCGAGAAGGCGCTGCGCAGCGGCAACGTCGATTGCGTGATCGCCACCTCCGCGCTGGAGCTGGGGGTGGATATCGGCAGCCTCGATGTCTGTCTGCTGACTGGATACCCCGGGACCATTGCCAGCACCTGGCAGCGCCTGGGCCGGGCCGGCCGGCGCAACCGCCCGTCGCTGGGCGTGCTGATCGCCAGTTCCGATCCGCTGGACCAGTACATCATCCGGAACCCGGAGTTCTTCCTCGGCCAGTCCCCGGAGCAGGCGCGTATTGCGCCGGATCAGCTTCTGATCGTGCTGGATCACGTGCGCTGCGCGGCCTTCGAGCTGCCCTTCCGCAAGGGCGAGACCTTCGGCGGCGAGGATCTGGAGTCTCTGCTGGCCTACCTGGAGGAGCAGGGCGTCCTGCACCGCGAGTCGGATACCTGGCACTGGACCGAGGACAGCTACCCCGCCCAGAGCGTCAGCCTGCGCTCCGTCGCCGAGGGCAACTTCGTGGTCGTGGACACGACCGACGGCCAGCAACAGATCATCGCCGAGGTGGATTTCTCCAGTGCGGCCGAGACGCTGTACGAAGGGGCGATCTATCTGGTCCAGGCCGTGCCCTACCAGGTCGAGCGGCTCGACTGGACCGGGCGCAAGGCCTTTGTCACGCGCACCCGCGCCGACTACTACACCGACGCGATCGACTACACGCGTCTGAAGATCCTGGATGACTTCGAGCGTTCACCCGCAGGGGAGGGTGAGGCCGCACGCGGCGAGGTCCACATCGTCCGGCGCATTCCCGGCTACAAGAAGATCCGCTACTACACCCACGAGAACATCGGGTACGGCAACATCCACCTGCCGGACCAGGAGATGCACACGACGGCCGTCTGGTGGCAGATGGCCCCGGAGGCGTTGGAACAGCGCTTTGCCTCTCGCCACGAGGCCCTGGATGGCTTTCTCGGTGCCGCCTACGCCATGCACCACGTGGCCGCACTGGTGGTGATGTCCGAGCCGCAGGATCTGGGCCGGGCGGTCGGCGATGGCGATGCGCGCTGGTTTGCCACCGTGGGCGCGAACGGCCGCGGCCAGTTGCGCACGCTGGATGGCGGCGAGTGCGATCCGGAACAGGAAGGCCGGTTCCGGCCCGCCGTGTTCCTGTACGACCACTATCCGGGCGGCGTCGGCCTGTCCGCGCCCCTGTTCGATGCGCGCCAACGGGTCATCGGCGACGCATTGACCCTCATCCGGCAGTGCGACTGTGCCCACGGCTGTCCGGGCTGCATCGGACCCATCCTGGCCAGTGACGAGGTGCGCGGGTTCTCGCCGAAACAGGCTGCGATCACGGTCCTGGAGGGCCTGGAATCCCATGGGTCTGCATGACCGCCTGAACACCCTGCGCCGCCAGTCCGGTAGCGAACCGCCGGCCCCTGGCCGGACCTCGCCGGATCCTCACAGTGTCGGGGCCGCATCGGGCAAGGGCAACGTGCTGGACGAGATCCGGGCCCGGCTCGACCGTATGGGTGTGGCGGGCACCGGTCGAACACGGCCGAACCGTACAGCCGCCGAATCCGCCACCCCGCCCGAAGAGCTGGCCAGGCGCTTGGATGGCGAACTCCTGACGCCACAGGTGATCCAGCTCGACCGCGCGATGCCAGATTGCCACGCCCATGGCCGACATACCCTGGCACGGGCGCGCGAACCGGCAATGCCGTTCTGGAACACCGATCAGCGCCTGGGTTTTATCGATACCGAGACCACGGGCCTCGCCGGGGGTGCCGGGACGGTGGCGTTTCTGGTCGGGCTGGCGACCCTTCGGGATGGCCGGGTCCGCCTGCGTCAGTGGTTGATGACGGCGTTCGCGGGCGAGGGGGCCCTGCTGGAAGCGGTCGACGCCGCGCTGAGCGAGTGCGACCACCTCGTCAGCTACAACGGCAAGACCTTCGATCTGCCGCTGCTCCGAGATCGTCGTCGTATGCAGCGACGCCCGGATGCGCCGGAGGCCGCGCACACCGATTTCCTGCACCCGGTGCGCAGCCTGTTTGGCCACGCCTGGCCGGACTGTCGCCTGCGAACGGTCGAGGAGCGCCTGCTGGGACTCGATCGTCAGGACGACCTGCCCGGGGCCGAGGCCCCGTGGGCCTGGAAGGCCTATCTTGCCTCCGGGCGCAGCGAGGAACTGGAACGCGTCGTCCGGCACAACACCGACGACATCCTGTCCCTGACCCTGCTGGGTCCGGCGCTGGCGTCCGTGCTGTTACAGCCCGCGGCCCATGGGGCATCGGTGGAGGGCGCCGCGCGCCTACAGGAACGCCGGCAGGGCGCGGACACTGCCCGGCGGCTGCTCGAATCCCACCAGCACCAGCTATCGCCAGCCGGCCGGTTGTGGCTTGCGCGCGAATGGCGTCGCGAGGGGCGATATGACCAGGCCGTGCCCGTCTGGGAGGCGCTGGCGGAGCAGGGCGTCCAGGAGGCACTGGAGGCGCTGGCCAAATACCACGAGCACCAGCGCCGGGACTGGAAACGCGCGCTGCAGTATGCCGGGCAACTGGGATCCGGGCCCCGGGCCAAAGCACGGATCGCAAGACTGCAGGGGCGGATCGAGGCAACGGCCCGGTAAGGCGAGGCGACATGTGTGGACGATTTGCGCGCTACTCGGCCACCAGCGAACTGGCCTGGCGCTATTTCGAGACACCGATTGACCAGGACCTTGATGCCCCGCGGTACAACGTGGCACCAGGCATGGACATCGAGGCGTTCCGGGCGTACGAGCAAGCCAGGGCCACGTTTCACACCATGCACTGAGGCTTGCCCGGCGGAAAGGCGTCACCGAAGGGCCGCAGCCTGTCCATGCGCGTGCCGAAAAGATGGCCAGCAGCCCGTACTTTCGGAGCGCCTTCGCGCATCGGCGCTGCATCATCCCGGCGGACGGCTGGTTCGAATGGCAACTGACCGGACGGGGCAGGCAGCCGCATTCCATCACCCTGACCGACCACGCGCTGCAGGACGTGCTGTTCCTCGCCGGCATCTGGGGGGGCCGACCGCGGAGGGTGGGGCCTGCTGCGCGATCATTACCGAGCCCTCGTCCGAGCAGCTGGCGTTCATTCACGCCCGACAGCCCCTCGCGCTGGACGCCACATGCCGCTGGGATTGGCTGGACCCCGCCATCACGGGCCGCGAGCAGGTTCGTCACATGACCCGGCGCCTGCCGCCCAGCGCCTTGCAGGCATACCCCGTTTCGACCCGAGTGAACCGGCCGCAAAACGACGCCCCGTCCGTCCTGGGCCATACCAGCTAGCTGTCCCGAGACGCAACGATCGGGACCCGGCCCGTCTGACCGCGGGTGCGCATTTCGGTACCCTGACAGTTAGGGACGAGGCACATGGAAATGTCGGAGATTGCGGCTTCGCGGCAGGGGGGTGGTCGATGGAACTTCGGGAAGGGCGACGCAGTGGCGTTCGCATGACCGCGGAAGTACAGCCGTTGCAGGGTGCCCCCGCATTCCGGGCAAATGGGTGGGTCCGCGATGTCAGCCTTAGCGGCCTTTACGTAGAGATGCCCGTTTCAGGTATCTCCGAGCATTCAAGACTGAAAGTGACGGTGAGCCCGGAAGAGGGCGCCGACGGCCGGACCTATGTTTGGCAGTGCATCGTGATGCGGGTGGATGAGCATGGCGCGGGCGTCATGTTCGATACCGAGGATCCGTCGAGTGTCGAGGGCCTGCTCGATCTGATGCGCGAGTCCATCGGACTCCCACCCGATTCGCGATAATCCGAACCCCAAGAGCGAATCCTGCTGCTCGGCCCAGCGATTGGCCAAGAGAAAAAGGCCAGGCCTGGCCCTTTGACCCGCGCACAATACCGATTTCGCTCGCACCCGCGCCCCCTGACCAACCCCGATGGCCCTGAGAGACCCGGCGCCCCGTAGGAGGCTGCTTGCAGGCGAAGCCCCTGCCAAAGCCAGACGCGGGCAGGGGCTTCGCCTGCAAGCAGCCTCCTACAGGCCGTTCTGTTTCCGACTAGGCGGTCATTCCAGTAACGCCCAGTGGTATCCGGGATCTGGTGCACCGGGGCAGGGGCCAACTGCAGAGCTCCCGGCTCCTCGATTCGCCCAGCCGGGATAACGCAGTGGCGCCCGGAGCAGAGGGGGCACCGTCTTACGCTGGGTGCTCCCTTGCCCCGAAGGTAGGCTAAAGAATCTCCACCGGCGGCCGTTAACGCCGTACCCGTCCCCGTGTGTGAGTGCGCCGCCATGCCTGTCGATACCAGTTTCCACCCAATCTCCCTAAAGGGCCCCGCAGGGCGGTCTGGCTTTGCGCGCCAGGGCCTTGCGCAGGCCGACGGCGGCTCCGGCCGCAGCCTGAACGCCCTGCAGAATCAGATCCTGCAGAACCTGGCGCGGGCCATCCCCGGCGAAAGCCTTGGCAGCCTCAAGCGTCTGGATGCCAGCGACTTCACCCCGGAAAAGGTGGCCGACCGGATCGCGACCTTCGTGGAGATGGGTCTGGCGAATGCCCGGGCCCGCGGCGCGTCGGGCGCCGAGCTGGAGGCGCTGAGGGAGCAGGCGACCCAGGGCGTGGAACAGGGCTTTCGGGAGGCGCGGGAGATCCTGTCGGGTCTCAACCTGTTGGAAGGCCGCATCGCCGATGACGTGGACGAGACCGAACGCCTGACCTTCGCGGCCCTGGAAGACTTTCGGCTGCCTCCCTCCGAGCGCACCCTGGCTGGCACCGCGCGCCTGTCCATGAGCGAGCGCTTCTCGCGCGCCGAGAGCCTGGAACTGAACATCACCACCCAGTCGGGTGCGGAGGTTCAGATCCGGTTTCAGAGCGTCCAGGACGCGCGGCTGCAGACCCAGGTCCAGGTGCAGGACGGGGCAGCCGATGGCTGGCTGGATGTCAGCCGGTACGCGGCGAGCGGCTACCAGTTCTCCGTGCAGGGTGACCTGGACCCGGACGAACTGCGTGCCGTCGAGGAGCTGGTGCGCGATATCGGCTCGCTCGCGGACGAATTCTTCCATGGCGATGTCCAGCGGGCGTTCGAGATGCTGCCGGACCTGCGTTTCGATACCGACCGGCTCCAGTCGATGGAGCTGAACATGACGCGCACCGAGACCTACCGCATGACCCAGGCCTACGAACAGACGCAGCAACTGGACGCGCCGGAACACTCCCGCGCGGCCCAGCGCCTCGAGCAACTGGTGGAGGCCCTCCAGGAACGCTTCAGCCAGCCAGCGCTCCAGTTCCTGGACAATCCCGTCGACACGGGCGGGCAGATCCTGAACACCCTGGTCGAGCAGGATGCGCGGTTCCGCGAGGCCGAGGCCGAGCGCCAGCAGCAGTTCCGGGACAACCTGACACGGCTGCTCGACGCGCTGGGTTAGTCGTCCGGCCCGCGCGAGCGTGGCGAGCCGCGCAACCGCCCCTGCGTCGCTGGAATGCGATCCCGAGCGGTTGCCGAAGGGCTCGTCTAGGCTGGGACCCGTGCGCGTCCCCGCGCGCTGAGCCAGAGCGCGTCATCGCCCCATTTCGGGTGCGAAATGCCTCGTCCAGGAAGAAGATGGGTGTCCTCTTTCTCTGTTGTGGGAGGCCAGCCCTCTGGTCGATCCAGCGCCAGCCATGCCCCTCGGCCAGAGGCTGGCCTCCCACAGTAGGGTGGGATGGGGCGGTAATTCATCGGTGTGGTCGGGATGCTGGCTGTTAGACTGCCCCTTCAGGGCGCGCAGCGTGCTGCGTGCCTTAAAGCCGAGTCCGGGTCTGATTGGCATTCCGTGAGAACCATCGCTCATCTCGATATGGATGCGTTTTATGCATCCGTGGATCTGCTGCGCTATCCGGAGCTACGGGGGCGGCCCGCGGTGATCGGCGGGCGACGTCTCTCCGTGCCGGAGCGAGGGGCAGATGGGCGGTATCGGTTCGAACGGCTCGGCGATTATCGAGGGCGCGGCGTGGTGACGACGGCGACCTACGAGGCGCGGGCGTTCGGGGTGCATTCCGGGATGGGGCTGATGAAGGCGGGGCAGCTGGCGCCGGATGCGGTTTTGTTGCCGGCGGATTTCGATGCCTATCGGGCCTATTCGCACCAGTTCAAGCAGGCGGTCCGGGCGCGGGCCGATAAGGTCGAGGATCGCGGCATCGACGAGCTGTTCATCGATCTGACCGACGTGAAGGGCGATCCGGTGGTGACGGCGCGAGGGATTCGCGATGCGGTGCAGGCCGAGACGGGGCTGTCTTGTTCCATCGGCCTGGCCGCGAACAAGCTGCTGGCCAAGATCGCCTCGGATCTGGAGAAGCCGGCGGGGATGACGGTGCTGGGCGAAGGCGACCTCGAGGCGCGCATCTGGGCGCTGGGGGTGGGGAAGGTGAACGGTATAGGGCCAAAGGCGACCGAGCGCCTTAAAGCGCTGGGGATCGTTTCGATTGGCGATTTGGCGAAGGCCGATCTGTATCGGTTGCGCCAGCATTTTGGCGAGACCTATGCCTGGTGGCTGCATGAGGCGGCCCATGGCCGGGACGACAGCCCCGTAGTCACCGAGCGGGAGCCTAAATCCATCAGCCGAGAGTCCACCTTCGAGCGGGACCTGCATCCACGGGCGGATCGGGACGAGCTGACTCGCATCCTGGTGGCCCTGTGCGAACGGGTTGCCAGGGATCTCCGTAGCAAGGGCTACTTGGGCCGGACGATCGGGATCAAGTTGCGCTATAGCGATTTCCGCACGGTTACTCGCGACCTTACGTTGGACACGTGGACGGACGACCCTCAGGCGATTCTGGCCGCGTCCCGTGGCTGCTTGCGCCGGATCGACCTGGGTCAACCGCTGCGACTGCTGGGCGTGCGCGTCACCAAGCTGGCCTCGGCGTCACGGAACACCCAGCTGGAAGCCAGCCGACAAACGACGCTGCCCCTGTAGATGCTCGCGGAGCGCATTGCTGCTGCCACGCGGCGCGCGAGCACGTTGAGGGGATGATGACGATGAACGACGTGTCCGGTATGCGCGGTTCGTGGAGCAGGGCGTCCCGGAACAGAAGCTGTCGCTGATGCGCGAGGCGCTGCAGCGCGGCCAACTCACCGTCAACCGGCGTTTTGTGGATGGGGTGGAGCAGGTCATGGGCTGTCGCATTGAGTGGCGGCGTCCAGGCCGTCCGCCGTCACGTCAGGCATGAGAGAATCAATCTGTCCCCGTTTCCCGGGTGTAACGCGCCCCATCCGGGGCCTGCGCATTGGCTTCTGAACATCCTGCAGATCACCGTTTTCAGGGGCTTGATGACCTCGGAGATCATGCCGGGCCGAACAGGGTCAGATGTCGATGCCGACCGACCGAAAGCGCTGACGCAGTCGATCGTAGTGGCTGCCGCGCCAGTAGACCCGGCCGCAGCCGCTGCAGCGCACGAATGCGACGAAGCGCTCGAGCACCCCGGGCGGCACCTCGCTCGGCTCGACCGAGTCGGCGAGTGCAGCGCCATCGATCGACCGGAGCTCGCCGTTACACCGCATGCAACGCGAGAACGGCTCGAACAGCCCGGCGAGCTGAAAGCGGTCGACCACCTCGCGAAGCTGTTGCAATGGGTCCGTAGCGTGCACGTACCGCCCGTGAGTCACCCGGCCGTCCTTCAGCAGGCCAGTGTCACGCGTGAGGATAATGCGGTGCTCGTCCTGCGCGGTGCGGATGATGAACTCATCGGAGAAGTCGTTGGCATACAGGCAGTCGAAGCCCAGTGCACGCAGGTAACCGGCCAGCCGGCCCAGATGCACATCGAGGATGAAGCGTGGTTCGCGCAGCGGCTGGGGTCGCAGGCGGGAGACGTCGCCTACGTCGAAGGCCTCGAACACCGGGTAGACCGCCACCCGCTCACCGCCGCGCAGCCGGTGGCCGAAATCCACTGCCCGCCCGTCGACCAGTACCAGGTCAACCTCCGTGTGCGGCACGCCCAGCGACTCGATGCGGTCCTTGACCGAAGGGGTTCCGTCGAACGCGTGTTCAAAGCTCTGGTATCGCCGTTCGGGCGCGAGGAAGTCGTTCAGCTCGGCATACAACCGGAAGGTCGCGGTCGCGCGGCCGAGGGGTGCGGATTCGCGATCCTTGGGCGGGCACATGCCTTCGAGCATACCGAAACCACCCCACGGAAGAGGCGCGCTTCAGCCCCGTTCTTCCCCCGGGCCCGACAGACTCCTGGCGGTTCAACACTGGGCGGCGACCAACCGCCGGCAGTAGACTTGCCGCAAGTCGCTGACCCGAAAAGGATGCAGACATGAACGATGTCTTTCTTCAGATCGCCAACGCACTGGTACTAGGGCTCGAAGCAGTCGGCATCGCCGTGATCATCGGTGGATTCGTGCTGGCAACAGTGGTTTGGCTGGTGAACATGCGCCGCATGAGCACACACGAGGCCTACGTCGATTATCGCCGTCGCAGCGTGCGCGGGCTGATTCTCGGACTGGAGTTCCTGGTCGCGGCCGACATCATCATGACCGTAGCGATCGAGTACTCCATGGAAAACGTACTCATGCTGGCCCTGATTATTCTCATACGCACACTGCTGGTCTTTGCCCTGCACCTGGAGATCGAGGGCCGTCTCCCGTGGAACCAGTCGGAGGACGATAGCAAGACCTGACCCACTCGCAGCGGTGGGCCATTTTCCGGTGTGATGATGCTGGAGCAGCACTGGAAGGCGATCGGGAGGTCGGCCACACGAGAATGCTGCTACCCCCACGACCCCAGGAGGGAGAGACGCCATGTGCGGACGGATGACGCGCTATAGCGCGACCAGCGAACTCGCCATGCGGTACTTCCAGGTCCCCGTCGACGAGGGGTTCGACGTACCCAGGTACAACGTTGCCCCCGGCACCCATCTGGAAGCGTTCCGGGCCGGCGAGGATGCGCCAGCGGCCTTCCAGCCGATGTTCTGGGGCTTTCGACCGAGGCGCGTCGAGGACGGGCCGCGACCGATCAACGCTCGGGCCGAGACGGTCGCCACCAGTCGGTATTTTCGATCAGCGTTTGCGCACCGGCGCTGCATCGTGCTGGCCGATGGTTGGTACGAATGGCGCAAGACCGAACAGGGCAAGCAGCCGCACTACATCACCCTGACCGAGGGCGCACCGCAGGACATCCTGATGATGGCGGGCATCTGGGAGCCAACAAGCGACGGCGGCGCCTGCTGCGCGATCATCACTGAACCCGCCAACGATCAACTCGCACATATCCATGACCGCCAACCGCTGATACTTGACGCACAGTGTCGGTGGGACTGGCTCGATCCAGGACTGTCCGAGCGTGACGACATCCGGGCAAAGACTCGCCGCATTCAGCCGGAGATGTTGCGCTATTACGCCGTCTCGAGCCGAGTGAACCGACCGGTCGAGGACGACCCGGGCCTGGTCGAGCCGAAGCGCTGATCGGAAGGTGGTAGAGAGGTGGTAGAGGGTCAGACCTTGCTTCTTGCCTCCTTAGCTGACCAAGGGAAAAAAGCAAGGTCTGACCCCGGAGACCACGCGGTCTGCCGCCAGGGAGAAGATGGGTGTCCTCTTTCTCGAGGCTGGGGCCCTATAACTGTAGGAGGCGAGCCCTCTCGCCGATCGGGCGTATCCAGCACCTCGTCGCCCGAAGGCCTGGGCTCCTGCGGGAGGAGGGGCTGCTGCGGCATGTAAACAAGATGGATGTCCTCTTCCGGTAACGATTGTCGCTGATGCGCGAGGCGCAGCAGCGCGGCCAACTCACCGGCAACCAGCGTTTTGTGGATGAGGTGGAGTGGGTCATCGGCTGTCGCATTGAGGGGCGGCGTCCAGGCCGTCCGCCGTCACGTCTCGCATGAGAACATCAATCTGTCCCCGTTTCCGGGGAATCGTGTAGCCGGGTTACTCGTAGTGGCTCCATAAACGAATCACTTTGACCACTCTTTCGTCTTCAAGCACCTGGTACACAAGCCGGTGCTGAATATTGATGCGCCGCGAGTACGCGCCGGAGAGATCACCCACCAGCTTCTCGCAAGGTGGGGGCGTTCGATACGGATCTTCCGCGATCAGCGACAGCAGTTCCTGTGCCTTTGGCTTAAGGCCGCTGGCAGCCAGCTTCTTCGCATCCTTTTGAGCCTGTCGGGTGTAGACCAACTTCCATGTCACCAATCCAGCTCCTCGTGGCATTCATCCGCCGGAGTATCCATGCCCTCGCGGATCGACTCGCGCATACCCGGCACCGATAGCAGGTACAGGGTCTCCTGAATGGCCGACCAGTCCGACTCGGATAGCAGGACTGCGTTGTTCCGCTTGCCGGTGATCACAATCGGCTCGTGGGATTCCGCCGTTTCGTCGATCAGCCGGTAGAGGTTGCTGCGCGCCTCTGTAGCCGTAATTCCCGTCATGGCGCACCTCGCAAGTGTGTGGGCTTCGACCAAGAGTACGCCTTCGCGTACGTCCCGTAAACCGTACGGGTATTCCGCCACTGCCAGACACCGCACAAACTGCGGCAACCGGCCGGATCGTTCCAGGAATTGTCCTTTCGTCCAGCCTGCAACGTCATCCCGAAAACCGCAAAGCGGTTATCCAGGATCTCGGGCGCCAAGGCAGGAGCGGACGTCAGAGATCCCGGCTCTGCGCTTCGCTCCGGCCGGGATGACAGTGTGGTATTTCGAAGAAGGTGGGTGTTCTCTTGCTCCGCAGGGTGATCTCCATAGCCCTTTTAACAGGTGCTATAGTCCGCCCTAACGGCGGCTTATGATGGAGCGGATTGCGATGATCAAATTTTCCGAAGACCTGGTCCCCCTGACCGACCTGAAGACGAATCCAGGACGGGTTATGAAACACGTGGCCGAGGTTCACCGGCCCGTACTGCTGACGAGTCGGGGCAGGGGTGTTGCCGTGGTTCAGTCGGTGGCGGATTACGAAAAGGCCGAGGAAGAGCGGGAGTTCATGCGGGCCGTCGTCGCGGGTCTGGCGGACCTGGAGGCCGGTCGGGAAGTCTCGCTGGACGAGGCCAGGGCGCAGCTCGGTCTCAACTAGCAGTATGCCCGGCATTACGATCACGTTTGCCGAATCCGCCCTGCGCGATCTCAAGCAGATGCAGGAGTGGTACTCGGAGCAAGGTGTGCCGGAGGTCGGACAGAGGCTGGTGCAAGAGGCTTTCCAACGCGTCCAGGCCCTGAACGACCACCCCGACATCGGCAGGGTAGTGCCCGAATTTGACCAGCCGTTCCTGCGAGAGCTCGTCCATCCACCGTTCCGCATCGTGTACCGGCGTGATCCCGATCGGGTGCGGGTTGTCCGCGTCTGGCGAAGCGAACGCCTGCTGCACCTCCCTGGTGGTGCGTCGAACAAGAACTAGGCGCCACCAGACCTCCGCTCACGGTTCGTGGCGTTTGAACGCCATCCCGGAAACCGCAAAGCGGTTATCCGGGATCTCGGCCGGCGGGGTAGGCGTTAGCGTCAGCGATCTCGATTCTCCGCCTTGCTCCGGCCGGGATGACGTTCTGGCCGCGGAAAAATAAATCTGTCCCCGTTTTTCTCGCAGTTACCGTGGTCCGACCCCGCTGTTCGCTCTCCCGCTCGCGTTCCGGCCAGTCAGGCCGGCCAGAACAGGCGGGTCAGCGGGACCAGCGCGCGGGTTTCCGAATCGGCGTGGTCGTAGTGTTCCATCAGGGCGGTGACCAGGCCGTTGAGGTCCATCAACATCAGCGGGATCTTCGCCCGATCCGCCTCGTACCGGGCTTCTTTGGTGAAGCCGCCGGTACTCACGTAAAGGCCCTTGTCGTCGCCGTGGCGTCCGCCCAGGAAGCTGCGCACCTCCTGCGCGCCCATGGTCGTATGCGGCCGGTGTTTCACCTCGACCACGATGCGCGGCGATTCGAACCCGAACCCATCGGGGGAGGCGATCACGTCCACGCCCCGATCTGGCCCCGGTGAGGACTCCCGCGTCTTGTAGCCCATCGCTCGGAGCAGGCCGGCCACCAGGCTCTGCATTTCCCAGGCATCCAGACGGCTCACTCGATCCTTGATGATCTCCACCGCCTCTTCGCGGTAGCGTTTCAGCAGGGCTTCCTCGTCCTCGCCGTCATCCTGCCCCTCTGTCGGGACCGGCGCGGTCGCTTGCCCGCTCACCAGGGCTTCGATCTCCTGCCTGACCGCATCCGAGAGCCGGAACAGGGTGAGGGTTGACCCAAGCGAATTCCGCGCAGCGAGCGACAGACGGTCCCGATCCAGCTCCGCCTGCCACTCTACGGCGCGCACGTTTTCGCACGGGGGCAGCACTGCCGTGTCGTGCCGATATTCCCCTGTGATCGTGCCAACGTGATAGATCCGGCGACTGGAGTCGTACGTCAGTACCCGGTCTCCTGCGGCCATCTCGTCCCGAAAACGGATCAGTTGGCTCGCCGCGCTCAGGCGTCGGCCATCGGGCCAGTCCGGAAAGCGTGAGCGGTATTCTTGTACGAGCGATGCCTTGTCCGCGAAGGCGGACAGATCGCCTATCTCTTCCCAGCCAATGCCGACATGGCCCTTTTCACGAAACTCATCGGCCTGCCGCCCTCCCTGGCCCGCACGCACCATCCACATATTCGTTTTAGCCATCGTGCACCTTGTTTAACGTTTCCATGCGGACCATTGGCCCATTAGCCAAGTCTCCCACCAGCCCGCGTCTGTGGCTGAAGCTCATGCTCCTGTCTTGTTCCATGCTGGTTTCAACGTGGAGACCAGGCTGTCTTCGAGGCCGGCGGCCAAGTTCACGTGAAACCCGCCGTAATGAAGCAACCCATTGTCCGGGAGGGCGTATACGGTGACGGCGCTTCCGGTACGTAGCGCCTCAATGATCAATTTGTTGCCCTTGATGTTTGTCGACTGAGTTGGCCCTGGGTTCTGGTAGCCGTAGAGCCGGGTCTTCAAGGGCCGCGTGGTTTTTCCGACGTACATCACTTCACCGTCCACTACTAGCGCATACAGGATATTTCTTTCAGAGGCGCAATCTGTGAGCGTGCATCGGGCTCTGCCGTCTTCAAGCGCCCAGTTCCCTGCGGGTCGAAAGCCAATATGCTCCAGTCTCTGGAGTGCTGTTTCGTCGGTGCTCATGGCGAATTGTGGTCGTATCCTTTACCGAAAGCCCATGTCGGTTTCTACCGGGTCGGGGTTGGCCGATGCCGTGCGGTTTCCGTATCTAGTTCCCGTCGGCAGTGGTTGGCTGCTCGAATACTACCCACTCGCGGGAGCAGTCCTGGCAGGCGCTGGTGTAGGTCGGGCCGGATTTTGTCACTCGGACCTTGCGGGACTGGCAGGCCGGGCAGGGCACCTTCATTGAGGTGTTCGTGCCGCAGGAGTCGCAGCGAACGTAGTAGCCGTATTTGCCGTACATGCCGGTCAGCTTGTCTTGCTGGTCGCAATTCTTGCAGGCGAGCGTGGAGGCTTGGCTCGGGCTTGTAGCCGGTGAGGGCGCGGCTTGGGTGGGCTGCGGTTCCGGCGTCGACGGTCGCTGTGCCTTTGGTGCCGGCTCGGGCTTAACGGAAGCGGGCGGCTCCTGCACCTGCGGGGCCGGCTCGGCCACGGCCGAAGCACTCGCACTTGCTCCGAGGTGGCTTTGGAGCAGGAAGTCGCCGATGCCTTCGATTTCCTTTTGGCTGAATCGTGGCCGGGCCGTCACCAGCCCCTTGGCTCGTGAGCCGACCAGTTCGCGTACCTTTTCCGCGACGAACTCGCTCTTGACCACGCGGTTCGCGATCGCACGGGGCATCTCATCGCGGTGCAGGATCGCGCTGCTGGATACGGCGCAGAGCGTCCTCCAGTCACGGCCACCAATCTGGGTCTGGAGGCCCAGCAGTCGGCCGAGAAACTTCTCCACGTTCTGGCGAAGGAGATCCTTGACCAGGGCCTCTTGCAGCTCCGCTTGCCGCACAGGGGAGGGCATGCCGTACCAGTCGCCGCGGTAGCTACGTGACCACTCCCCATGGCCGTTCACCTTCACCTCGCCGTAGATGCTCTTTGACTCGATGATGACCAGCCCATAGGGATGCACCACCAGGTGATCAACCTGCGCGCGCTCCCCGTTATGCTCGATGCGCAGGTCGTTGATGATCCGCACGGTCTCATCGTCGCCGAATTCGCGCCGCAGGTAGAATGCCACGTCCTGTTCCTGCTGGTGCCCGGCCTTTGAGCGTTCATCCTGACCGCTTGGCCCATCCTTCTCCTTAAGAATCATCGAATCTCCTGAGTTGAGCCGTAAAGCCTCTCCGTCGTCGCCTTACACGATTTCCGCCAGGCGCCCCCAGCGGCCGATTTCAGCGTCGAAATGGGCGCTTTAAGGCGTTGAACAAGCCTTTAGGGGGCGTTAATCGTCAACAATACAGATGGTTATCGTGGTCCGACCCCGTTATCTTGTGCCCTTAAAGTCCGGTTTCTACAGTAGGTTACCGTGGTCCGACCCCGTTATGGTGTGAGAGGGTTACCGTGGTCCGACCCCGTCATGGCCTGGACCACCGGTAGATTACGAGCGGAGCGAGTAATTTATCCGTGTGCAGCAACTTGTTACGTGTTTTCTATAATCCGTTCGGCCTCACGTACACCCAAAGGAGAAATTTTACAAATTGACCCTTGAACAATATCGATTAAATTGTCAGAGCGAAGCTTCTCGATTATTGACTTAAACCTGGTTCGATTTCTGTAACCAATAAGGCTTTGAATTTCGTCGATACTATATCTATCTCTCTTGTATAGGGTGATGATAACTTTCTGATCTGCCTTCAATTTATTGTCCATAATCATAAAAGACTCGCCGTCATCCCAGATCAAGTCGAGATCTCTCTCAAGAATGGCGTCGGTTAGGGCGTGAGCATCATCAGGGTTAGAGGCGGTTACATTACGCACAAGCTCTGCCAAAACCCACTTAGTCGAATTCAGTATAAACGTGGCGTCCATTTTGTTCGGGGAAATCGAAGAAATATGGCCAACCCCCCGTTTATTCCGAATGCAATAGATCGAGAAAAGAACTCTTGGAATTAAAATCCTGAACGCTTCGTCTCCCGTTGCGGATTCATATTTACTCAAAACTGTGGGACTAAAGGATCCCATAGCTTTTGCCAGCGGAGTGGTGCTGCCAAAAAGCTCAAATTCAACGATTCGTCGAGCGGCTTCAACGAAATGACCAGCATCGAGCTCACTCGGCTTCCACCTTTCTATGCGATAATTTCTTAGAACCTCTGAGTATGCAGAAATCAGCGCATCGACGATGTCAGCCGGATAAGAAGATTTTAAATACTGACCGATTTTAGGATTGAGCACTTTCTAGCAGCTCCCTTGCCTTCTTTTCTCCTTGGAAAGTGAGCTTTACATTTTTATTACCACCCTTCACGCCGTCCGACAGAAAGATAGTTCTATCACTGAATACTTTAGAAAAGTTCGGGGAATCTAGACAACCGTGCTCCTCGCAAACCGTGCGAATATCCTTGGAGGCAATCATTTCGTCGCCAAGCAACTTGGATCCGTAGCAGAGCAAAATTGCCGCATTAGTCATCTTAGACTTAACTGTAGTGCCAGGTATGTCAGAAACAATTTTTAGTTTTCCGTTTATTTCTGAAAAATAGTTGGGATACTGAGCAATACCTTCATTTTGAATATCAGCAACAGTCTGGCTTGCTTGCGAAGCATTGTCTTCTTCAGCTTCAATGCTAACGCTCGCGCTTCTCTCCGCGCCAGCTTTTTCGGTAGCATTTTCTTGTTGATGCTGTTCAACTACCACATGCCTTGAGATGACCCTTATCAAGTCAGTCAGACTCTCAAAGTGCTGTGACACAAACTCCTCTGAACCCTCTAGCTCCAAGATACCTTCGTGTGCAGAGTACTTAAACTTTGCTTTTTCCGTCATTTTTGTCTCCTAATTGGTAACACGTAACGCCGCCAACACGCGCGGCTTTGCAGTGGAGGCGAAGCCGCAACGGAAAAGCCGTCGCTGTGCTTGGCATGGTTAGGCATTACTATGCTCCCTTATCAATCCACCACATGATAACTTGTGCCGCAACGCCCAATACTCCGATGATCACAATAGCCCAGGTAAGGTTGTTGCCAACTTTGGCCGTTGCAAGATTATCTCTATGTTTCTGCTTCTCCAATTCGTGATTCGATAGCGTTTCAAGAGCTTTGCCCGACAACAAGTACCCATCGTTATCCCGCTTCAAATCACCTGATTCAGCAAACGATTCAAGCAGGAGCTTAAGGTGTTCTTTGTGTTGGTCTTTGCCGGGGTGAAAGAACCATTTCCTCGAATATAGCTGCATACCAAGAAATAGCGGGTCAAATTTTTCCTTAGGTTTTTGGATGCTGCGCTCAACAAGATACTGAAGCAAGTCCATACGCTCAGCTCTAATAAGTTGCTGCCGATTGAATCTCTTCTGGGAATGTTTGTCACGGAAGATCACCCATCGGTGCCAATAGCATGCATTAGCCATCAAGAACTTGAGCGGACTAGAGTAATCGAACTGGTACCCGTTGTAGTAGTGCTCAATTCTTAAAGAATACTCGGTACTTCTAATATCCTCTTGAGAAAGAGTCGTAATATCTCCCGAATCATTGTCTTTTCTTACGAGCGCTTCATACCCTTTTTCGGTCTTTCCTTTGAGCCATACCTGCTCTTTACCAGTACTGTCCACGAGATGCACAGCGTAGAAATCGTTCTCAAGTGCTCTCGGGCCACTTAGAGGTATAGAACCAGGTGCGGGCTTTTCAAGAGCTTTGTCAATGGCACGAAAAAACAATGTTCTCCCCCCCCTGCCTAACAGTGATTGGATGGCGCGCACGGATATTGGATGAACGTGCGCGCGTGTTTAATTGGGTATTCAACCGGGCGCGTGGCGTAAGAAAGCGTCGTTAAATCAGCCGGATCGGGCGCCGAAGTGGTGTTTAGGGCCGTGTTATCTCGCGCGGCTGTCAATGCGGTTTGGGGCCATGGTCGAGCGGTGAACCCTTGGTGCTTCTGGTCGTTTGTCATGTCAGGCGCCAGTGGACGTTGTCCGTGCTGGCCTGGCCGAGGATTTGGAGGGCGGCTAAGACCTGGGTGATTGACTTCGTTGGTTTGCGCTTGAAGTGGCTGGCCAGGGCGTCCGGGGTCTGGGGGCCGATGGCGAGGAGGCGGCGGACGGCTTCGACCTGGTCGGGCATGGATTTGGGCCAGGTGGGCTTTTTGGCCGGTTCGGTTGGGGTCGCGGCGGCGGCCTCGGGCTGGGCTTCCAGGGTGGCGGTGGTCTGGGTGGCTTCGGGGGCCTGGTAGTCGGGGCGCAGCCAGCGGATGTGGCCCTGGGCTTCTTCGGCGGCGCGTTCGGCGTTGAGCGCGACGAGGCGGCTGAGAAGTTCTTCTTCGGCTTCGGCCTGGTCGGCGGGCTTGTCCGGCAGCGGGGTGGTGGCGCCGGGGCGGCCGACGAGGCGGTCGTCGAGGTCGCTCCAGCCGTAGGCCTGGAAGACGGCGCGGTCGAGGTCGTCGTGCAGTTCGCGCAGCAGGGAGACGAGGCCCTGTTCGTGGATGGTGCGTTCCTTGACGGTCAGCGGTTCTTCGGCGCGCAGTTTTTCCAGCACGTTGTACATGCCGGTGAGGGTCAGGTCCGGGTGCTCGGCCTGGCGCCCCTTGCGGTGGGCGTCGATGCGTTCGGCGAGGTCGCCGATGGTGGCGGCTTGCTGGTCGTCGAGTTCCGGGAAGGGAAAAGTGTCAAAGCAGCGAATCTTATTGTAGATCGGATCATTGCCAACGCCCAATCGGCTGCCTGTCGCGAGGCTCCAAATAATGTGGAGCCGCGATTGGAGAACCCCAAGGTGAAACCCGCTCTCCAACGCGATCGTGAACACCTTATGGTCGGTTACGTAAGTGCGGTCGATAAACACGAAGACGCGGTGTTTCGACGTTTCTGTGGTCCCGACGAACCGTGGCAGACCCGCCAAGGCAGCTCTTATCTTGGGTCGCTCCCATCCAAATCGCCACCATAGTTCTCGGATGGATTTTCGCCTGTTCTGGTCTCGCTCTGGTTTTACGTGGTTGAGCACATGCTGGAATGCGGCTGGATTGGCCTTTCGGGATTCTTCTTCCGACATTCCGGAGAAGTCGATGACATAGCGCTCGCGAGGCTTCTGAAGAATGTCGCGCCCACCGAGGTAGGGGCGAATACATGATGCGTTTGACTGCATCATCTCCGTAGCTGAACCTGAGTCTAGGATAAACCCCGAACCATGCAGTGCTGACCCCATTCCGCTAAGCCCAAGAGGAGCTTTCAGCGGGATCGCTGAGCTTACATTGGCACCAATACTGAGATCTGAAAAAATTGTCCCCGTTCGAGAAGTAAGGGACACATTGCGATAGTCGTCGTTTCCCGAGCGCTCAGAAACGACCGAAGATAAAATTCCCTGCTGCGCTCCACTATCTGTGACCGTCATGCTGATACGGACGGCAGCGCCATTGGCGGTGTCCACCCAGGGATGGTCAGGAACTGCAAAGGCGATTGATACCGGGTTCTTGCCGGAGAGCGCCGATTCGACCACCTTTCGGTTAAATGATTGCCCGATACTGTTGGTAGTAATGAAGCCGAAGCGCCGCGCTGCGCCCTTGCTGACTTTCTGTGCAGCGATGCACCACCAATACATCACGAAGTCCGCGGAGTCCGGGACGATGCTCCTGAAAACCTCGCGCATGGCGTCCACATAGCCATCGCCTAGTGCTGCGCGCATTCGTTTTGTTCCGATAAACGGCGGGTTACCGACGATGAAGTGGGCTTCGGGCCATTCGGTGCGGCGCGGGTTGCTGTAGTGGTAGACGGGGGTGCGGGCGGTCTCGTCGGGGATGAGTTCGCCGGTGACGGGGCTTTTCTTGTAGCTGATGCCGTCCCAGATGGTCACGGGCTGGCCGTGGTCGTCGGTCATGGGTTCGCGGGCATCAAAGTCGATCAGCGCGTCGCGGCATTCGATGTTGTGGAAGTCGCGCAGGATGGGTTCGGGCAGGCTGAGGCGGCCGTGCAGGCGGTAGTGCCATTGCAGGTAGCCGATCCACAATACGATTTCGGCGATGGCGGCGGCGCGTGGGTTGATCTCCAGCCCGAGGAATTGGTGCGGGTCGACGGTGAGGCCTTCGGTGTCGAAGCTGGCCTGGCCGGCGCTCAGGTCGCGGATCAGGTTGAGCACTTCGCCTTCGAGGCGCTTGAGGTGTTCCAGCGCCACGTAGAGGAAGTTGCCGGAGCCGCAGGCGGGGTCGAGCACGCGCGTTTCGCACAGCCGGTGGTGGAAGCGGCGCAGCTCGTCCAGGGCCTTGTCGGGCTTGTTCTGTTGCAGCCAGGCCTCGGCGGCGACCTGCACGGTGTTCCATTCGGCGCGCAGGGGCTCGATGAGCGTGGGCATGACCAGGCGTTCCACGTAGGCGCGCGGGGTGTAGTGGGCGCCGAGCTTGTGGCGTTCGCGCGGGTCCAGCGCGCGTTCCAGCAGGGTGCCGAAGATGGCGGGTTCGACGAAGCGCCAGTCGGCCTTGCCGGCCTGGATGAGGAGGCCGATCTGGTCGGCGTTGAGCGGGATGGGGTCGATGTTCTGGAACAGGCCGCCGTTGAAGCGCTGCACCTTGTGCATCAGCTGGCCTTCATAGCCGCCGGTGTTCATCGTCTCCCACAGCGAGCGCATGGCGTCGGGGAAGTGTTCGGGGTTTTGTTGCAGGCGCTCGAGCAGGGCGGTGAAGCTGCCCTTGGGCAGGAGCTCGACGTCCTCGCTGAACATGGTGAACAGGCAGCGCTTGAGGAAGTGCGCGACGCGCTCGACATCAAAGCCGTGCTGTTCCAGGGACTTGGCCAGTTCGGCCAGGCGTGCGCTGACCTCGCGGGTGACGCGGGCGGCGTGCTTGCTGGCGTCGAGCTGGTCCGGCGCCAGCCACAGATGGTGCAGGCGTTGCTGGATCTCGGGGTCGCGCAGGTCTTCCAGGCGGATGCGGTGGCGGCTGGGATCCGGGTACGGGACGTAGGTGCCGCCGGAGCGGGAGAACTCGGCGTAGAGCTCCAGGCTGCGGCCGACATCGGTGACCACGATGAACGGCGGGCGGGCTTCGTCTTCCGGCAGGGCGCGCACGTACTGGTCGGCCTGGTTCTGCGCGGCGAGCATGGCCTTGTCCCAGCCCTGGGTGTGCAGGCCCTTGCCGGTCTGCTTGGCCTCCAGCACGAAGCAGCCGCGGCGGTAGAGGTCGATGTAGCCGCGGTTCTCGCTGCCGTCCGGGTTGCGGATGGTGACGCGGCGTTCGAAGACATAGGCGTTGTCGGCGGTGTCGTCGCTGGCCGGGTCGGGCTGCGGCAGGTCGAGCAGCGCGCACAGCTCGGTGAGGAAGAGCTGGTAGTTGGCGCGTTCGCTGCCGCCGGTGTCGCGCCAGCGGTCGAGGAAGGCCTCGACCTGCTCCGGCGCGGCAATGGGGGCGGGGCCGGATTCTTCGGCGTGGGCCGGGCGGGCCGCGAGTCCATCCATGTGACGCATGTCCGTTTACGTGTTGGGCCCGACCTTACCGATTCTGTTTGCGGTTGTCCTGTGGGGTGCGGCTCTTGGGGTTAGGTGTGTAGTGCCGTGGTGGGTTCGTGCGTGGGAGATCGCGGCTCTTCGCTGCGCCGCGGCCGGGATGACGAGGGGGGGCTGCGGGCGGGATGACGGTGTGTGGTGGGGCACAAATTGTGGGAGTGTGCTGTGGGAGCGTGCTTGCACGCGAAGCCTTTGACTGTGTCCGACCTTGGCAGGGGCTTCGCCTGCAAGCAGGCTCCCACAAGGGGAGGCGGGCTGGTCGGGTAATTTCTTCGGGTGGGGTTAATGGGTTGGGAGGCAGTCGGGCAGGGATTGTTCGAGCGAGTGGGGGGTGATGCCGAGGTCGGCGAAGGTGCCGAGGGTGGGGTTGGCGATGTTGTCCTGTTGCATCAGGTAGAGCTGATCGCGGGTCAGGGGCGGGTTGGGGAGTAGTGAGCCGAGGGCGGCAAGGGCGTGCCAGACGGTAAATGGTATGGGCAGCATGGGGCGTTTGCGGCCCAGGTGCGTGAGGACCAGGGCCACGATCTGGCGGTAGGTGAGGATGTCCGGGCCGCCGAGTTCGTAGATGGGGTGTGTGGGCGGCTCGTCTGCGCACAGGCTCGTGAGGGCGCGGGCGATGTCGCTGACGTGTACCGGTTGCAGGCGGGTGGTGCCGCGGCCGAACAGGGGGATGACCGGCAGGGGCGCGAGGCCGGCGAGGTTGCGCAGGAAGGCGTCGCCCGGGCCGAAGAGGACGCTGGGGCGCACGATGATGGCGTCGGGGAATTCGTGCAGGACGGCGGCTTCGCCTTGCGCTCGGGCACGGATGTACGACGATGGCGAGCGGCTGTCGGCGCCGATGCCCGAGATCTGGATGACGCGCTCCAGGCCCGCCTTGTGGGCGGCGCGGGCGAGGCGCGCGGCGCCTTCGACGTGGATGGTGGTGAAGCGCAGGTTGCGTTGCTCCACGTACAGGCTGACGGCGTTGATAACGCCCCTGGCATCTTCCACGGCGCGGGCGACATCGGCATCGTCCCGGATGTCGGCGCGGCAGTGCTCCACTCGGGGATGATTTTGCAGAGAATCGGGTAGTACCGGGCGGCGTGAGGCGATGCGCACGGTGTGCCCGGCGTCGAGCAGTTCGTGCACCGTGGCGCGGCCGAGAAAGCCGGTGCCGCCGAATACCGTGATGCGCTTCGGGTGCATGGTGAGCCCCTTGGTTCAAGTTCGCCGGGCGGTATGACTGAGCGACGGCTTGTCGCGCAGACCGGCCGGGTCAGCGGCGCCGTGTTGCCCCTGGGAAAGCCGGAAGGCGATGCGTTGCGATGGGCTTTGACAGGGGGCGGGGAGTCGGTACAATACGCGGCTCGAAGACGACAGGCGCGTAGCTCAGCTGGTTAGAGCACTACCTTGACATGGTAGGGGTCGTTGGTTCGAGTCCAATCGCGCCTACCAGTTTGTAGAAAAAAGCGAGTCAGGGTCCGCCCGGCTCGCTTTTTTTGTGTCCGGGGTTCGGGCGGGCGCGTCGACAGGGCCGAGTAGAGGCGGCAGGCTGAGCGCTCGCGTGGGGTTTGAAAGGGGGGGCTTCGCGTCCGGCGATGGCTTGGTGATGCGTTATCCGGTTTGGTTTTCCTGGCTTGTGGCGGTGCTGTTGCTGGCGCTGGTGGCCGGCTGTGTCCCGCTGCAGCCGGCGCCGGAGCGTGCCTGGCAGGGGCTGGAGCCGCCGGCGAGCGAGGGGCCGCTGGCGACGTGGCTGCAGGGGCATCCGCCGGCCCGGGACGAGGGCAAGACGGGCTTCCGGTTGCTGGACGAGGGGGCGGAAGCGTTTCGCTGGCGCGTGATGAGCGTGCGCATGGCACGCGAGCGCATTCAGGTTCAGTCTTACATCTGGCGCGACGATGCGGCGGGCCGGGTGCTGATGGGCGAGCTGCTGGGGGCGGCGGATCGCGGGGTGCGGGTGTCGCTGCTGCTGGATGACATCGATGCGCGCGGGCGCGACGCCACCCTGGCCGCGATCGATCAGCACCCGAATATCGAGGTGCGGGTCTTCAACCCGTTTCGCAGCCGCGAGGGCTTGTTGCGCGCGAGTGCGGAGTTCTTCTTCCGCGGCAGCGACCTGAACCACCGGATGCACAACAAGGCCTGGATCGTGGATGGGCATCTGGCGATCACGGGCGGGCGCAATGTGGGGGACGAGTATTTCGAGGCCAGCCCGGACTACAACTTCGCGGACCTGGACCTGGTGGTGGTGGGGCCGCTGGTCCGGGAGATCGATCTTTCGTTTGTGGAGTTCTGGAACAGTCCGGGGGCGATCGGGGTCGAGCGTCTGGCGCGGGAGAACGCCTCACCGGAACGGCTGGCGATGCAGCAGGGGGCCTTGCGCGCCTGGCTGGCACAGAACCACACCCACCCCCTGATGCAGATGGAGCCCCTGAACGGATTGCCGGTGCCGCAGCCGGTGGCGGATGCGGCGGCCTATGTGTGGACTACGCAGGCCGAGTTCGTGGTGGATGACGAGGCCAAGGCGCGCGGGCGCGGCGAGGGTTCGCGGGTTGCGAATGCGCTGGGCGAGCGGCTGCTGGGCGTGGAAGAGGAACTGCTGATCGTGTCGCCGTATTTTGTACCGGGGCGCGACGGGACGGCCCAGTTGGCGCGCATGAGCGAGGCGGGGGTCCGGATCCAGGTGCTGACGAATTCGCTGGCCGCCAATGATGTGGCCTTTACCCATGCGGGGTATGCGAGCCGGCGCCACGCCTTGCTGGATGCCGGCGTGGAGCTGTTCGAGCTGCGCCCCACCGGGCCGCCGCGCTGGGCGCGCCTGGAGCGCGACCGCGGGATCGATGCCTCGCAGGCCAGCCTGCACACCAAGCTGCTGGTGTTCGACGGCCGCGAGGCCTTTGTGGGCTCGTTCAATCTGGATCCGCGCTCGGCGCATACCAACAGCGAGTCGGGCGTGTTCCTGCGCGAGCCGGTTCTGGTGGAGCGGCTCGCGGCGCTGCATCAACAAGGGATTCGGCCGCAGGTGGCCTACCGGGTGGGGCGGGATGCGACCGGCGGCCTGGTGTGGCGGGACGGCTCCGGCAATGCCCACCGTTACGAGCCCAAGGCGGGGCTGTGGCGGCGGTTCGTCTCCGGCGTGACCCGGATTCTTCCGGTCGAGCCGTTATTGTAGGGGCCGGCCGGAGGGTAGAGGCCGGCCAGCGGCCCAGACACTCAAGGAAAGGAGAGCGAGCGATCATGGAATGTGGACAGTGTGGCAAGCAGAACCCGCCGGACGCGCGGTTCTGCATCCAGTGCGGGGCGCCGATGGCGGTCGGAGGCGGCGGGCACGACGGCCCGCCCGAGGACCGCGCGGCCTATGGCGGGTTCTGGGTCCGTGTCGGGGCCTATCTGGTGGATGGCGTGATCATCGGGGTGCCGCAAATCGTCGCGCAGGCCGTGATCAGCCCGGAGACGATGGCGGTTCGCGGGCCGGATGACCCGGTGCCGCCGGCGGAGGTGGCCTGGTTTCTGGTGAATATGCTGGTGGCCTGGCTGTACTGGGCGGGCATGCACAGCTCCCGGTATCAGGCCACGCTGGGCAAGATGGTGTTCGGGCTGCGGGTGGTGGATTTCAACGGCGAGCGGATCTCGTTCCTGCGCGCGACCGGGCGGCATTTCGCGACCATTCTGTCCGGGATGATCCTGATGATCGGCTACATCATGGTGGCCTTCACCCGGCGCCGGCAGGCGCTGCACGACCTGATTGCGCAGACCCTGGTGGTGCGCAAGGAGTGGGTGCGCTGAGCGTGGGCGGGCGGCTGCGCCACATCCCGCTGGCCTCGGGGAACGTTTGGTGACGGAACCGGGGCGGGCAACTGTGGACTTCGACGTGGTCGTGATCGGCGGCGGCGCGGCCGGGCTGATGTGTGCGCTGACGGCGGGCGGGCGCGGGCGGCGGGTACTGGTGCTGGACCACGCCAACCGGGTGGGCAAGAAGATCCTGATGTCCGGTGGCGGGCGCTGCAACTTCACCAACATGTACTGCGAGCCGGAGAATTTCATCTCCGCGAATCCGCATTTCGTGAAGTCCGCGCTCAGCCGCTACACCCAGTGGGACTTTATCGCCCTGGTGGAGAAGCACGGCATCCCGTACCACGAGAAGAAGCTGGGGCAGCTGTTCTGTGACCGGTCGTCGAAGGACATTGTGCAGATGCTGCTCGACGAGTGCGCGGCGGCCGGGGTGACCGTGCGCACGGATACACCGGTGACGGATGTGGCCACGGGGGCGCCGCATCGGCTGCAGGCCGGCGGGGATGCGATTGCCTGCGAGTCGCTGGTGATCGCCACGGGGGGCTATTCGATCCCGCGCATGGGGGCCACCGGCTTCGGGCTGGACCTGGCGCGTTCGCTGGGCCTGGCGGTCCAGCCCACCCGGCCGGCCCTGGTGCCGTTCACCCTGGGCGGGCGGCCCCTGGAGGAGCTGGAGGGGCTGTCGGGTGTGTCGCTGGACACGGTGACGACCGCCGGGGGCATGGGGTTTCGGGAAAACCTGCTGTTCACGCATCGCGGACTCAGCGGGCCGGCGGTGCTCCAGGCCTCGTCGTACTGGGTGGAGGGGGAACCGGTGGCGATCGATCTGTTCCCGGGAATGGACCTGGCCGCCCATCTGCGCGAGCTGCGGGAGCAGCGCCCGAAACTGGAGCTGAAGAGCGTGCTGGGGGAGCAGTTGACCCGCCGGGTCGCGCAGCGCTGGTGCGAGCTGTGGGTGGAGAACCGGCCGCTGGAGCGCCTGAGCAATGCCGATATCGAGCAGGTAACGGGGGTTTGTCAGCCCTGGACGGTCTGGCCGTCCGGGACCGAGGGCTACCGCACCGCGGAGGTGACGCTGGGCGGGGTGGATACCGCCGCCCTGTCCTCGAAGACGATGGAGTGCCGCTCGATCCCGGGGCTCTATTTTATTGGCGAGGTCGTGGACGTGACCGGGCATCTGGGCGGGCACAACTTCCAGTGGGCCTGGGCCTCCGGGTACGCGGCGGGCATGTACGTCTGAGCGGTTTTTGTGCGCCGCGAACACGGCCTTTCGTGCTGTTCGGGAAACTGTGCTGGGGTTTCGCCTGTCGGGTTGGAAGGACCCGTGTTGGAAGAACCCGGGGTGGGTGACTACTCTTCAAATTCCCAAGCAGCAACGCAAGGAGCTGGCATGAAGATCGATCAGTTGGTAGAGACGGCCGAAGCGATGGTGGCCCCCGGCAAGGGCATCATCGCCATCGATGAATCCACCGGGACGATCGGCAAGCGGCTCGGCGCGGTCGGGGTCGAGAACACCGAGGAGAACCGGCGGACCTATCGCGAACTGCTGCTGACCACGCCGCAGCTCAACGAGTACATCTCGGGCGCGATCCTGTATGACGAGACCATCCGCCAGTCGACCCGCGACGGCAAGCCGTTCGTCGACGTGATGAACGAGTCCGGCATCCTGCCGGGCATCAAGGTGGATACCGGCGCGAAGGACCTGGCCGGGTTCCCCGGCGAGAAGGTGACCGAGGGCCTGGATGGCCTGCGCGAACGCCTGGAGGAATACGCCAAAATGGGCGCGCGGTTCGCCAAGTGGCGCGCGGTGATCACGATTGGCGACACCATGCCCACCGACACCTGCATCGAGTCGAATGCGCACGCGCTGGCGCGGTATGCCGCGCTGTGCCAGGAGCAGGGCATCGTCCCGATCGTGGAGCCGGAGGTCCTGATGGACGGCAGTCACGACATCGAGACCTGCTACGGCGTGACCGAGGCGACCCAGCGCGCGGTGTTCAAGGCGCTCTACGAGCATCATGTCCTGCTGGAGGGCACCATCCTGAAGGCCAGCATGGTGCTGCCGGGCAAGGACTGCCCCGAGCAGGCCAGCGTGGAGGATGTCGCGCATGCGACGCTGCGCTGCCTGGAGTCCGCTGTGCCGGCGATCCTGCCCGGGATCGTGTTCCTCTCCGGTGGGCAGAGCGATGCCGACGCCACCAATCACCTGGATGCGATGAACCGCATCGGCGGGGCCCCGTGGCCGCTGTCCTTCTCCTATGGTCGCGGCATGCAGCAGGCGGCGATGGAGCTGTGGGGCAAGGACATGGGCGCCAATTTCGAGAAGGCCCAGCAGACCGTGTACGAGCGCGCCCGCGACAACGGGCTGGCGGCCCAGGGCAAGTACGCGGCCTGAAGCTGATGCCGCATGGCCTGGATCCAGGGCCGGATCCACGGCCGGGTCCACGGATTGGGGGATCTATTGATCTGGATCAAGAAAGACCGGCGGATGGCTGACTAGCCTGAAACCGTCGGATCCGAACAACGGCCGCCAAGGAGCGCACGATCCCCCAGCGTGCAGGCGGCCGGATGCTTCCGACGGTGTATGTCGCGTCTTGGCCTGCTATCTCCGGATAGCAGGCTTTTTTGTGTCGATTGCCTGCCGAACTGTGACGCATTCCTCAGGAATTCAAAGTTTCGCGATCTCGCGGGAAGGGGTGGCGAAGGTGGGCGCTTCTCCTGCCCATGTCCGGGAAAATGTGGTTAGTGCAGGCTCGCTTGGCCGGCTCTGGCGGAACATTAATGGGTTTTGCGCGTCGGGAACTGCGTGGGGCCGCGGTAATGCCCCGTCGTTTGACGAGAAATCCAGAAGATCACCAAGGAGAGCGACATGAGTCTGACACGCCGAGAGTTCCTGGAGGCCATGGTGGCCGCAAGCGCCGCCGGCTTCTCGATGAATGCCTGGGCTGGCGAGAAGGGATCCTGGCGACCGGCCGATGCGGATATGTATGACCTGCCGAAATTCGGGAATGTCTCGCTGCTGCACTACACGGACTGCCACGCGCAGCTGAAGCCGGTGTACTTCCGCGAGCCGGACGTGAACATCGGGGTTGGCGACATGCAGGGCAAGCCGCCGGTGATGGCCGGGAAGGAACTGCTGGAATACTTCGACATCAAGCCCGGTACGCCGCTTGCGCACGCCGTGACGCACATGGATTTCAAATATGCGGCCGAGAAGTACGGACGCCTGGGCGGGTTCTCCCACCTGTCCACGCTGATCCAGAAGCTCCGAGCGGAACGCCCGAACTCCCTGTTGCTGGACGGAGGCGACACCTGGCAGGGCTCGGCCACGTCGCTGTGGACCAACGGCCAGGACATGGTGGATGCGCAGAAGCTGCTGGGCGTGGACATCATGGTCGGCCACTGGGAGTTCACCTTTGGCGACGAACGGGTGATGGAGGTCATCGAGAACGACTTCAAGCCCAACAACATCGAGTTTCTGGCGCAGAACATCGAGGATCGCGACTGGGGCGACCCGGTCTTCGAGCCCTACACCATCCGCGAGATGAACGGGGTCCCGGTGGCGGTGATCGGCCAGGCCTTCCCGTATACCTCGGTGGCCAACCCCGACTACATGTTCCCCGACTGGAGCTTCGGCATCCGCGACGAAAACATGCAGCGGATGGTTGACGAATGCCGCGAGAAGGGGGCCAAGGTGGTCGCGATCCTGTCGCACAACGGCATGGTCACGGACATGGAGATGGCCCGCCGCCTGCGCGACGTGGACGTGATCCTGGGTGGCCACACCCACGATGCCGTGCCCGGGGCGATGGAGATCGAGAATGCCGGCGGCGAGCGGACCCTGGTGACCAACGCCGGTTCCAACGGCAAGTTCGTGGGCGTGATGGACCTGGATGTGACCGACAGCGGCATCCGCGACTACAAGTTCACGCTGCTGCCGGTGTTCTCCAACCTGATCGAGGCGGACGCGGAGATGGAAGAGCATATCCGCAAGGTTCGCGAGCCCTACGAGGACAAGCTGAGCGAAGAGCTGGCGGTTACCGACGGCGTGCTGTATCGCCGCGGCAACTTCAACGGCACCTTCGACGAAGTGATCATGGACGCGATGATCAAGGAGATGGATGCCGAGGTGGCCCTGTCGCCGGGCTTCCGCTGGGGCGTGAGTGTGCTGCCGGGCTCGCCCATCACTTTCGAGGAGCTGATGACGCAGACCGCGACCACCTACTCGGAGACCCAGCGCAACGAGATGACCGGCGAGCAGTTGAAGAACGCGCTGGAGGACGTGGCCAACTCGATCTTCAACTCCAACCCCTATCACCACCGGGGGGGCGACATGGTCCGGACCTCGGGGATCGAGTACACCATCGATCCGCATGAATCCATGGGCAGCCGCATCAGTGATATGCACATCAACGGCGAGCCGCTGGATCCGGACAGGAAGTACGTGGTCGCCGGCTGGGCGAATGTCCACGAGCCGCTGGATACGGACCCGGTCTGGGACGTGGTCGCCAACTACCTGCGCGAGCACGACACCATCAGCCCCGGCAAGCCCTACCTGCCGCGACTGAAGAACGTCGAGGGCGATCCCGGTCTGGATCGCTGATCGACCCCTCTGGCTTGGCCCGCGCGAGCGGGCCGGTTAGTCTCGCAGCCGCCGTGCACTGCCTGCACGGCGGCTTTTTTGTGGGAGCGATCCGGAGATGGAGACAAACGGACCGGGCTTCTCGGGCCTGTTGCTGTACTGCCGGCCAGGGTTCGAGGCGGATCTGACGGCGGAACTGACCGACCGCGCGGCGCGGGCGGGATTGGGTGGCTTCGCGCGCGTGCGCGCCGGCAGCGGCTCGGTTCACTTCGAGCCGGCAGATGGCTCCGTCGAGGCGCTCGCGGGGGCGCTTCCGTTCTCCGCGCTGATCTTCGCGCGGCAGGTGTTCCCGGCGTTTCCGGTCCTCGAGGGGCTGGATCGCGCGGACCGGCTGACGCCGATCATCGAGCAGGCGGAGGCCTCCGGTCTGGCAGTGGATTCCGTCTGGCACGAGATGCCGGATACCAACGAAGGGAAAGGGCTGCGCCGCCTGGTCAAGGCCGTCGAGCGGCCGCTGGCCGCAGTACTGCGCAAGCGCGGGGTGCTGCGGGCACAGGCGGACGGGCAGCGGTTGCATGTCTTCTGGCATGCGGGCGATTGCGTGCAGCTCGGTGTGAGCCGGCCGGGGGAGCGCAGCGAGTGGCCGGGCGGCATCCTGCACCTGCGCTCGCCGCGCGAGGCCCCCAGCCGCTCGACCCTGAAGCTGGAAGAGGGGTGGCATACCTTCATCCCCCGGGAGGACTGGGACACGCGCCTGGCGCAAGGCATGCAGGCCGTGGATCTCGGGGCGGCACCCGGTGGCTGGGCCTGGCAACTGGTACGCCGCGGGATGTACGTGCACGCGGTGGACAACGGGCCGATGGATGACCGGTTAATGGCCACCACCCAGGTGGAGCATCACCGCGAGGATGCGTTTTCGTGGGAACCCCCGAATCCGGTGACCTGGCTGGTCTGCGACATTGTCGACAAGCCGGGGCGCGTGGCGGCGCGTATGGCGGACTGGCTGGAGGCGGGCTGGTGTCGCGAGGCGATCTTCAACTTGAAGCTGCCGATGAAACGGCGCTGGCAGACGGTGGACCAGTGCCTGGACCATATCGAGGAGCGCCTGTTGGACGCCCGGATCGCCCACCGGATGCAGGCGCGACAGCTCTACCACGACCGCGAGGAGATCACGGTCCACGTGCAGCGCGACTGAGTCGGGCGTTATTCGCCCTGCACGGTAATGGTCAGCCGGCGCGTGTGGGCGGCATAGCGGTGTTCCCACAGGAAGACGCCCTGCCAGGTGCCGAGGATCAGCCGCCCCTGGCCGACCGGGAGCGTCAGGTCGTTGTGCGTGAGCATGGCCCGGGCGTGGGCCGCCATGTCGTCGTCGCCTTCCATGTCGTGGCGGTAGGCGGGGTCGCCGTCCGGGGCCATGCGGGCGATCAGGGTTTCCAGGTCGTGGCGGACGTCGGGATCGGCGTTCTCGGTGACCAGCAGCGAGGCGCTGGTGTGGTGCTGGAAGACGTGGCAGGTGCCGGTGGTGATGCCGGAGGCGCGGACGATGTGCTCCACGGCCTGGGTGATGTTCAGCGTGCCGCGGCCGCGGGTCTGCTGGGTCAGGGTGTCCTGGTACACGGCCATGCATCTACCTCGAATGCAAACAAAAAAGCGCCCGCAGGCGCTTGATTGGTCGGTCTAATTTGGTGGAGGCGGCGGGAATCGAACCCGCGTCCGCAGGACCTCCGCCTTCGGCTCTACATGCTTATTCTGTCTTTGAGTTTAACCAGCCGCTACCCGACAGGCAGGGAATGCAACTGGCGATCCCGGTTGAGTTTTAATGGATCCACGCCGGGCGCGCTTCACCACGAGCTTATGAGAGTCGACGCCCGATACTGGACGCATAAGCACGGCTCCAGTCGGACGGCATCTACCGGTTTTTAAGCGGCGAGTGCGTAGTTGTCGTCGTTGGCAACTATTTTTTTGCAGCGGTTTTTACGAGGTCCACTACAGCCTCGGCATGCACCTCAGGTTTCGCGACCCGCGTCGAAGCCAAGTCGCCCCCAAGTACTGTCATGGACATGGTAGCGCATCCGAAGTTCCCCGGCCATGTGATTCTTCGTTCGGGGAAGGGCAAGGGCGGGTTCACCACGGAGGGCACAGAGGATACAGAGCAGGGCGATTTACAGGAAGATTGGAAGACGGGGAGATTTTTAATGGGATGACAGGCACCCGCCAGGGCGATCATCGACACCCCAAAACCTTCCTGCCTTCCCGTCTTCCTGTAGACAAGCCCTTGACCTTGACCTTCTCCGTGCCCTCTGTGGGCTCCGTGGTGAGATCGGTCTGGCAGGTCCCGCGCGGGGGGCGGGTCCGGTACAATGCGCTGCTTTTGGCACGTCCGGTTCGAGGAAGCGCAATGCGGGTTGTGGAAGGGGGCGCGGCGGTCTCGCCGTTTCGGCTGCGGGCTCTGGAGGCAGGGCTGCGGGCAAGCGTACCGGGCGCGGGCCCGCTGGCCGCGCGGTTTGTCTATTTCGTGGAGACCCGGCGGCGGTTGACGCCGGACGAGGAGGCGGTGCTCACGCGCCTGCTGCGGGAGGGCGAGACCTGGGTGGCCCCCGAGTTCGCCGTGCAGCGAGAGCTGGTGGTGATCCCGCGCTTCGGCACGATCAGCCCGTGGTCGTCGAAGGCCACCGAGATTGCCCATCACGCCGGGCTGGAGGACGCGGTCGAACGGATCGAGCGCGGCATTCACTGGCAGATCGGGGGCGACGCGGCGGCCGGCGCGGACCTGGAGGCGCTGGCCGCGCTGCTGCACGACCGCATGACCGAGGCGGTGATCGAGGATCCCGCGGCCGCGGCACAGCTCTTTCACAGCGAGACGCCGCGCTCGCTGGCGCGCGTGGAGCTGGGCGAGGACGCCCGCGCCGCCCTGGAGCGCGCGAACGGGGAGCTGGGACTGGCGCTGTCCCCGGACGAGATCGACTACCTGGCGGACGGATACTCCGCGCTGGGGCGTGCTCCGACCGACGCCGAGCTGATGATGTTCGCGCAGGCGAACTCGGAGCACTGCCGGCACAAGATCTTCAATGCCGCCTGGGTGCTGGATGGCGAGGCCGACGAACGCACGCTGTTCGGGATGATCCGCCAGACCCATGCGCGCCATCCCGAGGGGGTGTTGTCGGCCTACAGCGACAACGCCTCGGTGATCGCCGGTCACACGGGCGTGCGCCTGATGCCGGATGCGATCACCGGTGAATACCGACGTGAAACGCTGGATCTGCCGATCCTGATGAAGGTGGAGACCCACAACCACCCGACCGCGATCTCGCCGTTCCCCGGCGCCGCGACGGGTTCCGGGGGCGAGATCCGCGACGAGGGCGCCACCGGGCAAGGCTCCAAGCCGAAGGCAGGGCTTACTGGCTTCTCCGTATCGAACCTGCGGATCCCGGGCCGCGGGCAGCCCTGGGAGCGCGACTTCGGCCGGCCCGGGCGCATCGAGAGCGCGCGCCAGATCATGCTGGATGGCCCGATTGGCGCGGCGGCCTTCAATAACGAGTTCGGCCGTCCGGCGCTGGCCGGATACTTCCGTACGCTGGAGATGGCGCTGCCGAATCCGGCGGGTGGCGAGACGCTGTACGGTTACCACAAGCCGATCATGCTGGCCGGCGGGGTCGGGTCGATCCGTGGCGAGCACGTGCACAAGCAGGATGTGCCAGCGGGGACCCCGATCGTGGTGCTGGGCGGTCCGGCCATGCTGATCGGCCTGGGCGGCGGGGCGGCCTCGTCCATGGCCAGTGGCGCGAGCTCCGAGCAACTGGATTTCGCCTCGGTCCAGCGCGGCAATCCGGAGATGGAGCGCCGCTGCCAGGAGGTGATCGATCGCTGCACGGCCCTGGGGGCGGGCAACCCGATCCTGTCGATCCACGACGTGGGCGCCGGCGGGCTGTCCAACGCGATCCCGGAGATCCTCGACGACGCCGGGCGCGGGGGCGTGATCCAGCTCCGGGACCTGCCGACCGCGGAGCCCGGCCTGTCGCCGATGGAGCTGTGGTGCAACGAGGCGCAGGAACGCTACGTCCTGGCGATCGCCGCCGAGCATCTCGAGACCTTCCGCACCCTGGCCGCGCGCGAACGCGCGCCGTTCGCGGTGGTGGGCCGGGCGACCGACGAGGGCCACCTGAAGGTCGAGGACAGCCTGTTCCACGAACCGCCGGTGGACATGCCCATGGGCATGCTGCTGGGCAAGACGCCGCGGATGACGCGCGAGGACCGGCGCCTGCTACCGCCGGAAACGGCGTTCGATGCCGAGGCCTGTCCACTCGCCGAGGCGCTGGAACGGGTGCTGCACATGCCGTCGGTGGCCGCGAAGCACTTCCTGATCACCATCGGGGACCGCAGCGTGGGCGGCCTCGTCGCACGCGACCAGATGGTGGGGCCGTGGCAGGTCCCCGTGGCGGATTGCGCGGTGACGCTGACCGACTTCGACGGCTATACCGGCGAGGCGATGGCCATGGGCGAGCGCACGCCGCTGGCGATCCTGTCGGCCCCGGCCTCCGGGCGCATGGCGATCGGGGAGGTCGTGACCAATCTGGCGGCAGCCGATATCGACGGTACGCATGCGATCCGCCTGTCCGCCAACTGGATGGCCGCGGCCGGCGTGCCCGGGGAGGACGCCAACCTGTTCGACACCGTCCGCACGATCGCGGAGGACCTGTGCCCGGCACTGGGCATCTCGATCCCGGTCGGCAAGGATTCGCTGTCCATGCGGACGGTCTGGGAGACCGCGGACGGGCAGGCGCGGCACATGCACGCGCCGGTATCGCTAATCGTATCCGGGTTTGCCCCGGTGGCCGATGCGCGCCGGACGCTGACGCCGCAGCCCGACCCGGAGGCCGATGACCGGCTCTGGCTGATCGATCTGGGGGAGGGCCATGGCCGCTTGGGCGGCTCCGCCCTGGCCCAGGCCTACGGGCAGGTCGGCGCGACCCCGCCGGACGTGGTCGATGCCGCACGCCTGCGCGCCTTCTTCGAGGCCATTACGACCCTGCGTCGCAACGGCCTGCTGCGCGCCTACCACGACCGCTCCGACGGTGGCCTGATCACGACCCTGCTGGAGATGGCCTTTGCCGGGCGCTGTGGGCTGGAGATCGCGGTCCCGGAGGGTCAAGCGCCGGGGGCGTGGTTGTTCAACGAGGAGCTGGGCGCCGTGGTGCAGGTCGCGCCCGGTGCCGAATCGGCCCTGCGCGACGCGATGGCGGAGGCTGGCCTGGAGGCGCATCTGCATCCGGTGGCCCGACGGACCGACGACGAGCGCGTGGTGATCCGCCATGGCGACCAGGAGGCCTTCTCCGCCACGCGCGCGGCGTTGCAGCGCCACTGGCAGGAGACCTCGGCTTGGATGCAGCGGCTGCGGGACGATCCGGAGTGCGCCGACGAGGAGCTCGCCCGGGTAGACGCCGACGGCGGCCTGCAGCCGCGGGTCACCTTCGATCCCGCCGAGGACGTGGCCGCACCGATGATCGCGCGCGGCGAACGCCCCCGAATCGCGATCCTGCGCGAGCAGGGGGTTAACGGGCAGCTGGAGATGGCGGCGGCCTTCGAGCGGGCGGGGTTTGCCCCGGTGGACGTGCACATGACCGACCTGCTGGACGGTCGCCAGGATCTGGGTTCGATGCAGGGCGTGGCCGCCTGTGGTGGATTCTCCTACGGCGATGTGCTGGGTGCCGGTGGGGGCTGGGCGCAGACCATCCTCAACCACCCGGCGCTGCGGGATGCCTTCCAGGCGTTCTTCGAACGCCCCGAGACCTTCACCCTGGGGGTTTGTAATGGCTGCCAGATGCTGTCCCACCTGTCCCCGCTGATTCCGGGGGCGGGCCACTGGCCGCGATTCGTGCGCAACCGTTCCGAGCAGTTCGAGGCGCGCCTGTCCCAGGTGCGGATCGAACCGGGCCCGGCGATCCTGCTGGAGGGGATGGCCGGCTCGGTGCTGCCGGTGGCGGTGTCGCACGGGGAGGGGCGTACATACTATGCCGATGGAGCGCCGATCCACGACCAGGCCGCGCTGCGCTATGTGGAGGCCGATGACACGCCGGCGTCGCAATACCCGGCGAATCCCAATGGCTCCGTGGGCGGCGCCACGGGCTTTGCCAGCGAGGACGGTCGCGCGCTGATCATGATGCCGCACCCGGAGCGCGTGTTCCGTACGGTGCAGCACAGCTGGCACCCGGCGGACTGGGGCGAGGACGGACCGTGGCTGCGGCTGTTCCGCAATGCGCGCGCATTCGTCGGCTGAAGCGCGCCGGGTCGATGGTCTATAACGAAGGCATTTGGTCGGCGGACAGACGAGGCGGGTACGGACATGGATGACGCCAGCAAGGACGAATTCCTCGGGGAGGACCTGCGGGTTACGACGACTCTGATGATCGGCCCGTCGCAACGCCCGGTTACGGATCCCGTGCTGGCGCAGCGCCTGATCGAGAGCCTCGACCTGTTCGACGACGCACACCCGCGCGGAGCGATGCCCCACGAGGACGAGGGTGCCCCCGAGGTGCAGCGCCTGGAACACAAGCTGGACCTGCTGCTGCACCTGGTGGCGGAGTCGCTGCATCCGGAACGCCCGGACCCTGTCGAGCTGGTACTCAGCGGGCACGGCATGGTGCTGCCCGCGGGCACGCTGCCCGAGGATTGCGAGCGGGTGGAGGTCTATTTGAGCCGCCTGCTGCCGCAGCCCTGCGTCCTGGGTGTCGAGACTCCGACAACCCGCGGAGGCCAGCAAATGACTCGCTGGACGGGGGGCGAGGGGGCCCTGAAAGAGGCGATCGGGCGCTGGATCTTCCGCCTGCACCGCCGCGAGGTGGCGGAGAAACGCCAGAAAGTTGACGGCAATCGCAATTAGACAGGATACTGCGAACTCGATCACATCATCGGATGCGGGCCGGGCGTCACCCGTTGCCACATCCGGTCGCGAACATCGGGGCACAGCGGTATGCGGGATCCGGGCGAACAGCAACAGGCGATGCGTATTGCACTCAGCGGTGACTCGGGCACGACGGATGCCACCCGGGCGATCCTGAACTGCCTGGGCTGCGAGGCCGAGCATCAGCCGGCCACTGGCACCTTCGAGAACGTCGCCCCCGCCGCGATCTGGCTTTGTGGACCCGCCGCCGAGCTGTCCGCCCGGCTGCAGGATGCACGAACGGAAGACGCCGCGGTGGTCGTGCAGCCTACCGACGGGGGCGAGGTCCAGGGCGAAGGGGTGGACTGCGTGGTGGAGCACCCGCTTTCCATCGCGCGGGTTTCGCAGGTCCTGCAGTGGCTTCGGTTCGGCCGCGAGCCGGGATACGACGACATGCCCGGGCTGGTCGGGTCGCATCCGACCATGCAGGCGGTCAAGCGCCTGGTGGGCCAGGTGGCCCGCACCGACGCCACCGCGCTGATCCTGGGCGAGACCGGCTCCGGCAAGGAGGTGGTGGCCCGCGCCATCCACAACGCCTCGGACCGGGCGGACAAGCCGTTCGTGGCGGTGAACTGCGGCGCGATCCCCGGAGACTTGCTGGAGAGCGAGCTGTTCGGGCACGAGAAGGGGGCCTTCACCGGTGCCTTCACCGCCCGCGCGGGGCGTTTCGAGCTGGCCGAGGACGGCACGCTGTTCCTGGACGAGATCGGCGACATGCCGCTGCCGATGCAGGTGAAGCTGCTGCGCGTGCTGCAGGAACGCGTCTTCGAACGTGTCGGTTCCAACAAGTCGCTCCCGGCGCGGGCCCGAATCATTGCCGCCACCCATCGCAACCTGGATGACGCGGTGGCGGATGGCAGCTTCCGCCAGGACCTGTTCTTCCGCCTCAGCGTGTTCCCCATCGAATTGCCGCCCCTGCGCGAACGCACCAGCGATATGCCGCAACTGATCGGTGCGCTGGAAGAACGGCTGCGCGAGCAGGGCATGAGCCCGGCCCACCTGACGCCGGCCGTGGTCGCGCACCTGGGGCAGCTCAACTGGCCCGGCAATATCCGCGAACTGGCCAACCTGCTGGAACAGCTGGCGATCATGTATCCCGATCTCCCGGTGGATCTGGCACAGCTGCCTCCCCGGGTCCGTCCGGAAGGGATCGAGGATCTGGCCGTGACCTCTCCCACACCCGGCGGCACCGAGTCGGGGTCGGCGGGCGCCAGCCTGCTGGCCGGTGGACTGCCGCCGGAGGGGGTCGATCTGCGCAGCTTCCTCAATGATCTCGAACGCGACATGATCACCCGCGCGCTGGACGAGACCGGGCATGTGGTGGCGCGCGCGGCGCGTCGCCTGGGGATGCGCCGCACCACACTCGTGGAGCGCATGCGCAAGTTCGGGCTCGGCAAGGCCTGACCCGGCCTCCGGCCAGACGGGCCCCGACCGTAGTGGAGGTCGGGATCCCGTCACCACAAGCCCTGAATTCCCGCGCGACGGTCGACGGATGCTTGACGGGTTGCCCTCCCGTTTTGGATAAACCCCCAATTAATCAGTTACCTGTAACGCTGGCGCGTTTTTTGCTGAACCTTCCCCGAATCTCTATGGGAAGACGTTCATGTCGCGAGCCACAATCCTGTTGGTGGATGCCGAACCGGCACTGCGCGAGGCCGTGGTCCGGGTCCTGGCCACGATTCCTCGAGTCCGACTGCAGGCCTGCAAAGCGGCCGACCTGCCGCAAACCGTGGAAGGGGCCCGTCCCGCAGCGGTGCTGCTGGGCGGTGAACCCGCCCTGAGCGGAGAAGTCCTTCCCGAACCGCGATCCTGCGTCGCCGCGATCAGTCTGGAAGCCAGTCGCGAACGCGAGCTGTCGGCCATGCGAGCCGGGGTGGACGCGCACTTTGCCCTGCCGGAGATGGCGGACGCTCTGGCCGAGTGGCTGCGGCCGCTGCTGGTCTCGGCGCAGGAATTCGAAGCGCCGGCGCTGGTGGCCCGCAGTGCTGCGATGCAGGGGATCGATCGTTTTGTATCGCGGATCGCGCGCAGCGCCGCCACGGTCTTCGTGACCGGCGAGTCAGGGGTGGGCAAGGAGGTCCTGGCGCGGCAGCTGCACGCGCGCTCCCCCCGCAGCCGCGGGCCGTTCGAGGCGATCAACTGCGCCGCGCTCCCGGAGGCCATGCTGGAGGCGATGCTCTTCGGGCATGCCAAGGGCGCCTTTACCGGTGCGCTGGAGGCCCGGCCCGGCAAGTTCCAGCGGGCCCACGGCGGGACCCTGCTGCTGGACGAGGTGACCGAAATCCCCGTGCACCTGCAGGCCAAGCTGTTGCGGGCGCTGCAGGAGCGGGAGGTAGAGCCGCTGGGCGGGCGCCAGGCACAGCGTGTGGATGTGCGGGTGATCGCCACCTCCAATCGCGATCTGCGCGAGGCGGTGGCCGAAGGCCACTTGCGCGAGGATCTGTATTACCGCCTGAACGTCTTCCCGCTTTGCATCCCGCCGCTGCGGGAGCGCCCGGAGGATATCGTGCCACTGGCACAGGCCCTGCTGCGGCGGCTGAGCCGCGGGCGCCTGGGGAAACTGGACGCCGCGGCGCAGCGGCGACTGCGGGAGCACGACTGGCCGGGCAATGTCCGCGAGCTGGCCAATGTGATGGAGCGCGCGATCACGTTGCACGAAGGCGATGACGACCGGGTGACGCTGGAGGCGGTCTGGCTGGATGCGGACATGCTGGCACCCTGGAGCTCGGGCGACTCCGGCAATCAGGCGATCCGGATGAACACGCCCGAGTGGTCGGCCAGCGACGAAAACCCGACGCCGATGCTGGAGCAGACCCTGCAGACCCAGGAGAGCCGGGTGATCCTGAATGTCCTGCGCGAGTCCGGCGGGCGGCGCAAGGAGGCCGCGGACCGACTGGGAATCAGCCCCAGAACATTGCGTTACAAGATTGCGCGCCTGCGCGAGAACGGCTTTGCGGTTCCGGCGTCGGGATGACGCCCAGCGAGGCTGGCATATGGATTGCTTGGAGTTTTGAAGAAAACGGTAAGCCGCGCACATGGGAGCACAAGGGGTCCGTGCAGGCCGCCGGGTCGCCATAGCGAGAACCCCCGAGGGTAGGAAAGATGAGCGAGATGCAGATTCAGAACGTCCTGCAGCAGATGCGTCAGCTGACGCAGACCAGCGGGATCGAGGGGACCAACCCGGCCCAGCCCAATCGCGAACCGCAGCGGGTGGGCGGGGCGGATTTCCAGAACGTGCTGACCGAGTCGCTGCGCGGCGTGAACCAGACCCAACAGGCCGCTACGGATCTGCAGACGCGCTTCGAGCTGGGCGACGACAGCGTCAGCCTGCCGCAGGTGATGACCGCAATGAGCAAGTCCAGTATCGCCTTCGAGGCGACCAACCAGGTACGCAACCGGCTGCTGACGGCGTACCAGGAAATCATGCGGATGCAGGTCTGATCGGCCGGACGGGCTGAGGGAGAGAACGGACGATGGCCGACAATGCACAGTCCCTGCCCGCGGTGGTGACCGGGGGATTCAAGGAGTTCAACGGGATGCCCGCGGGCCGCCAGCTTGCCCTGATCGGGATGCTGGCCGGCGCGATCGTGGTGATCGTGGCGCTGCTCTACTGGGCCATGCGCCCCACCTACGTGCCGCTGTTCCCGCGCATGGACGCCGAGGACGCGGCCGAGGTCGTGCAGGTGCTGTCCCAGGCCGGCATCCAGTACCAGGTGGATTCCACGACCGGGCAGGTGAAGGTCCCGCAGGGCGATGTCGCCGACGCGCGGCTGCAGCTGGCCGGCGAAGGGCTGCCGCGCTCCGGCGACCTCGGCTTCGAACTGTTGCAGGAGGACACCGGGCTTGGCACCAGTCGGATGATCGAGGGGGCGCGTCATCACCGGGCGATGGAAGGCGAGCTGGCGCGCACGGTCGCCTCCCTGGATGCGGTGGATCGCGCGCGGGTGCACATTGCCGAGGGGGAACAGTCGGTGTTCGTGCGCGACCGCCGGCCGGCCAGCGCCTCCGTGGTGGTGCACCTGCGCGGCGGACGATCCCTGAGCGAGACGCAGGTGGGGGCCATCGTGCATCTGGTGGCCTCCAGCACCTCGGATCTGGATCCCGAGCGGGTCACCGTGGTCGACCAGCGCGGCACGCTGCTGACCCAGGACGGCGGCGAGGCGGGCATGGGCGGCAGTGGCGATCGCCTGAACTTCACACGGGATGTGGAGAACCGCTATACCGACCGCGTTCGGGATCTCCTGATCCCGATCGTCGGGCGCGACAAGGTGCGCGTTCAGGTCAATGCCGATATTGATTTCTCGCGCGTGGAGCGAACCGAGGAGCTGTACGATCCCGAGACCATCGCGCTGCGGTCCGAACAAAGCCGGGAGGAAGAGCGCACGGGTCCCGAAGGCGGTGCCGGGGGCGTCCCGGGCGCGCTGACCAATCAGCCCCCCGAGGGCGGCGTGGTCGGGGAAGAGGGCGAGGAAGGTGCCGCTGCTCCGGCGCCGCTCCCGGGCAGTCGCAGCACCAACGTGACCAGAAACTACGAGGTCGATCGCCGCATCAACCACATCCGCGAGATGCCGGGCGGCGTGCGCCGGGTCTCCACCGCGGTGGTCGTGGACTTCCGTCAGGAGGTCAACGAGGACGGCGAGACGGTGCAGGTGGCGCGGGACGCCGAGGAACTGGAGCGCATCGAGGCATTGGTGCGCGAGGCGGTTGGATTCAACGCCGAACGAGGCGATACGATCAATGTGGTGACCGCGCCGTTCGAGGCGCCCGCGGACGAGATCCCGGCGGAGGAGATCGCCTTCTGGGAGCAGCCCTGGTTTATCGAGGTGCTGAAGATCGTGGCGGCGCTGTTGCTGGCCCTGATCATCCTGCTGACGGTGGTGCGCCCGGCAATGAAGCAACTGATGAAGCGTCCGGCACCGCCCCCGCGGCGCGAGGATGACCGCGAGGCCCTGACCGACGAGTCCGGCGGCGAGGCCGGCATGGGGCCGAGCGAGGGTTCGGCCGTGGCCGCGCTGACGGGTCCCAAGGGTCCGGATCAGCAGGAGATGGATCTGGAGGCCGTGCGCGAGATGGTCCGCGAGGATCCCAAGCGCGTGGCGCAGGTAATGAAGACCTGGTTGGGTGACGATGGCCGCTGACAAGAACTCCAAGCTGGAAGGCGCCGAGCGCGCCGCCGTGTTCATGATGAGCCTGGGCGAGGATGCCGCCGCCGAGGTCATGCGCCACATGGGGCCCAAGGAGGTGCAGAAGATCGGCACCGCCATGGCCTCGATGGACCGCATCTCGCGCAGCGATGTGAACGCCGCGCTGCACGAGTTCTCCACCCATGTGCAGGAACAGACCGCGCTGGGCGTGGGCGCCGACGAATACGTGCGCAGCGTCATGGAGAGCGCGCTGGGCGACAAGGCCTCGGGCCTGATCGACCGCATCCTGCTGGGACGCAATTCCAAGGGCATCGAGGCCCTCAAGTGGCTGGACCCGCGCGCCATCGCGGACATGCTGCGCAATGAGCATCCGCAGATCGTGGCCATCGTGCTGTCCCATCTCGATTCCGACCAGGCCTCCGACACCCTGCAGTACCTGCCCGCGCGGGTGCAGTCCGACATCGTGATGCGCATCGCCACCATGGATGGCGTGCAGCCCCAGGCCCTGCAGGAACTCGACGAGATCCTCGACCGGCAACTCTCCGGTAATGCGGCGAGCAAGACCTCGATGCTGGGGGGCGTGCGCTCGGCGGCCAACATCATGAACCTGATGGAGGGTTCGCGGGAGGCCGAGATCATGGAGACGATCAAGGAGTCGGATTCCGATCTGGGCACGCGTATCGAGGAAGAGATGTTTGTCTTCGATAACCTGGTGGATATCGACGACCGTGGCATCCAGACGCTGATGCGCGAGATCCAGACCGAATCCCTGGTGCTTGCGCTGAAGGGCGCCGACGACGACCTGAAGGACAAGATCTTTCGCAATATGTCCAAACGTGCCGGCGAGATGCTGCGCGAGGATCTCGAGGCCAAGGGCCCGGTGCGTGTCAGCGAGGTCGAGGCCGCGCAGAAGGAGATCCTGTCGGTGGCTCGGCGCCTGGCCGAGAACGGCGACATTGTGCTTGGCGGTGGCGGTAGCGAGGCCATGTTGTGAGCGACAGCTCGGCGGCCAGGCTGTATACCGACGCCTCGGCGTCGCTGTGGGAGCCGCCGGAGATCGGTGACGACGGTGTCCATCCGCCGCGCCGTCTGCCCACCGCCGCCGAGATCGAGGCGATCGAGGAAGAGGCGCGCAAGAACGGTTTCGAGTCTGGCTATGCCGAAGGTCACGAACTGGGCCAGAAGGAGGCGGAAAAGGCGGCCCGGGCGCGCGAGGACAAGAAACTGCGCGAAACGGTGGCCGCACTGGAGGCGGTGGCCGGCAGTCTCGCCGATCCGCTGGCCGATGCAGCCGACGCCCTGGAGCCGGAGCTTTTGGCCCTGGTGACGGTCCTGGCGCGCAAGGTCGTGCAAAGCGAGCTGGAGTCCCGGCCGGAGCAGATCCGGGCGGTTCTCGAGGGCGCGCTGGCTCAGTTGCCGGGACGCAACCAGGAGGTGCGGGTGCATCTGAACCCGGAGGACCAGGGGCTGGTCGAGACCTACGCCGAGCGCGCGGACGCGCGCATCACCTGGGTCCCGGATCCGGGCCTGGCACGCGGCGGGTGCCGGGTGGAGGCGGGCGCGGCGAGCGTGGACGCGAGCCTGGAGCGGCGCTTGCAGCATGCGGTCGAGGCCCTGTGGAACGGCGAGTATGCCCCGGCCGCTGACGCCGAGCCCCGGGATGACAGCGCCCATCAGGCGTCCGACCGCCCGGATGCGGAGGAGTCATGAGCACTCCGATCGACGAACTGCGCCGCAAGGGCCGCGAACGTCTGAGCACGGGGCTTCTGGACCGGTTGCAGCAGTCCCGGGGGCGCGTGGAGCGGGTCAACCCACCCCAGGCGGAGGGGCATCTGTCGCGCCTGACCGGCCTGACGCTGGAGGCCGAGGGTCTGCGCCTGCCGATTGGCGGGCGCGCCCTGATCCACGGCGAAACCGGGGAGCCGGTGCCGGCGGAGGTGGTCGGTTTCCAGAACGAGCGCACCTTCCTGATGCCGGAGGAGCTGGCCACCGGGTTGACCCCCGGGGCTCGCATCGAACCGCTGGACAACCAGCGCCAGATCCCGGTGGGCGAGGGGCTTCTGGGACGGGTGATCGATGCCAACGGGGCACCCCTGGATGGCCAGGGGCCGATCCGCACCCATGATTTTGGGCCGCTGGCCGGGCGTCCGATCAACCCGCTGCAGCGTGCGCCCGTGCGCGAGCCGCTGGATGTCGGGATCCGGGCGATCAACGGCCTGCTGTCGGTGGGGCGCGGCCAGCGGCTGGGCCTGTTCGCGGGTTCAGGGGTCGGCAAGAGCGTTCTGCTGGGCATGATGACGCGCAACACCACAGCGGACGTAATCGTGGTCGGCCTGATCGGCGAGCGTGGTCGCGAGGTGAATGAGTTCATCCACGAGATCCTGGACGAGGAGTCGCGTACGCGTACCGTGGTGGTCGCGGTTCCCGCGGATCAGTCGCCGCTGCTGCGCCAGCATGGTGCCTGGGTGGCCACGGCGGTGGCCGAGCATTTCCGGGACCAGGGGCTGCACGTGCTCCTGCTGATGGACTCCCTGACCCGGTTTGCCCAGGGGGCGCGGGAGATCGCGATGGCCATTGGCGAGCCGCCGGCTTCCAAAGGCTATGCGGCGTCGGTGTTCGCGCGCCTGCCACAGCTGGTGGAGCGAGCGGGCAATGGCGATGTCGGCGGGGGCTCGATCACGGCGTTCTACACCGTGCTGGCTGAGGGTGACGACCAGAACGACCCGATCGTGGACGCAGCGCGGGCCATCCTCGACGGTCATGTGGTGCTCTCGCGGGAGATCGCAGAGACAGGCCGCTACCCGGCCATTGATGTCGGGGCGTCGGTCTCGCGTGTGATGTCGTCACTGATCACTCCGGAACACGAACGCGCGGCCCGCCGCTTCCGTGATCTGGCCGCCACCTACATGCGCAATCGCGACCTCATCGCGGTGGGGGCCTACCGCAAGGGCGCCGATCCGCATCTGGACGAGGCGGTGGCGATGCATGAACGCCTGGAGGCCTATCTGGGGCAGGGCCGCGACGAGGCCGTCAGCTTCGACCGCGCCCGGGATGATCTGCTGGCCCTGGTCGGGGGTGGCGCGGCATGAACCCGAAGCGCCTGGAGCGCCTGCTGCGGCTGCGCAAGATCGAGGAAAGCGAGGCGACGCGCCAGCTGGGCGAGCGGCTGCAGCAACTGGATGCCATCGCCGGCCAGCGCGAGCGCCTGGAGACCTATCAGCGGGAATACCTGCAGGCAACCCTGCCGGACGATGCCAATGCGCTGAAGTGGCTGGCCGGCATGCGCGACCAGCTGCGCTCCGCGCTGGAGCAGCAGGATCTGCGCATCCAGGCGGCCGAGTCCCAGGTGGAGACGGCGCGCCAGGAGTGGCTGGAACGCCATCGAAACAGCCTCTCGCTGGAGAAGCTGCTCGAGCGCCGGCGGGCCGAGACCGCGCGGCATGACGCGCGACGCCAGCAGACGGAACAGGATATGTGGGCCACCCGCCAGGCCCATGCGCGCGAGGCAGACGCGCGTTGGCAGGGTTCTTGAATGGACCCTGAGTATCGATTGAGGCAAGGGCCCGGGGATGACCCCGGCAGACCGAGGATCCGGCAATGATCGCAACACAGAATACGGGCCAGGGCATGCTGCCGCTGCTGCAACTGCTGGGTGGCAGCTCGATGCAGGGCCTGGACGACCTGAAAGGCCTGCAAGGCCGCCTCAAGGGCCAGGACGGCGAGGACTTCCTGGCCATCCTGGAGCCCCAGATGGAGTCGCTGCTGGCCAGCCTGGGCGTTCCCGGCGAGGAACTGGAAGGCCTGGACCTGGAGGCGATGCTGGCGCGACTCCAGGACTTGCTGGACGGGCGGCCCCTGGCCGCGGATCCCGAAGGGGGTGGCAATACCTTGCCGGTCGCCGCGCTGATGGCTGCGACCCAGGAACCGGGACGAGCCGAGGTGCCCCGAGCCGAAGGTACCCCGGCCCGGGGAGGAGGCGAGGAGCGGGCCCTGCCCGTGAAGCCGCTGCCGGCCGCGGTCATGCGGCTGTTCGTCGAAGCGGCCCAGGCCAATGCCGGACGGGATGGCGCGGTTGCCCTGAAGCCCGACGTGGTGGGTGCGCAGGGAGGCATGGCCCGCGACAACGTCCTGGAGATCCTCGCCCAGTGGATGGGGCAGGGGGGTGACGAGGCGCGCCGCGGCCGTTCCGACCCCCTGAGCGGGGTGCTGCCGGCCCAGGGGCTCGGGCAAGCCGAAGGGGCGGACGGGGCGCGGGCGTTGCCGCGCCTCGATCTGACACGACTCCTGCAGCAGCCCAACGGGGCCCGGGAGCTGGCCGACCAGGTGCGCATGCTGGCCCAGGCGCAGGGCGGGCGTACCGAACTCAAGCTGCACCCGCCGCAACTGGGCAGCCTGGATGTGCGTGTGCTGGTCGAGGGTGATCGCACCAGTATCCAGTTCATCAGTGCCAATCCGGTGACCCGCGAGGTGCTGGAGGCGGCCATGCCGCGCCTGCGTGACAGCCTGGCCGAGAGCGGCCTGATGCTGGACGATGCGACCGTGTCCGACCACGCGGCCGAGGAGCAGGCGGAGCAGGAGGCCGGCGAGACGGCGCTCGCGGCGGATGACGAGGCTGCCGAGGCCGAGGACCGCGAGGCCGATGGCAGCACGCTCTCCATGCTGAACCGGCGCCTGGACCTGTTTGCCTGATCCCTCCGGCCCGGTGGCAGCCGCGGCCTGCGGCCGTGGCTGCCGGCTCGTTCCTGCGCTGATGCCGGGTTCTCCCTGTTCCCGTGTGCCGCCAAGATTCCGTCTTTCACGGCGGCCGGGCGGCCGATTCTTGACGTTCTTCATGTTTTCCGCGCCCGCGTTTGCCCCGGAAAACCGCCAGTGACTACCCGTAACTGACGGATTAAAAACACTAAAACGACTTCTGGCATCAGCCTTGCTAAGGTTTGTACCGAGAACGAATCCTCGGTTTACCGGACAGCGGGTGCGATATGGCAGAGAAGGAAGTCAATCTGGACGACGACGAAGGCGGCGCCCCGAAGAAGGGCGGGAAGGGCAAGCTGATCGTCCTGATCCTGGTCGTCCTGTTTCTCGTAGCCGGCGGTGCGGCCGCCGCCTGGTTCTTCCTGATGGCGGACGGTGACGATACCGAGCAGGTCAAAGCCGGCCCGCCCGAGCGGCTGTACACCAGCCTCGAGCCGATGACGGTGAACATCGAGGCCCCGGGGCGCATCCGCTACCTGCGCGCGGAACTGTCGCTGGTGACCCATGACCCGGCGGTCGCCGAGGCCTTCGAACGGCACCTGCCGGCAATCCGAAACGACCTCCTGGGCATCCTGGCGGAACAGCGCTACGAGGATCTCAATACCCGCGCGGGCAAGGAGGCCCTGGCGGAAGAACTGAAAGAGACGATCGCCGGGATCCTGCGTTCCCGCGATGCCCCGGACGCGGTCGAGGCCGTGCTGTTCAACGAACTGGTGATGCAGTAGGAGCCCCGTCATGGCACAGACGGATATCCTCAGCCAGGACGAGATCGATGCCCTCCTGCACGGCGTGGACGAGGGCGACGTCGAGACGGAAGACCCGTATCCGAGTGATGGCCAGGCACGCGAATTCAACTTCGCCACCCAGGACCGGATCGTGCGTGGGCGCATGCCCACGCTGGAGATGATCAACGAGCGCTTCGCGCGTCACCTGCGGGTCCGTCTGTTCAACGTGCTGCGTCGCTCCGCCGAGATCTCGGTGGTGGGCACCCGCATCACCAAGTTCTCCGAGTACATGCATTCGCTGTTCGTGCCCACCAGCCTGAACCTAGTGCGCGCGCATCCGTTGCACGGCACCGGGCTGTTCGTGTTCGACCCGAAGCTGGTGTTCATCCTGGTGGACAACTTCTTCGGCGGCGACGGCCGTTACTACACCCGCATCGAGGGGCGTGACTTCACCCCGATGGAGATGAAGGTGGTGCACGGCGTGCTGGAAGGCGCGTTCGAGGACATGCAGAAGGCCTGGCAGCCGGTCATGGAGCTGGAGTTCGAGTTCCTGAACTCCGAGGTCAACCCGCAGTTCGCGAATATCGTCTCGCCGACCGAGATCGTGGTGATCAGCGAGTTCCACATCGAGCTCGACGGGGGCGGTGGCAACCTGCACGTGACCCTGCCGTACTCGATGATCGAGCCGATACGCGAGCAGCTGGACACCGGTATCCAGTCGGACCGCTCCGACGTGGACCAGCGCTGGATGCACGCACTCCAGGAGGAGATTCAGACCGCCGAGGTCGAGATCAGCTCCATCCTGGCCGAGACCGAGGTGACCGTGCGCGAGCTGCTGGATATCCAGCCGGGCGACATCATCCCGGTTGATCTCCCCGAGAAGATTTCCCTGCAGGTCGAAGATATCCCGATGTTCCGCGGGAAGTTCGGCGTATCCAATGGGCTGAATGCGATCCAGATTTCGGAACGCATCATCAAACGATAGAGGGCCGCAGCATGGCAGACACCGACGATCCCAAACAGGACACCCCCGGCCCCGACGCGGAGGCCGCCGCCGAGAATCCGGAGACGGAGGGCGGTTCCGATGACCAGGCCCTGGCCGACGAGTGGGCGGCCGCCCTGGCGGAGCAGAAGGACGAGGATGGCGAGGCAGCCGCCGACCCCGACGCGCTGCTGAACGAGGCACAGGGCGGGGCGTCCGAGGACCCGGCGCAGGAAGCGCCGAAGGCCGAGAAGCGGGAACGCAAGCACAAGCCGGACCCGGGCGCGGAGGCCCTGCAGCCGGAGCAGCTCTCCGGCGTGGTGCAGGGCGACGGGGAGGAGCTGAACCTGGAGATGGTCCTGGATGTACCGGTGACCATCTCCATGGAGATCGGCCGCACGCGCATCCCGATCCGCAACCTCCTCCAGCTGAACCAGGGCTCGGTGGTGGAACTGGACCGCCTGGCCGGCGAGCCCCTGGATGTGCTGGTGAACGGGACGCTGATTGCGCATGGCGAGGTGGTGGTGGTCAACGAGAAGTTCGGTATTCGACTGACCGACGTGATCAGCCCCAGCGAACGGATCCGCAAGCTCAAATAGCCATGAATCAACGCTATACGCACATCGCGGCCCTCGTCCTGACGGCCGTTACGGGGAGCCTCTGGCCACTGACCGCCCTCGCCGAGGGGGGTAGCGGCGGCGCCGCCGGGTATCTGGCCCAGCTGATCGGCGGTCTGGTCCTGGTGATCGGCGCGATCGTGGTGCTGGGCTGGGTCCTACGGCGCACACAGGGCGGGCTCAATCGCGGCTCCCAGGTGATCGAGATCGTCGCGGCGCGCTCGGTGGGCGCGCGCGAGCGCCTGGTGCTGGTCCAGGTCGGGGACGAACAGGTCCTGGTCGGGGTTGGGCCCGCCGGCATGCGCACGCTGCACACCATGAACGAACCGGTACTGGCCCCGGCCGGCGAGACCCCGGACTTCTCGAGCGCGTTGAAGCGCGCGGTGACGCGGCGTGCGCCGGTCACCGGCGAGCGGGGGCAGTCGTGATGTCGGTGCTGCTGCGGATTGGGCTGGGGCTGGCTCTGCTGGCCCTGCCGGGCCTGGCCGGAGCGCAGGTCGCGCAGGGCATCGAGGCCCTGACGGTGACCACCAACGGGGATGGTGGCGAGACCTATTCGGTGACGCTGCAGATCATCCTGCTGATGACGCTGCTGACCCTGCTGCCGTCGATCCTGATCATGATGACCGCGTTTACGCGCATCCTGGTGGTGCTGGCCATCCTGCGCCAGGGCCTGGGTACGACCCAGACACCGTCCAACCAGATCCTGATCGGTCTGGCGTTTTTCCTGACCCTGTTCGTGATGGCCCCGGTGTTCGAGGAGATCTACGACACCGCGTTTGTGCCCTACGTGAACGAGGAGATGGGGACCGAGGAGGTGCTGCAGGCCGGGGTGCAGCCCCTGCGCGAGTTCATGCTGGCGCATACCCGCGAGAGTGACCTGGCGATGTTCGCCGAGATCAACGGGATCGACGGCTTCGAGGATGCCGACGATATCCCGCTAAGCCTGCTGGTGCCGGCGTTTATCACCAGCGAACTCAAGACCGCGTTCCAGATCGGCTTCCTGATCCTGATCCCGTTCCTGATCATCGACCTGGTGGTGGCCTCGGTCCTGATGTCGATGGGGATGGTGATGCTCTCGCCGCTGATCATCTCGTTGCCGTTCAAGGTGATGCTGTTCGTTCTGGTCGATGGCTGGGCGCTGATGATGAACACCCTTGCCACCAGCTTTTTTGTTTAGGAGGTTCCGATGACACCCGAACTGGTGGTCGATATCGGGCGCGAGACGCTCACGGTGGTGGTTCTTCTGGCCGCGCCGCCGCTGCTGACGGCGCTGGCGGTGGGCCTGGCGATCGGCATGCTTCAGGCCGCCACCCAGGTGCAGGAAATGACCCTGTCGTTCATCCCCAAGCTGCTGGCCATGTTCGCGGCCCTCCTGATCAGTGGCCACTGGATGCTGGCGCTGCTGATCGACTACACCGAGCGCCTCTACGAGGGCGCGCCGGGGATGGTGGGGTAGACCGATGACCCTGGCGGCGGAACAGCTGGTGCTGTGGGTGGGGGCGGTCCTGTGGCCGTTCGCGCGCATTGGCGCCATGCTCGTCGCCATGCCGATCTTCGGCGCCGACACGGTCAACGCACGGGTGCGCATGGGGCTGGCGCTGCTGCTGGCCATCTTTGTCGCCATGCAGGGGCCGGTGCTCCCCGATATCGACCCCCTGAGCCTCGAAGGCGTGGTGGTGACGCTGCACCAGATCGCGATCGGGGTGTTTATGGGCTTCATCCTGCAGATGGTCTTCTCCGCCGTGACCCAGGCGGGCGAGGTGATCGCACTGGGCATGGGGCTGGGTTTCGCGTCCATCGTGGACCCGGCCCAGGGCGTGCAGGTGCCGGTGGTGTCGACCATCTTCGTGATCTTCTCGACGCTGCTGTTCCTGGCGATGAACGGCCATCTGATCGCGCTGGAACTGATGCTGACCAGCTTCGAGACCATGCCCATCGCCCCGACTGGACTGAATGCGGAGGCCTTCTACGCGCTGGTCGCGTTCGGATCGACGATGTTCGTTGGCGCGGTGCTGGTGGCGCTTCCGGCGGTCGCCTCGCTGCTGCTGGTGAATATCTCCATGGGCGTGATCACCCGCGCCTCGCCGCAGCTCAACATCTTCGCGGTGGGCTTCCCGATGATGATCCTGATCGGCTTTGTGCTGCTCATGTTCACTTTTCCGGGGCTGCCGGAACGCTTCGGGGAGCTGATGCTCGAGGCCTTCCACCTGATGCAGACCCGGATGGGGTTCTGACATGGCCGAGAACGAGAACGGGCAGGAAAAAACCGAAGAGCCCACTCCGAAACGCCTGCGCGAGGCGAAGGAGAAGGGTCAGGTCCCGCGGTCACGCGAGCTCAGCACCTTCCTGGTGCTGATGACCGCGGGGGCGTTCATGTTGATGTACGGCCCGAACATGGGCGCGCAACTCGCGGAACAGATGACCAGTCGTTTCGATTTCGATCCCGAAATGGCGTACGACTCCTCGCTGCTGCTGCCCTACCTCGCCCAGGAGATCTTCCGCACCCTGCGCACGCTGTTTCCGCTGTTCGGGGTATTGATCGTCGCGGCCGTGATGGCGCCGATCGTGATCGGGGGCGCGAACTTCTCCTGGAAGGCGGCGGCCCCGAAGGCCTCCAAGCTGAATCCCGGAAAGGGGCTGAAGCGCATCTTCTCCTGGCAGGGGCTGATGGAGTTCGGCAAGACCTTCGCCAAGTTCGTGCTGATCTCCAGCGTCGCGGTCGCGGTGCTTGCCACCTTTTCCGATCGCCTGCTGATGCTGGGCTACGAGCCGATCCATCAGGGTATCGCGCATACCGCCCAGCTGGTGCTGGGGACCTTTATCGCGGTATCGGCCGCGCTGATCGTGGTGGCGGCCATCGATGCGCCGTTCCAGATGTGGAACCACCAGAAGCAGCTGCGCATGACCCGCCAGGAGGTCAAGGACGAATACAAGGAGACCGACGGCAAGCCGGAGGTCAAGCAGAAGGTCCGCCAGCTGCAGCAGGAGATGGCGCAGCGGCGGATGATGGAGGAGGTCCCGAAGGCCGACGTGATCATCACCAACCCGACCCATTACGCCGTGGCCATCGTCTACGAGGCCTCGCGCATGGCGGCGCCCAGGGTAGTGGCCAAGGGCGCCGACGAGGTCGCGGCCTCGATCCGTGCGGTCGCCGACGAACACGCGATCGTCCGCGTCGAGGCGCCGCGCGTCGCCCGCGCGATCTATTTCACCACGGACCTGAACCAGGAGATCCCCAACGGCCTGTTCGTCGCCGTCGCACGCATCCTGGCCTATGTCTACCAGCTCAAGCGGGCCGACGCCGACGCGCAGATGCCGGATGACCTGCCAGTGCCGGAGGATTACCTCGATCCGGACAAGCAGCGCGGCAAGCGGAGGGATCGCTGATGGCCTTCTTCGACCGCCTCGGGAACGTCGGCAAGTGGGGACTCGGCGCGCCGATCCTGCTGATCGCCATGCTGTCGATGATGGTGCTGCCGCTCCCGCCGCTGGCGCTGGACGTGCTGTTCACCTTCAATATCGCGCTTTCGCTGGTAGTGATCATGGTTGCGGTGTATACGCCGCGGCCGCTGGAATTCGCCGTGTTCCCGACCGTGTTGCTGGTCGCGACGCTGCTGCGCCTGGCGCTGAACATCGCGTCTACGCGGGTGATCCTGCTGGAAGGCCATACCGGGACTGACGCGGCGGGCAAGGTGATCCAGGCCTTCGGCGACTTCGTGGTGGGCGGCAACTACACCGTCGGCCTGGTGGTGTTCGCCATCCTGATCATCATCAACTTCGTGGTGGTCACCAAGGGCGCGGGGCGCGTCTCCGAGGTCAGCGCCCGCTTCACCCTGGATTCCATGCCCGGCAAGCAGATGGCGATCGACGCCGACCTGAACGCCGGCATCCTGACCCAGGAAGAGGCGCGCAAGCGCCGCGAGGAGATCGCCAGCGAGGCGGACTTCTATGGCTCCATGGACGGGGCCTCCAAGTTTGTTCGCGGTGACGCGATAGCCGGCATCCTGATCCTGTTCGTGAACATCATCGGCGGCCTGACCATCGGGGCCGTCCAGCACGGCATGACGATCGGCGATGCCGCGACCAATTACGTGCTGCTGACCATCGGCGATGGTCTGGTCGCGCAGATCCCGTCGCTGGTGCTGTCCTCCGCGACCGCGATCATCGTGACCCGCGTGACCAGCAGCCAGGACATGGGGCAGCAGGTCTTCGGCCAGATGTTCTCCAACCCGCGCGTGCTGTACGTGGCCGGGGGTGTGATCGCCGCACTGGGGATCGTGCCGGGCATGCCCAATGCCGTGTTCCTGGGCCTGGCCGCGCTGATCTTCGGCGGGGCATACCTGCTCAAGCGCCAGGCCCGCGAGGCCGAGGTGGAGGTGGAGCGCATCCCGCAGGAGGACGAGGGCGGGGCCCGGTCCGAGGATCGCGACCTGACCTGGGAAGACGTGCCGCCGGTGGATCTGGTGTCGCTGGAGGTGGGCTATCGCCTGATCCCGCTGGTGGATCGCACCCAGGACGGCCAGCTGATGGGCCGGATCAAGGGCGTGCGGCGCAAGCTCTCGCAGGAGCTGGGATTCCTGCTGCAGCCGGTGCATATCCGCGACAACCTCGAACTGAGCCCGAATGCCTACCGCATCAGCCTGCTGGGCGTGACCGTGGCCGAGGCCGAGGTCTTCCCCGAGCGCGAACTGGCGATCAATCCGGGCGAGGTGTTCGGGACGGTGCCGGGCACGCCGACCAAGGACCCGACGTTCAATCTGGATGCGCTGTGGATAGACCCGGCGGACCGCGACCAGGCCCAGGGTGCCGGCTATACCGTGGTCGACTGCGCCACGGTGATCGCGACCCATCTGTCACAGGTGTTCCGCGAGAACGCGCATCGCCTGATCGGCCACGAGGAGGCGCAGCACCTGCTCGACCAGCTGGCGCGCCATTCGCCGAAGCTGGTGGAAAACCTGGTGCCCAAGACGCTGTCCCTGTCCATCGTGCTGAAGGTGCTGCAGAACCTGCTGGCCGAGCAAGTCTCGATCCGCGACCTGCGCACGATCGCCGAAACCCTGGCAGACGAGGGGGTCAAGAGTCAGGATCCCGGCACTTTGACCGCGGCGGTGCGGGTGGCCCTGGCGCGCTCGATCGTGCAGGACCTGGTGGGGCCGGAGGACGAGCTGCCCCTGATCGCGCTGGATCCGTCGTTGGAACAGCTCTTGCATAAGTCCCTGCAGGGGAGCTCGGGCGGCACGGTTGGACTGGAGCCCGGGCTGGCGGAGCGGCTGCAGCGCTCGGTGGCCGATGCGGCCCGCCGCCAGGAGACGGCCGGACAGCCGGCGGTCCTGGTGGTGGCACCGGAGATCCGCTCCTGGATCGCCGGGTGGCTGCGCGGCGCGGTCCGCAGTCTGACCGTGCTGGCCTTCACCGAGATTCCGGACAATCGCCGGATCCGGGTGGTTGCCACCGTCGGCCAGGAAGAGTCGCAGAAGCAGTCCGCCTGAACGACACGATGAAGGGTTCCGCCGCGCGAGCGGCGCAGGAGAAAAAGCATGAACGTCAGACGATATCGGGCCCGGGACATGCGTGATGCGATGCGCCAGGTGCGCGAGCAGCAGGGCGAGGACGCGGTCATCCTGTCCAGTCGCCGGGTCGACGGCTGGCTGGAGGTGGTCGCGGCGCTGGAGGACGGCGCCGCGTCGGAGCCGGTAGCCGCGCAGGACGCGCCCGCGACGAGCCGCGAAGCGAGCACAACCGCCCGACCGGCCCGCGAGCGCGGCGCCGGTCAGGCCGCGGCGTCGTGGCCGGCCGACCCGGAGCTGACCGCCATGCGGCAGGAGCTGCGCGACCTGCGCAGCCTGATGACGCGCCAGTATGCGGAGAGCGAAGAGGCGCGCTGGGCGGCCCGCCACCCGCTGGCGGCGGAATGCAAGGCGCGCCTGATCGACCGCGGGTTCAGCGAGGCCCTGGCGCGCAGCCTGGCCGGAAGCATTCTCGATGACAGCTCGCCGGAACAGGCCTGGGAACGCCTGCGGGCGCGGTTGTCGGGCGCGATTGCCACCCACCGGCCGGACATCCTGGACGAGGGCGGCCTGCTGGCGCTGGTCGGGCCCACCGGCGTTGGCAAGACCACCACGCTGGCCCGCATCGCGCTGCGCCAGATCCGCCGCATGGGCCCGGATTCGGTTACGCTGGTCACCCTGGACAGCCAGCGCATCGGGGCCACGCGCCAGTTGCAGGCCTTCGCCCAGATGGCGGGGATCTCGGTGCGGGTGCTGCAGAACGCGAGAGAGTTGCGCGAACTGGCGCGCCGCGTGGAGGATGGGCACCTGATCCTGGTGGATACGGCGGGACAGGCCCCGCGTGCAGTGGAGGACGAATCCCTGTTCGCGCACCTGCCGCCGGACATCCGGGCCGAGAGCTGGCTGGTGGTGTCGGCGACGACCCAGGGGAGCGCGTTGCGGCGGGTGCTGGAGGCATTTCGCAAGGCGGAGCCCTCGGCGCTGGTGCTGACCAAGCTGGACGAGGCCGAGGAGCTGGGCGAGGTCCTGTCCGTACTGCTCGATCAGCACCTGGGGCTGGGGTTCGTCAGCGATGGCCAGCGTATTGCCGAGGACTTTCACCGGGTCGATACCGGGTATCTGACCCGACTGGCCCTGGAGGATGCCGCCGATGAACCCGGGGCAGCGGCCAATGCCCGCGAGACCTGGGCGGCCGAGCGCCTGGCGGAGATGGAACCGCCGCGACGCGCGCGCGCCCAGGCACGTCCGGCACGGGCGGCGGAGCCCGCCACGCTGGAACTGATTCAACCGGTCGGGAAGGGGCGCTATGCCACGCACTAACAAGCCGTTGAAGGTCATCGCGGTTGCCTCGGGCAAGGGCGGGGTGGGCAAGACCAACGTATCGGTGAACCTGTCGGTGGGCCTGGCCCGGCTCGGGCGCGAGGTCATGCTGTTCGACGCCGATCTGGGCCTGGCCAACGTGGACCTGCTGCTGGGGATGCGTCCCGAGCGCACGCTGCACGACCTGGTGACCGGTGATGTGGACAGCCTGGAGGATGTGCTCGTCCAGGGGCCGGACGGGGTAAAGGTGGTGCCTTCGGCTTCGGGGATCGCGGCGATGGCCAACCTGACGCCGGCCGAGCATGCCGGTCTGATCCATGCCTTCAGCGCCTATCGCAAACCCCTGGATGTGCTGATCGTGGACACCGCGGCCGGCCTGCAGGAATCCGTGACGTCGTTCTGCCGCGCGGTCCAGGAGACCCTGGTGGTGGTCTGCGACGAGCCCGCCTCGATTACCGACGCTTATGCCCTGATCAAGGTCCTGCACCGCGATCATGGCCTGCGTCGCTTCCGCATGGTGACGAACATGGTCGACGGCCGCGAAGGCGCCGAGCGACTGATGCAGAAACTCAATACCGTCTGCGGCAACTACCTGCCGGAGGTGGTGCTCGACCTGGCCGGCTATATTCCGATGGATGATCACCTGCGCAAGGCGGTGCAGAAACGCGCGCCAGTGGTACAGCAGTACCCCGGGAGCCCGGCGGGGAAGGCCTTTGCCGAACTGGCACGGACCGTAGACCGCTGGCCGGTGGGCGGCGGTGACCACGGTGGCGTCGGGTTTTTCGTGGAACGGATGCTGCAGAGCGCATGATGACGACGCGTAATCGACTTTCCGGCTATCAGGCGGCCTCCGCGGCCAGCGGCGGGCACGAGGAGCTGATTGCCGATCACGTCGAGCTGGTCCACCGCATCGCCCATCACCTGATGGCGCGGCTCCCCGCCTCGGTGCAGGTGGATGACCTGATTCAGGCGGGCATGATCGGGCTGCTCGAGGCGGCGCGCCAGTTCGAGGGCGGCCAGGGCGCGACCTTTGCCACCTACGCCGGGATCCGCATCCGTGGCGCGATGATCGACGAGCTGCGCCGCAGTGACTGGACACCGCGTTCGGTGCACCGCAACAGTCGGCGTATTGCCGCGGCGATCCAGACCGTCGAGGCGCGCGAGGGGCGGGCGGCGCGTGGCAGCGAGGTCGCCGCCGAGCTGGACGTGCCGATCGACCAGTACTACGAGATGCTGCAGGATCACGCCGGAGCCCACCTGTTCGCCCTGGACGACCTCGGCGGGGGTGACGACGGGGCCGATCGCGTGATCGAAGGGCAGGAGGTGTCGCCGGCCCGCACCCTCGAGGCCGGTGAGTTCCGTCAGGAACTGGCCGAAGCCCTCGGCGACCTCCCCGAACGCGAGCGGCTGGTGCTGTCGCTCTACTACATCGAAGAGCTCAACCTGCGCGAGATCGGCGCCGTGCTGGGCGTGACCGAGTCGCGCGTCAGCCAGATCCGAAGTCAGGCCACCATTCGACTGCGCGCCCGCCTGGGTTCGTGGCTCGAAGACGGTACGGCTTTGCAGTTATTCTAAAACCCACCCTACGAATCCCGGAGTGACGTGTGGACAAGGGAATGAAGATTCTCATCGTGGACGACTTTTCCACGATGCGGCGCATTATCAAGAACCTGTTGCGTGATCTTGGCTTCAACAATACCCAGGAAGCCGACGACGGCAGCACCGCGCTGCCTATGCTGCAGAACGGGGATTTCGACTTTCTGATCACCGACTGGAACATGCCCAACATGCCGGGGATCGACTTGCTGAAGGCCGTGCGCGCCGACCCGAACCTCAAGTCCATGCCGGTGCTGATGGTGACGGCGGAGGCCAAGCGCGACCAGATCGTCGAGGCGGCCGAGGCGGGCGTGAACGGCTACGTGGTCAAGCCGTTCACCGCCGAGACGCTGAAGGAAAAGATCGACAAGATCTTCGAACGCATTGAAGCACAGGGATAATCATGGGCCTGTGACCGATATGCCCGACGCCCGTGGCACCGACCGCCGCGGGCGTCGTCCGAAACCTTCCGCGCCGTACCCGCAAGAGGCTTCTCATGACTGAACAGGAACACCCACCACGCGACGATCAGCTGGAGCTTGCGCGGCAGTTGGTCAAGACGCTGGAGGCGGGCGACGACACGGGCGCCCGGGCGCTGGTGCAGGATCTGGCGCGCCCCTATGACCGCGAACTCTTCGACGAGCTGGGCAAGCTGACCCGTGATCTTCACGAGGCCCTGCAAAGCTTCCGCGGCGATTCGCGTCTGGTCGAACTGACCCAGGCGGAGATCCCGGACGCAAAGGAACGCCTGAATTACGTGGTCACGATGACCGAACAGGCGGCCCACGACACCATGAATGCCATCGAGTCGAGCCTGCCGATCGCGGAGTCGTTCAGTCAGCAGGCGGCCGACCTGACGGCGAAGTGGACGCGCTTTCGCAACCGCCAGCTCTCGGTGGAGGAGTTCCGGGACTTTGCCCGCGAGCTCGACACGTTCTTCGCGCAGGCGGGGGAAGACACCGAGGAGCTGCGCCGGCTGCTCTCCGAGGTGCTGATGGCACAGAGCTATCAGGATATTACCGGCCAGGTGATTCGCCGCGTGATCCAGCTGGTGACCGACCTGGAAGAGAACCTGGTGTCCCTGATCCGGCTCTCCAGTGGGCGCATGGAGCAGGTCGAGGCGGCCGAGGCGTCGCTTGAACAACGCGAGGAGGATCGCGAGGCGGACCGCAAGGGTCACGGTCCCAGCGTGCCCAAGACTCAAGATTCCGCCGCGGATGTCGTTCAAGGACAGGACGAGGTGGACGATCTGCTATCGAGCCTGGGCTTCTAGGCAGTTCCCCTCATGCGAATGGCGCCACGCGACCGGAGAGACTGAATGGCCATCGACCCCAATGACGAAATCCTTCAGGACTTCCTGATCGAGGCCGGGGAACTGCTGGAGGGGCTCAACGAGCAACTCATCGACCTGGAACAGAATCCGGATGACCGGGATCTGCTGAATGCGGTCTTTCGTAGCTTCCATACCATCAAGGGCGGGGCCGGCTTCCTGAGCCTGGATCCCCTGGTGACCGTGTGCCATCACGCGGAGGACGTCTTCAACCTGCTGCGTAACGGTGAGCGGCGGGCGGACAGTCACCTGATGGACACCATGCTGCGGGTGCTGGATACCCTGAACGTGATGTTCGGGGACCTGCGCTCCGGCGTGGATCCCACGCCCGCCGAGGCCGACCTGGTGGAAAACCTCCGGCGCATGGCGAACAACGAGGACGTGGCGGCGGAGCCCGCCGCGCCGCCGCCCCCGGAACCCGAGCCGGAGCCAGAGCCCGAACCGCAAGCGGATACGGATGCGGAACCGGCGGCGGATGGCGAAGCGATGGTCGGTGCCGGTGACGAGATCACCGACGACGAATTCGAGGCCCTGCTCGACAGCCTGCACGGCGATCAGCCGCCGAAGCCCGTGGAGACGGACTCCACCGCGGGCGATGCGGCCGGAGAAGAACCGGCTGCGGAGGATGCGAGTGGCTCCGGCGACCTGATCACCGACGACGAATTCGAGAACCTGCTGGACGAGTTGCAGGCCAAGGGCGCCGGGCCGGCCGCTACCGGGGCAGTCCCCAGCCCCGCAGACGACGAACCTGCGGAAGCCCCGTCGGCGAAGCCCGAACCCGCCGAACCGGAGAAGGCCGCCGCGCCCGCCGATACCCCTGCAGGAGGCCAGGGCGGTGGCGGCGCGCGTGCCGGCGGCGGGGGTGCCGAGGGGGGCGGTCGGGCGGCCCCGCAGGGCGAGACTTCCGTGCGCGTCGACACCGAGCGCCTGGACGAGATCATGAACCTGGTGGGCGAGCTGGTACTGGTGCGCAACCGGCTGAGCATGCTGCGCTCGCAGCATGTCGATGACGAGCTGGGCAAGGCGATCAGCTCCCTGGCCCTGGTGACCTCGGATCTGCAGACCTCGGTGATGAAGACCCGCATGCAGCCGGTGAAGAAGGTCTTCAACCGCTTCCCGCGCGTGATCCGCGATCTCTCCCGCAATCTGGGCAAGGAGATCGAGCTGGAGATCTTCGGCGAGGACACCGACCTCGACAAGAACCTGGTCGAGGCCCTGTCGGATCCGCTGGTGCACCTGGTCCGGAATGCCGTGGACCACGGCATCGAGACCCCCGAGGTACGCGAGGCGGCGGGCAAGCCGCGCAAGGGGACCGTAGTGCTGGGGGCCGCTCAGGAAGGCGATCACATCGCGCTGCTGATCAAGGACGACGGCGGCGGCATGGACCCGCAGGCCCTGCGGCGCAAGGCCGTGGAGAAAGGCCTGATGGAACCGGCCATGGCCGAGCGCATGACCGATCGCGAGGCCTTCAACGTGATCTTCATGGCCGGCTTCTCGACCAAGACCGAGATCTCCGACGTCTCCGGCCGCGGGGTCGGGATGGACGTGGTCAAGACCAAGATCTCGCAGCTCAACGGCACCATCGAGATCGACTCCGAGGTGGGCGTGGGCACCACGCTGCGGGTCAAGCTGCCCCTGACGCTGGCGATCCTGCCCGCGCTGATGGTGATCCTGGATGGCCGGCGCTTCGCCATCCCGCTGGCGTCGGTATCCGAGATCCTGGATCTGGACCTGACGAAGACGCACTACGTGGATGACCAGGAGGTCATCATCGTGCGCAAGCAGGCTCTGCCGATTCATTACCTCAAGCGCTGGCTGAAGCCGGGCCACGAGCCCGAGCCGCGCAAGAACGCCCATGTAGTCGTGGTGCATACCGCCGATCGCAAGGTAGGTCTGGTGGTGGATGACCTGGTCGGTCAGGAAGAGGTGGTCATCAAGCCCCTTGGGCAGAATCTGCAGGGCGTGAAGGGCCTGGCGGGCGCCACGATTACCGGGGATGGCGGGATCGCGTTGATCCTGGATGTCTCGGATCTGGTGACCATCCTGATGCGGCAACTGCAGATGTCCGGCCGTCCCCGCCGCGCATCGCGCACGAGCGAGGGCTGAGGATGCCGATCAGGGTTCTGGTCGTCGACGACTCGGGGTTCTTTCGTCGACGCATTGCGGAGATTCTGGATTCCGACTCGGGCATCGAGGTGGTCGGCTCGGCCGAGAACGGCGAGCAGGCGATCGCGAAGGTGCGCGAGCTCGACCCCGATGTCGTGACCATGGATATCGAGATGCCGGTGATGGACGGCATCACCGCGGTACGCAAGATCATGGCCGAGAGTCCGCGGCCGATCCTGATGTTCTCCAGCCTGACTACCGAAGGCGCCCAGGCCACCCTGGATGCGCTGGAGGCCGGGGCGGTGGACTTCCTCCCCAAGCGGTTCAGCGACATGGCGGGCGACGAGGACAGCGCCCGCATGCTGCTGCGCCGCCGGGTGCGTTCGCTGTCGCGCAGCCGCGCGCGCTCGGCCAGCGCGCCGGGCACCAGCACACCGGCCCGCGAGTCGCGGCCGACCGCGCGGCGGGAAGAGGCCGACCGTCAGGCCGCAGACGCTGCCAAGCAACAGCCGCCGGTCGCGCGCACCCGGCCGCCAACACCCCTGCGGCAACTGCGGGCGGTCCTGATCGGGACTTCCACGGGGGGGCCGGTCGCCCTGCAGGAGGTGCTGAAACCGCTACCAGCCAGTTTCCCGTTGCCGATTGTGCTGGTCCAGCACATGCCGGCCAGCTTCACGCCGGCCTTTGCCGACCGGCTGAACGCGATGTGCAACATCGAGGTGCGCCAGGCGAAGGACGGCGATGCCCTGAAGCCGGGCGTGGCCCTGCTGGCCCCCGGGGGCATGCAGCTGACTCTGGAACGGGGCAGCCAGACCCATGTGCGCATCGCGGAGAGCCCGCTGGGCACAATCTACAAGCCAAGCGTGGACGCCGCATTCAGCTCCGCCGTGGATGCGCTGCGCGGACAGGTCCTCGCGGTCGTGCTGACCGGGATGGGCGCGGACGGGCGCGAGGGTGCGCGGGCGCTGAAAGGGGCCGGGGCGCAGGTCTGGTCGCAGGACGCGGCGACGTGCGTGGTCTACGGGATGCCGGCGGCGGTGGCAGAGGCCGGTTTGTCCGATCACGTCTATCCGCTGCCCGAGATCGGTCCCGCGCTGGTCAAGGGGTTCTGCTGACATGGATATCCTGAGCCTCATCGGGGTGACGCTGGGGCTGGTGGCCGTGCTCGGAGGCAGCATTGCCAAGGGCAGCGGCCTGGGCGCACTGTGGAATGCTGCGGCGTTCGTGATCGTGGTGCTGGGGACGCTGGGGGCGACCCTGGTGCAGGCGCGCCTGACGGTGTTCATGCACGGGATGCGGATCCTGCCGTGGGCCTTCAAGCCGCCGAAGATCGACAACCGGGCCATGGTCGAGCAGATCGTGGAATGGTCGCATGTGGCGCGCAAGGAAGGCCTGCTCGGGCTGGAGACCCTCGCCGACGAGGAGAGCGACGGCTTCGCTCGCAAGGGGCTGCAACTGCTGGTCGACGGCAGCGAGCCGCAGACCATCCGCCAGATCCTCGAGGCCGACCTCGACAACCGCGAGCACTTCGACATGCAGGGTGCGAAGGTGTTCGAGAGCATGGGCATCTATGCGCCGACCCTGGGTATCGTGGGGGCGGTCATGGGCCTGATGGCGGTGATGCAGAACCTGGCGGATCCAAGCAAGCTGGGGGCGGGGATCGCGGCGGCCTTCGTGGCGACCATCTACGGGATCGCCTCGGCCAACCTGCTGTTCCTTCCGCTGGCCAACAAGTTAAAGTCGATTATTCAGAACCGCTCGCAACACCAGCAAATGCTGATGGAAGGTCTGATCGCGATCGCCGAGGGCGAGAACCCGCGAAATATCGAAAGCAAGCTGAGTGGCTTCATCCACGAGTGAGGTCACCATGGCGCGACGCAAGCGGGCGGAGGAACATCAGAATCACGAAGCATGGGCCATTCCTTACGGGGACCTGGTCACTCTGTTACTTGCGTTCTTCGTCGTGATGTACGCGATCTCGTCGGTGGATGATGGCAAGTATCGCGTGCTGTCGGAGTCCCTGGTGGATGCCTTCCGGGCGCCGATGCAGGCGGAGCCCATACAGGTGGGGGATCCCACCGTGGCACGCGAGCGCTCCCCGCAGGATCTGCGCGCACTGGTGCCGATCGAGGTCCAGCCGGGGCTGGTGGAGGACGGTCCGCAGCCCATCGACATGGCCTTGAGCGGGATGCTGGACGACAGCCCCGACGACGCCGGCATGCAGGCCTTTCTCGACGAACTGGCGGAGACCGCCCGCGAGATCGAGCAGGCCATGGCGCAGTGGATCGACCAGGGCGACCTGCGCGTGACCCGGGAGGCCTACTGGCTGGAGATCGAGATCACCAGCCGCCTGCTGTTCCCTTCCGGGTCGGCGACGCTGAACCCGGAGGCCGATGCGTTGTTGCAGGAAGTGGGGGGTATCCTGGCCCCGCGGGTGTCGCGCGTCCACGTGGAGGGGCACACCGACAACGTCCCCATCCAGACGGCGGTCTATCCTTCCAACTGGGAGCTCTCGTCCGGACGCGCCGCGGCCGTCGTCAGCGTGTTCGAGGAGACGGGTGTGGACCCCGAGAATCTGGTGGCCCTGGGGTATGGCGAACACCGACCGGTGGCCAGCAACGAAACGGCGGAGGGCCGTGCCGAGAATCGGCGCGTGTCCATCGTGGTCTTGCCCGGGGCGCGGCCACGCGCCGAGGGGGCGCAGGAACCGGAGCGCCTGCGCGAGGATCTTCCGCCCGCGCCGCTCCCGACGGATGGAGACACACCATGAAGGTCTGGGCGGTGGCAAACCAGAAGGGCGGGGTGGGCAAGACTACGACCACCGTAACGCTGGGCGGCCTGCTCTCCGGTCCGGAGCAGCGTGTGCTGCTGGTGGATGTGGATCCGCATGGTTCGCTGACGGCCTATTTCGGCCACGATCCGGAAACCGCCACGCGCGGGGTGTACGAGCTGTTCAGCCAGTGCGCCGAAGGGACCGACCCGGATCCTAACGGGTTGATCCGCGAGACCCGCTTCCCGGGGCTGGATTTGCTGACCGCGAGCACCGCCCTGGCCACCCTGGACCGCCAGCTGGGGACGCGCAGCGGCATGGGCCTGGTGCTGAGGCATGCGCTGGAGAAGGTCTCCGACCAGTATGACTACGTGCTGCTGGATTGCCCGCCGATGCTGGGTGTGCTGATGGTGAATGCGCTGGCGGCCTGCGACGAGCTGCTGGTGCCCGTACAGACGGAATTCCTCGCCCTTAAGGGGCTTGAACGGATGATCAATACCCTGAAAATGGTACAGAAGTCGCGCAAGGCCGAGCTGCAGTACCGGATCATCCCCACGCTTTTCGATCGCCGGACACGCGCCGCGCACGAGGCCCTGGCCGAGCTGCGCCGGCTGTACGGGGACGACGTGTGGCCCGGGGTGATCCCGGTGGACACGAAGTTTCGCGATGCCTCCAGCGCGGGTCAGCCGCTTTGCTTCATGATCCCCGATGCGCGCGGCGTGCTCGCATACTCGGACCTGCTGGAGGCGATCGGCGGGCAGCTGTCCGAACCCCATGAACGGAGGCGGCGCGGATGAAGCGATCCACAGTCGACAACCTGGCTCTGAAGGCGGAACCAGAGGCGCTGGACGACTATTTCGGCAGCCTGCTCGACGAACCGGAACCGGTGCGGACGCTGTTGCGCCCGGACCTGCTGGAGCCGCCCGCACCGGTGGCGGAAGCCGTTCCGGAGGTCGACACTTCGACGTCGGTTGGGGAGCTGGAGGTAGCGCCTGCCGCGACACCGCCCGCACCGCCCGACGATCCGGCGGAGCGGGACTACCCGCGCCCCGAGGAGTCGTTCTCCGCCCTGGTGATCGAGGCCGGCAACCTGACGCTACTGGCGCCGCTCCACGCGCTGGGCGGTGTGGCCCCGCTGGACAGCCTGGAGGTGCGACCGACCCCGAATCACTCCGTCTGGTACCTTGGGCTGGCCGATACCAAACAGGGCCGGGTGCAGCTGATCGACCTGGCCGCGGTGGTGACGCCGGAGGACCGCGAATACGAGCCGGATACCGCCCGCCAGGTCGTGTTCCTGGCCGGCTCCCGCTTCGCCCTGGCCTGCCGGGCGATCCACGGGACCCGCGTGATCCAGCCGGACTCGCTGCGCTGGCGCAGCCACCGGCGGCGCCTGCCGTGGCTGGCCGGGGTGGAGCGCGAGAAGATGGCGACGCTGCTGGATCTCGAGGCCCTGGACCGGACCCTCGACGAGGGCGGCTGGGACTGATGCACCCCGCGCGGCACTCAAGCCTCGCGGCGAGCGGCCGATAACCCGGTCAGGAAGACACCACAGGGCGAAACCCGCCTGCACGGAACATCGAGGACGACATGAGCAGCGCACAAGACGTAGAAGCCATGGCCAAGGCCGACACCGCTCCGTATGTGACCTTCAGCCTCGCGGAGGAAACCTACGCGATCGATGTCCTGCAGGTTCAGGAGGTCCTCAAGGTCACCGAGATTGCGCCGGTTCCCGGCGTTCCGGATTACATCCTCGGGATCATCAACCTGCGCGGCAATGTCGTGACCGTGATCGACGCGCGGCGGCGCATGGGGCTGGACGATCGCGAATCCGACGAGGCCTCGCGGATCGTGATCATCGACGTGGACAACCAGAACGTCGGGATCCTGGTGGACTCGGTATCCGAGGTCGTGCGGATCGCCCCGGATGCGGTCGAGCCGGCGCCGGAGGTCGGCAACGATGACAGCAGCCGTTTCATCCAGGGGGTCACCAGCACCGAGGAGGGGCTGACCATCCTGGTGGACCTGAACAAGCTGCTGTCCGACGAGGAGTGGGCGCAACTGCGCGAACTGTAGCGCGGGCGTCGGGTCCAACTCCCTGAACAAGCGGGCCATTGGGCGCAAGCCGGGAGGTGAGCCATGGTCGACGAGTTTCAGCCGGATCGCACGGTCCGGCCCGTGCATACCACCGTTCCCGGTCGCCGTCTGAGCGACGATCACGACCGCGACCCGGTCTTTCGGCCCGCGGTGCGTCCGACCCAGCAGCGCCCGCCACGCAAGGAGGAACGCGGCAAGCGGCGGGGTCTGATCGACGATTACGCCTGAGACGTCCGTCCGCGCGCGCCGCTGCGAGAAATCCGCAAACCCGGGCTGATCGCGCTCCGGCAATCGCGCTGCGCTGGCCAGGCGCCCACGATTCACGCGACAATCACCGGGCCCGGTATTCAGGAGAGTGCGCGCAATGGGAGAGGGAATGGTGATCTGGCTGGTCGCGCTGATCGCGCTGCTGGCGACCATCGTGGCCGCATTTTCCGTGGGGCTGGTGATCCTGCTGCGGCGCCAGCTCGCCGCCCTGCGCCAGGACTATCAGCGCCAAGCCACCTCGGTGATGGCGTTGCAGGGGGCCATGAAGGCCCTGTCTGAGGGTGTGGCCACCCATGGCCAGGCCCAGGCCTCCGTGCAGCGGGCCCTGGAACGCCTGCATGACCAGCACAGCGAGTTGCGGGCCCGCGAAGGGGACAGCGGTGCCTACGAGCAGGCCATTCGTCTGATCCAGCAGGGCTTGGGGCGCGAAGAGGTGCGCCGGCGCTGCGGGCTCACATCCACCGAGCTCGACCTGCTCTTCAGCCTGCACGGGACCGGCACGGCGGCGCCAACGGGTTCTAGCGGGCGTTCATGATTCCGGCTCGGGCCCGCCGCCCGAGCGTCCCCGGTTGCGCGATGCATCCCGATAGTCATCGGGGGTAATGCCCGCCAGGAGAAAGACGAAGGCGAGAATCTCCGCCACCGCCACGTACAGTTCCTCCGGGATCTCGCTCCCGACGGGGATCTGCGCCAGCGCCTCGCTCAGCGCCGGGTCCTGATGCAGCGGGATGCCGTGCTCCTCGGCGATCCGCAGGATGGCCTCGGCGGTGGCTCCCGATCCACTGGCCGTGATCTTCGGCGCCCGGCGCCGATCCCATTCCAGCGCAACCGCCCGCTCGGGCGCCCCGTCGCGCCCGGCCTTTCGCTCTCCGGTGTCCCCGCGTGCCACCGTTCAGGCCTGCTCGTCGAGCATACGGTGGGTGCCCGGCGGCCGCGGCTCGGGGTCCACCTCGCCCTGGCGGACCGACAGCCCGGTGACCGTCAATTCGCGCTCGTCCAGACGTTCGCGCAGCCGGGGCAGTTCCTGCCGCAGGCGCGCGACCGTCTCGGGCTCGCTTGCGGTGAAGTGCACGTTGACGCCTGCTGTGCGGGCGCCCGCTGCCACGCGCATCGGTCCCAGGTCCCCGATATCCAGGGTCAGCACGATCGACCAGGGAGGATCCGGCTCCTCGTCAGTGGGCGACTCGCGCTGGATCTCGCCGAAGACGCCGTGGACGGCCTGCTCGCTGCGTAGCGGCAGCTCGAAGAACCAGCGGCTGTTCCCGGGTTCGTCGCTGGCGAAGGATTGCAGCGACTGGAGCTGCAGGGAGGTGACGCGCTTCAGCAAGCCTTCCAGCAGCCCCGTCAGCGCTGGCAGGGCGGGTGCGTTCGCTGGCGTCGCGGGGGCCGGCGGGGCCGCCGCGGGGCGGGATTCACTTCCCTGGCGGAGCTGATCGGCCGCGCGCAGCAACTGGGCCTTGAGATCGACGGCCAGGGGATGGGCCGGGCCCTGGCCCCGGGCCGCGAGCCCCAGCATGGCCTCCATCCAGAGCCCGGATTGCTGAACCTGCTGGCGCAGGCTTTCCGGCTGTGACAGTTGTGCCGGCGACGGGAGGAGGTCGACAAGACGCTGGAGCGCTGGCGGTAGAGGGGCCGCCGCTCCGGTGGCCTGCGTTGGCGCTTCGCCGCGTGGAGCTCCACCGGCGGGTGGTAGTAGCGCCTGCAGGGTAGGGCCCAACGGACGCGCCCCGGGGAGGTGCTGGCGGAGTTCCTGTCCCAGCCACTGCTGAGCGGGACTGGCCGACGGACCAAGCCCGGCGGGTCGCGGGCCGGCGCGGTCCAGCGTCAGGGGTAGCAGACGCACCTCCAGGCGCGGCTCGGTCCGGGTGATCTCGGCGAGCATCACCGGCGGGCCCGAGCCACCCGCGGGTCGATTCACCAGTGCATCGGGCAGGGCGCCGGCCAGTTGTGCCGTCACCAGCGCAGGGCTCGCCGTAGGTCGCGCTGCCGCTCCGGCTGTCCCCGCGGTGTTCGCACCGGCGGTATTCGCACTGGGTCCCAGACGCAGGCGCACGCTGCGATCCGGGAGGACATCCAGCACCCGAACCTCGATACGGGCCCCAACCTGGAGGCTTGTGGCTTCACGACTCCCGGCACCCCCAGTCAGGGTGCCGGGGGATGTCCAGCCGGGGATTCGCGGGCCGCCAAAGTCGACCATGACCACTTCCTGAGTTTAAAGGCTCAGCATCGCACACCGCGGGGCCGGGCATGAAACGAATCCGCCGGCGCATTCCGGTTTGGTATCCTGCGTGTTTTGATGATCGAGATGACGATGGAGATGGCGAAGATACGTGTACTAATGGTGTGCCTGGGCAACATCTGCCGTTCGCCCATGGCGCACGGGGTGTTCGCGGCGCGCATCCGCGAACACGGGCTGGAACACGCGATCGAGGTGGACTCGGCCGGGACCGCGGGCTATCACGTGGGTGCCAAGCCCGATCGCCGCGCAAGCCAGGAGGCGCGTTCGCGCGGCTACGACCTGGATGATCTGCGCGCACGCCAGCTGGAGCCGGAGGACTTCCTCGAGTTCGACTACATCCTGACCATGGACGACGCGAACTACCGCAACGCCGAGGCGATTCGTCCGCCCGAGGCGCGGGCCGAGTTGCTGCGGTTTCTGGACTTTGCCCCGCAGTTCGATGAACACGAAGTCCCGGATCCGTACTACGGCGGAGACGAGGGCTTCGTGCACGTCATGGATCTGGTGGAGGCGGCCGCCGACGGGCTTCTGGCCCACATCCGCGAGCGTCACACGCTGAAGGCCTCCTGAGCCGACCCCGGGACCGTAACGCCTGATCGCGATGATAGGAACGGGTCCGGGGATAGCGGAGCCGGACCCACAAAGAAAGGGCCCGCCGAAAGGCGGGCCCTTTTCGATTGGAACCGGCTGGTTCCGTTCAGTCGTTGCCCTTGCGCTCCGTGTCGCCGGCCGTGGTGTCGGCCGGTTCCGGGGCAGGCTTGGGCGTCGAGACGCGTTCGGCCTTTGCATCGTCGGGCTTCGACGGGGCAGGGGCAGAGGATGCGGCGGCTTCGTCGCCGGACCGTTCCGGGGTCGGTTTCGAGCGCGCGCTCTTCGCCGTGGCCGGTGCCTCGGTCGATTCCTTCGGCGTAGCTTCGCCCGGGTCCGGGGTCGCTTCGCCGGCTCCCGTCTTCGCGGCACCACGCGGCCGACGCTTGGCCGGGGCCGGGCTGTCGGCCTCCGGTTTCGGTGCCGCCTCGGCACTGGGGGCGGGCGCGTTTTCCGACTTTTCCGGTTTCGCTGCGCCCTGGCTTTCGCTGGAGGCCGGGCTCACATCCCCGGTCGGGTCGGCATCGGCGCCAGGCTTGCGGCCGCGTCCACCGCGGGTACGACCCTTGGCTGACGGCGCATCCGCCACACTTTCATCGCTGTCCCCTTTCGCCGGTGTTCGCTCCGGTGCAGCGTCCGGCGAGGCGGGGGTCGATTCGGTTTGCGGCTGCCGACCGCCCCCTGACGGGGCGTCCTGGGGCTTCCCGGAGGCCGGGGCGGAATCGGCCGGAGTCGGCGCTTCCCGGCCGGATTCGGTGGCGTTTGCATCCCCCGACGCGCTCTGGGTGCCATCGCCCCCGGTGTCGCCGGCATTGTCACCGGAGCGGCTACGGCCACCGCGACGACGGCCTCCACGGCGGGAGCGGCGGGACCGCGTACGCCCCTTGCTGCCGTCGTCCTCGTCGGATTTCTCGGGACCCTTGCCCGCGGGGGCACCGCCGGTGTCGCCGGTCGCGGGTTGATCCTGATCTCGCGCAGGCGGCTTCTCCGCCGGCTTGCCGTTGCCCTTCTTGTCACCGGCGGTCTTGTCAGCAGTCTGGCCCTCGGGGCCCCGGCTCTCGGCCGCGGGTTTGGTCGCATCGCGGCCCGGACCCTTGTCGGCCTCGCTGTCCTTCTTGCCGCCGCGCCGCGAGCGACCCTTGCCGCCATCACCCTTGTCGGACCTGGCGTTATCGGACTTGGCGCCATCGGCCTTGTCGGGGCCGCCCTTGCGCCCATTGCTGCTGTCGCCGCGCTTGTCGCCGGACTTGCGGCTGCCGCTGTCGGCCTTTTTCCGGGAGCCGCCGCGCGCGCCGCCACCCTTGCCGCCACGGTCGCGGCCGCCTTCCTTGCGACGACCTTCCGATTGTTCCTGTTCCTGGTCGGATGCGGGCGCGGCATTGGGGAACAGCGAGGACCAGATACGGGCAAAGAATCCCGGCTGTGTGACCGGCTCCGACGGTTCGGGGGCCATGGGTGCGGCTTCGCTGACGGGGGCGGGCCCGGTCATCTTGACACCCTGGACCAGCGGCTTCTCGACCTTGCTGCGGCGTTCCTGATGCGGATCGCTGTCGTCCTCGACGATCTCCACGAGTTCGTGCGAGCCGCGATCGCTGATGGTCTCCTCGCGTTCGTCACCGCGCACGCGACGGACCTCGAAACGCGGGGTGAGGTACTGCGGGTTGGGGATGATGCTGATGTCGACCTGGTGGCGACCCTCGATGTCGGTGATCGACTCGCGTTTCTCGTTCAGCAGGAAGGTGCCCACGTCGACCGGAACCTGGGCCATGACGAGCCCGGTCCGGTCCTTCATGGCCTCTTCCTCGATCAGCCGCAGGATCGACAGCGCCAGGGATTCCACGCTGCGGATCTGGCCGTGGCCCTCGCAGCGCGGGCAGGTGTTCTGGCTGGATTCCCCAAGGGAGGAGCGCAGGCGCTGGCGCGACATCTCGAGCAGCCCGAAGCGGCTGATGCGTCCCACCTGGACCCGGGCGCGATCCATCTCCAGCGCCTCGCGCAGGCGGTTCTCGACCTCGCGCTGGTGCTTGTTCGCGTTCATGTCGATGAAATCGATCACGATCAGGCCGCCCAGGTCGCGGATGCGCAGCTGGCGCGCGACCTCTTCGGCCGCCTCCAGATTGGTGTGGAAGGCAGTCTCCTCGATGTCGCCGCCCTTGGTGGAACGGGCCGAGTTGACGTCGATGGAGATCAGGGCCTCGGTGTGATCGATCACCAGGGCACCGCCAGAGGGCAGGGTGACCTCGCGGTCGAACGCACTCTCGATCTGGCTCTCGATCTGGTAGCGGTTGAACAGCGGGACCGGGTCGTCGTAGCGCTTGAGCTTGCGCAGGCTGTTCGGCATCACCAGGCGGACGAAGTCTTCCGCCTGCTGGTAGACGCCGTTGTCATCGATGATGACCTCGCCGACGTCGTTGCGCATATGGTCGCGCAGGGCGCGGATGATGACGTTGCTTTCCTGGTGGATCAGTGCCGGGGCCTTGGCCTTGTCCGCGGCTTCGGTCACGGCGGCCCACAGGGCGGTCATGTAGTCGAGGTCCCATTGCAGCTCCTCGGTGCTGCGGCCAACGCCGGCGGTGCGTGCGATTACGCCCATGCCTTCCGGCATGTTGAGGCCGGAGAGGGCATCACGCAGGGAGGCGCGATCCTCGCCTTCGATGCGGCGCGAGACGCCCCCCGCCTTCGGGTTGTTGGGCATCAGGACCAGGTAGCGGCCCGCGAGGCTGATGTAGGTCGTCAAGGCAGCGCCCTTGTTGCCGCGCTCTTCCTTCTCGACCTGGACCAGCAGTTCCGTGCCTTCCTTCAGGAATTCGCGGATCGGCTTGTCACTGTCGGCGGGGGCGCCAACGGCGGTATGGGCAATCTCCTTGAACGGGAGGAAGCCGTGGCGATCAGCACCAAAGTTGACGAACGCGGCCTCCAGGCTCGGTTCGACTCGGGTGATCTTGGCCTTGTAGATATTGGCCTTCTTGCGCTCTCGCGAGGGCAGTTCGATATCCAGGTCGTACAGCCGCTGGCCGTCGACCATGGCGACACGCAGCTCTTCCGGCTGCGTGGCATTGATCAGGATGCGTTTCATGCAATGGACTCGGTAGGGCGTCCTGGCGTCCGGCGGGGAACCGCGGGACCCCGGGTGCGGCGATCGAGCGGCGGCACGGCAACGCTTGCGCACGCGTGCTCGCAGCGGCGGCGCGTAGCGAAAGCCAGCGCGCCAGCCAGGTGTTCACCAGCAACCACGGGATCAGTCGCCTGCGGGAGGCGGAGCCGGGGAGACAGGACTGGGTTAGAAGAAATAGCGTCACAGTGTCGCTTTGCGGCGATGGCCCTTCGACCGGGAGCTGTCGAAAGCTCATGGGTCGAAGTGGCGGGTGATTCGAGGCGCGCTGCCGGCAACTCGCAGCAACGTACCGTGCGCCAATGTAGGGCATAACCCCCCGTATGGGCAAGTTTTTTCGGCCGCGGGAACGCCGCGTGCAGTAGCCCGGGGAGCGCCGCTCCGGTAGCATCCCGCGCCATGAATGCAAGGCGTGAACCCTCCGGCCCGCGCAGCTTCCGGGTCACCGAGCGTGGTGACGGGCAGCGGCTCGACAACTTTCTGCTCCGCGAACTCAAGGGCGTGCCCAAGGGGCTGATCTATCGCCTGGTACGCCAGGGCGCTGTGCGCGTCGACGGACGCCGGGCCAAGGCCCACAAACGCCTGGCGGCGGGCAACGAGGTTCGCGTGCCCGATCTCGATCGGCCGGAAGCGGCCGCCTCGGAGATCCCGCCGAAGGTGCTGGATCGACTGCGGCGGGCCATCATCCACGAGGATGATGACCTGCTGGTACTGGACAAGCCCTCGGGCCTCGCCGTGCACGGCGGCAGCGGCCTGGCCTTCGGTATTATCGAGGCGATGCGCCAGTTACGGCCGGATACGGAGCTCGAGCTGGGCCACCGGCTCGACCGCGAGACCAGCGGGTGCCTGTTGCTGGCCAAGAACCGCCCCGCGCTGCAGGACTTCCACGCCGCACTCCGCGAGGGTCGGGTGGAGAAACGCTACCTGGCGTTGCTGGTGGGCCGGTTCCCGGGTGGTCAGCCCATCGAGTGTGATGCCCCGATCGCCAGCGGCCGGCAGGATGATGGTCGGCGCCGGATGCGCGCCGGCGGGGAGGCGGGGGATGACGGGCCGCGGGCACGCGCCGCCCAGAGTGTCTTTCAGCCGCTGGAGACGCATGGCGCGTACCAGCTGGCGGAGGTGCGGATCGGCACGGGGCGCACGCACCAGATTCGCGTGCACGGCCAGGCGATTGGCCACCCTGTGGCGGGCGACCACGACTACGGCCTGCCGGATGCCAACCGGAACCTGCGCAAGCTGGGCCTGAAACGGCTGTTCCTGCATGCCCAGGCGCTGGCCTATCAGTCGGCGGACGGCGAGCGAAATGTCTTTTCCTCACCGCTACCGGAAGAGCTGGGCGAGGTGCTGGCGCACCTGGATGCCGGCACCGGGGACGACGCATGAGCATCCCGCTCCTGCCGCCCGGCGACGCGGACCTGCGCCTGATCGTATTCGACTGGGACGGGACCCTGATGGACTCGCCGCGCCGCATCGTCCACTGCCTGCAACGGGCAGCGGTCGCGACCGGCGCCCCGGAGCGCGACGAGGCCAGCCTGCGCAATATCATCGGGCTCGGGGTGCAGGCGGCGGTGCAGGAGCTGTACCCGGGCGCGGACGAGGCATTCGTTCACCAGTTCACCGCCGCCTACCGCGCCTGTTACCTGGAGGCCGAAGATGCCCCGGAGACCCCGCTGTTCGCCGGCGTGCCCGAGCTCCTGAACTGGCTGGATGCGCGCGAGGTACTGCTGGGTGTGGCCACCAGCAAGTCACGCCGCGGCCTGGACCAGGCGCTGGAGGCAACCGGTCTGGCGGGCTACTTTGTGGCGACCGCCACCGGCGACGAACACCCGTCCAAGCCGAACCCGGCCATGCTCCGCTGCGTGATGGAGCGGGCGGGTGTGGAACCGGGGCGCACGCGCATGGTCGGTGATAGCGTTTATGATCTGGAAATGGCTCGCCATGCCGGTGTGCCCGCGGTGGGGATAACCCACGGCGTACATCCGCCACAGAGACTGCAGGGCGCCGAGCCGCTGGCCCTGCTGCCGAACCTGGCAGCGCTGCTGGAGGCCTTCCGGCAGGCCGAGCGTACAACCTGAACAAGGAACCACGATGGGCTGGGCAAACGAGAACAAACCGGGCTGGGAACGCGAGACCCTGGAGAAACTGGTCCAGGCACAGGTGATCGAGCAGCGTCGGGCCCGGCGCTGGGGCATCTTCTTCAAGCTGCTGTTCTTCTTTTACCTGGTCGCGCTGCTGATTCTGGTGCGCGGCGGCGATATGGGCCTTGCCGGCCTGTTCGAGACCGAGCGCGAGCCCTCCGAACACGTGGCGGTGGTGGAGGTCGAGGGTCTGATCGCCTCCAGCGCGGCGGCCAACGCCGAGGATATCGCCAAGGTCCTGAACGAGGCGTTCGAGGCCAAAGGTACCCAGGCGGTGATGCTGCGCATCAACAGCGGGGGCGGCAGCCCGGTGCAGGCCGCGAACGTGCACGACGAGATCCTGCGGCTGAAGGAGAAGCACCCGGATATCCCGGTGTATGCGGTCATCGGGGACGTGGGGGCCTCGGCCGCCTATTACATCGCCGTGGCCGCGGACGAGATCTATGCCAGCCAGGCCAGTATGGTCGGCTCCATCGGGGTCCGCATGGACAGCTTTGGACTGGTGGACCTGATCGACAACATCGGGGTGGAGCGCCGCCTGTTCACCGCGGGCGAGAACAAGGGGTTCCTGGACCCCTTCCTGCCGCTGGACGAGGGCCATGTGAACCACCTTGACGGCGTACTGCAGGGCGTGCACCAGCAGTTCGTGGACGTGGTGCGCACCGGGCGCGGCGATCGCCTCGTGGAGCGGGACGACCTGTTCAATGGCCTGATCTGGACCGGGGACCGGTCGGTGGAGCTGGGCCTGATCGACGGGCTGGGCACCGACCGGAGCGTGGCCCGGGACGTGATCGGCGTGGAGAAGCTGGTGGTGTTCAAGCCGCGCCGCAGCCCACTGCAGTTGTTGTTCGAGGACCTCGGCATGGCCGCCTTCCAGCAGTGGATGACCTGGGAATCCACGCCGCAGTGGCGCTGACCGGCCTCGGGCGCGTCAGGTCTCGTCGATGCGGGTGACGCGGGCGATCATGCCGATCACCGGGTGATCCAGGTAGAACAGGTCATCGCCGGAGTTCATGCGCTGGCTGCCGCGCACGGTGATTGCGCGTGGGGGGCGGTCATCCAGTGGCTCCTCGACGTGGTAGATGAGGTCGGTCTCCAGGTGGAGGAAGCGTCCCACCCAGATGCGCAGGCGGCCCTCCAGCTCGAAGCGCTCCTCGACGGCTTCGGCCAGCGGGCGGGGTGACAGGCCGCTCGCATCCCCGAGGGCATCGTGCACCCCCAGGCGCCGCCCCTGCTGGACCCGCAGCCAGGGGGCCGACGCATGGTCGCGCCCGGTCTGGTCCCAGGCGAGGCGGGCGATGATACGCCCGGCGCCGGAATCCTCCACGCGCCGTACCACCCGCTGCAGGTCGAAGCCGCGGCGCGAATCCCGGTAGTTCCGCCCACCCAGCTCCGATTCGCCGAACAGCGGCTCGCGCGGAGCCGCGAGCTCCATCTGCAGCCGCCGGCTCTCCTCTGTGCGGTGCTCGAAGATCACCAGTTCGATGCGGTACCGGCGCCCGGCCTGGGCGATTACCGGGCCACTCAGGCCGACCACGGGCAGGGCGGCCAGTCCGGTCAGGATCCGGCGACGCAGGGGATTCGGGGCGAGGAAGGTGTTCTTGGGCATTCAGGCGGCCTGCTGTTCGGGGCTGATGGTATCCAGTAGACGCAGAACGGCCTGCGCCCGGGCCTCCAGTGTCTCCATTGGTGCGAAGAAGCGGAAGGCCTTCTGGCCGTCCAGTTTGTACGCCTGCGGATCGGATTGCACCAGCTGGATCAGGGCCGCGATGTCCAGATTGGGACTCGGCCCAAAGACCAGACGGCCCCCGGCCGGTCCCAGTTCCAGCTTGCGGATGCCGAGCGGCGTGAGCTTCAGGCGCAGGCGGGCCGCCTCCATCAGGGCCTTGGCCGGGGCGGGGAGCAGGCCGAAGCGGTCCACCAGTTCGACCTCCAGCTCGCGCAGGGCGTCGGCAGAGGCGGCGCTGCTGATCCGCTTGTAGAGGATCAGCCGGGTATGCACGTCGGGTACGTAGTCGTCCGGGAGCAGGGCCGGCAGGCCCAGCTCGACCTCGGTGCCGGTGGCCTCGGGCCCCTCCAGCTCCGGGATCTTGCCGGAGCGCAGGGCGTTCACCGCGCGGTTGAGCAGGTCGTTGTACATCGAGAAGCCGACCTCGTGGATCTGCCCGCTCTGTTCATCGCCCAGCAGTTCGCCAGCGCCGCGGATCTCCAGGTCGTGGCTGGCCAGGGTGAAACCGACGCCCAGGTCTTCCAGCGAGGCAATGGCCTCCAGGCGCTTCTTCGCGTCGGCGGTCATGGCCTTTTCCGGTGGCGTGATCAGGTAGGCATAGGCGCGGTGGTGCGAACGGCCGACGCGCCCGCGCAGCTGGTGCATCTGCGCCAGGCCCAGCTTGTCGGCACGGTTCATCACGATGGTATTGGCGGTGGGGACGTCGATCCCGGTTTCGATGATCGTGGTGCAGACCAGAATGTTGTAGCGCCGGTGATAGAAGTCGAGCATCACCTGTTCCAGCTCGCGTTCGCGCATCTGGCCGTGCGCGATTCCTACCCGCGCACCGGGCAGCAGCTCCTGCACGCGCTGGGCGGTGCGCTCGATGGTGTTCACCTCGTTGTGCAGGAAGTACACCTGGCCGCCCCGACGGATCTCGCGCAGGCAGGCCTCCTGGATAATGGCGTCGTTCCATTCGTTGACGAAGGTCTTGATCGCCAGGCGCTCGCGCGGCGGGGTGGTGATTACCGACAGGTCGCGCAGGCCGGCCAGGGCCATGTTCAGGGTGCGCGGGATCGGGGTCGCGGTCAGGGTGAGCATGTCCACTTCGGCGCGCAGCTTCTTCAGCGCCTCCTTGTGGCGCACGCCGAAGCGCTGTTCCTCGTCAACGATCACCAGGCCCAGGTTGGAGAAGTCGAGGTTGGCCTGCAGCAGCTTGTGGGTGCCGATCACGATGTCGACCTTGCCGTCCTTCAGGCCTTCCAGCACCGCCGCCTGCTGCTTGGCGCTGCGAAAGCGCGACAGGGACTCGATACGGACCGGCCAGTCGGCGAAACGGTCGGTGAAATTCTGATGATGCTGCTGGGCGAGCAGGGTGGTGGGGACCAGCACCACCACCTGCTTGTTGTTCTGCACCGCGACGAACGCGGCGCGCATCGCCACCTCGGTCTTGCCGAAGCCGACATCGCCACAGATCACGCGATCCATGGGCCGGGTATCGGCCATGTCCGCGAGGACCGCGTCGATCGCCTGTTGCTGGTCCAGGGTCTCCTCGAACGGGAATCCCGCGGCGAAGCCGTGATATTCGGGGGTGTCGGTGGCGAAGACGGTGCCCTGTTTCGCCGCGCGCCGGGCGTGGATGTCCAGCAGTTCCGCGGCCACGTCACGCGCCTTTTCCGCGGCCTTGCGGCGCGCCTTGTCCCATTGTTCGCTGCCGAGCCGGTGCAGCGGGGCGTGCTCGGCGTCGGCGCCGGTGTAACGGCTGATCAGATGCAGCGAGGAGACCGGCACATAGAGCTTGGCGCCATCGGCGTATTCCAGGGTCAGGAACTCGGAGGGCTGGCCGTTGAAGTCGAGGGTCTGCAGCCCGAGGTAACGGCCCACGCCCTGTTCCTCGTGTACCACCGGGGCGCCGATGGTGAGGTCGCTGAGGTTCTGCACCACCGCATCCGCGTCCCGGGTGCTGCGGTTGCGGCCGCGGGTCTGCCGGGCTCGTTCGCCGAGCAGCGCGGCCTCAGGGGCGACCGCGACGCCCTCGGGCAGGACGAAACCCTCCCCGAGGGCGGCGACGGTCACGTGCAGGCCCGTCCCGGCATCCAGGAAGGCGTCCCAGTTCTCCACTGGATGGTGCGGGACTGCCTGTTCCCGCAGCAGGGTCAGCAGGGCCTCGCGCCGCCCGGCTGATTCCGCGGTGAGCAGGACTCGCTGCTGCCCCTCGATGAACGCCTTCAGCCGCTGGGCCGGGTCTTCGCGACCCTGCTGCATCCCTAGTTCCGGGAGCGGGTCGCAGGTGAACGCGATCTCGGCGCCACGGTCCGCGGGAAGTGGTGCGGCCGGGTGGCCCATGGCCACGCCGGAGTGCGCGCGCAGGGCGTTCCCGAGCTGGTCGATATCCAGATAAAGCCGCTCCGGCGGCAGCAGCGGGCGATCGTACTGGTGGCTCAACTGCTCGAAGCGATCGCGGATCTCCTGCGCAAACTCCTCCGCGGCGCCGGCGATATTGCCGAGCTGCACCACCTGGGCCTCGGGGCAGTAGTCGAATACCGTGTCCATGCCCTCGAAGAACAGTGGCAGGTAGGCCTCGATACCCGGCGGGACCAGCCCCTCGCTGATGTCGCGGTAGATCGGGTGCCGGGTGGGGTCGCCGGCGAACTGAGCCCGGTAGCGTGTCCGGAATTCGCGGATGGCCGTATCGTTCAGCGGGAACTCGTGGCTGGGGAGGATCTCCAGGCGCTCGACCTTTTCGGTGGAGCGCTGCGATTCCGGATCGAACTGGCGCAGGGAGTCGATCTCGTCATCCAGGAACTCGATACGCACGGGCTCGTCGGCACCCATCGGGAACAGGTCCAGGATCTCCCCGCGGGCCGCGAACTCGCCATGGCTGATGACCTGCTGCACGGCGTTGTAACCGGCCTCGGCGAGATTCTCGCGCAGCGTCATGCGATCCAGCCGCTGGCCGGTCTGCAGGGAGAGCCCCTGACTGGTCAGCCAGTCGCGCGGCGGGAGACGCTGCATCAGGGTGGAGACCGGCATCAGCACAATGCCGCGTTCCAGACCGGGGAGGTGGTACAGCGTGCGCAGGCGTTCCGAAATGATGTCCTCGTGCGGGGAGAACACATCGAACGGCAGGGTTTCCCAGTCCGGCAGGCGCAGCAGCGGAAGGTCGCGGTCGCCGGCAAAGAACTCCCATTCCTCCTGCCAGCGGTCGGCGGCCTCGTTGGATTCCGTGATGACCAGCAGCGGGCGATCGAACGCCGCAGCATTGCGGGACAGGGCGAGGGTCGCCGCCGTGGCGTTGAGTCCCGACCAGATCTCGAAACCGGAGCCGGGGAGGCGGCCGGGCTGAAGCGGATTGCGCCGTTTTTCGGACATGGGCCTGCGGATCGGGGCTGCGGAAAGGGTCGCGATTATACGGATTCCGCCGCACGGGTGCGCGAGGTCCTTGTGTCGGTCAAGGGCGATTCACAGGAAGCCTGGAAGGCAAGAAGGGTTTCAGGGTGAAGAAATCATGAGGACGCCGTCGCCTGACACGGCGCCTGTCGTGCCCCTGCGGCCGCTCAAATCATCCCCCTTCCAATCTTCCCTTCTTCGTGTAAACGCTTTTGTTTGCGTTCAGGGGAATCAGTCGGGGTCGATGTAGCGCTTGAGAATGGGGGCGTAGGCGTCGATGCGGCGGTCGCGGAGGAAGGGCCATTGGCGGCGCACAGCCTCGGTGCGGATACGATCCAGCTCGACAGCGAGGATCTCCGGCGCGTCCTCGCCGGCGCGGGCCAGGAATTCGCCTTGCGGACCGGCGACGAAGCTCGTGCCCCAGAAGGTTGCGCCGGGCGAATGCCCCGAGGGGTCGGGCTCGTGGCCGGTGCGATTGCAGGCGATCACCGGGAGGTTGTTGGCCACCGCGTGGCCGCGCTGGACAGTGATCCAGGCCTCCTGCTGGCGGCGCTGTTCCTCGGGGGTGTCCTGCGGGTCCCAGCCGATCGCGGTCGGGTAGATCAGCAGCTCGGCGCCGGACAGCGCCATGATACGCGCGGCCTCGGGATACCACTGGTCCCAGCAGACCAGGACGCCAAGCCGGCCGACGGAGGTATCGATGGGCACAAAGCCGGTATCGCCCGGCGTGAAGTAGTACTTCTCATAGTAACCCGGGTCGTCGGGGATGTGCATCTTGCGGTAGGTGCCGACCTGGCGGCCGTCGGTTTCGAAGACCACGGCGGTGTTGTGATAGAGCCCCGGGGCGCGCCGCTCGAACAGGGAGCCGACGAGGACCACGCCGTGCTCTCGCGCGACCGCCGCCAGGCGTTCGCTGCTGGGACCGGGGATCGGTTCGGCCGCATCGAAGGTGGCGAGATCCTCGGTCTGGCAGAAATAGGGGCCGGTATGCAGTTCGGCCAGGACCACCAGGCGGGCGCCGTTCGCCGCGGCCGTAGCCACGGCCGCAGCGGTGGCGTCGAGGTTGGCCTCGACGCTGCCGGCGTCCTGGTGCTGGATCAGGGCAACGGACAGGGTGTCACGGGACATGATGGGGACTCGGGCTGGCGGTTATTCCTGCGGGATGCCGAGGGCGGCCGCGGGATACTGCATGGTCAGGCAGTGAAGGCTGCCACCCTGACGAATGATGGGGCGGCAGTCGATTTCCATGATCTCGCGTCCCGGAAAGGCCTCGGCGAGCCGGTCCCGGGCGACGGCATCCGCGGCATCGTCATACACCGGCAGCAGGACGGCTCCGTTCAGGATCAGGAAATTCGCATAGGTCGCGGCCAGTCGCCGGCCATCCTCGAAGATCGGGGCGGGCCAGGGCAGAGGGATCAGGCGGTAGGGTTCGCCGGACGGCTGGCGCAGGGCCCGTAGCTCCTGTTCCATTGCCTGCAGTTCCGGGTAGTGTGGATCCTGCGGGTCGTCGCACTGGACATAAGCGATGGTGTCCTGCGCACAGAAGCGCGCCAGCGTGTCGATATGGGCGTCGGTGTCGTCGCCCTCCAGCTGGCCGTGTTCCAGCCAGAGCACGCGCCGGGCCCCCAGCCATCGGGCCAGGCTTTGCTCGATGCCCGCGCGATCCAGCTGCGGGTTCCGGGTGGCGGAGAGCAGACAGCGCGCGGTGGTCAGCAGGGTGCCGGCGCCGTCCGATTCGATGGAGCCTCCTTCCAGGACCAGACCGGTCGGCTCCGGCACGCAGCTCCCGAAGACGCCCTGGCTCGCGAGGGCCCGGGTGATGCCGTCGTCGAGGTCCGCGGGATACTTGCCCCCCCAGCCGTTGAAGGTGAAGTCCAGCAGGCGCGGCTGGTCGCCATCGAATACGGTGATCGCGCCATGATCGCGCGCCCAGGTGTCATTGCTGGGGGCCAGCGCGAACCACAGGCGATCCGGACGGATCGCGGTCTCGGTGAGAAAGCCGGAGATCTCCTCGATGTGTTCGGGGTCGCGCGCGACGATGATGACCGGCTCGAACTGGCTGATGCTCGCAGCGATCAGCGCGAACACCGGATGCACCTGTTCCAGGACCGGGGCCCAGTCGGTGTCATCATGCGGCCAGGTGAGCTGGATCGCGCCCTGGGGCTCCCATTCGGCCGGGAGCCGGCGTTGCGTGACTGCCGGGGCGGTTTCCCCGGTGCTCATGGACGATCGGCGCTGGATCCGTTGCGCACGGCACTGTGCAGGACGTATTCGCCCTCGAAGACCACGGAGAAGTCGGCGTAGTCCCAGCGCGTAATCGGCGGATCGCCCACCGTGGCATGGCGTCGCTCGGGCTCGCCGTGCTGGCGGATTACCGCGGCCTGGGTCTGGCCACGGGTGGGAACCCCTTCGCGTTCCTTCACGGTGAATCCACCATCGGGACTGCGCAGGATGTCGGCCGATGCAGTCGCCATGGCCCCGGCAAACAATGCCAGGACGAGGGCGCTGGCGACGGTGCGCACAGTGGTCTTCGGGGTGGGGTTAGAGGCGTTGCATTTCCCTGGCATGGCCGACTCTCCGTTTGCTGGACAGTCCCATGGTAGCGTCTAGCGTGACGCCATGCCTCCCCTCCCTCAACGCAGGTCCGCCGGGCTATAGGCGCGAACGGGTATCTCTGGCATGATTTCGCGATGTTTCGCCCCCTGACCCTCGCCATCGGCCTGCGCTACACGCGCGCGAAGCGGCGCAATCACTTCATCTCGTTCATCTCGGTGGTGTCCATCATCGGGCTGGCCCTGGGCGTGATGGCGTTGATCACGGTGCTGTCGGTGATGAACGGGTTCGAACGCGAGTTGCGCGACCGCATCCTGGGCATGGCCTCGCATGCCACGATCCGCGAGGCCAATGGCGGGCTGCGGGACTGGGAACGCCTGCAGCGCGAGGCCCCGGAGATCGACGAGCGCGTGGTCGCGGCCGCGCCATATGTCCAGGGCGAGGCCATGCTGAGTGCGCGCGGGAATATCTCCGGGGCACTGATCCGGGGCGTGGAGCCCGAGGCAGAGGAGCGCGTCGCGCGCATTGCCGAGCACATGCTGCAGGGCGAGCTGGGCAGCCTGGAGGCGGGGCGCTACCGGGTGGTGCTCGGGCGGGAACTGGCGGCCGAACTGCGCGTCCGGGTCGGCGACTCGATCATCCTGATGGCGCCTCAGGCCTCGGTCTCGCCGGCCGGCGTGATGCCACGCATGCGCCGCTTCGAGGTCTCCGGCCTGTTCGAGGTGGGGATGTACGAGTACGACCGCGGGACAGCGTTCATCCACCTGGAAGACGCCCAGGCGGTGTTCCAGATGGGCGAACAGGTGACCGGGCTGCGGCTGCGCCTGACCGACATGATGGAAGCGGGTGTGGTGGCCCGCGATGTGGCGGCCCAGCTGGACGGGCTTTTCCGGGTGTCCGACTGGACACGCCAGCACGCTAACCTGTTCCGCGCGATCCAGATGGAAAAGATGGTGATGTTCATCATCCTGTCGCTGATCGTCGCGGTCGCGGCCTTCAACATCGTCTCGACCCTGATCATGCTGGTCACCGACAAGCAGGGAGACATTGCCATTCTGCGTACGCTCGGGCTGTCGCCGGCGGGGATCATGGTGATCTTCATGGTCCAGGGGGTGGTGATCGGGGCGATCGGGATCCTGCTGGGCACCATCGCCGGGGTGTCGCTGGCCGCGAACATCGACGTGGTGGTCCCCTTCATCGAGCGGGTCTCCGGCATCGAGTTCCTGTCCGCCGAGGTGTACTACATCAGCGACCTGCCCTCGGAGCTCAAGCTTGCGGATGTGCTCCGGGTCGGGGTGCTCGGCTTCCTGCTGACCGTGGTGGCCACACTGTTCCCGGCCTGGCGTGCCGCCCGCACCCAGCCGGCGGAGGCGCTGCGCTATGACTGATCACGCCACCCCGGTCCTCGAGGCGGTCGGTCTGGAGCGCCGTTTCCGCGACGGCAAGCTGGACGTGGCCGTTCTCAGCGGGGTGGACTTTGCCCTGCAGCCCGGCGACCAGACGGCGATTATCGGGGCCTCCGGGAGCGGCAAGAGCACCTTGCTGCACCTGCTGGGCGGGCTGGACCGCCCGACGGCGGGGTCCGTGCGCCTGCTGGGAACGGACTGGACCCGCATGAGCGAGGCCCGACGTGGCCACCTGCGCAACCAGCACCTCGGCTTCGTCTACCAGTTTCACCACCTGCTGCCCGAGCTGACCGCGGCGGAGAACGTGGCCCTGCCACTGCTCATCCGCGGGGTCTCCAACCGCAAGGCCCGGGCCGAGGCACGCCACTGGCTGGGCCAGGTGGACCTGGAACCCCGCCTGGAACACAAGCCCGCGGAGCTCTCCGGTGGCGAACGCCAGCGGGTCGCAATCGCCCGGGCGCTGGTGACGCGCCCCTCGGCCATCCTGGCGGACGAACCCACCGGCAACCTGGACCAGGAACGGGCGGCGCAGGTGTTCGAGTTGCTGCGCGCGATGAACCGTTCCACCGGGACTGCTCTGGCCCTGGTGACCCACGACATCACTCTGGCGCGCGAGCTTGATCGCTCGGTCCAACTGGTCAAGGGCCATCTGGAGCTGGAACCGTTCGACGGTCAGCTCGCCACGCACGAATAGACCGCGTGTCTCTCTCGCTTCAGGCGCCCCGGTCATCCGGCGGGCGGCCATCCCGCCGCGCGGCCGCCTGGCGTTCCGCCATTTCCTTGCGCAGCCGTCGCAGGTAACGCCGGCTGCGCACGCGCTGGACGACGTTCAGCCGCCACAGGAAACGCACCAGCAAGTAGCCCGAGAGGCCGGCTGCCACGCCGAGCAGGACGCTGCCCAGGAGCAGGGGCTGCCAGATCGTCAGCAGCTCCGTGGAGAACCACTCCCAGCTCCAGTCCAGATGGATGTCGCGGCGCGGTTCGTCGAGTAGCTTGCGCCCGATCGTGTAGGCCAGATACAACATGGGCGGCATGGTGACCGGGTTGGAGATCCAGACCAGGATCACCGAGATCGGCAGATTGACGCGGACCAGCACGGCCACGGCGGCCGCGATCAGCATCTGCATGGGCAGTGGCAGGAAGGCCACGAAGAGCCCGACGGCAAACGCACCAGCCACGGAGCGGCGGTTCAGATGCCACAAATCCGGCGAACCCAGGCGCGGCCCCAGCGGGGCGAGCGCCTTGTGCCCGCGCATGTGTTCCATGCCGGGAAACATCTTCTTGATGATGTGTCTTGCCATGTACCGGGCTGCCGATGGTCCGTCGTGCGTGGGTGCGCCGCCGCGCACCTGCCGTGCATTCTCGCCGCTATTGTACGTGCGGGACCATGGTCGGCGGGGCAAGCCACATCCGGTCCGGCCATGGCGCCTGGTCAACGGGGCCTTTTGTGACGGGCTTTGCCCTCGGGCTGATCGCGGCGGCGTGGGGCCTTCACCGGCTGCCCGAGCCGGTTCCTTTGATGCCCGGACCCATACTGGCCCTGTTCCTGGCCGCCGCGGGCGCCAGCGCCGGCCTGCGGTGCCTCGGCTATGCGGGTCTCTGGCCCTGGACACTGGCGCTGGGTGGGCTGCTCGCCTGGGGGCTGGTCCAGCAGAACGCCGACATCTGGCTGGAACATGCGCTGCCTCCCGCCCTGGCCGGGGAGGAGGCCACCGTGTTCGCCACGATCATCAGTCTGCCGGAACATGGCGAACGTCGCAGCCGTTTCCGGATACGAGTGGCCGCGACCCGATCGGGACCGGAAGCGTTTCGGGCGCGCGAACTGCTGGTTTCGACCTACCCCGCGCGCCCCGAGCTCGAGGCGGGATCGCATGGCTACATGACCCTGCGCCTACGGCCGGCCCGGGGGCCGGCGAATCCGGGTGGGTTCGATCGTGCCGGCTGGTACTACCGCGAGGGCCTGCATGGATCCGCGACACTGCTCGACTTCGAGGCGTTAGAGGACGCCCGGGCACCCCGGATTCAGGACGCCCGCTGGCGGGCCGGGTTGCATCGCATGCGCGGTGCGCTGCGCGAGCGCCTGGATCAGGCGGCCCCGGGCCTGCGCCACCCCGGCCTCGTGCAGGCCCTCGTCATCGGCGACCGGCAGGGCATGACCAACGAGGAGTGGCAGGCCTTCCTGCGGACCGGGACCAACCACCTGATGGCGATCTCGGGCCTGCATGTCGGCCTCGTCGCCGGGTTTGTCGGATTGCTCGCGGGGCTTGCCTGGTCCGGTCTCGTCCCGGTGCAGGCGCGGATACGCAAGCCGGCCTTCATGGCGCTGGCGGGCCTCGCCGGGGCTGCGCTCTATGCCGCGCTGGCCGGCTTCAGCATTCCGACCCAGCGCGCGCTGATCATGCTGGCGGCTTTTATGGCCGCGCTGTTGTGGCGGCGCGAGGCGTTTGCCTGGCGCGGACTGATGCTGGCGGCCATCGCGGTGGTGCTGTGGCAGCCGACCAGTGTGCTGGCCCCGGGCTTCTGGTTTTCCTTCGGCGCCGTGGCGGTGATTCTTCTGCTGTTGCAGGGCCGTTCGGGCCGTCCGGGCTGGCGCGCGGCCGGCAGCATTCAGGTGATGCTCGCGCTGGCCATGCTTCCCCTCAGCCTGGCCTGGTTCCAGCTGGGGTCCTGGGTGGCGCCCGTCGCCAATCTGGTGGCGGTGCCGGTGATCAGCCTGCTGGTGGTGCCCTTGTTGCTGGTCGGGGCCGGTCTGGCGGCATTGTGGGCACCGCTCGGCCAGCCGTTCCTGCATCTCGGCGACGGGATCCTGATGCTGCTGGTCGGGCTACTGGACGGCCTTTCGCACGTGCCCGTGCTGGTGGACGAGCGGCGGGTGCCGCTGGCGGCCAGCCTCCTGGGCGGGGTCGCGGTGCTGGTCGCCTTGCTGCCGCGCCTGCGCCTCGCCGCTCCGTGGGTGGTGCTGGCCGGCATCGCCCTGGCCCTGCCCATGCGTCCGCAGATCGATGCGGGCAGCGTACGGGCGCTGCTGCTGGATGTAGGGAACGGGCAATCGCTCTTGCTGCAGACCCGCCACCATGCGTTGTTATGGGATGCCGGTCCCGGGCGCGCCGGGGGCTACAGCGCGGGCGATCAGATCGTGATTCCGAGCCTGCGTGCGGAGGGGGTACGCCGCCTGGACCGCATGATCCTGAGCCACGAGCATGCCGCGCATTCCGGCGGGGCCGCCGCCGTACGCGCGACGCTACCTGTGGGCGAGGTCCTGCGGCGCCGCCCGCAAGGACCCGGGGAACGGCCCTGCGAGGCAGGCGAGGTCTGGGAATGGGATGGCGTAGATTTCGAGATCCTCCATCCACCCGCCGGCTGGGACGGGAGCGCCTCGGCCTCCTGCGTGCTGGCGGTCGAGACGGCTGGGGGTGTTCGGCTGATACTGACCGGCGGGCTCGGCGGCCTGGGCGAGGCCGTGCTGATGCAGGAGGGGGCGGAACAGCGAAGCAGCGACCTGCTGGTCGTGCCCCGCGGGGCCGGCGCCGACAGCCTGAGCCGCGGCTGGCTGCAGGACGCCCGCCCCGGCAGGGCCTGGGCCAGCACCGATGCGCAGGGCAGGGGGCTGGCCGGCGCGGCACGCCAGCGCCTGGACAGGGCCTGCGTCCCGCTGCAGGAGACCGGCCGCCAGGGGGCCCTGCGGCTTGAGGCGGACACGGAACTGAAGGTCGGGCCCGGCCACCGGGCGGGTTCCCGGCGGCTGTGGCGGCCCGCGCCAGACGCCGGAGCGCCCCTGCCGCCAGGCTGTCCGCGCGGGCCCGAAACCGCAGGCGGGCTGGTAGAATGACGGGATGAACCGTGAACACTCCGACACCATTCGCCCGATTCGCTTTCACCACAGCGAACTTCAGTTGCTCGACCAGCGTCGGCTGCCGGGCGAGAACCTCTGGCAGCGTTACCGGGATGCGCCGGCCGTGGCCGCCGCGATCCGCGACATGGTGGTGCGCGGGGCGCCGGCGATCGGGATTACCGCGGGCTTCGGGGTGGTACTGGCCTGCCAGCGGGCGACCGGGCGGGACGACTGGCGTGCGAGCATTGCGGCGGATATCGAAACCCTGCGCGCGGCGCGTCCCACGGCGGTGAACCTGTTCTGGGCGCTGGATCGCATGCAGGCGCTGGTGGACGCGAGCCCGTCCGCGGAGGCGGCGGTCGCGGCGACGCAGGCCGAGGCGGAGTGGATGCTCGAGTCGGACATCGCCGGCAACCGGCGGCTGGGCGCGCTCGGCGCGAGGCTGATCGAGCCGGGGCAGGGGGTGCTGACCCACTGCAACACGGGCTCGCTGGCCACCGGGGGCTACGGCACGGCCCTCGGCGTGATCCGCGCCGCCTGGGATGCCGGACGGATCGAGGAGGTCTTCGCCGACGAGACCCGGCCCTGGCTGCAAGGGAGCCGCCTGACCGCCTGGGAGCTGGTACATGACGGGATCCCCGTACAGGTGCTGTGCGAAGGCGCCGCGGCCAGCCTGTTGCGCTCGGGCCGCGTCGGCTGGGTGATTGTCGGGGCGGACCGGATCGCCGCCAATGGCGACACCGCAAACAAGATCGGGACCTACGGCCTGGCCCTCCTGGCGCGTGCCCACGGGGTCCGGTTCATGGTGGCCGCGCCGGTCGCGACCATCGACTTCGAGATGCCGGACGGGACCGGTATCCCCATCGAGCAGCGCGGCGAGGACGAGGTGCTGGCACTGGCGGGTCAGCGCGTGGCGGCCGAAGGCGCCCGAGGCTACAACCCGGCCTTCGACGTGACCCCGGCGGAGCTGATCGATGCCATCGTCACCGAACGCGGGGTCGTGGAGGCGCCGACGGCGGAGCGGCTCGCGGCGCTGCGCGAGCCCACGGCCCCGGAGACGCCCGCATCCGCTCACTGACGAGCGCTCAAACGCGCCCCCAGTGGACGGTCTTCGGGCCTGAGAGGCCCGGAGAACCGTTTTGAGGCGCGAAAAGCCGAGCCCCAGTGGTTACCCCTGTGGTATGATCGCGAGCTTGTTCAGACGGACGGCGTAACCCTCGATGGCTGAATTTGCCAAGGAAATCTTCCCGGTCAATCTCGAAGACGAGATGCAGCAGTCCTACCTCGATTACGCAATGAGCGTAATCGTGGGCCGGGCCCTCCCCGATGTCCGTGACGGCCTCAAGCCGGTCCATCGCCGCGTGCTCTACGCGATGCGCGAGCTGGGCAACGACTACAACAAGCCCTACAAGAAGTCGGCGCGTGTGGTCGGTGACGTGATCGGTAAGTACCACCCGCATGGCGATTCCGCCGTTTACGACGCCATCGTGCGCATGGCGCAGCCGTTCTCGATGCGCTACATGCTGGCCGACGGGCAGGGCAACTTCGGCTCCATCGACGGCGACTCCCCGGCGGCCATGCGGTACACCGAGGTGCGCATGGCGCGCATCGCGGCGGAACTGCTGGCCGACATCGACAAGGAAACCGTCGACTTCATCGACAACTACGACGGCTCCGAGAGCGAGCCGGCGGTGCTGCCGAGCAAGTTCCCCAACCTGCTGGTCAACGGCTCCGCCGGGATCGCGGTGGGGATGGCGACCAACATCCCGCCGCACAACCTGGGCGAGGTGATCAACGCCTGTGTGGCCCTGATCGACGATCCCGAGATTTCCATCGATGGTCTGATGGAACACCTGCCGGGCCCGGACTTCCCGACGGCCGGCATCATCAACGGCATCGAGGGCGTTCGCGAGGCCTACCGTACCGGTCGCGGCCGGGTCCTGATCCGGGCACGCTCGCATGTCGAGCCGCTGGAGGGTGGCCAGCGCGAGGCGATTGTGGTTACCGAGCTGCCCTACCAGGTGAACAAGGCACGCCTGACCGAGAAGATCGCGGAGCTGGTGAAGGAGAAGCGCATCGAGGGCATCTCCGAGCTGCGCGACGAGTCGGACAAGGACGGCATGCGTCTGGTCATCGAGCTCAAGCGTGGCGAGATGGCCGAGGTGGTCCTGAACCACCTGTACATGCACACCCAGATGCAGAACGTCTTCGGCATCAACATCGTCGCCCTGGTCGACGGACAGCCGAAGGTGCTGGATCTGCGTCAGGTGCTGGAGGCGTTCCTGCGGCATCGCCGCGAGGTGGTCACCCGGCGCACGATCTTCGATCTGCGCAAGGCCCGGGAGCGCGCCCATATCCTGGAAGGCCTGGCGATCGCGCTGGCCAACATCGATCCCGTGATCGAGCTGATCCGTGCGGCCCCCAACCCGGCCGAGGCCAAGGCCGGCCTGCTGGCCCGCGGCTGGCCGCTGGGCGTGGTCAGCGACATGCTGGACCGCGCCGGGGCCAGCGCCTCGCGACCGGAGGACCTGGCGCCGGAATACGGCGTGGGGGACGACGGCTATCGCCTGTCCGAGGCCCAGGCGCAGGCGATCCTCGACCTGCGCCTGCACCGCCTGACCGGGCTGGAACAGGACAAGATCCTGGACGAGTACCGCGAGCTGCTGGAGCTGATCGACGACCTGCTGGATATCCTCGGCTCCGGCGATCGCCTGCAACTGGAGATCCGCAACGAGCTGCTGGCCGTGGCCGAACAGTTCGGCGACGAGCGCCGCAGCGAGATCCGCGAACGCCAGGCCAACCTGACTCTGGAAGACCTGATCGGCGAGGAGGACGTGGTCGTCACGCTCTCGCACGCCGGCTACGTGAAGTACCAGCCAGTGGCGGACTACCGCGCGCAGCGCCGGGGCGGGCGTGGCAAGGCCGCGACCAGCTTCAAGGAAGAGGACTTCATCGACCGTCTGGTGGTGGCCAACACGCACGACACGATCCTGTGCTTCTCCAGCCGGGGTCGGGTGTACTGGCTGAAGGTCTACGAGCTGCCGCAGGGCTCGCGCGCCTCGCGCGGCAAGCCGATCGTGAACCTGCTGCCGCTGGAGTCCGACGAGCGGATCAACGCGATCCTCCCGGTGCGCGAATACGACCCGGACCACTATGTGTTCATGGTCACCGCGCAGGGGACAGTCAAGAAGACACCGCTGACGGATTTCTCGCGCCGCCGGGCCTCCGGCATCATCGCGGTGGACCTGCGCGAAGGCGACCACCTGGTGGACGTCTCCCTGACCGACGGCACCCTGGACGTGATGCTGGTGACCACGGCCGGCAAGGCCGTGCGCTTCCACGAGAGCGATGTGCGCGCCATGGGGCGTACCGCCTGTGGCGTGCGCGGGGTGCGCATGGAAGGCGATCACCGGGTGATTGCCCTGCTGAATGTGGACGAGGGATCGGCGCTGCTGGCGACCGAGCATGGCTACGGCAAACGCACCCGCTTCGACGAGTTCCCGGTCCACCGCCGTGGCGGCCAGGGCGTGATCGCGATCCAGACCGAGGGGCGCAACGGCCCGCTGGTCGGGGCTTCGCGGGTCCTGGACGATGACGAGGTGATGCTGATCACCAACGGCGGGACCCTGGTGCGCACGCCGGTGGATCAGATTCCGCTGATCGGGCGCAATACGCAGGGCGTGCGGCTGATTCGGCTTGACGAAGGCGAGAACCTGGTCGAGCTGGCCCGCGTGGCCCAGCTGCAGGGCGAGGCCGGCGACGAAGAATCCGACGAGATGGAAACCGGAGCGGACCCGGAGACGGGTCCCGAATCCAGCGACGATGGAGAACAGGCATGACGCGAGTGATGAACTTCAGCGCGGGGCCGGCGGCCCTGCCGCAGGCGGTACTCGAGCGGGCGCGTGACGAGCTGCTGGACTTCCGCGGGTCCGGGATGTCGGTGATGGAGATGAGTCACCGCGGCAAGCCGTTCATGGCCGTGGCCGAGAAGGCCGAGCAGGACCTGCGCAAGCTGATGAACATCCCCGAGAACTATTCGGTCCTGTTCCTGCAGGGCGGGGCGACCGGACAGTTCGCGGCCATCCCGCTGAACCTGGCCAATGGCCAGAGCACCGACTACATCGATACCGGGGCCTGGTCCGGCAAGGCGATCAAGGAGGCCCAGAAATACGGGCCGGTGAACATCGTGGCGAGTTCGCAGGCAAGCGGCTACGACTCGATCCCGGATCGTGCCTCCTGGAACCTGGACCCCAATGCCGCCTACGTGCACTACACGCCGAACGAGACCATCGGCGGCGTGGAGTTTCCCGATATCCCGGATGTGGGTGACGTGCCGCTGGTCGCGGACATGTCCTCGACCATCCTGTCGCGCCCGATCGATGTCTCGAAGTTTGGCGTGATCTATGCCGGGGCGCAGAAGAATATCGGCCCGGCCGGCCTGACCGTGGTGATCGTGCGCAACGACCTGCTGGAACGCGAGCGCCAGGCACCCGTGCCGGCAGTGCTGGACTGGGCCCTGCAGGCGAAGAATGACTCGATGTACAACACCCCGCCGACCTTTGGCTGGTACCTGGCCGGGCTGGTATTCGAGTGGCTGCTGGAGCAGGGCGGCCTGGAGGCGATGGCCGAGATCAACCAGCGCAAGGCGGCCAAGCTGTACCAGTACATCGACAATTCCGCCTTCTACCGGAACCCGGTGGAGCCCGCGGCCCGCTCCTGGATGAACGTGCCGTTCATCCTCGCGGACGACGCCCTGGACGGGTCCTTCCTGAACGAGGCCGATGCGGCCGGCCTGTCCTCGCTGAAGGGCCACCGGTCGGTGGGCGGCATGCGCGCCAGCATCTACAACGCCGTTCCGGAGAGCGCCGTGGATGCGCTGATCGAGTTCATGGCGGACTTCGAGAACCGCCACGCCTGATCCCGTCGAATCGCTGTTGCCGGGGACGCTACCGGACGAGGAGGTCGTGATGTACCGGATTCAGACCTACAACAACATCGCCGTGCGCGGGCTGGATCGTTTCCCGCGTGACCATTACGAGGTCGCCTCGGATATCAATCAGCCGGACGCGCTGATGCTGCGCTCCTTCGATCTGCATTCGGTGGAGATCCCGGATTCGGTCCTGGCGGTGGGGCGCGCCGGGAGCGGGGTCAACAATATCCCGGTGGCGGCCCTGTCCGAGCGCGGCGTGGCCGTGTTCAACGCCCCCGGCGCGAATGCCAATGCGGTGAAGGAACTGGTCATCGCCGGGCTGTTGCTGGGTGCCCGCAACCTGCTGCCGGCGGCTGGCTACGTGCAGGAACTGGACCCCTCGAAGGAAGACTTCATGTCCGCGGTGGAGCAGGGCAAGAAGAAGTTCACCGGCTTCGAACTGCCGGGCCGGCGTCTGGCCGTGCTGGGCCTTGGGGCGATCGGGGTCGGCGTGGCCAATGCCGCTCGTGCGCTGGGCATGGAAGTGGTCGGTTTCGACCCCAAGGTCACGGTGGAAAACGCCTGGCGCCTGGATTCCGGCATCGAGCGGGCGCGCTCGGTAGAGGCGGCTATGGAAGGGGCCGACGCCGTCACCGTACACGTGCCGCTGACCGAGAATACCGCCAATCTGGTGAACGCAAAGACGCTGGCCGGCATGAACCCCGGGGCGATGGTGCTCAACCTGGCCCGCGAGGGGATCGTGGATGACGCCGCGGTGCGCGAAGGGCTGGACGCGGATCGACTGCATGCCTACATCACGGACTTTCCGGTACAGGGCATGGTGGGCCACCCGCGGGTGATTACCCTGCCGCATCTGGGCGCCTCGACGACCGAATCCGAGGAGAACTGCGCGGTCATGATCGCCGACCAGCTCCGGGACTACCTGGAAAACGGCAACGTGGTGAACTCCGTGAACCTGCCGACCCTGGTGCTGGACCGCAAGGGAGATACCCGCATCGCGATCATCAACCGGAACCTGCCGGACCGGGTCGGGCGCATCTCGCACACGCTGGGCGAATCGAATATCAACATCCTGCACCTGATGAATGACTCCCGTGGCGATCTGGCCTACACCCTGATGGACGTGGACGGCCACCCCGACGCGGAGACCCTGGACGCCCTGCACCGGATCGACGGCGTGCTGCGGGCCCGGGTGCTGTAGGCGATGGCCGGGGATCCGCATTCGTTGCCATCCGCCGAGGACCGCGAAGACCTCGCGGCCCTGCGCGCGCGTATCGACGCGCTGGATGCCGAGCTCCTGGAGCGGCTGAGCGAGCGCGCCCGCTGCGCCGAGGCGGTTGCGCGGGTCAAGCGCAGCCAGGAGAGCGACCCGGTGTTCTACCGTCCGGAGCGCGAGGCCGAGATCCTTCGGCGGGTGCGCGAACGGAATCCCGGCCCGCTGTCCGACGAGGCCATCACGCGGCTGTTCCGCGAGATCATGTCCGAGTGCCTGGCGCTCGAGCATCCGCTCCATGTCGCCTATCTCGGACCGGTGGGGACCTTCACTCACCTGGCGGCGCGCAAGCACTTCGGCCATGCCGTCGAGACCCAGCCGCTGGCCTCGATCGATGCGGTGTTCGGCGCGGTGGAGACCGGGCGCGCGCAGTTCGGCGTGGTACCCATCGAGAACAGCTCCGAGGGGGTCGTCACCCACACCGTGGACTGCTTCATGGATTCCTCCCTCCAGATCTGTGGCGAGGTCGTGACCCCGATCCACCACCACCTGCTGTCCCGGGCCGAGGAGCTCGGGCAGGTGCGGCGGGTCCTCGCGCATGCGCAGGCGCTGGCGCAATGCCGCCAGTGGCTGGATAGCGAACTGCCCCATGCCGAGCGCGAGGCGGTCTCCAGCAACGCCCGGGCGGCCGAGATCGCGGCGCAGGATCCCACCGCGGCGGCGCTGGCCAGCCAGGCGGCGGCCGAACACTACGACGTCCCGGTGCGGGCCCCGCATGTGGAGGATCGCGCCGACAACACGACGCGTTTCCTGATCATCGGCTCGGGGACCACGCAACCCAGCGGGGCGGACCGTACATCGGTGATGCTGAGTACCGCCAACCGGCCAGGGTCGCTGTATTCGCTGCTCAAGCCGATCGCGGAGGCCGGCATCAGCCTGACCCGGATCGAGTCGCGCCCCTCGCGCTGCACGCCGTGGAACTACGTGTTCTTCCTCGATCTGGTCGGGCACCAGCAGGACCCGTTGATCCGCGACTGCCTGGAGCAGCTGCGCGCCAGTGCCGATACCGTCAAGGTCCTGGGTAGCTATCCCCAGGCCGCCACCTGACACGCCCACCCGCTATCCCCGAGGTTTCCCGCATGGCATCCAACCCTTCCGTATCCGCTGCGGCCGGCCCGGGCTTTGATCCCGTGGCCCTGGCAGTCGCCGGGGTCCAGGGCCTCAGCCCGTATCAGCCCGGCAAGCCCGTCGCCGCACTGGAGCGCGAACTGGGTATTCGCCAGGCGATCAAACTGGCCTCCAACGAGAACCCCCTGGGCCCGTCACCGCGTGCGGTGGAGGCGGGCCGCGCGGCGCTGGCCGAGGCCCATGTCTATCCCGACGGGAACGGCTTCGAGCTGAAGGCTCGACTGGCCGAGCGCCATGGCGTCGCCCCGGAACAGATCACGCTCGGAAACGGCTCCAACGAGGTGCTGGAGCTGGTCGCGCGCACCTGGCTGGCACCGGGCCGGGCAGCCGTGTTCTCCGCGCATGCGTTTGCGGTCTACCCGCTGGTTACCCAGGCGGTCGATGCCGAGGCACGGGTCGCGCCCGCGCTGGGGGCCGACCATCCGGAGCAGCCCTTCGGGCATGATCTCGAGGCCATGCGGGCACGGGTGGATGGCGACGTGCGCGTGGTGTTCGTGGCCAATCCGAACAATCCCACCGGGACCTGGCTGGAGGGTTCGGCGCTGGAGGCCTTCGTGGCGGCGATACCGGCGACCACCGTGGTGGTCGTGGACGAGGCCTATTTCGAATACGTCGAGGCAGCCGGGTATCCGGACACTACGCAGTGGCTGGATCGCTACCCAAACCTGATCGTGACCCGGACCTTCTCCAAGATCCAGGGCCTGGCCGGACTGCGCCTGGGGTACGCGGTCAGTTCCCCGGCGGTCGCCGACCTGCTCAACCGGGTCCGACAGCCGTTCAATGTCAACGCCATTGCCCAGGCCGCGGGCCTTGCGGCGCTGGACGATACCGCGCATGTGGAGAAGTCGGTGGCCGTCAACCGTGACGGGTTGCGGCAGGTGACGGCGGCCCTGCGGGATAAGGGGCTGCGTGTGATCCCGTCCGTGGGGAACTTCGTGACCTTTGACACCGGGCGTGATCCGGCCCCGGTATACGAAGGCCTGCTGCGCGAGGGCGTCATCACGCGGCCGGTGGAGAATTACGGCCTGCCCGGTCACCTGCGGGTCACCATCTCGACCCGGGAAGACAACGACCGCTTCCTCGCGGCACTCGACAAGGTCCTGGCGTGATCGAACGGCTGGTCATCTTCGGGGTCGGCCTGATCGGCGGCTCGCTGGCGCTGGCCCTGCGCGAGGCCGGCGCGGTCCGCGAGGTCGTCGGCTGCTCGCGCAATGCCGACAACTTGCGCGAAGCTCAGCGGCTGGGCGTGATCGACCGCTGGACCACGGACGTCGCCGCGGCCGCGGAGGGCGCCGACCTGGGCGTGCTCGCCGTGCCATTGGGCGCGATGGAGCCGCTCGCCCGCGACCTGGCGGCCGCCTGGCCCGAGGACAGCCCGCTAACCGACGTGGGCAGCAGCAAGCAGGCAGTGATCGATGCGGTGGGCGCCGGCTTCGGTGCGGTCCCGCGCGCCTTCGTGCCCGGCCACCCGATCGCCGGGACCGAGAAAAGCGGGGTAGGGGCCGCCTTCCCCAGTCTGTTCCGCGATCGCCTGGTGATCCTGACGCCGGCCGATGCCACCAACCCGCTGGCCACGGACCGCGTGGCGGCCATGTGGCAGGCCGCCGGCGCGCGGGTCGAATACATGACCCCGGCGCATCATGACCGGGTCCTGGCCGCGACCAGCCACCTGCCGCATGTACTGGCGTTCACGCTGGTCTCGTCGCTGGCGAACATGAGCGAACGCGACGAGATCTTTCACTACGCCGCCGGCGGGTTTCGCGACTTCACGCGCATCGCCTCCAGTGACCCGGTGGTCTGGCGCGATATCTGCCTGGCCAACCGCGACGCCATCCTCGAGGTCATCGGGCAATACCAGAACGACCTCGAGACGCTGCGCGGCGCGATCGAACGCGGCGATGCCGCCACCATCGAACAAAGCTTTGAACATGCCAAGGAAACCCGCGATCGCCTCTGCGACCCCGCGGATGCACAACTGGATACCTGAAACCCCATGAATACCTTTACCGTACAGCCCGGAGGCCAGCTTGCGGGCCACGCCCGCGTGCCGGGCGACAAATCGATTTCCCACCGCGCCATCATGCTCGGGGCGCTGGCCGAGGGGGAGACCCATGTGACCGGCTTTCTCGAAGGGGCGGATTGCATCGCCACGCTGGAGGCCTTCCGCGCGATGGGCGTGGCCATCGAACGCACCGGACCGGGCTGCGTGCGTATCCAGGGGGCCGGCCTGCACGGACTGCAGGCTCCACCCGCTGCGCTGGACATGGGCAACTCGGGGACCGCGATGCGGCTGCTGTGCGGGGTCCTCGCCGGGCAGCCCTTCGACAGCGAGCTGGTGGGCGATCGCTCCCTCACCGGACGTCCGATGCGCCGGGTCACGGACCCGCTGGCCCGCATGGGGGCCAGGATCGATACCAGTGATGCCGGGACGCCGCCGCTGCGGGTGCATGGCGGCGCCCCTCTGCGGGGTACCGATCACGTGCTCGAGGTGGCCAGCGCCCAGGTGAAGTCGGCCCTGCTGCTGGCCGGCCTGTGGGCGGATGGCAAGACCTGCGTGACCGAGCCGGCACCCACGCGGGATCACACCGAACGCATGCTGGCCGGCTTTGGTTACGCGGTCGAACGCGACGGGCCACGGGCCTGCGTCGAGGGGGGTGGCCGGCTGGTCGCGAGTCCGGTCGATGTGCCGGCGGATATCTCCTCGGCCGCCTTCTTCCTGGTCGGGGCCTCGATCGCAGCCGGTTCGCGCATGCGCCTGGAGCATGTCGGCATCAATCCGACCCGCACCGGTGTGATCGATATCCTGCGCCTGATGGGCGCCGAGATCCGCATCCTCAACGAACGCGAGGCGGGCGGCGAGCCGGTGGCGGATCTGGAGGTCGAGGCCGCCCGGCTCAAGGGGATCCAGATTCCGGAGCACCTGGTGCCGCTGGCGATCGACGAATTCCCCGCGATCTTCGTCGCCGCGGCCTGCGCCGAGGGCGAGACCGTACTGACCGGCGCCGAGGAGCTGCGGGTCAAGGAGAGCGACCGTATCCAGGTGATGGCCGACGGCCTCGCCGCACTCGGCGTCGACTGCGCCGTGCAGCCGGATGGTATCCGGATCCGGGGTGGCGACGGCTTCACCGGTGGCGAGATCAACAGTCATGGCGACCACCGTATCGCCATGTCGTTCGCGGTGGCGGGGCTGCGGGCCACCGCCCCCATCCGGATCCACGATTGCGCGAACGTGGGTACATCCTTCCCCGGCTTTGTGGCGCTTGCGCGCGAGGCCGGGCTGCAGCTGGAGGCCGCATGAGTTCGGAAGTTCCGGTACTGACCATCGACGGCCCGGGCGGGGCCGGCAAGGGCACGGTCTGCATGCGCGTGGCCGCCGCCATGGGCTGGCATCTGCTGGACAGCGGCGCGCTGTACCGTCTGTTGGGGCTGGCGGCACGCCAGCACGGGGTCGAGCTGACCGATGAGGCCGCGCTCGTTCGACTGGCCGCCGGTCTCGACGTCGACTTCGAGGTGAATCGAGACGCCACAGCGGTCACGACCCTGCTGGAGGGGGCGCCGGTCGATCAGCTGCTGCGCACCGAACAGGCGGGCAGCGACGCCTCCCAGGTGGCCGCCATCCCGGCCGTGCGCGAGGCCCTGCTGGAGCGCCAGCGAGGCTTCGCCAAGCCCCCCGGGCTGGTCGCGGACGGGCGCGATATGGGGACCGTGGTCTTCCCCGCGGCGGACCTGAAGATCTTTCTCACGGCCTCTGCCGAGGAAAGGGCACGCCGGCGTTACATGCAGTTGAAGGAACAAGGACTTAGTGCTAATCTCTCCGCCCTTCAGGACGAGATGGAGGCCCGCGACCGTCGCGACCGCGAACGCAGCGTGGCCCCCCTCAAGCCCGCCGAAGATGCCTGGGAACTGGATACCACGGACCTCGACATCGTTGGCGTGGTGGACATGATCCTGGAGCGCCTCCGGGACGTACTCCCGGAACAAAGCCCCCGCCCCGCGGAATAAGCCGTCGGAAGCGGGATCATCAACGTCTAGAACTGGTTGCAGGAAGTTTCTGCAAGCATTTGTTAAACCACAGGTTCACAAATCCATGAGTGAAAGTTTCGCGCAACTGCTCGAAGAGAGCATGGCCTACACCCAGATGCAGCCGGGTGCCATCCTCAGTGCCACCGTCATTGAGGTCACCCCGGACGTCGTCGTGGTGAACGCCGGCCTGAAGTCCGAGGGGGTCATCCCCACCGAGCAGTTCATGAACGACGAGGGTGAGCTCGAGGTCAAGGTCGGCGATGTCGTCGAAGTGGCCCTCGAGACCCCGGAAGACGGTTTCGGCGAGACGCGCATGTCGCGCGAGAAGGCCAAGCGGGCCAAGGCCTGGGACCGTCTCGAAGGTGCGATGGAAGAAGAGCAGTACGTCACCGGCAAGATCTCCGGCAAGGTCAAGGGCGGTTACACCGTCGAGCTGGGCGATATCCGGGCGTTCCTGCCGGGTTCACTCGTGGATGTCCGTCCGGTGCGCGATACCGCGTATCTGGAAGGCAAGGAGCTGGAGTTCAAGCTCATCAAGCTGGATCGCCGCCGCAACAACGTGGTCGTGTCGCGCCGCGCCGTGGTCGAGCAGGAATACAGCGCCGAGCGCGAGGAACTGCTGAAGAACCTGCAGGAAGGCGCGCAGGTCAAGGGCATCGTCAAGAACCTCACCGATTACGGTGCGTTCCTGGATCTGGGCGGCATCGACGGCCTGCTGCACATCACCGACATGGCCTGGAAGCGCGTCAAGCATCCGTCCGACGTGGTCGAGATCGGCCAGGAAGTCGAGGTCAAGGTCCTGAAGTTCGATCGCGAGCGCATGCGTGTGTCGCTGGGCCTGAAGCAGCTGGGCGAGGATCCGTGGGAGAACATCACCCGCCGTTATCCGACCGGCACCCGCATCTTCGGCAAGGTCACCAACATCACCGACTACGGCTGCTTCGTGGAAATCGAAGACGGCGTGGAAGGCCTGGTGCACGTGTCCGAGATGGACTGGACCAACAAGAACGTCAACCCGGGCAAGATGGTCGCGATCGGCGACGAGGTCGAGGTGATGATCCTGGACCTGGACGAAGAACGCCGCCGCATCTCGCTGGGCATGAAACAGTGCCAGTCGAATCCGTGGGACGACTTCGCGGCCAACCACAACCGCGGCGAGAAGGTCAGCGGCCAGATCAAGTCGATCACCGATTTCGGCGTGTTCGTGGGCCTGGAAGGCGGCATCGATGGCCTGATCCACCTGTCCGATCTGTCCTGGCACGAAGCGGGCGAAGAAGCCATTCGCAACTTCAAGAAGGGTGACGAGGTCGAGGCCGTGGTCCTGTCCGTGGATCCCGAGCGTGAGCGTATCTCCCTGGGCCTGAAGCAGCTGGATCGCGATCCGTTCGCCAACTTCGTGGCCGAGCACAGCAAGGGCAGCATTGTCTCCGGCACGGTCAAGGAAGTGGACGCCAAGGCAGCCGTGGTCGAACTGGCTGACGGCATCGACGGCATCCTGCGCGCGGCCGATATCTCCCAGGACCGCGTGGAAGACGCCAGCACCGTGCTGAAGGTGGGCGATACGGTCGAGGCCAAGTTCATGGGCGTCGACAAGAAGACCCGCGCCATCAGTCTGTCGATCAAGGCCAAGGACCGGGCGGAAGAAGCCGAGATGGTCTCCGACTACGGCAGTAATGCCGGCGGCGGTACCACGCTGGGCGATCTGCTGAAGGAACAGATGGACAAGAACGACTAAGTCCGTTCCGTCGTGGCCCGCGGTGCCAAGGGGTGCCGTGGGCCATTTTGTACCGGGAAACCGGATTTCCTTCCTGTCTGTGACGAGTGCCAGATGACCAAATCGGAATTGATCGAGAACCTCGCCCGGAAGTCACCTCATCTGCCAGCCAGGGACGTGGAGATGTCCGTCAAGGCATTGCTCGAACGCATGAGCCACGCGCTGGCGAACGGGCAACGGGTGGAGATTCGCGGCTTTGGCAGCTTTTCGCTGCACTTCCGGCCACCCCGACTGGGCCGGAACCCCAAGACCGGTGAAGGCGTTGCCTTGCCCGGCAAGCATGTCCCTCATTTCAAGCCCGGCAAGGAATTGCGCGAACGGGTAAACGATTCTGTAGCCGAAAACGGCTAGACCGTCCATGGACGAGCGGCGGCGACAGAAGATTCGCAACACCGTGGCGTTTGTCGCGCTGATCCTGATCTCGTCCGCGGTCGGTATTCTTGTTGTTCTGAACGAAGCCCTGGTGACACTGGTGTTGCCGGGTCTCGAGATCGAGGCCCCCCTGGTGGTGTTCCTCGGGTTGGCCGCCTTGTTTGGAGTGATCCTGGCCTCGCTGGTGCTCTGGCTGCGCCTGCGCCGGCTGCGGCAGAAGATCGCCGACCTGCGCGAGCAGAACCATGCCCTCAAGGTCGAGGTCGAGCAGCTGCGTACCGCACCCATGCGGGATTTCTACTAGCCGCATCGCCATGCGGTCTTCCATACCTTTTGCTTCGCTGTCCGTACCCGGGGAGCGTACTCGCCGATGATCAATGACTGGTTCTGGTTGCTGCTCCCGCTCGCCGCGGCAAGTGGTTGGTGGCTGGCACGCTATGGCGTGCCGGAAGACCAGGAAGAGCGCGAGCCGTCACTGGATCGTTACCTCGAGGGCGTACGCCACCTGCTGGATGATCGCACCGATGATGCGCTGCAGGCCTTCATCGAGATGGTGGAGGTCGATCACGAGACTTTCGAGACGCATGTAATCCTCGGGCGGCTGTTCCGGCGCCGGGGCGAGGTGGATCGCGCCATTCGCATCCACCAGAACCTGGTGGCGCGCCCGACGCTGCCGGCGGCCCAGCGGGCCCAGGCCCTTTGCGAGCTCGGCGAGGACTTCCTGCTGGCGGGAGTGCTGGACCGGGCCGAGGCCGTCTTTCGCGAACTCGCGGACTCGCCGCACCAGGCCGTGCCGGCCCTGGAGGGCCTGCGCCAGGTCTACGAAACCCAGCGGGAATGGGAGCGGGCGATCGAGGTGGGCGACCGGCTGAAGGCGCATGGGGTCGCCCATGAACAGCTGCGGATCGCCCACTACCACTGCGAACTGGCGCGGATCGCGCTGGACCAGGACGACCACGAGGAGGCGAGGGCGCGCGCGAAACAGGCCGAGGAACTGGTTCCCGGTCTGTCGCGGGCTCTGCTGATCCAGTCGGAGATTGCGGCGCGCGCCGGCGAGATCCGCGAGGCGATCCGGTTCGGGCGGGATGCCGTGGCGCGCACCCCGCAACTGGCGCCTCTCCTGGTGCCCCGGATCGAGCGCCTGCATCAGGAACTGCCCGGCGAGAACCGTCTGGGGCAGCTGGAGGAACTCCTGGACGACCTGGCCCGAAGTCGCGGGATCACCATGGCGCGGATTGCCCTGATGCGGCTGTACCGGCGCACGGGACGGCTGGACGCCGCGCTTTCCGAACTGGGGCAGATCCTGGCGCAACGCCCGGTCCCGACCTCGGGCCTGCTGGAGGCGGTTCGCTGGATGAAGATCCTGCCGGCGGTGCAGCAATACAGCACGGAATTCTCGGCGTTCGAGAAGGCCCTGGCCGACCAGCTTGGCAGCCAACACTTGTACCAATGCGGGAACTGCGGCTACCAGGGACGGGCGCATGTATGGCAGTGCCCGAGCTGCCGGCGCTGGGATACCCTGCGCGGGCTTGATTTCGATATCGACCAGACGACGGAAGCCGCCGAGGAGGCGTTGATCCGCGAAGGGAGCCACCACCCATGACCCGACCCACGACAGTGACCCCGGAACCCGCCACGCGCCTGATCGTCGCCCTCGACTTTGCAGAGGCCGATGCGGCGCTGGCATTCGCCCGACAGCTCGACCCGGCGCAGTGCGCCCTGAAGGTCGGCTTCGAACTGTTCGTGGTCGCCGGTCCGGCGCTGCTGCAACGGCTTCACGACCTCGGCTTTCGGGTGTTTCTGGACCTGAAGTTTCACGACATCCCGAATACCGTGGCGGCTGCCTGCCGGGCCGCGGCGCGTACCGGCGTGTGGCTGATCAACGTACATGCCAGCGGCGGCCTGGAGATGATGCGGGCCGCACACGAAGCGGTACGCGAAACCAACGACACCACGGCGCTGCTGGCCGTCACGGTGCTGACCTCCAGCGACGCCGGCACCCTGCGTGAGATCGGCGTGAGTCGCGAGCCGGCCGATCAGGTGGGCTTGCTGGGGGAACTGGCGATACAAAAGGCGGGGCTGGAGGGCCTGGTGTGCTCGGCGCAGGAGGCCGCCATGCTGCGGCGCCGGCTGGGCGAGCGGCCACTCCTGGTAACACCGGGGATCCGGCTGGAAGACACGGGAGGCGATGACCAGAAGCGTGTCATGACCCCCGAGCGGGCCCTGGAGGCGGGCGCCAGCGCGATCGTGGTCGGCCGGCCGATCACCCGCGCCCCCGACCCGGCCGCGGCGATGGAGGCCTTCGTCACAAGCCTGAACATGCCGAATGACGCCGTGGAATGAGGGGGTTTTCCGGCGGGGCTGTTCTCGCTAGGATGCCCGGGTAGTCTCGGGTTGAAGGTTGGAATCCGGGTCTACCACGCGGTGCACGGATGCACCGATCGTTCAACGAAGATAAGGAGCGTTTTCATGAACAAGCTGTTCCAATGCGCGAAGTGCTGGGCCCTGGCGGGCCTCTGTGTCCTGCCACTGGTCATGGTGACCGCATCGGGTGGCCAGCCGGTCAACCTGAACGGGGCATCGGCCGACGAGCTGGCCGCACTGGAGAACGTGGGACCGGTCAAGGCGCAAGCCATTGTGGAGCACCGCGAGGCACACGGTGACTTCGCCTCGGTCCAGGCCCTGACCGAGGTGTCCGGGATTGGCGAGCGCACCGTGGAGATGAACCTCGAGCGCATCGTCGTCGAGTAGCGAGACGGGTGGCGGCATGGGCCGCCACTCACTACCGGCCCCCGGTCGACGGGTCCGAAAGGATGCGTTGGCCGGGGGTTTGCTGTGAAGTCACCAGGAGAAGGAATGAGCCAGAATCACGCCCCGATTCGTACCGCCGTGTTCCCGGTTGCCGGGATGGGTACGCGCTTTCTGCCGGCGACCAAGGCAAACCCGAAAGAGATGCTTCCGGTCGTGGACAAGCCGTTGATCCAGTACGCGGCGGAGGAGGCCGTTGCCGCCGGCATCGAGACCCTGGTGTTCGTGACCGGGCGAAACAAGCGATCCATTCCGGATCACTTCGACAAGGCCTACGAACTCGAACACGAGCTGGAAGAGCGGGGCAAGACCGAACTGCTCGAGCAGGTTCGGAACATCGTTCCCCCCAATGTGACCTGCGTCTATGTGCGTCAGTCCGACGCACTCGGTCTCGGACATGCGGTGGCCTGCGCGCATCCGATCGTCCGCAACGAACCCTTCGCGGTAATCCTGGCCGATGACCTGATCGAATCGGCCAACGGCGGGGCGACGCGGCAGATGGTCGAGCAGTACGCCGAGCACGGCTGCAGCGTGCTGGGGGTGGAGGAGGTGCCGCCCGATCGCACCCACCAGTACGGCATCATCGACCCGGTGCAGACCGGCCCGCGCAGCTGGGACGTCAAGGGCATCGTGGAAAAGCCCGACCCCGACCATGCGCCATCCAGTGTCGCGGTGGTCGGGCGCTATGTCCTGACCCCGAAGATCTTCGAAATGCTGGCAACCCAGAAGCCGGGGGCGGGCGGCGAGATCCAGCTGACGGACGCGATCGCACGCCTGCTCGAACTGGAACGGGTGACGGCCTTCAACTTCGAGGGGCGTCGCTTCGACTGTGGGTCGAAGCTGGGTTACCTGGAGGCGACGGTGGAGTTTGCACTCAACCATCCGGAACTGAAGGACGACTTCGCCGCATACCTCCGGGCCCGCTCGGCGGGCTGATCGAGTCCGTCACAACCCGGGCCGCTACCACCAGAAACGGCGCTGGCGCGGCCGGATGGGCAGGCGGCCGCGCCAGTACTGGATCAGCAAGAAGCCGAAGGCCATGCCGCCCAGGTGGGCGAAGTGGGCGATGCCGGCGAGGGTGCCCGAGATTCCCAGGTACAGTTCCAGCGCCCCGTAGCCGATGACGAAATACTTCGCCTTGATCGGAATCGGCAGGAAGATCAGGAACAGGCGCTGGTTGGGGAACATCATCCCGAACGCCAGCAGAACCCCGAATACGCCCCCCGACGCGCCGATGGTCGGATAGATCATGTCGCCGTTGCCGTAGGCGGTCACGAACAGCTGCACCAGCCCGGCCCCGATCACGCAGACCAGGAAATACACGGCGAAAGTGCGCGAGCCCCAGGCATTCTCGATCTGCACCCCCAGCATCCACACGGCAAACAGGTTCACGAACAGATGAATCGGGCCGCCGTGGAGGAAGCCGTAGCTCACCAGCTGCCACAACTGGAAGTCCGGCACCCGCATCCACGAGCCATCCTGGTGGACGGTGGCCGGGGTCCCGACGGGCCAGAGCCCGAAATGGTTGACGAGCCAGTCCCCCAGCCAGGGCATCGCGAGAAACAGAGCGACGTTGGTGATCAGCAGGAAGCCGATCACCGGCGGCAGCATGCTGAAATCGGGGTGCCGCGGATCCGGATGCGTCATGGGCGCGGGCGGGCGTCAGGTGCCGCTGAAGTCGTCGGTCACGGCGCCCCGGCTCGCCGAACCCACCAGCCGGGCATACTTGCCCAGCACCCCGCGATCAAAGCGCGGGGCGGGGGTCGTCCAGCGGGCGCGCCGACGCTCCAGCTCGGTGTCATCGACCTGCAGGGCCAGGCGGTTCTCGCTGGCATCAATCTCGATGATGTCGCCGTCCTGGACCAGCGCGATCGTGCCGCCGACGGCGGCCTCCGGCGCGACATGGCCAACCACCATCCCGTAGGTGCCGCCGGAGAAGCGACCATCGGTAATCAGGCCGACCGCATCGCCCAGACCAGCCCCGATAATGGCTGCGGTGGGGGCCAGCATCTCGCGCATGCCGGGCCCGCCGCGCGGGCCCTCGTAGCGGATGACCAGGATATCCCCCGCCTGGATCCGTCCGGCCAGGATCGCGTCCAGGCATTCTTCCTCGGAATCAAAGCAGCGCGCGGGGCCCGAGATCGCGGTCCGCTTGAGACCAGTGATCTTGGCCACGGCGCCCTCGGCGGCCAGATTCCCCTTGAGGATGGCCAGGTGCCCGTGTGGATACAGCGGCCGGTCGAGGGGGCGAATGATGTCCTGGTCCTCCGGGGGAGTCGCGGGAATATCCCGCAGGGTCTCGGCCAGCGTCGCGCCGGTGATGGTCAGGCAGTCGCCGTGCAACCACCCGGCATCCAGCAGCATCTTCATCACCTGGGGTGTCCCGCCCACTGCATGGAACTGGGTGGTGACATAGCGCCCGGAAGGCTTCAGGTCGCACAGGACCGGGACCTTGCGTCGAACCCGCTCGACATCGTCGATGTCCAGCGGCACCTCCGCCGCGTGCGCGATCGCCAGCAGATGGAGTACGGCATTGGTGGAACCGCCCAGCGCCATGACCACGGCGAGGGCATTCTCGAAGGCCTCGCGGGTCAGAATGTCGCGTGGCCGGCGGTTGGCGTGGATTGCGTCCAGCAGGACCTCCGCCGAACGCGCCGCGGAATCGCCCTTTTCCGGGTCCTCCGCCGCCAGGGTGGAGGACCCGGGCAGGCTCATCCCCATGGCCTCGAAGGCGCTGGACATGGTGTTGGCGGTAAACATGCCGCCACAGGAACCGGCGCCGGGGCAGGCGTTCTTCTCCACGCCCAGCAGATCCTCGTCGGATAGCTTGCCAGCCCCATGCTGGCCCACGGCCTCGAAGGCACTGACAATGGTCAGGTCCTGATCCTTGTAGTGCCCCGGCTTGATCGTGCCACCGTAGACGAAGATCCCGGGCACATTGAGCCGGGCCAGCGCGATCATCGCTCCGGGCATGTTCTTGTCGCAGCCACCGGTGGCCAGGATGCCGTCCAGGCTCTGGCCATTGACGACCGTCTCGATGGCATCCGCGATGACCTCGCGCGAGACCAGGGAGTACTTCATCCCGGGGGTGCCCATCGAGATGCCGTCGGAGATGGTGATTGTGCCGAAGGTCTGGGGCATGCCCCCGGCCTGACGCACCGCCTGCTCGGCTCGGGCGGCGAGGGCGCCGATCCCCATATTGCAGGGGGTGATGGTGCTGTGGGCGTTGGCGATCCCCACGATCGGGCGCCGAAAATCGTCATCTCCGAAACCGACCGCGCGCAGCATCGCGCGATTCGGCGTCCGGCGGGGGCCTTCTGTGACGACGCGACTGCGCCGGTTTTCCTGTGCCATATGCGTCCCTGTCGTATTGGGTTGAACGGGGTGCCCCAAGAAGCGGCGGCCGCGATCAATGGGCGCCGGGATCCCCGTGGCGCGAATAGCGTCCATTCATGAACCGGTCAAAGAACTGCCCGAGGGCCGGATGCTCGATCTGCTCCCCGCGCGGATCCGGTTCCAGGTGGCGTTCGGCCACGTAGGTGCTGTGCGAATAGCCATCCACCAGTACGTGATACCACGGCTGATCCTTCGGCGGACGACTCCTGGCCACCGTCTCGTACCATTCATCGGAACCGGCGTATACCGGGTCCACATCGACGATCACACCGCGGTAATCGAACTTGGTATGGTGAACCAGTTCACCGACGGTAAAGCGTGTGCGTGTGGTCATGATCCCCTCTGTACTGCGTCGGTGCGCCTTTTCTATTGTGGACCGCCACCGGCGTTGCATGTTCAGGGCACGCTGCGCCGGTTTACCTGTTTGCAGCTCCTGACACGCCCTCACGGAACCGCCATGAATCGTAACCCGACCGGCCTGAGTCCACGTTTCCACAACGAAGTCCCGCAGGGCGATGATCGCGAGCGCCGCGTCTGTGAACATTGTGGCTTCGTGGACTACGAGAACCCGCGAATCATCGTCGGGAGCGTGGCCATATGGGAGGATCGCGTCCTGCTTTGTCGCCGGGCGATCGAGCCCCGCCGCGGTTACTGGACCCTGCCGGCCGGCTTCATGGAAAAGGGCGAGAGCCCGGGTGAGGGCGCCCGCCGCGAGGCCTGGGAGGAGGCGCGCGCGGAGCTGGAAGTCGATCAGTTGCTGGGGGTGTACAGCGTGCCGCACGTCGGGCATGTGCAGATGATCTACCGGGCGCGCCTGCTGAGCGACACGATTGCCTCCGGCCCGGAGTCCGAAGAGGTGAAGCTGTTCCCGTTCGACGCCTTGCCGCCGCTGGAGGAACGTGCGTTCCCGTCCGTAAGCTGGGCGCTTCGTCATTACCTGGAAACCCGCGAGCGGATCGACTTCGCCCCGCGCTCGGCGCCGTTGCCGGAGGCGGACGAAGCGGTGCCGGGGCTCTGAACCATTCTGGCGACTATTGTGGCGCGTCGCGCTGCGGCCCGTAGTGGCGGAACTTCTCCAGCACCCGGTCCATCTCCGCGTCATCCAGCAGCGTGGGCCCGCCGATCTGCAGACTCAGGACATACTGGCGCGCCAGCAGCTCGACTTCCTCGGTGAGCCACAGGGCCCGCTCAAGGTCCGGCCCGGTGGCGATCATGCCGTGGTTGGCGAGTAGACAGGCAGTACGGTCCTCGAGGGCCTCAACCGCCAGGCGCGAAAGCGCCTCCGTACCGAAGGTCGCATACGGCGCGCAGCGAATGGAGTTCCCGCCCGCCGCCGCGATCATGTAGTGCAGGGCAGGGATGTCGCGTCCCTGGATGGCCACCACGCTGGCGTACACAGAGTGCACGTGGACAACCGCGCCCAGCTCCGGGCGGGCCTGCAGGATCGCGCGGTGGAAGTGCCACTCGCTGGAGGGCTTGCGCTGCGGGTCCCAGCGCCCGGCGGCATCCACGTACACCAGGTCCTCCGGACGCAGGGCCTCGTAGGGCACACCGGATGGCGTGATCAGCATGCCATCGCCCAGGCGCACACTGATGTTGCCCGACGTGCCCTGATTGAGGCCGCGGCGGTTGGTCTCCAGGCCGGCGTGGATGACGGCCTCGCGCAAAGCGGTCGCGTCGGCGGGTGGGAGGCTGTATTCGTGCATGTGGGTACCAGACGACTGGGTGCCGGGCGATTGTAACGGGCCTCCGGGAACCCCGCGCGCGGAGCAGGGTCAATGGGGCAGGTCTGGCGAGTTTTCGCGGGACCCTTCGCCCCGTGGCAAGGCGGCCGGCGGGTCGTCTACAGTTCTCGGGTAGCGTTCAGGCTTCGGCTCGCCCGCCACGGGCGAGATTCTTTTCGTTACAGGGAGGAAGCACCATGAAGAATGCCGCACGTCTTGTCACCGCCTCGGCCGTGGCCGCCGCGCTCACCCTCGGGTTGAGCGCTGGCAGCACCGTCCACGCCTTTGACGAACACGAGGCGACGATCGACTACCGTCAGGGCGTGATGCGCGCGATCGGCGGGAACGTCGGGGCCATCGCCGCCGTGGTCGTGGATGGAGCCGATTTCGGGGACAACCTCGAGATGCACACCAGCCAGCTGGTGGCGCTCAGTCAGGATATCCCCAGCCTGTTCCCCGAGGGCAGCGACTTCCCGGATACCGATGCCAAGGAAGAGATCTGGGATGACTGGGAGCGCTTCGAGGAACTCTCCAACGACACCCGCGAGGCCGCCGAGGCGCTCCATGCCGCCGTGGAGGCGGGCAACGAAGACGAATACGCCATTCGCTTCCGCAACCTCGGGCAGTCCTGTCAGGCCTGCCACGACGACTTCCGCCGCGACTGATCGGTGGCAATGGCGGGTACCAAACGAGGGCCGACAGCCTGGCTGCCGGCCCTCTGTCTTGCCGGCCTGATCGGGTCCGCCCCCATACTGGCGGACACCTCGATCGGTGAGCTGGAGCCCGAGGCGGACGCGGAGGATCGCATCGCCTATGGCGAGTACGTCCTGCGGGCCGGGGGCTGCGTCACCTGCCACACGGCGGAAGACGGCGAATTCCTGGCCGGCGGGCGCCCCATCGAGAGCCCCTTTGGCGTGTTCTACGGTCCGAACATCACGCCGGATCCGGAACACGGCATCGGCGGATGGTCCGAGGACGACTTCAAGCGCGCGCTCCAGCAGGGCCGCGGGCCGGACGGGCGGCATTACTATCCCGCGTTTCCGTTTACCTCCTACACCCGCATGAAGGACGAGGACATCGAGGCCTTGTGGGCCTTCCTGCAGGCCGAGGTCGAGCCTGTGGCGCGGGAGAACACGCCGCACGACCTGGTCTGGTACGCGCGGTTCCGGCCGTCCCTGATGGGCTGGAAGTGGCTGCATTTCGAGCCGGGGGCCTTCGAACCCGACCCGGACGAATCGGAGCCGTGGAACCGCGGCGCCTACCTGACCCTGGCCCTCGGCCACTGCATGGAGTGCCACACCCCGCGCACTCGGACCGGCGGTCTCGACCTGGAGCGGCTGGGCGCCGGGGCCCGCCTGCCGGACGGGGATGTCGCCTCGAACATCACCCCGGATCGCGAGACCGGCATCGGACGCTGGGGCGAACGCCATATCGCCCGCTACCTGGAGATGGGCCTGACCCGCGACGGCGACTTTGCCGGCGGCGCCATGGCCGACGTGATCGACCACGGCACCGCTCATCTGACCGACGAAGACCGCCGCGCGATTGCCGTCTACCTGCAGTCGCTGGAGCCCCTCGAGCACGAGCCAGAGTAGGGTAACGGGACCGTAACCCCCCAAACGAAAAAAGCCAGGTCATGGTGACCTGGCTTTTTCTTTGTCTGGCTCCCCGGGACGGGCTCGAACCGCCGACCTAGTGATTAACAGTCACCCGCTCTACCGACTGAGCTACCGGGGAATTGGGCGCAAATCCTAATCGGGCGGGGCGGGGGCGTCAAGGAAAATCTGGCCGCCCGACGCGTTTCGCCGCCGTACCCGGTGTCAGTGGTGGCGCGCCACGAACTCGCGCAGGCGCTCCAGGGCCTTGTCGAGCTGGTCCACGCTGGTGGCGAACGAGACACGCACATGGCCCGGCGCGCCGAAGGCGCTCCCCGGAACCAGGGCCACGCCCACCTCGTCCAGCAGCTGCTTGGTCAGGGCGACGTCGGTGTCGATATCGGCTGCCGCCATCAGGCCGGTGACGCGAGGGAAGCAGTAGAAGGTGCCGTCCGGCATGAGGCAGTCGATCCCCTCGATGGCATTGAGGCCGTCCACGACGTGGCGAGCGCGCTCGGCGAAGGCCGAACACATGGCCACCACGCAGCCCTGGTCGCCGTTCAATGCGGCCTCGGCGCCGGCCTGGGCAATGGAGGTCGGATTGGAGGTGCTTTGCGACTGGATCTTCTTCATCGCCGCGATCAGGTTCTTCGGACCACCGGCGTAGCCGATGCGCCAGCCGGTCATCGCATAGGCCTTGGATACGCCATTCAGCACCACGGTGCGCTCGAGCAGATCCGGGGCGACGTTGACGATGTTCACGAACGGGGCCGAGCCAAACCGGATATGTTCGTACATGTCATCCGTGGCAATGACCACACGGGGGTGGCGCCGCAGCACCTCGGCCAGTTCGGTCAACTCGGCGGCCGAATACGCCGCGCCCGTGGGATTGGACGGGCTGTTCAGGAACACCAGGCGGGTGTTCGGGGTGATCGCGGCCTCCAGCTGTTCCCCGGTGATGCGGAAGCCGGCATCCTGCTCGGCGCTGACGATCACCGGGCGCGCCCCGGCCAGCAGGGCGATATCCGGGTAGGACACCCAGTAGGGGGCGGGGATCACGACCTCGTCCCCGGGATTCAGCAGGGCCTGGCAGAGATTGAAGATGCTCTGCTTGCCACCGGAGGACACCAGGATCTGGTCAGGGGTGAACGTCAGGCCGTTGTCGCGATCGAATTTGCGGATGATGGCCGCCTTGAGGCTGGCCGTACCGTCCACCGGAGTGTACTTGGTTTCTCCGCGGGCAAGCGCGTCCACCGCCGCCTGCTTGATATGCTCGGGGGTATCGAAATCCGGTTCTCCGGCCCCCAGCCCGACGATGTCCCGCCCCTCCGCGCGAAGCTGAGCGGCCAGCGCGCTGACGGCGAGAGTGGGGGAGGGCTGGATGCGCTGGACGCGGTCGGAAAGCTCGATATCCAAGGGGTAGGCCTCTGTGTGATCGGGTCGATGGGCCGCGCGGGCGGTCGGGGCGAAATGATACTGAAATCAGGCGCGGAGGATAAGGTGCAGCCAGGCGAAGGCGAACAATTCAAGGTCGTATCGGAGTATCAGCCGGCGGGCGATCAGCCGACGGCGATCCGTGCGCTGACCGAAGGGCTGGAGGCCGGCCTCGCGCACCAGGTCTTGCTCGGCGTAACCGGATCGGGCAAGACCTTCACCATCGCCAACGTGATCGAGCAGGTACAGCGCCCCACCATCATCCTGGCACCCAACAAGACGCTGGCGGCGCAGTTGTACGGGGAATTCAAGGAGTTCTTCCCGCACAACACGGTGGAGTACTTCGTTTCCTACTACGACTACTACCAGCCGGAGGCCTACGTCCCGTCGTCGGACACCTACATCGAGAAGGACGCCTCGATCAACGATCACATTGAGCAGATGCGCCTGTCCGCCACCCGTGCGCTGCTGGAGCGGCGCGACGCAATCATCGTGGCCTCGGTGTCGGCCATCTACGGCCTGGGCGACCCGCGCAAGTATCTGTCGATGGTGCTGCACGTGGAGCGCGGCGACCGGATCGACCAGCGCGACCTGCTGCGCCGTCTGGCGGAGCTGCAGTACACCCGCAACGACACCGAGCTGCGCCGCGCCACCTACCGCGTACGCGGCGAGGTGATCGACATCCACCCGGCGGAATCCGACAGCGAGGCGGTGCGCATCGAGCTGTTCGACGACGAGGTGGAGCGGCTGTCGTACTTCGATCCGCTAACCGGCGAACAGCTGCGCACGGTGCCGCGTCTGACGATCTACCCCAAGACGCACTACGTAACGCCGCGCGAGACCCTGCTGGAGGCCGTGGACCACATCCGCGACGAACTCAAGGAGCGCCTGGACTTCCTGCGCAAGGAGGATCGGCTGGTCGAGGCTCAGCGTCTGGAACAACGCACGCTGTTCGACCTGGAGATGATCCTGGAGATCGGGTACTGCAACGGGATCGAAAACTACTCGCGCTACCTCTCCGGACGCGCCCCGGGCGAGCCGCCGCCGACCTTTTTTGACTACCTGCCGAAGGATGCGCTGCTGGTCATCGACGAATCCCATGTCTCGGTTCCCCAGGTCGGGGGGATGTACAAGGGCGACCGCTCGCGCAAGGAGACCCTGGTGGAATACGGCTTCCGCCTGCCATCGGCCCTGGACAACCGCCCGCTGCGTTTCGAGGAGTTCGAGGCCCTGATGCCGCAGACGATCTACGTCTCGGCCACCCCCGGCCCGTACGAGCGCGAACATGCCGGGGCGATTGTCGACCAGGTGGTCCGCCCGACCGGGCTGCTGGACCCGGAACTGGAGGTCCGTCCGGCCGGTACGCAGGTGGACGACGTCCTCTCGGAGGTGCGCGATCGCGTCGAACGCGACGAACGGGTTCTCATCACCACCCTGACCAAGCGCATGGCCGAGGACCTGACGGATTACCTCACCGAACACGGCGTGCGCGTGCGCTATCTGCACTCGGATATCGACACGGTGGAACGCATGGAGATCATCCGCGACCTGCGACTGGGGGAGTTCGACGTCCTGGTCGGGATCAACCTGCTGCGCGAAGGGCTGGATATGCCCGAGGTCTCCCTGGTGGCGATCCTGGACGCGGACAAGGAGGGCTTCCTGCGCTCCGACCGCTCGCTGATCCAGACCATCGGCCGCGCCGCGCGCAACGTGAACGGCAAGGCCATCCTCTACGCCGACAAGATCACCGGCTCCATGCAACGCGCCATCGACGAGACCGAGCGCCGCCGGGCCAAACAGATCGAGCACAACGAGGCCCACGGCATCACGCCCCAGGGCATCCGCAAGAACATCGCGGACATCCTCGAGGCGCGCAACGCCACGCCCGGTTCCAGCGGCCGCCGCGGGCGGAAGGTCGCGGAGGAGGGCGCTGATTATCTGGGGGCGCCGGAGAACGCGGCGAAGGAGATCGAGCGCCTCGAACAGGAGATGTTCGCAAAAGCACGCGACCTCGAATTCGAGGAGGCGGCCCGCATCCGCGATCGCATCGAGAAGCTCAAGGCACTCGCCTTTCTCCCCGAAGCCTCGCTATCCTGAAAAGATGGCTCCCGCGGGAGCGCCGATTCGAGCCTTGAGTGATGTCCCAGAACGACCCCTTGCCCCTGGGTCCGGTGATGCTCGACGTCACCGGAATCGAACTCACCCCGGAAGATCGCGAACGCCTGCGACATCCCGCCACCGGCGGGGTGATCCTGTTTGCCCGCAATGCCGGCACGCCGGCGCAGATCCAGGCGCTGGTCGCCGCGATCCGCGCCGAGCGCCCCGGCATCCTGATCGCCGTGGATCAGGAAGGCGGGCGCGTGCAGCGCCTGCGCGAGGGTTTCACTGCGATCCCGCCCATGCGCCAGCTGGGCCACGTCTACGACTACGACCGCAACAAGGCCTGTGAACTGGCGCATGCGACCGGCGAGCTGCTCGCGCGGGAACTGCGCGCACTGGATATCGATTTCAGTTTCACGCCCGTCCTCGACCGCGATCTGGAGATCAGTGACGTCATCGGCGACCGGGCGTTTCATTACGACCCGGACGTGATCGCACGCCTCGCCGGCGAACTGATCCGGGGCCTGGCTGCCGCCGGCATGGCCGCGGTCGGCAAGCACTTCCCGGGGCACGGTGCCGTGAAGGCGGATTCCCATGTCGCGCTGCCGGTGGATGACCGCCCCCTGTCCGAAATCGAGAATCAGGATCTCGAGGCCTTTCGGCCCGTGCTTGGAGATCTCGAGGGGATCATGCCGGCGCACGTCCTGTACCCTCAGGTCGACGGCTATCCCGCCGGATTCTCGCGTGTCTGGCTGCAGGACATCCTCCGCCGCGAACTGCGCTATCGCGGCGCCATCCTCAGCGATGACCTGGCGATGGCCGGCGCCGAGGGGATCGGCGACCCCGCGGAACGGGCGGCCGCCGCACGCGCCGCCGGCTGCGACATGGTGCTGATCTGCAACGAGCCGAAACAGGCCGACCGGATCCTGGAGGCCCAGGTGGATCAGCCCCTGTCCGCCGAGTCGGCGCGCCGCCTGGAACGCCTGCGCGCACGGCCCGTCGATGCCGATCCAAACCGCCTCCCGGCGCTTCGCGCGCAGCTCGATCGCTGGCTCCGCGCAAGCCAGCTCGCCACCGCCTGAACCGTGCCGGGCGGCGCATTGGCGCCCGCGCGTCGAGGCGCCTATAATGCGCCACCGGTCTGCGATTGAGCAGCTAGTAATATTCACACTCACCACTGAAGTTGGAGATCCAAAATGGCCGACAAGCTCCTGATCGTCATGGTCAACACCGACCCGAGCAACGCTTCCGAACTGGGTGCCCCGTTCTTCCAGGCCACTGTCGCCGCCGCGATGGAATACGACGTTGAAGTCGTGATGACCGGTCGTGCCGGCGAACTCGCCAAGAAGGGCGTGGCCGAAAACCTGTTCGTGCAGGAAGGCTCCAGCAAGAGCGTCTACGACTTCATGAAGGATGCCCACGAGGCCGGCGTCGTGATGAAGGTCTGCACCCCAACCCTGGATCTGTGGGGCAACGACCTGATCCCGGAAATCGAGGAAACCGTGGGCGGCGCCTACGTGATCTCCGAAGCGATGGACGACGACACGGTGACCTTCACCTACTAAGGTCCTCGACCTTCGTCTGCCAGCCGGCCGGCCCTTGTGCCGGCCGGTTGCGTTTCCGGGGTCCGGAATTTGCGAGCTTGCCTCGCTCCGGATGCTCGGACATGATTTCCCGCACCGACACCCCCAGGACATGCCATGAGCCCGGAACAGGCGCGAGCCACGCTGCGTGATGCCGACTGTCTCTTCAGCCGTGACGCCGTCGAGACCGCGATCGACCGTCTGGCCGAACGCACGGCGGTCGCGCTGAAGGACCGCAATCCGCTGGTGATGGGCGTGATGAACGGGGGTGTGGTGCTGATGGGCGGGCTGCTGACGCGCTGGTCGTTCCCGATGCAGGTCGACTACCTGCATGCCACGCGGTATCGTGGCGGCACCCGCGGCGGCGACCAGCTGCACTGGCTTGCGCGTCCCCAGGCGGCCCTGCAGGACCGTACCGTCGTGATCGTCGACGACATCCTCGACGGCGGCATTACGTTGGAAGGCATCAAGACCTTCTGCGAAGAGCAGGGCGCTCGGCAGGTCATCTCCATCGTCCTGGTCGACAAGCACAACCCCGACCGGGATCCGGCGATCACCGTCGACTACGCGGCCCTGGAGGCGCCCAACCGCTACCTGTTCGGGTACGGTATGGACTACCAGGACTACCTGCGCAACGCGCCCGGCATCTTCGCCGTGGCCGACCACCAGGGAAGCACTGATTAATGTCCGCACCCCGCATCGCCGTCATCGGCGGCACCGGTCTCACCCGACTGAAAGACCTGCAGATCACCCGACGCCAGGTGATGCACACGCCCTATGGGGAGCCCTCCGGCCCGCTGGTTTTTGGCCGGCTGAATGACATCGAGATCGTGTTCCTGCCGCGCCACGGGGCGCGCCACACCATCCCGCCACACCAGGTGAACTACCGGGCCAATATCTGGGCACTGCACAACGCCGGTATCGACAACGTGGTCGCCGTCGCCGCGGTCGGCGGGATCACCGAGGAGATGAAGCCGGGGGTGGTCGCTATCCCGGACCAGATCATCGACTACACCTGGTCACGCGCGAACACGTTTTTCGAAGGCGGCGACCTGGAAGAGGTCACGCATATCGACATGACCTGGCCGTACAACGAGGCGGTTCGCCAGACCCTGATCCGGGCGATCGACGAGCTCGGGATCGAGGCGGTGGAGCACGGGACCTACGGCGCGACTCAGGGGCCACGCCTCGAGACGGCCGCGGAGATCGACCGACTGGAACGCGACGGCTGCGACCTGGTCGGCATGACCGGCATGCCCGAGGCGGCCCTGGCGCGCGAAGTGGGCCTCAACTATGCCTGCTGCGCTGTGATCGCCAACTGGGCCGCCGGCCGGGCCGAGGGCGAGATCACCATGGACGACATCGCGGCCAATCTGGATGTGGGCATGACGCGGGTCAAACAGATCCTGACCCACGTGATCAGCAGTCTTTCCTGAGAACCGCCGGAGCCCGGCCAAGGCCGGATTCGGGCATGGACACGCAAGAGAGGGGCAAGACCGGGGGAGATACCGGCGACTGACCTAAAACCCGCCAACCGTCGCTCACCTCGGATTTAACATAATATGTATTATGCGTCGTTTCCGTTGGAGCAGCGGCGTGCCGGAATGGTCTCGACGCCTGGGTATCCCGCGTCGCGGCATGCGAATCGCCCGACACCCAAAACCGCGGACCCGATGCAGCGCTCCGTTCAGGCGCTCACCGCCTTTTCGATGCCCTCGGTCATCACCTCGACCAGAAAGTCGACCTGATCCTCGGTGATCACGTACGGCGGCATCAGATAGCTCACGTTCCCCAGCGGTCGCAGCAAGGCGCCCCGGGTCAGGCCATGGCGATAGATGTGCAGGCCGCGGCGCTCCTGCCATGGGTATGGCGTCCGCTGTTGCTTGTCCTGCGCCAGTTCCACCGCCGCAATCATGCCGTGCTGGCGGACATCGGCGACGTGTGGATGATCTTTCAAGGGTTCAAGCCGTTTCTGGATATGGGATGCAAGCTCCCGGTTTCTCTCGAGAACGGGATCCGATTGAAAGATATCCAGGGTGGCCAGTGCCGCCCTGCACGCCAGCGGATTCCCGGTGTAGGAATGGGAGTGCAGGAACATGTTGAGCTTTTCGTAATCGTCGTAGAACGCCTGGTAGATCGAGTCCGTGGTGAGCACCGCGGCCATGGGCAGATAACCAGCGGTCAGCCCCTTCGACAGGCACAGGAAATCGGGCGTGATCGGCCCCTGTTCGCAGGCGAACAGCGTGCCGGTGCGCCCGAAGCCCACGGCGATCTCGTCGGCGATCAGGTGCACGCCGTGACGGTCACAGGCCTCGCGCAGTAGCCGCAGGTATTCCGGGTCGTACATGCGCATGTGGCCCGCGCACTGGACCAGGGGTTCGACGATGACCGCGGCGACCTCATCGGCATGCGCCGCAAGCGCCTGTTCCATGTGCACGAACTGGCGGCGCGCCACGTCGGCGCAGGTTTCGCCGTCCTCGCGGTCGAAACAGTCCGGGGCCGGCACCGTGATCACATCCAGCATCAGGGGTTCGTAAGTGGCGCTGTAGAGCGGCACATCGCTCACCGAAAGCGCGCCCAGAGTCTCGCCGTGGTAGCTGTTCGACAGCCGAATGAAGCGGGTCTTTTGCGGGCGATCGACGTTGCGCCAGTAGTGAAAACTCATCTTCAGGGCGACTTCCACCCCGGCACTGCCGTTGTCCGCCAGGAACACCCGCTCCAGCCCGTCGGGGGTGATGTCGATCAGGCGTTCGCACAGCTCCACGACCGGTTCGTGGGTGCAGCCCGCGAGGATCACATGCTCCAGCCGGTCCAGCTGATCCTTGACCGCATCGCCGATACGCGGATTGGCGTGGCCAAAGAGGTTGACCCACCAGGAGCTGATCGCGTCCAGGTAGCGGTTGCCGTCGAAATCGTAGAGCCAGACACCCTCCCCGCGCTGGATCGGGAGCAGCGGGAGGGTGCCCTCCTCGCCGTAATCCTTCATCTGGGTGCAGGGATGCCAGAGGGCGCGCAGGTCGCGTTGCTTCAGGGTGTTGTTGTCCATGGAGCGTATTGTGCCAAAGCCGCTCGCATAGAAGGCGGTTACTGACCGGATTCGGCCTTCATCGCGGCCCGTTCGTCCTCGAAGAAGAAGCGCTCCTCGCCAAAGGCCGGCTCCAGCTGATCCAGCCAGGTGGCCTGGTCGTCATAACGCGCGAAGAAGGGCCGCTGTACCCAGTCGGGATTGCGCGCCTGAATAAAGCGCAGCACGAATACCTTCTCGCCCTGGATCTCCGCCACACCCTGGATCTCGACCTTGCCGGGTTCCGCGCTCATCGAGGGGCCCCGGGCGGTGCGACCCAGTCCGGAAACCTGCTGCATGGCCTCGCGATAGATCTCCCAGGCCCGGGCCAGTGGCACCTCGAAATAGCGGCGGGCGCCGGTGTCGCGCTCAACGAACATGTAGTACGGGATGATCCCCAGGCGGACCTGTTCGCGCCACAGATCCGCCCATGCGGATGCATCATCGTTGATGTGCCGCAGCAACGGGCCCTGGGCACGGATCTCGGCACCGGTATCCCGGACGCGGCGGATCGCCTCGCGCGCGATCGGGGTACGCAGCTCGTGGGGATGGTTGTAATGCGCCATCAGCGCCACGTGCTTCCCCGCCTCCGCGAGTCGCTCCAGGAGATGCAGGAGCTCGTCCGCGTCACTGTCCGTGACGAAGCGATAGGGCCAGAACGTTAGGGCCTTGGTGCCGATGCGAATGGTCTGGACATGGGCCAGATCCGACTCCAGCAATCCTTCCAGGTAGGCCTTCAGGTGCTTGGTTTTCATCACCAGCGGGTCGCCGCCCGTCATCAGCAGGTCGCTGATCTCCGTGTGGCTGCGCAGGTAGTCGTGCAGCAATCCGGCATCGGTACTGGCGATCCGCAGTTCCTTGTCTCCGACAAACTGGGCCCAGCGAAAGCAGAAGGTACAATAGCTGTGGCAGGTCTGCCCCTGTCCGGGGAAGAACAGGACCGTCTCGCGGTACTTGTGCTGCAGCCCGTTGATCACTTCGCCCGCCTCCTCGCTTGGGCGATTGAGCTCCATCTGCCCGGCGGGATGCGGGTTCAACGCCTGGCGCAACTCGCGTGCCAGCGCCTGGATCTCGTCACGCCCCGCCCCCCTTCGGTGCAGCTGTGCCATGCGCTCGAAGGCCTCGGGAGCGAGCATGTCCCGTTGCGGAAAGGTCAGCTGGAACATGGGATCGTCGGGGACGCGGTCCCAGTCGATCAGCTCCTCGATCACGTACTCGTTGACCCGGAACGGCAGCACGCTGGCGACCACGCGCATTTCGAACCGCATGGCCTCCGGCAGCGCCGCGACCGCCGGAATACGGTCAAGCGAACGGTCATTGAAGACCCGGAATTCGCGCGGCTCGACCGCCCCGAGCTCGGGGTCCTGATAGAACTGGACAACGGAATTCATCCGTCCCTCCTGTACTGGCAAGGTGCAAAACGGCGCAGCGCCTGCGGGAGGCCGGAAGGCGCGGTGGACGAGGCCATGCGGCCGCTGCGAGGGCCCGTTCACCAAACCCGATGACATGGATTGAGGCGCAGACCCGGGGTATTCAGGGAGCCCGCAAATTAACAACTTGCCCGGGGAATCACAACAAGCGCCTGACACGCGGCACCGGTCACGGCGGCTCTGGCGCGCGCTCGGTGTTCTACGGGCCGCCCGACTGGGTTACCCTTCGGGCCCGGCCCAGGAGGATCGCATGCACCCGGAATTTCCGCAGGAAGGGATTATCCATCTCAACCATGCCGCCGTCGGCCCATGGCCGCGACGCACCGAGGAGGCGGTCTGCCAGTTCGCCCATACGAACGTCGTCCATGGTTCGCGCGACTACCTCCAGTGGCTGCGGCATGTCGATGCAACCCGGGCGCTCGCCCGCACGCTGATCGGCGCCCCGTCGGCCGAGGATATCGCCTTCGTCAAGAACACCTCGGAGGCGCTGTCGATGGTGGCCTTCGGCCTCGACTGGTGCCCGGGCGACAACGTCGTGTTCCCGGCCCACGAGTTTCCGTCCAACCGCGTGGTCTGGCTGGCCGCGGCCGAGCGCTTCGGCATCGAGGCCCGCGAGGTGCCGGTTGGTCCGGAGCCGGAACGCGATCTTCTGGCCGCCTGCGACGGGCATACGCGCCTGGTCGCCACCAGCGCGGTACGCTACGACTCCGGGATGCGCATCGACATCCAGGCGCTGGGCGCTGAACTGCGCGCGCGCAGCATCCTGTTCTGCGTCGACGCGATCCAGCACCTGGGCGCCCTGCCCTTTGATGCGCCCGGTTGTCATGCCGATTTCGTGATGGCGGATGCGCACAAGTGGATGCTGGCGCCGGAGGGGATCGGGGTGTTCTACGTGAACCCGGAGGCGCGCGAGCAGCTGACGCTGCAGGAATACGGCTGGAACATGCTGGCGCATGCCGGTGACTTCTCCAACCCCGGCATCGAACCAGCCACCAGCGCCCGGCGGTTTGAGCCGGGCAGCCCGAATATGCTGGGGATTCACGCCCTGCACGCCAGCCTGTCGCTGCTGCTGGAGACCGGGCTCGAGACCATCGACCACGAAATCCGCGAGCACTGGCTGCACCTGGAGGACGGGTTGCGCAGCCAGGGATGCCGCATCCTGACACCGCGCGGCCGGCGCGCCGGCATCCTCACCTTCCGGCCACCGGTGGACGATCTGGATGCGCTGTATGCCCGGCTTCAGGGGTACGGGGTGCTGTGTGCCCTGCGCGGCGGCGGGATCCGCTTTGCACCCCACTTCTATCTGACGCGGGAGCAGATCGACCGCGCGCTGGAGTGCCTGGCCGAGGCCATCCGCGAGAACGCGGCTGCAGGCGTACGCTGAGGGTGGCGGATGCGGGTCGACAAGGGGACCCGGACGCGGCGAACTGCGGCGGGTGACGGGCTCGAACGGCAAGCCCGCCCGAACACCCTGGCCTTTGCCCGGCGGCTAGAACGTGTGGGTCTTGCGGTCCGAGTTCAGCATACCGCCCAGGTGCTCCTCGATGCGGCGATGAGTCACGCCCTTGTCGGACTTGTTGAACTGCACGCCGATGCCGCGCAGGCGGTTGCCCTGCGCCCGTGGCGGGGTGATCCAGACTACCGTGCAGGGCGTCGGCAGGCGGTCCGAATCCTCCAGCAGTGACAGCAGCAGGAAGACTTGATCCCCGAGCTTGTAGGCCTTGTCGGTCGGGATGAACAGCCCGCCATTGGTCACGAACGGCATGTACGCCGCATACAGCGCGGGTTTTTCCTTGATTGCCAAGGTGAGCATGCCCTGCCCGGCCATAGACCCTCCCGTGTGACCTGATTACGTGCTGGGCCAAGGAGTATCGCCCATCGATGCGATCGCGCGCCACCCCGTAGCCGCTCGCGGCGTGAGTTATGCAGCTACTTCGCCTGGAAATTCAGGGCGATATCCTCCATGCGCAGCTGCGGGTTCAGCTGACGGCTCGCCTGGCGTTGCCAGACCAGCGCCCGCGCGGACAGCTCGGCCAGGCGTCGCGCGCCGGCACGCCGGGCAAAGCCCTCCAGAAGATCGCGCGGGAATTGCCGGCCAAAGGCATCCGGCTCGCCGTTGACCGCCAGACGCTGGGCCGACACCAGCAGGGCCTGGATCCGCGGAATCAGGGATTCCGGCAGGCTGCGCTGCAGGGTAGCCGCCATTGCGTGCACGCTGGCGCCACGCAACAACGCGGTCAGGGCCTCGCGGTCCTGTTCCCAGCGACCCATGCGTTCGGGGTCGGTCAGGATCTCGCGGGCGGCCAGCGGTCGCCCGAGGCTGGCTGCATAGGCCTCGTCCACCGCTGCCGGATTATCCGAGAACCCGCGCAGCCAGGCCGTCGCGTCCGCCGGGGCCGGATTGGCGATCTCGATGGTCTGACAGCGGCTGCGGATCGTCGCCGGCAGACGCGCGGGCTGCGCCGCCTCGAGGATCAGCATCGCCCCGGTCGGCGGTTCTTCCAGGGTCTTGAGCAAGGCATTTGCGGCATTCGCGTTCAGGGCGTCGGCCGGGCGGATGATCACGGAGCGCAGATCCCCCGACCCGGACAGCGACAGGAAGTCGATCGCCTCGCGGGCCGCGGCGATCAGGATCTCCTTCCCGGCCTCCTCCGGTTCCAGGGCCATCACCTCCGGGTGCACACCGGTACTGAAGCTGCGGCAGGCGTTACACTCGCCGCAGGCCGCTTCCTCGCCGCTGGCGCGCTGGCACAACAGTGCCTGAATCAGCGCGGTGGTCAGCAGGGCCTTGCCCACCCCGGTCGCGCCGTGGATCAGCAGACCGGTGGGCAGGCGCCCGTCACGTCCGCGCCGGACCAGCCCGCTCCACGGCGCCTGCAGCCAGGGCGGCAGCGCCTCCCGGGTATCGGTTCCGTCCATCCTTCAGCCGCCCCCCAGCGCGTGCAGCGGCAGGCGCTCCCGCACGCCCGCGAGGATCCGCTCGGCCACAGTGTCCGGATCCGCCGCTCCATCCACCACCAGGTACCGGTCGGGGGCCTTTGCCGCGCGCTGGCGATACGCCTCGCGCGCGCGCTCGAAGAAGTCCAGCGCCTCTCGCTCGATCCGGTCACGGCGCCCCCGCTGCACCGCCCGTTCCAGTCCGGTCTCGGGGGCAATATCCAGCAGGATCACCAGATCCGGCCGCAGCTCGCCCTGCAACCAGTCCTCCAGACGGGCCACTCGGTGGTCGCCCAGGCCCCTCCCCGCGCCCTGATAAGCGAAGGAGGCGTCGGTAAAGCGGTCGCTGAGCACCCAGTCGCCCGCGTCCAGGGCTGGCCGGATGATCTCGGCCAGGTGCTGGGCCCGTGCCGCGAACATCAGCAACAATTCCGCCTCCGGGCACATCCCGGGCAGATCCGGATCCAGCAGCAACCCGCGCAGGCGCTCGCCCAGCGCGGTTCCGCCCGGCTCGCGCGTGACGCGCAGGCTGTGGCCGGCGGCGCGCAATCGAGCCTCCAGCCGCTCGATCTGGGTGGTCTTGCCCGAGCCCTCGATACCCTCAAGCACCAGAAAACGACCAGGATGGGGTGAGCGATCCATGCGCAGGGGCTCCCGTTAGCGGTTGCGGATGCCGTAGCGGCTGCCGTCCCCGCCCAGCTGGTAGCGGATCACGGCCTCGCGGTGTTCGCGATAGGTCTGGGAGAAATGATGGCTGCCATCGCCGCGCGAAACAAAGAACAGGTCGTCGGTATCCGCCGGCCGCGCGGCGGCCTCCAGGGCGGCCCGCCCCGGCAGCGCGATCGGCGTCGGGGGCAACCCCGCGCGCGTGTAGGTGTTGTAGGGGTGGTCACGATCCAGCTCGGCCCGCGTCAGCCGCTGCACGCCCGGTTCCTGCACGTACAGCAGGGTCGGGTCGGTCTGCAGTCGCATGCCGCGCTTCAGCCGATTCACGAATACGCCCGCTACCCGGTCCCGCTCGTCCCCACGCCCGGTCTCGCGCTCGATGATCGAGGCCAGGATCAGCAGCTCATAGGGGGAATCCACCGGGTGGTCCTCGATACGGCCTTCCCAGGCCCGCTCCAGGTGCAGGCGCATGGCCTGATGGGCGCGCTCCAGCACCGTCAGGGCCTCGGTGCCGGAGCCGAAGAAATAGGTATCCGGAAGAAACCAGCCTTCCGGATGATCCAGGTCCGACAAGCCCAGGGTCTCGAGGAGGTTGTGAACCCCGACCGACTCCGGCGGACCGACCAGCTCCGGATGTTCGCGCAGCGCGCTCAGTGCCTGGCGGATGGTCCAGCCCTCGGGAAAGGTCAGGCGATGCTGGATGACCTCGCCCCGGGCCATCGCGTGCAGCAGATCGCGCGGCGTCATCCCCGGGGTCACTGCGTACTCGCCGGCCTGTAGCCGCGGCGCAAGCCCCTGGCGCCGCCCGTAGACCTCCGCCACCCAGGCGGACTCGATCCAGCCGCGCTCAGCAAACGAACGGCTGACCGAGCGCAGCCCCTGACCCGATTCAAGCTGGTAGCGTTCCGAGGCGTCCAGCGCCAGGGGCGTGTCCAGTTGTGCCCGGTAGTGTTCGCCCAACCACCAGGCGGTGCCCAGGGCAAGCGCGACCACCAGAGCCAGGACGGCGAGACTAATGCGCTTCATGCAACGCGATTCCCATGCGGTAGAGCGGATCATCCTGCCACGCGCGCCCCGGATTGTCCGCTTCAGCCAGCACCGCCGGGGTCATCCCGAGACGTGCATTCGTTATGTAGATACCGTCGGCCTGCCTGATCCGTTCGGTCTCCGGATATTCCTCGACCACGGAGAATCCAAACCCTGCCGCATGATCGAGGATCCAGGCCCGCCGGGTCCCGGCAATCCCGGCCTGGTCGAGCGGGGGCGTCAGCAGCTGCTGCCCCTCGCGCACCCAGAGATTGCCCTGGGTGGCGCTGATCACCCGCCCCAGTGCATCGCAAACGATCGCTTCCTCCCAGCCAGTTTCCCAGTGGCTGCGTACCATCACCTGTTCCAGGCGGCTGGTGTGCTTGAGCCCCGCGAGCGCCGGGTTCACCCCAACGGGGACGGCCGACCAGCCCAGAACCAGGGGGCTCCGGTCGCCGGGTGGCGTGGCGTCCAGCGCGGGCCCGGCACTGACGATCCGCGTGGGTGCCGGATGGGCGGGTGGCGCGTACCCTCGGGGCCCTCCGCCACGCGTAATCGTCACCCGCACCAGGCATTCGGGCCCGTGCGCCACCCGTGCCACTTCCTCGAGAATCTGCCCTTCCTCGGGCTCCGGGAAGCCCAGCTGGCGCAGGCCCCGCCACAGCCGATCCCGGTGGTACGCCCACAATTGCGGCTGGCTCGAACGCACGCGCAGGGTCTCGAACAGCCCATCCCCGAGCAGCAGCCCGCGATCACCCACCGAGACGTTCTCGTCCGGTTCCCCGTTCACCAGGATCACGAAAGCGCCTCGTTGTGCACGCCCAGCGCCTCCAGAAGACCCCGTGCCTTGTGCCGGGTCTCCTCCAGCTCGCGCTCCGGGTCCGAGTCAGCCACGATGCCGGCACCGGCGCGGAAGCGCAGCTCGTTCCCGTGCGCAACGAGCGTACGGATCAGGATATTGGTATCCATGCGCCCATGCCGGCTCACGTAGCCACAGGCGCCGGTATAGGCGCCACGCGGCGCGTACTGCTCCAGTTCCTGGATGATCTGCATGCTGCGAATCTTCGGGCACCCGGTGATGGTGCCGCCGGGGAAGACCGCCCGCAGGACATCGGCGGCCGTGGTCCCGGGGCGCAGGCGCCCGACGATGCTCGAGACAATGTGGTGCACCCGGCGATAGCTCTCGATGGTCATCAGCTCCGCAACCCGCACGCTGCCAATGTCGGCCACCCGCCCGACATCGTTGCGTTCCAGGTCCACCAGCATCACATGTTCGGCCCGCTCTTTAAGATTGAAGTTCAACTCACTGAAAAGACGCCGATCCTTATCGGCGTCCGCATCGCGTCTGCGGGTTCCCGCGATCGGCCGGGTCTCGATTTCGCCCCGCTCTACCGACACCAGGCGTTCCGGCGAGGAGCTGATCACGTGGGCCCCCGGCAACTGCAGCCAGGCGGCGAACGGGGCCGCATTCGCCTGACGCAGGCGCATATACAGCACCGCCGGATCCAGCGGTGCAGCCGCCTTGGCCTGCCATTCCCGCGACAGATTGACCTGGAAGGTATCGCCGGCTCGAATGTACTCGAGGCCGCGAAGTACCGCCTCGCGGTATTGGGCCGGATCCTCCTCCTGCAAGGAAAGATCGGGCAAGGGGCTGCACGCCGCGTCCGCATCCTCCTGTACTGCCTCCAGGTCCCGCTCGACCTGCGCCCGGCGCTCGGCATCGTCCGTTTCGTCCACGAACCATGTACGGCCCGCGTGGTGATCATGGATCAGGGCCGCGGGAAAATAGGTCAGCAGCGCGTCCGGCAGCCAGGGATCCGACCGGCATTCACCCAGCGCCGGCTCCAGGCCCCAGGACAGCTCGTATCCCGCGTAGAGGAACCACCCTCCGAGGAACGGGAGATGGGCATGGGGCGTGTCGTCCGGGGCCAGCTCCGGTACCCCGGACAGGTCCTGGTCCAGCGCCTGCAGGATATCCTCGCCCGCCGCGGTCGAAAGGGTTCGACCGGGAAAGGCAAACAGGATGGAGAAGCGTGCCGGGGCCTGCCCGATGAGGGCCGACTCCAGCAGGTGCGGGTAGCGTTCGGGGAATCGCCGCGCCAGGGCCGCGAAATCGACCCCGGCGGCCAGTGGATGGACCGCCATGGCGGCGCCGCAGCGTCAGATGCTGCGGAACACCAGCGTGCCGTTGGTGCCGCCGAACCCGAAGGAGTTGGACAGGCCGACCTTGGTGTTCATCTCGCGCGCTTCGTTGGCCACATAGTCCAGATCGCAGCCTTCGCTCGGGTTTTCCAGGTTGATGGTCGGCGGCGACACCTGATCGCGCAGGGCCAGCGCCGTGAAAACGCCCTCGATCCCGCCGGCGGCCCCCAGCAGGTGGCCGGTCATCGACTTGGTGGAGTTCACCAGAAGCTTGTAGGCATGGTCGCCGAAGGCCTTCTTCAGCCCCTGGGTCTCCGCCAGGTCGCCCGCCGGCGTCGAGGTCCCGTGCGCGTTGATATACCCGACCTCTTCCGGATTCACGCCGGCATCCTTCAGCGCCCGGTGCATGCACTTGGCGGCGCCGGAGCCATCCTGGATGGGCTGCGTCATGTGGTGGGCATCAGCGTTCCAGGCGAACCCCGCGACCTCGCAGTAGATGTTCGCCCCGCGAGCCTTCGCATGCTCGTACTCTTCCAGCATCATCACGCCAGCACCATCGCTGAGCACGAAGCCGTCACGATCCTGGTCCCAGGGGCGGGACGCGCGTTCCGGATCGTCGTTGCGGGTGGACAGCGCGCGAGCCGCGGCAAAGCCGCCGATGCCCAGCGGCGTGGTCGCCATCTCGGCCCCGCCGGCCACCATCGCATCGGCGTCGCCGTAGGCGATCATGCGCGCCGCGTCGCCGATGTTGTGGGTGCCGGTGGCACAGGCCGAGACGATGGAGATGTTCGGGCCCTGCAGGTTGCGCATGATGGACAGATTGCCAGCCACCATGTTGATGATCGCACTGGGCACGAAGAATGGCGAGATCTTGCGCGCCCCGCCCTTCAGGTATGCCCCGTAGGAACGTTCGATATACGGCAGACCGCCGATGCCGGAGCCGATCGCGACCCCGATGCGTTCGGCGTTCTCCTCGGTCACCTCCAGTCCGGAGTCGTCCAGGGCCTGAAGCCCCGCGGCCAGCCCGTAGAGGACGAAGGTGTCCATCTTTTTCTGATCTTTCGTCGGGACGTAATCATTGGCCTCGAAATCCCGAACGGCGCCGGAGATCTTCACCGGCATGTCCGAGGCATCGAAGACATCGATGGGGGAAATGCCGCTCTTGCCGGCCTTGATGTTGCTCCAGGCCTTGTCGATAGTGGATCCGACCGGGGAAACAATCCCCAGCCCGGTAATCACGACACGTCGCTTAGCCAATGATGTTCTCCTCGAAAGACTGAAATACGCGTTCAGCGAAACGACGAAGGGCCGCCCTGCGCGCAGGAAGGCCCGTTCGCGTCGTCCTGACCGGCGCCCGGAGGCGTCGGATCAGTCCTTCATGTGCTCGTTGATATAGTCGATCGCCTGCTGCACGGTGGTGATCTTTTCCGCCTGCTCGTCGGGGATCTCGGTCTCGAATTCTTCTTCGAGCGCCATCACCAGTTCCACCGTGTCCAGCGAGTCCGCACCCAGGTCGTCAACGAAAGCGGCGGCGTTGGTCACGTCCTCTTCCTTGACTCCCAGTTGCTCGACAACGATCTTCTTGACGCGTTCTTCAATGCTACTCATGGTTCAGAAATCCCCTTCGGTGTGAGGCGGCTTCGTTGAAAGGTCCGCCATTCTAGAGAAAAGCCCCGCCGCGATCTAGCGATCCGTGCAGCGAGCCATGCGGGCGGCACGCGGCCTGCCCGCCGTGATCAATGCATGAACATCCCGCCGTTCACGTGCAGGGTCTCGCCGGTGATGTAACCGGCCTCCTCGGACGCGAGGAAACCCACCGCCGCGGCGATCTCCTCCGGCGCGCCGAGGCGCCCCAGCGGGATCTGGCCCAGCAGGGCCGCTTTCGTGTCATCGCCCAGCTCGCGGGTCATGTCGGTATCGATGAACCCGGGGGCGACCGTGTTCACCGTGATACTGCGGCTGCCGACCTCGCGCGCCAGCGACCGGGCAAACCCGGCCAGGCCCGCCTTGGCCGCCGCATAGTTGGTCTGTCCCGCGTTGCCGGTGGAGCCGACCACCGACCCGATCAGGATGATACGGCCGCGGCGCAGCTTCATCATGCCCTTCAGCAGGCGCTGGGTCAGGCGCACGGCGGCGGAAAGGTTGGTGTCGATGATCGCATCCCACTCCTCGTCCTTCATGCGCATGAAAAGGTTGTCGCGGGTAATGCCGGCGTTGTTCACCAGCACCTCGATCGGGCCTTCCTGCGCCTGGATCGCCTGCAGGCCGGCGGCGACGGAATCGGCGTCGGTGACGTCCATGGCGATGCCGCGGCCGCCCCATTCCTTCAGGGCCTCGGTGATCCGCTCGGCGCCGGCGTCACTGGTGGCGGTGCCTACCACCTGCAGGCCCTGCTCGGCCAGACGCCGGGCGATGGCGGCGCCAATGCCGCGGCTGGCGCCGGTTACCAGGGCTACACGTTTGCTGTCAGACATGGTTGTGCCTTTGCTTCATGTGAGAGGGAGTCGCGAACCGCGGCGGCGCGAGCGCGCTCAGGATGCGTCCGACCCCAGGCGTTCCAGGGTGGCGTTCAGCGTGTCGCGATCGGCGACATCGAACAATTCCAGATCGCGGTCGATGCGCTTGGCCAGTCCGGTCAGCACGCGCCCGGGCCCGCACTCGACCTGCACCGCCACGCCCTGCTCGCGCAGACCGCGAATGGTCTCGACCCAGCGCACGGGCCGGTACAGCTGCGCGGCCAGGTTGTCCTTGATGGTCTCCGCCGAATCCGCCGGCGCGGCCGTCACATTCTGCCAGACCGGGATGCTCGGCGAGCTGAAGCGGGTGCTGTCCAGCGCGGCCTGCAGGCGCTCGGCCGCCGGCTGCATCAGGGCGCAGTGCGAGGGAACCGAGACCGGAAGCTTCAGGGCGCGCTTGGCGCCGGCGTCCTTCGCCGCCCCCACCGCACGGTCCACCGCCGCGGCATTACCCGCGATGACCACCTGGCCCGGGGCGTTCAGATTGACCGCCTCCAGCACCTCGCCACCCGCATGCTCGCTGCAAAGGGCCTGCACCGCGGCATCGTCGAGCCCGAGGATCGCGGCCATCGCGCCCTCGCCTTCCGGGACCGCCGCCTGCATCGCCCGGGCGCGTTCCGCGACCAGCCGTACCGCATCGGGGAAGCGCAGCACGCCCGCGGCCACCAGGGCGCTGTACTCGCCGAGACTGTGACCGGCAACCGCCTGCGGGCGCGCGGTGGTCTGCTCGCTCAGCAGTCGCCAGGCGGCAACCCCCGCGGCCAGCATCACCGGCTGGGTCCATTCGGTCTGGTTCAGCTGCTCGACCGGGCCGTGCTGGCACAGGCTCCAGAGATCGGCGTCGAGGCAGTCCGACGCCTCCTGAAAGGTGTCACGGACAATGGCATGGTCGTCGCCCAGATCGGCCAGCATGCCGGTGGACTGGGACCCCTGGCCGGGAAAAACGGCTGCCCAAGAAGTTGTCATTCGCAATGGTCTCGCGCGTGAAAGCGCGCGTAGTGTAGGCGGTCAGGGAAATCGCGGCAAACGCGGCGGCCGGCTCGTTCCACACGCGCGCCGCGGCCCTCGCCCCGTCGATCCACGCCGTGGACCGGCCCTGCGAGGCGCGCCATGACTTGTGTTCCGCTGGTGCATCCGGATAATGTCGCCACCTTGATTCAATACGAGAGGAACTGTATGGCGAAGGAAGACGAAATCGAGCTGGAGGGTACCGTCGTCGAGACGCTCCCGAACACCACCTTCCGGGTGGAGCTCGAAAATGGGCACACGATCACGGCGCACATCTCCGGCAAGATGCGCAAGCATTACATCCGGATCCTGCGCGGCGACAAGGTGATCGTGCAGATGACGCCCTATGACCTGACCAAGGGTCGCATCGTCTACCGCAACAAGTAAGTTCGCCTCTCCAACGAAGAAGCCCCGGCAGGACCGGGGCTTCTTCATTTGCGGGCCCTTGCGCGGGCCCGGTTCTGCCAGCACGCCGCATCAGGACGACACGGCCGTCTCCTGGATATCCAGCTCCAGCCCGGACTCGCCCAGTCGGACCACCACCTCGCCGCCGTGCGCCAGACGGCCGAACAGCAGCTCGTCGGCCAGCGGCTTCTTGATGTGTTCCTGCAGGGTGCGGGCCATCGGTCGCGCACCCATCTTGACGTCGTAGCCATGCTCGGCCAGCCAGGCCCGGGCGTCCGGCTCCACCGTCAGGTGGACCTTCTTCTCGTCGAGCTGGGCCTGCAGCTGAGTCAGGAACTTGTCGACCACATTGAGGATGGTCGCCTCGTCCAGCGGCCCGAACTGGATGGTCGCATCCAGCCGATTGCGGAACTCCGGCGTAAAGGTGCGCTTGATCGCCTCCATCGCATCGCTGGAGTGGTCCTGCTGGGTAAAGCCCACCGACGGGCGGCTGGCCTGCTCGGCACCGGCGTTGGTGGTCATCACCAGGATCACATTGCGGAAGTCCACCTCGCGTCCGTTGGCATCCGTCAGCGTGCCGTGGTCCATGACCTGCAGCAGCACATTGAAGACGTCCGGGTGCGCCTTCTCGATCTCGTCCAGCAGCAGCACGGAATGCGGATGCTTCAGGATGGCGTCAGTGAGCAGCCCGCCCTCGTCATACCCCACATAGCCGGGCGGTGCCCCGATCAGGCGGGAGACCGTGTGGCGCTCCATATACTCGGACATGTCGAACCGCGCCAGGTGGATGCCCATCTGCTGCGCCAGCTGACGGGTGACCTCGGTCTTGCCGACCCCCGTCGGCCCGGCAAACAGGAACGAGCCGATCGGCTTGTCCATGTCGCCCAGACCGGAGCGTGCCATCTTGATGGCTGTCGCCAGGGTGCCGATCGCCTCGTCCTGGCCAAACACGGTCATCTTCAGGTTGCGATCGAGGTTGCGCAGGGTCTCCTTGTCGGAGCTGGAGACCGACTTCGGCGGGATGCGCGCGATCTTCGCCACGATACTCTCGATATCCTGCACCCCGATGGTCTTCTTGCGCTGGCTGGCCGGCTGCAGCTGGCGGCTGGCCCCGGCCTCGTCGATCAGGTCGATCGCCTTGTCCGGCAGGAAGCGGTCGGTGATGTAACGGTCGGCCAGCTCCGCCGCCGCCCGCAGCGCCGGCTTGGTGAACCGTACGTTGTGGTGCAGCTCGAAACGGGACTTCAGGCCGCGCAGGATCTGCTCGGTCTCGTCGACCGTCGGCTCGGGCACCTCGATCTTCTGGAAACGCCGCGCCAGGGCGCGATCCTTCTCGAAGATGCCACGGTATTCCTGGTAGGTCGTGGAACCGATGCACTTCAGCTCGCCCGAGGCGAGCATCGGCTTGATCAGGTTGGAGGCGTCCATCACCCCGCCGGAGGCCGCACCGGCCCCAATGATGGTGTGGATCTCGTCGATGAACAGCACCGCACCCGGCTCCTTCTTGAGCTGGGCCAGAACGCCCTTCAGGCGCTTCTCGAAGTCGCCGCGGTATTTGGTCCCGGCGACCAACGCCCCCAGGTCCAGGGCATAGACGGTCGCGGATTCGATCGCCTCGGGCACCTGCTCGTCGACGATGCGCCGCGCCAGACCCTCGGCAATGGCGGTCTTGCCGACCCCGGCCTCACCGACCAGCAGCGGGTTGTTCTTCCGCCGGCGGCAGAGGATCTGGATGGTGCGTTCGATCTCGTGATCGCGCCCGATCAGCGGGTCGATCTCGTCCTTGCGCGCCTTGTCGTTGAGGTTGGTGGCGTAGAGCTGCAGCGCGTTGGTCTTTTCCTCGCGCTCGCCCTCCACCGGTTCGGCCTGGGACTCGTTCGGGTTCGGCTGCGCCCCGAGTTCGTCCTCACCTACCTTGGAGATCCCGTGCGAGATGAAGTTGACGACATCCAGGCGCGAGATGTTCTGCTGCCCCAGCACGTACAGCGCCTGGCTGTCCTGTTCGCCGAACAGGGCCACCAGAACGTTGGCCCCGGAGACCTCCTTGCGTCCGCTGGACTGCACATGGAACACGGCCCGCTGCAGCACCCGCTGGAAGCCCAGCGTCGGCTGCGTCTCGCGCGAATCGTTCGGCGGGATGCGCGGCGTGTTCTCGTCGATATAGGCCTCCAGCTCGTCGCGGATGCGATCGAGATCGCCCCCGCAGGCCCGCAGCACCGTGGCCGCGCTGGGATTCTGCGCCAGCGCCATCAGCAGATGCTCAACGGTCACGAACTCGTGACGTTTTTCGCGGGCCTCCTTGAAGACCATGTTCAGGCTGAATTCGAGTTCCTTGTCGAGCATGGGAGTCAGGCCTCCTCCATCGAGCAAAGCAGTGGGTGCTGATGGCTGCGGGCGTAGTCGTTCACCTGCGCCACCTTGGTCTCGGCCACATCCCGGGTAAAGATGCCGCATACTCCCTTGCCGCGCGTGTGCACGTGCAGCATCACCCGGGTGGCCTTTTCGCGATCCATGCTGAAGAAGGTCTCCAGTACCTCGATCACGAACTCCATGGGCGTGAAATCGTCGTTGAGCAGGACCACCTTGTACTGTCGCGGTGGCTTGAGCTCCGGCCTCGATTCTTCGACCGTTACCGAGTCGTCTCGATCGGGGTTTTGGGGCTTGTCATCACTCATCGGTCGAACTCGCGCCTTCAGCGGTTACTCGTTTGGGTCGTCTCCATCCTCGAATGGTTCCGGGCCGAGGCCAAGTGCCCTTACGGACACTCCGACCACCGACCCGTCCCGTCACATGTGCTTGATCATCGCCTCGCCAAAGGCCGAGCAGGCAATCGGCTCGACGTTATCCATCAGCCGCGCGAAGTCGTAGGTCACCTCGCCGGCGCTGATCGCGCCGCCCATGCCCTTGACCACCAGGTCCGCCGCCTCGGGCCAGCCCAGATGCCGCAGCATCATCTCGGCAGACAGGATCAGCGAGCCGGGGTTCACCTTGTCCTGGCCGGCATACTTCGGCGCCGTGCCGTGGGTGGCCTCGAACATCGCGGTGGTGTCGGACAGGTTCGCACCCGGAGCGATGCCGATGCCACCCACCTGGGCGGCCAGCGCATCCGAGATGTAGTCGCCGTTCAGGTTCAGCGTGGCGATCACCGAGTAGTCCTCCGGGCGCAGCAGGATCTGCTGCAGGAAGGCATCCGCGATCACGTCCTTGATCACGATGTCGCGGCCGGTCTTCGGGTTCTTGAAGGTCTGCCACGGGCCGCCGTCCAGGTCCTTCGCACCGAACTCCTCGCGGGCCAGCTCGTAGCCCCAGGCCTTGAAGGAGCCCTCGGTGAATTTCATGATGTTGCCCTTGTGCACCAGCGTCACCGACGGGCGGTCGTTGTCGATCGCGTACTCGATCGCCTTGCGCACCAGGCGCTTGGTGCCCTCGCTGGAGACCGGCTTCACGCCGATGCCGGCGGTATCCGGGAAGCGGATCTGGGTCACGCCCATCTCGTTTTGCAGGAAGTCGATGACCTTCTTCGCCTCCGGCGTGCCGGACTCGAATTCGATGCCGGCGTAGATGTCCTCCGAGTTCTCCCGGAAGATCACCATATCGGTCTTCTCCGGCGCCTTCAGCGGGCTCGGGGTGCCGTCGTAGTAGCGCACCGGGCGCAGGCAGACAAACAGATCCAGCTTCTGGCGCAGCGCCACGTTCAGGGAGCGGAAGCCGCCACCGACCGGCGTGGTCAGCGGGCCCTTGATGGACACGCGGTAATCCTTCACCGCCTCCAGGGTCTCGTCGGGAAGGCCCGAGTCATCGTCGTAGACCCTGGTCGCCTTCTCGCCGGCATAGACCTCCATCCACTCGATCGCCTTCTTCCCGCCGTAGGCCTTCTCCACGGCCGCATCGGTCACCCGGCGCATCACCGGGGTGATATCGACCCCGATGCCGTCACCCTCGATATAGGGGATCACCGGATGATCCGGCACCTGCAGCTTCCCCTGCTCGTCGACGGTGATGCGTTCGCCCTTCTCCGGGACCTGAATGTGCTGATAGGCCATGCCAACTCCTTGTACGGAAATCGAGATCAATGGATCGGTCAATCGGGTATGCCTCGATTATACATGCCCAACCGCCATCTCCGGGGGCCCGGAGCGAGTGAAATCGACGTTCCGTCATGGTCGTGTGCGCCTGTGCCTGCGTTATCATCCGCCGCATGACCGAACGCCTCCCCTGTCACATCACCGTGGCCGCCGTGATCGAGCGCGAAGGCCGGTTCCTGTTCGTCGAGGAGACCGACGGCGGGCGCCGGGTCCTGAACCAGCCGGCCGGGCACCTGGATGCCCGCGAAGACCTCATCGAGGCGGTCGTGCGCGAGGTCCGCGAGGAGACCTCCCTCGCGTTCACCCCCGAGGCCACCCTCGGCTGCGACCTCCTGGAACTGGCCAGCGGCGCCGTCATCCTGCGCACCAGCTTCTGTGGCTCGACCACGCCCCTGCCTTCGCCCGGCCCGCGAGACCCGGCGATCCATGCCCTGCACTGGCTGACACCCGAGGCGGCCGAACGCGACTGGCCCCTGCGCAGCCCCCTGGTGATGCGCAGCATCCATCGCTACCAGGCTGGCCCGCGCCTCCCGCTCGCGGCGGTCGGCGGGCTGGTTCGGGCGGTCGCGCCATGAGCGGCGGCGAGCGCGTCATCATCGGCCTCTCCGGGGGCGTCGACTCCGCCGTCGCCGCCAGCCGCCTGCTGGAGGCCGGCTATCGCGTCGAAGGCCTGTTCATGAAGAACTGGGAGGATGACGACGACGCCGAATACTGCGCCGCCGAGGCCGACTACGCGATGGCCCGCGAGGTCGCGGATTGTCTCGAGATCCCCCTGCACAAGGCGAACTTCGCCGAGGACTACCGCCAGCGGGTGTTCGCCCAGTTCCTCCACGAATACGAGGCCGGGCGCACCCCCAACCCGGACATCCTCTGCAACCGCGAGATCAAGTTCCGTTCCTTCCTCGACCACGCGCGCGAGCTGGGCGCCCGCTGGATCGCCACCGGTCACTACGCGCGGGTCCGCCATCATGCGGACTTCAGCGAGCTGTGCATGGCGGCCGACTCGAACAAGGACCAGACCTACTTCCTGCATACCCTGACTCAGGAGCAGTTGCGCCCGGCCCTGTTCCCGCTGGGGGATATCCCGAAGGACCAGGTCCGGGTGCGGGCCCGCGAACTGGGTCTGCCGAACCACGCCCGCAAGGACTCCACGGGGATCTGCTTTATTGGCGAGCGGCGCTTCCGCGACTTCCTCGCGCAGTACCTGAACGCCGCCGAGGGCGAGATGCGCACCCCGGAGGGTCAGGTCGTCGGCCGCCACCAGGGCCTGATGTTCTACACCCTCGGCCAGCGCCAGGGTCTCGGCATTGGCGGGGTCGACGGTTTCGCCGAGGCCCCGTGGTATGTGGTCGACAAGGATCTCGAGCACAACGCCCTGGTCGTCGCCCAGGACCCGCAGCATCCGCGACTGATGAGCCCGACGCTTGTCACCGAGCCGGTCCACTGGATCCACGACGTGCCCGCCCCGGGCGAGCCGCTCCGGGCCCGACTGCGCCATCGCCAGCCCCTGCAGGACTGCCGCATCGAGACGCTTGCGCAGGCGGGTGCCACGGTGGCGTTCGACAGCCCGCAACGCGCCGCCACCCCCGGGCAGTCCATCGCCTTCTACCGCGGCGATGTCTGCCTGGGCGGCGCGGTGATCGCGACCCGGACCACGCTGGACCACCACGCAGGCGCCATTCAATCCGCGTCTCCCTGAGTGAGTCCGCCGGGTCACTTCCGGTATAGTGAGCCCTGCCTGGCGCCCCGCCCCCGACCCACCAAGGAATGAACTGGCTTGGACCGCTCCGATCACAACCGCACGCTGGCGCTTGCCGCCCTCTTCCAGTGCGCCAGCCTGGTCAAGGATCTGGCCTGGCGCGGCAGCTGCGACGAATACGAGTTCGAGGTCCTGATCGGCAGCCTGTTTGCCTTCGATGCCGAGACACCGGAGGCGGTCTACCGCGAGGCCGTCAGCCTGAAGAGCGGCCTGGAACGCATCGAGAGCCAGCTGCAAAACGGCAGCAAGCCGCCGGACATGGAGATCACCCGCTACGCGATCGGCTTGATCTTCCTCGAGCGCAAGCTGCAAAAACGCGACGATATGCTGCAGACGCTGACCGACGGTCTGCAGGGCGCGCAACGCCAGATCGACTACTTTCACATCACCCACGAGAGCGTGATCGCGCGGCTCGCCGAGATCTACAAGGAGACCATCTCCGAACTCGGCCCGCGCATCATCGTGCAGGGGGAACAGAACAACCTCTCCAACCCGGAGACCGCCGCGCGCATTCGTGCGTTGCTGCTGGCCGGAATCCGGGCCGCGGTCCTCTGGCGCCAGGCCGGCGGATCGCGCTGGAAACTGCTTTTTGGCCGCAAGCGGCTGATTCGCGAAGCGAACCACATCCTCAATCGACTCAATACCTGAACGCGGAAGACGCATCATGAGCCACGCCGACCCGAAGAACACCCAGACCCTGTCCGCTGGCGGCCTCGACTGCCGTTACGTGCCGATCACCGACGACGCCCGCGCGAAGGATCTGCCCTTTGCCCTCAAGGTGCTGCTGGAAAACCTGCTGCGCTTCGAGGACGAGCGCACCGTCCGGCGTGCCGACATCGAGGCCCTGCTGGATTGGGACCCGAAGGCCGAGCCGGCCCAGGAGATCGCCTTCCGACCGGCCCGCGTGCTGCTGCAGGACTTCACCGGCGTGCCGGCGGTGGTCGACCTCGCCGCGATGCGCGACGCGATGGAGGCCCTTGGCGGCGATCCGAAAAAGATCACACCGCTGCAGCCGGCGGAGCTGGTGATCGACCACTCGGTCCAGGTGGATGCCCACGGCAACGCCAACGCGATGAACCTGAACGCGGAGCTGGAATACTCTCGCAACCGCGAGCGCTACAGCTTCCTCAAGTGGGGCCAGCAGGCCTTTGATACCTTCAAGGTCGTGCCGCCGGACACCGGCATCGTCCACCAGGTGAACCTCGAATATCTGGCCCGTACGGTGTTCGTGGACGACCAGGCCGAGGGGGGCTGCATGGCCTACCCGGATACCCTGGTCGGCACCGACTCCCACACCACCATGATCAACGGCCTCGGCGTACTCGGCTGGGGCGTGGGCGGCATCGAGGCCGAGGCCGCGATGCTCGGCCAGCCGATCTCCATGCTGATCCCGCAGGTGGTGGGCTTCCGCCTGACCGGCAAGCTGGCCGAGGGCGCCACCGCAACCGACCTGGTGCTGGTGATCGTCGAGATGCTGCGCAAGAAGGGCGTGGTCGGGAAGTTCGTCGAGTTCTTTGGCGACGGCCTCGCCGATCTGCCCCTCGCCGACCGCGCGACCATTGCCAACATGGCACCGGAATACGGCGCCACCTGCGGCATCTTCCCGATCGACGACGAGACCCTGAACTACCTGCGCCTGACCGGGCGTGACGCCGGCCATATCGAATTCATCGAGGCCTATGCCAAGGCCCAGGGGCTGTGGCGTGACGACAGCGCCCCGATCGCCCGCTACAGCGACATGCTGGAGCTGGACCTGTCCACGGTCGAACCCAGCCTCGCCGGGCCCAAGCGCCCGCAGGACCGCATCCCGCTGAGCCAGGCCGGCGCCACCATCAGCCGCCATCTGGACACCATGCTGAAGGAGCGCGAGAGCGGCGCCGACGAACCGGCCGAGGCCGAGCGCTTCGCGGCCGAGGGCGGGCATACCGCCGTGGGCGTGGAACACCAGGCGGAGGAACCCCATCACACCGCCATCGAGATGGACGGGGAGACCTTCACGCTGGATCACGGCGACATCGTGATCGCGGCGATCACCTCCTGCACCAACACCTCCAACCCGTCGGTGATGCTGGGTGCCGGCCTGGTCGCGCGCAAGGCGCGCGAGGCGGGGCTGCAGGTCAAGCCCTGGGTGAAGACCTCGCTGGCCCCCGGCTCGCGCGTGGTCACCGACTACCTGGAGAAGTCCGGCCTGCTGACCGATCTGGAGGCCCTTGGCTTTCACGTGGTCGGCTATGGCTGCACCACCTGCATCGGCAACTCGGGCCCGCTGCCGGAGCCGATCTCCGAGGCCATCATCAAGGACGACCTGATCGTCAGCTCGGTGCTCTCCGGCAACCGCAACTTCGAGGGGCGCATCCATTCCGAGGTGCAGATGAACTTCCTCGCCTCGCCGCCCCTGGTGGTCGCCTACGCCCTGGCCGGGCGCAGCAATATCGACCTGTACAACGATCCCATCGGCGAGAACGCCGAGGGCGCGCCGGTCTACCTGAAGGACATCTGGCCGACCACCGACGAGGTGCGCGAGGCCGTCGCCAGCCACGTCGGCGCCGGCAGCTTTACCAGTGCCTACGGGGATCTCTACTCCGGCGAGGAGCGCTGGCGCAACCTGGAGGCCCCCAAGGGCGAGCGTTTCGAGTGGCAGGAGGACTCCACCTACGTCCGCAATCCGCCCTACTTCAAAGGCATGGGCATGACCCCGATGCCCTGGCACGACATCCAGGGTGCGCGCGTGCTGGCCCTGCTGGGCGACTCGGTCACCACCGACCACATCTCCCCGGCCGGATCGATCGCCAAGGACAGCCCCGCCGGGAAGTACCTGGAATCCAAGGGCGTAAAGCCCGCGGACTTCAATTCCTATGGCTCGCGGCGCGGCAACCACGAGGTGATGATGCGCGGCACCTTCGCCAACGTGCGCTTGCGCAACCTGCTGGCCCCGGGCACCCAGGGCGGCGTCACACAGCACCTGCCGGACGGCGAGCAGATGTCCATCTACGACGCGGCCATGCGCTACCAGGAAGAGGACACCCCGCTGATCGTGATCGCCGGTCAGGAATACGGGACCGGCTCCTCGCGCGACTGGGCCGCCAAGGGGACCCTGCTGCTGGGGGTCAAGGCGGTGATCGTCGAGAGCTTCGAGCGCATCCACCGCTCCAACCTGGTGGGCATGGGTGTCCTCCCGCTGCAGTTCCTGCCCGGCGAGAACGCGGCCAGCCACGGACTGACGGGGCGCGAGACCTACAGCATCACCGGCGTGGAGAACGGCGAGGCCCGCGAGGCGACGGTGACCGCGGTGGACGACGACGGTCAGCGCACCACCTTCACCGTGCGTGTACGCCTGGATACCCCGCAGGAGGTGGACTACTTCCGCCACGGCGGCATCCTGCCCTACGTGTTGCGCCAGCTCGCGGGTTCCGCATAAGGTTTCGGCATGGGAAGGCGGATCTCCACGGAGGCAATCCAATCCGGTCAGACACTGGCGACCGCCGTGCATGACCGCTCCGGCCGTCTCCTGATCCCCGCCGGCATGGTGCTGCAGGACAAGCAGATCCGCGTGCTGCTGTCCTGGGGCATCAGCACGGTCGAGGTGGTCGAGGACGAGCAGGCAGCGGCCAATGACGGTCAGGACGAGCCTGTGGAGCTCCCACCCGAAACCCGGCCCACGCCGGAGATGGAGGAACAGGCCGATACCATCCTGTCCGAGCGCTTCCGCCACTGTGACGTGAACGCCCACCCCATGGACGGGTTCCACCAGCTCGCCCGCGAGCAGTTGCTGGATGAGCTGATGCGCCGCGGGCACCGGTCCCGAGGTGCATGATGACCGTCGCCGAGTTCCTCGAGCAGGACGACTCGCTGTGCAGCTTTTCCGGCAGTTACAACACGATCTTCACCCGCCTTAGCGATCCCACGGCCAACGTCGCCGGGATCACCGAGGCAGTGGAGCTGGACCCCACCATTGCCGCGAAGACGCTGCGCATGGCGAACTCCTCGCTGTACGGCTTTCCCGAGCCCATCGACACCCTGCACCGCGCGGTCTCCATCATCGGCCTGCAGCAGATGCGCCAGATCGTGCTGTCGACAATCGTCATCGAGCATTTCCGTGGATTGCCGGTCATCGGTGTCGACATGGAGTCGTTCTGGCGACACAGCATTGCGGTCGGCGTGCTCAGCCGCTCCATCGCACGGTTCCGCCGCGAGGCCAACATCGAACGGCTGTACCTCTACGGCATCATGCACGACCTGGGGCGGCTGCTGCTGTTCCTGCGCCTGGGCAGCCGCACCGAGGAACTGATCAATATCCGCGAACGCGAGCAGTGCCTGCTGTTCGAGGCCGAACGCGAGCTGCTCGGCTTCGATCATGCCGCCATCGGCTCCGCCCTGCTGGAGGAATGGGGCATGGCCCCGGCCCAGGTGGAGGCCACGCGCTACCACCATGCCCCGGAGGAGGCACGCGCCTTCCCGGTGGAAACCGCGATCGTGCACGTCGCCGACAGCATCGCGAATTCGCTGCGCCTGGGATCGTCCGGCGAGCGCTTCGTGCCCCCGGTAAGCCCCGAGACCTTCGACCGGATCGGCCTGGAGATGCCGGTCTACGAAGACATCATCGGCCACGCCCGCAAGCATCTGGACCAGATGCAGGCGATCCTCCTCGACTGAGCCCGTATGCAGGCAAAGGACGCTGTTGCATGAGCCCATCGTATCGCACGCCCGAGGAGGTCAATGCCCTCCATGAGCGCATCCGTTTCCTCGAGGAGGCCCTGGAGGCCAACGCCTACGCGATGGACGTGCTCGCCTCGACCACGGCGATCTTTGGCGACACCGACCGCAACCGCAGCCCCGAGCTGATCATCCAGAACAGCATCGAGTCCATCCGCCGGCTCCTCCCGGCACAGGACATGGCGGTCTACGTGCTGGACAACGACTGCTCCTTCAATCTCGCCTACCAGGAGCGCCCGGAGGAGCTGGAGCCGGACCTCGCGGACACCGTGGAACAGCTGATCCGCGACGGGCAGTTCTCCTGGGCGCTGCATCAGAATCACCCGGTCTGCCTCCCCTCGCCGGTCGACGGCGAGAGCGTCATGCTCCACGTGATCTCCACGCGCACCCGGATTCGGGGGATGTTCGTCGCCCGCTTCCGCCAGTCGGAGCTGCAGCGGTACGAGATGATCCTGTCGACCCTGACCATGGTGCTCTTCAATACCGCCTATGCCCTCGAGAGCGCCGACCTGTTCCAGATGATGGATCGGCGCCAGAAGGCCCTGCAGCGGATCACCGAACGCCAGTCGCGCGAACTGCTGCACCACATGTCGCACGACTCGCTGACCAACCTGCCCAATCGCATGCTGTTCAGCGACCGCCTGTCACAGGCCATGGAGCGCCATGCCGGCGCCGCCGGTCACGTGGCCCTGATCCTGCTGGACCTCGACAATTTCAAGCGCACCAATGACTCCCTCGGCCATCGCGCCGGCGACGAACTGATCCGCAAGGTCGCGCAGGACCTCTCCGAACTGCTGGACCATGCGCGCGAGCGTTCCGGCCGCCACCTGCGCACCACCCTGTCGCGCCTGGGCGGCGACGAGTTCGGCATCCTCGTGGAGGACAGCCAGGGGCTGGAGGGTATCGTCCGCCTGGTCACCGACGTCGTCCGCAAGACGGCAACCGAGCGCCAGATCTTCGATCAGCCGGTGGTCAGCAGCGTGTCCTGCGGTATCGCGGTGTACCCCTACGACGGCGAGGACGCGGACACCCTTCTGGGCAACGCGGATGCCGCGATGTACGAGGCCAAGCAGCGCGGGCGCAACGGGTTCCGGTTCTATACCCAGGACCTCAACGCCCGCACCTTCCGTCACTTCGAGCTGGAGAACGAGCTGGGCCAGGCCATTGCCAACGAGCAACTGGTGCTGCACTACCAGCCCAAGGTGGAGCTCGCGACCGGCCGCGTCATCGGCGCCGAGGCCCTGATCCGCTGGCAGCACCCGAAGTTGGGCCTGCTGCCGCCCGGCCACTTCATCGAACTGGCCGAGGACATGACCCTGATCGAGGAGATCGGGGAATGGGTGCTGCGTCAGGTCTGCCGCGACCTGCAATCCCTGCGCATGGGGGAGGACGAGCTCCCGCGGGTCGCGATCAATGTCTCCGCCCGCCAGCTGCGCCAGCCGGATCTGGCCGGCGGCTTCCATCGCATCATCCGCGAGGCCGGCATCCCCACCCGCTGCATCGAGCTGGAGCTCACCGAGACCAGCATCATGGATGACCCCAAGGGTGCCGCGCGCGTCTTCCAGCGCCTGCGCCAGGTCGGCATGTCCCTGGCCGTCGACGACTTTGGCACCGGCCACGCCTCTCTGATGCAGCTCAAGCAGTTGCCGGCCGACACCCTGAAGATCGACCGTTCCTTCGTGAAGGATCTCGACCACGGCGAGGAGCATGCACAGATCGTGCGCGCGATCGTGTTGATGGCCCGCACCCTGGGGCTCGACGTGATCGCCGAAGGCGTGGAGACCGAGCGCCAGGCGCAGATCCTGCAGGACCTCGACTGCCATACGGCCCAGGGCTACTTCTACTCGCACCCCGTCCCGTTTGCCGACTTCCGCGGGCTGCTCCAGCCAGGCGTGGCGCTCCCGCTCGCGACCGCCTGACGCCTCGTCCTCCTGCGCCCCGCGACGCTTCTATTCTGACGGGCCGGTCAGGTTCGCGGGGTCCAGCAGGGCCTGCAGGCGCTCGCGCGGGATGTCGGTCTGTTCCGCCGCCACCTCGACGATGGGTCGCCCGGTCGCATAGGCCTCCTTGGCGATACGCGCACCGGCCTCGTAGCCAATCTCCGCGTTCAGCGCCGTCACCAGGATGGGGTTGCGGTCCAGGGCGGCGCGCACGACCGCCTCGTTCACGGTGAACCCCGCGATGGCGCGATCCGCCAGATGCCTCGCCGCACGCGCCAGCAGGCCCGTCTGATTCAGCAGATTGTCGGCGATCAGCGGCAATCCCACGTTCAACTGGAAATTGCCGCCCTGCCCGGCGGCCGCGATCGCCGCATCCAGACCGATCACCTGCTGCGCGGCCATGATGACGGCCTCCGGGATCACCGGATTCACCTTGCCCGGCATGATCGAGCTCCCCGGTTGCAGGGCCGGCAGCGCGATCTCGCCCAGCCCCGCCAGCGGACCGGAGTTCATCCAGCGCAGGTCGTTGGCAATCTTGATCAGGCTGGTGGCCGTGGTGCGCAGCTGCCCCGACAGTTCCACCGCCGTGTCCTGGCTGGCGAGCCCCGCGAACCCGTTGGATTCGCGCTCGAAGGCAATGCCGGTGCGTTCCGCCAGGCGCTGTGCCACACGCTCGCCGAACGCAGCCGGGGCATTGATCCCCGTACCCACCGCGGTGCCACCGATCGCCAGCCGGTTTACCCGGTCGCGGGTCGCGCGCAGGCGTTCGACGTCCAGCTCCAGCTGCGTGCGCCAGCCGGACAGCTCCTGGCTCATGCGCACCGGCATCGCGTCCATCAGGTGGGTGCGCCCGGTCTTCACGATCGCGGTCAGTTCGCCCTCGCGCCGCGCGATGGTGGCGATCAGGTGACGCAGCGCCGGGATCAGTTCCTGTTCCAGCTGGGTCGATGCCGCCACGTGCAACGCGGTCGGGATCACGTCGTTCGAGCTCTGGGAACGGTTCACGTGGTCATTGGGGTGGATCGGCAGGGCCTCGCTGGAGGCCAGGCGCGCGATCACCTCGTTCATGTTCATGTTGGTACTGGTGCCCGATCCGGTCTGGTAGACATCCACCGGGAAGGCATCCGCATGTTCGCCACTGGCGATGGTCTCGGCGGCCGCGACAATGACCCCGGCCACCTCCGCCGGCAGCTGCTCCAGGGCCTGATTGGCTTCGGCACAGGCCGCCTTGGTTTGCGCCAGGGCACGAATGAAGGCCGCCGGGAGGGGGCGTCCGGCGATCTGGAAGTTGTCCACCGCACGCTGGGTCTGGGCGCCCCACAGGGCCTGCTCCGGGACCGCCACCGGTCCGAGACTGTCCTGTTCCTGACGCATTGCGGGCTTCGACATGCCGTTCTCCTGGTTGGGTCCGCGCCGGTAACCGGGGTCTCCCCGGCGCGATGCTGTATTGCAACTGAACGCCTTAGTATACTGCGCCGCCTGACTCGAACCCGACCCCGGAATGCCCATGTCCCCGAGCCCCCTGACTGCGATCAGCCCTGTCGACGGCCGCTACGCGCGCCATACCCGCGACCTGGCGCCCTACTTCTCCGAACAGGGCCTGATGCAGGCCCGCGTGCGCGTGGAGATCGCCTGGCTCAAGGCCCTGGCCGCCGAGCCGGCTATCCCCGAGGTGCCGGCCTTGACCGACGCGGCGGGTGCCTTCCTCGATGAGATCGCCTTCGGCTTCGACGAGGTCGCGGGCGCCCGGGTGAAGGAGATCGAGGCGACCACCAACCACGACGTGAAGGCGATCGAGTACTACATCAAGGAACAGATGGCGGACCGCGCCGACCTGCAGAGCCAGATCGAGTTCGTGCACTTCGCCTGCACCTCCGAGGACATCAACAACCTCGCCTACGGCGTGATGGTCCGCGAGGCCCGCGACCAGGTGATGCTGCCGGCCCTGGACAGCGTGCTCGCCCCCCTGCGCACGCTTGCCGAACGCTTCGCCGAACAACCGATGCTCGCGCGCACCCACGGCCAGCCGGCCTCCCCCACCACCATGGGCAAGGAACTGGCCAACGTGGTCGCGCGTCTGGAGCGCCAGCGCGACGAGATCGCCGCCGTCGCCTGCCGCGGCAAGATCAACGGCGCGGTCGGCAACTTCAATGCCCACAGCGTGGCCTACCCGGAGGTCGACTGGCCGGCCCTGTCGCGGCGAATGATCGAGGGCCTGGGGCTGGAACCGAATACCCACACCACCCAGATCGAGCCGCATGACTTCCTCGCCGAGCTGTTCCACGGCTTCATGCGCGCGAACACCATCCTGCTGGATGCGTCGCGTGACATCTGGGGCTATATCTCGCTGGGCTACTTCAAGCAGAAGGTCGTGGCCGGCGAAGTCGGCTCCTCGACCATGCCGCACAAGGTCAACCCGATCGACTTCGAGAACGCCGAGGGTAACCTCGGCCTGGCCAATGCCCTGTTCGATCACCTCGCGGGCAAGCTGCCGGTGTCGCGCTTCCAGCGCGATCTGACCGACTCCACCGTGCTGCGCAATATCGGCCTGGCGTTCGCCTGGTCGCTGATCGCCTACAAGGCCTTCGATCGCGGCCTCGGGAAGCTGGAGATCGAGCCCGGCCGCCTGGCGGAAGACCTGGACCAGAACTGGGAGGTCCTGGGCGAGGCGGTCCAGACGGTGATGCGCCGCTACGGCATCGAGTCGCCCTACGAGAAGCTCAAGGAACTGACCCGCGGGCAGCGCATTACGCCCGAGGCCCTGGCGGCCTTCATCGACGGCCTCGAGATCCCGGAAGAGGCCCGCGCGCGCCTGCGCGAGCTGACGCCGGGGACCTACACCGGCATCGCCGAGAAGCTCGCGCGCGACCTCTGAGATCCCGCGCGGCATGGCGGCCCCGGATCCGAACCAACCGCTGGTCCTGCTCGGCGGGCTCACGCCCGCCGAGTTCCTGCGCGACTACTGGCAGCAACGCCCGCTGCTCGTGCGCAATGCGGTCCCGGGCTTCGAGAACCCCATCGACCCCGACGATCTGGCCGGCCTGGCGACCGATCCGGATGCCGCCAGCCGCATCGTCCGCGGGCATGTCGACCGCCAGGACTGGGACGTGGAGTACGGCCCCTTCGACGCCGAGCACCTGGGGCAGCTGCCCGCGCAAGACTGGACCCTGCTGGTCACCGACGTGGAACGCTTCTGGCCCGGCGGGTCGGACTTCCTCGCCCGTTTCGACTTTATCCCGCGCTGGCGCCGGGACGACCTGATGATCTCCTATGCCCCGCCCGGGGGCTCCGTCGGGCCGCATGTGGATCAATACGACGTGTTCCTGTTCCAGGCGGCAGGACGCCGCCGCTGGCAGATCCAGGACCCACCGGGATCACTGGATTGCCACGACGACCTACCGCTCGCCATCCTGCGCGAGTTCCACCCGAGCGAGACCTGGGAGCTGGGCCCCGGCGACCTGCTCTATCTGCCGCCCGGTCTGCCGCATTACGGCCTGTCGCTGGAAGCGCAGTGCATGACTTGGTCGGTCGGTTTTCGCGCCCCGACCATCCTCGACGTCCTGACCGGCTTTCTCGAGGAGCGCGCCAACGTGATCGGCGACCAGGCGCGTTTCGAGGATCCGGGGCGTCACCCGGCTGCCTGCCCCGCCGAACTCCCCGCCGCGGATCGCAGGGAACTGCGCGAGGCCCTGCGCGCGCTGCTCGCCGCGGAGGACCAGGACCTGGACGCCTATCTCGGCCGGTTCCTGACCCGCCCCGCCGGGAACATCGAGCTCGCTCCGGAAGACCCCGGGATCGCAGCCCGTGCCGGGGTTGCGGAACGCTTTGTCCTCCACCCCGGTATCCGCCGCGCGTGGTTCCAGGGCCCCGACGGCCCGGTCCTGTGCGTCGGTGGCAATGACTATCCCGCACAGCACGTCGCGCCTGAGGTCCTGGAGACGTTCTGCCGCGCGGAGACGCTCAGCGTCGCCGAATGGGAGGAGGCGATCCCCGCGATCCGCCAGATCCTGGCGGACGGGCTCGAGGCGGGCTGGATCGCCCCGGAGACGCCCGCCGAGTAGCCGCCTGTACGGTGTGAGGCGTCAGGCCGCCCGGGGCAGACAAGCCCGGGCGGCGCGCTCGATCAGCTCCGGGCCGGCGCCGGGTTGATGGGCCCCCTCGGTCAGGACACGCCGCCACTGCCGGGCCCCGGGCTCCCCGTGGAACAGCCCCAGAATGTGCCGGGTCAGGCGTGCCAGCGGCACGCCGTCTCGCCGCATCCCCTCGGCCAGCTCCAGGAGCCCCTCCAGCACCCCCTCGCGTGTCGGATCCTGGTCCGCACCGAAATACAGCCGGTCCACCACGGACAGGCTCCAGGGCTCGTGGTAGGCCTTGCGTCCGAACATCACGCCATCCACCTGCTGCAGATGGGCCCGGGCACCCGGTACATCGTCGAGCCCGCCGTTCAGCACGATGGTCAGCTGGGGAAACTCCGCCTTCAGGCGGTACACGCGGGCGTAGTCCAGCGGCGGGACATCGCGGTTGTCCTTGGGGCTCAACCCCTGCAGCCAGGCCTTGCGCGCGTGCACCACGAACACCCGGCAGCCGGCCGCGGCGACCTGTTCCACGAAGGCATGCAGGTCGGCCTCGGAGTCCTGGTCGTCGATGCCGATGCGGTGCTTGACGGTTACCGGGACCTCCACCGCGTCGCGCATCGCCGCCACACAGTCGGCCACCAGCCCCGGATCCGCCATCAGGCAGGCGCCGAACGCGCCGGACTGGACGCGGTCGGAGGGACAACCCACATTCAGGTTAATCTCGTCGAAGCCGCGATCGGCCGCGATGCGTGCCGCCTGCGCCAGCGTGGCCGGGTCCGACCCGCCCAGCTGCAACGCGATCGGGTGTTCCTCCGCGGCAAAGCCGAGCAGGCGGTCGCGATCGCCATGGATCACCGCGTTGGCATGCACCATCTCGGTATACAACAATGCCCGCCGGGTCAGCAGCCGATGGAACCGGCGACACCAGGTGTCCGTCCAGTCCATCATCGGTGCAACCGAGAACCGCGGGTCGGGAAAGTGGCCCGCGTCACCCATACGCGAAGCCCCCGTGCCGCGCAGGCCGCCTCGCAAAGCCATAAAGGATTGCCGTCATGTCGGAAAGCGAAGTCCCTGAAACCTTTCTTGATAGTGTCTCACACATGGTCGACCGGGCCATGGCCTACCTCGAACTCCCCGAGGGGGCGCGCGAGGCCCTGAAGTCCTGCGACTCGGTGATTCAGGTCAGCTTTCCGATCCGCTTTCGCGACCGCATCGAAGTATTCAAGGGCTGGCGCGCGGTGCACTCCGCGCATCGCCTGCCATCCAAGGGCGGTCTGCGCTTCTCCCCGACCATGGATCAGCAGCACGCCGAGGCCCTGGCGGCCCTGATGACCTACAAATGCGCCATCGTGGACATCCCCTTCGGGGGCTCCAAGGGCGGGCTTCGGATCGATCCGCAGAAATACGACGAGTGGGAGATGGAGCGCATCACCCGACGCTTCGCCCACGAACTGATCCAGCGTGACTACATCAGCCCCGCGCAAAACGTGCCGGCCCCCGATGTGGGGACCTCCCAGCGCGAGATGGCCTGGATCATGGAGACCTACCGCGAACGGCATCCGGAAGATCTCGATCACGCCGCCTCGGTGACCGGAAAGCCCGTGGAGCTGGGGGGCATCGTCGGGCGTCTCGAGGCCACCGGACGCGGTGTGCAGTACGCGCTACAGGCGTTCTTTCGCGAGGGCTCGGCCGCCCGCGAGGCCGGGTTCGAAGGTGGCCTGGGCGAACAGCGAATCATCATTCAGGGCTTCGGCAACGTCGGCTACTATGCCGCGCGCTTCCTGCAGCAGGACGATCACGCGAAGATCGTCGGCGTCATCAAGAGCGATGGCGGCGTGTACTCCGAAGACGGTATCGACGTCGAGGCGCTGCACGACTACGTCCGCCGCAGCGGCACCATGGAGGGCTTTGCCGGCGTCGAGTTCGAGCGCGACGGCAACCGCATCCTGGAACGCGAATGCGACATCCTGATCCCGGCGGCGCTGGAAGGCGCGATCCATCGCGGCAACGCCGACCGCATCCAGGCCCGGCTGATCGCCGAGGCCGCCAACGGGCCCTGCACCTGGGAGGCCGACCAGGCACTGCGGGCCCGCGGGATCACGATCCTGCCGGACGTCTACGTCAATGCCGGTGGTGTCGTCGTGTCCTACTTCGAATGGGTGCGCAACCTGTCGCACATGCGCTTCGGGCGCCTGGAGCGGCGCTACGACCAGTCCCAAGGCCAGCACATCGTGACGGCCATCGAGATGATGACCAACGAGAGCATCCCGGAATGGATTCGCGACGCGGTGGTTCGCGGTGCCGAGGAGATCGATCTGGTTCGTTCCGGCCTCGAGGACACCATGCGCGAGGCGTTCCGCGAGATGCACGAGGTCCGCGAGGTGGAAAGCAACGGCGAGGTACTCGACTACCGCACCGCCGCCTATCTGATCGCCCTGCGCAAGATCATCCGCGCCCGCAGCGACCTCAAGCTCATCTGACCCACACGCTCCGCGAACGCAGGGGATCCGGGGAATTCCCTCCCCTGCCCATGCCCCTAACCCGCCGGCCCGTACCGCGACTCCAGCGCCGCGAACAGGGCACGCAGGCCCATCGCCTCGCCGCCCTTGGGCCGGCCCGGCCGAGCCCGATCGTTGAAGGCCATGATGTCGAAGTGCAGCCAGGTCGTGTCCTCGGGGACGAATTCCTTCAGGAAGAGCCCCGCAGTGATCGCACCGGCGTAACCGCTGCTGGAACTGTTCACGATGTCGGCCACGTCGCTGTCCAGCATGTAGCGATACGGGGTATGCAGGGGCAACTGGCACACCGGATCGTCCCATTCCCGAGCCGGCTCGACCAGCGCCCGGGCCCAGCCTTCGTCCTCGGTGAAACAGGCGCTGATCTCGGTCCCCACGGCCACGCGCGCGGCACCGGTCAGCGTGGCGAAATCCACCAGCAGGTCGGGGTGGAACGATCCCGCCCGATCCAGCAGGTCGGCCAGCACCAGCCGCCCCTCGGCATCGGTGTTGTCGATCTCGATGCGCTTGCCGTTGCGCGCGGTCAGGACATCGCCCGGGCGGAACGCCCCGGCACCAATGGCATTCTCGACCGCGCCGATCAGCACGGTCAGGCGCACAGGCAACGCCTGCGCCATGATCAGGCGGGCCAGACCCAGCGCGATGGCCGCCCCGCCCATGTCCTTTTTCATCTGACGCATGGAATTCCCGGGCTTCAGGTTCAGCCCGCCCGAATCGAAGCACACGCCCTTGCCCACCAGCACCAGCGACGGGGCGTCCGGCGGCCCCCAGGTCAGCTCGATCACCCGCGCGCCGTGGTCACTGGCCGCACCCACCGCGTGGATGCAGGGGAAGTCCTGTTCCAGCTTGTCGCTGTCACTCACGACATGCAGGCTGCAACCGAAGGCCTCAGCCAGATCCCGGGCCTGCAGGGCCAGGTTGGCCGGCATCATGTCGGCGGCGGGGGTGTTGATCAGGTCGCGGGTCAGGCCGATCGATTCGACAAAGGCCTGAACCCGGGCCGGGTCGGCGTCTTCCGGCCAGACCAGCCGTGGCGTGCGTTCCTGCGGTTCGCGGTAGCGGTCAAAGCGGTAGCGCCCCAGGCCCCAGCCGATGGCGGCGAGGTTCTGGACGTCGGCGTTGAGAAAGTCCGTCTCCAGACGATAGTCGCCGCTGCCCAGTGTCTCCGCCGCCGCGGCCAGCATCCAGATCGGCGTCTCGGCGTCGAACCCGGCCAGAACTGCCGCCAGCCCGCCGTCCGCGTCGGGAATACGCAGGATCGCGCCCGGCTCCGCCTCGAAGCCGGAGGCCTCGACCCACTTGCGCCAGCTCTCCGGCGCGGCCTCCAAGCGGACCGGGAGTGACTCGCGGCTGACCGGGATCAGCGGGACAGCGGTTTCGGACGACGCAACAAAGACAGAATCCACGCGGCTTTCCTCGAAATCGATCCAAAACGGCCATAATACGCATCTTGTCGATCCCCCGGGATCGTACCCACTCAGCCGGTGCGCGGTTCCGTGTGCCGGGGCCCTACAGGATGTGACGATGACGCCAGCGCTGGAGATTCGCGGGCTCAAGAAGACCTACAAGAACGGATTCGAGGCCCTCAAGGGGATCGACCTCGAGGTGGCGCCCGGCAGCTTCTTTGCCCTGCTGGGCCCCAACGGGGCCGGCAAGTCCACCACCATCGGGATCATCACCTCGCTAATCAACAAGACCGCGGGCACGGTCAAGGTCTTCGGCCACGACCTGGACACCGACCTGCAGGCGGTCAAGCGCTCCATCGGGCTGGTCCCGCAGGAGTTCAACTTCAACAACTTCGAGCCGATCGGCGAGATCGTCGTCAACCAGGCGGGCTACTACGGCATCCCCCGGCGCGAGGCCTGGGAGCGCTGCGAGCACTACCTGAACGAGCTGGGCCTGTGGGAAAAGCGCAAGGACATGGCGCGTACGCTGTCCGGGGGCATGAAGCGCCGGCTGATGATTGCGCGCGCCCTCGTGCACGAACCGCGGCTGCTGATCCTGGACGAACCCACCGCCGGCGTCGATATCGAACTGCGCCGCTCCATGTGGGACTTCCTGACCCGCATCAACACCGACGGACGCAGCATCATCCTGACCACGCACTATCTCGAGGAGGCGGAGACGCTCTGCCGCAACATCGCGATCATCGATGACGGCGGCATCATCGAGAACACCACGATGAAGCAGCTCCTCGCCAAGCTCGAGACGGAGACCATGGTCCTGGATCTCAGCGAACCGCCCCCGGGCCTCCCCGAGGATGCGCCGGTGGCCCTGCGCCAGGTCGACGAGCTCACGCTGGAGGCCGACATCCGCCGCGGCCAGCACCTGAATGACCTGTTCCGGGTCCTGGACCGGGCCGGGATCCGCGTTCAGAGCATGCGCAACAAGGCCAACCGCCTGGAGGAACTGTTCATCCGCATGACCCGCAACGGCCAGAGCCCCAGTCACCTCACGCCGGGTGCCAGTGGCGCCAGCGAGCAGCCGGAGAACCAGGCATGAGCAGCACCCACCTGCGTCACTACTGGACCGCCTTCCGCACCATCGTCACCAAGGAGGTGCTGCGCTTCGCCCGCATCTGGGTGCAGACCGTCCTGCCACCGGTGATCACTACGGCTCTGTACTTCATCATCTTCGGTGGCCTGATCGGCGAGCGCATCGGCGAGATGGAAGGCTATCGCTACATGGACTTCATCGTGCCCGGCCTGATCATGCTGGCGGTGATCACCAACAGCTATTCCAATGTGGTTTCGTCCTTCTTCGGTTCCAAGTTCCAGCGCCATATCGAGGAGTTGCTGGTCTCGCCGATCCCCAACAGCGTGATCATCCTCGGCTTCGTCTTCGGCGGCGTGGCCCGCGGCCTGGCGGTGGGTGTGGCCGTCCTGCTGGTGTCGCTGTTCTTCAGTCCGCTCAGCGTGCACAACGCCCCGGTCATGCTGGTTATCGTGCTGATGACGTCGATCCTGTTCGCCCTTGCCGGGCTGATCAATGGTGTCTTCGCCCGCACCTTCGACGATATCGCGATCGTCCCGACCTTCGTGCTCACGCCGCTGACGTACCTGGGCGGGGTGTTCTACTCGATCAGCCTGCTGCCGGAGTTCTGGCAGGGCGTGTCGATGCTCAACCCCATCCTGTACATGGTGGACGCCTTCCGCTACGGCAGTCTCGGCCACAGCGACTTTCCCGTAGCCATGTCCTTCGCCATCATCGCGGGCTTCATCGCCGTCCTTTACTCCGTGGCACTGATCCTGCTCAATCGCGGCGTCGGAATCCGATCCTGACGCCCAGCCCCGGCGAAACCGCCGGAAAGCGGCTTCCGACGGTGTTTATTGCCCGAAAAAACGTGGTATAAAGCGGAAACTCTCCGGGGCAAGGGCCATATGGGTTACAACAGAAAGACATCGCATTTCTTTCTGGCGGGCACCGCCGGACTCGCCATCCTGGTGGGTACCAGCCTCCTGCTCGCCTCCCAGCCCGCCGAGACCTCCCAGCCGCTCCAGATCGGTGCCGGCAACCCGCTCCCCGTCGCCAAGCTGTCCCTCGCACGCCCGGACCACCCGGCCGGAGGCGCGTCGATCAGCCCGGCACCGTCGGCGTCGTTCGATACGGGCGCGCAGACCGTCGCCTTTGCCACCGACATGCTGGACGACCCGAGCACCGGCTACCACGACGACCCCATCGACCCGGACGCGGAGGCGCCCACCTCATACGAAACCTTCGACCTCGACGGTGAGGGCGATAGCGCCGTCGAGGCGGACGCGACCGAGGACGAATGGCACAGCCATACGCTGAAGGATGGCGAGCGCCTGACCGGGCTCTGGGAACGCGAATGGGAGCTTCCCCTCGCGACGCTCTATCGGCTGCTGGATGATGACGAGAACGCCTCCATCCTGAACCGTGTGCGTCCCGGCCAGGAGATCGAGTGGCAGGTGGACGACGAGGGCTATCTGACCCGCATGCGCCTTTGGACCTCCCGCGCCAGCGGGCACGAGTGGATCCGCGAGTCCGAGGGCTGGGACTTCGAACGCGGCGAGGTCGAGAATGGCCGCGAGGTCAGCCACCTGATCATCAGCGCCGAGATCGACGGGAACATCGCGTCCGCGCTGAGCGAACGCGCGGATATCTCCCCGGGGGCGGCCAACGCCCTGGCCGTACTGCTCGACCGCTACCTGCCCGTGCGTACCCATGCCCGTACCGGTGACCAGTTCACCCTGCTGGTGGAACAGGAGACGCTGGTCGGCGACGACACCCCGCACAACCTCCGCCTGCTCGCCTTCGACTACGAAGGCGAACGCATCGAGATCCGCGCCGCCCGCAACGTCAACGGCCGGTTCTACACGCCCGAGGGCGAGAGCCTGCTGCCGCCATTCGATCGTCGCCCGTTTGCGGGCAATTACCGCATCAGTTCCAGTTTCAATCCCCGCCGCCGCCATCCGGTCACCGGCCGTGTGGCCCCCCACCACGGTACGGACTTCGCCATGCCGGTGGGCACGCCCATCCTCGCGCCGGCCGACGGCCGCGTGACCCGCGTGGAGAATCACCCCTACGCCGGGCGCTTCATCGTCATCGAGCACGGCCAGGGATACTCCACGCGCTACCTCCATCTGCAGCGACAGCTGGTACGCCCCGGGCAGACCGTGGAGCGCGGTGACCGTATCGCCCTGTCCGGCAACACCGGCCGCAGCACCGGGCCCCACCTGCATTACGAGATCCACGTGAACAACCGGCCGCAGAACCCGATGCGCGTGGAGCTCCCGGAGAGCGATGCCCTGGAAGGCGACGAACTCGACCGCTTCAAGTCCATCAGCCAGACACTGCTGGCCCAGCTGGACAACGGGGTGCGCAACCAGCAGGTCGCCTTCACCTCGTTCGAAGAGCTGACCCGTTGAGGGATTGATCCGAGGGTCCCGGCGGTGCGCGCCTCGCGTTCATCGCCGGGGTCCTGATTGCGTGGTGGCCTCCTCTCCCTTGTCTCCCCTGCTCGACTGGGCGCGTCTTGACTGGCGCGACGGCATGCCCTTTGCTGTCGACTACGGCGACGGCTATTTCGGATCGAGCCAGCCACGCGCAGAGGCGCAAGAGGTCTTCCTCGAGGCCAACAGCCTGCCGGAGCGGTTCTCCGGCTGCCGCCACTTCGCGATCGGCGAAACCGGCTTCGGGACCGGGCTGAACCTGCTGCTGGCGCTGGAGCAATGGCGCCGGCACGCCCCGCCCGATGCCTTCCTCTCGCTGCTCAGCCTGGAGGCACACCCCCTTTCGCCGGAGGACCTCGCCACCCTGCACCAACACCTCGGGCTCGACGATGCCGACAGCCGCGCCCTGCGCGCGCAGTACCCGCCCCCGGTGCCGGGACTGCACCGGATCGAATTCCCCGGGGCGCGCGCCACCCTGACCCTGGGCCTGGGCGACGCCGCGCCAATGCTCGCGGGCGTGCGCGGCCGGATCGATGCCTGGTTCCTGGACGGCTTCGCGCCGCGCAGCAATCCCGCGTTGTGGAACACCGGCGTTTTTCGCCAGATCGCCCGGCTGTCCGCGCCCGGCGCCACGTTCGGCACCTACACCGCCGCGGGCCAGGTCCGTCGCGATCTGGAGGGTGTCGGATTCACGGTCCGGCGGGTCCCGGGCCACGGACGCAAGCGCGAGCGCCTGACCGGGGCTCTCCGCGCGCCGTCCGCCGAACCGGCGCCGTCGGCACCGCGGGCGCCCCGCCACGTGGCCGTCGTCGGGGCCGGACTGGCCGGGCTGGCCAGCGCGCACGCGCTGGAACGTCGCGGCATCCTCACCACTCTGTTCGACCCCGCCGGGGTCGCCGGCGGTGCGTCCGGCAACCCGGCCGCCGTGCTGCTGCCCAACCTGCACCCGCGCGATGCCGACCTGAACCGCCTGGCCCTGGCCGGGATGCGCAGGACCCGGACCCTGATCAACGAACTGGAGGCCCATACGGGGGAAGTATTGCAGCTGGCCTCCGGCGTCGCCTTCCACGGCATCAGCGCCCACGGGAAGAAACGGGTGACCCGTCTGCTCAAAGCCGGCAGCGAAGCGACCGGGCTGCTCTTTGATCCGGCGGGCCCGGGATGCACCGACGCCCCGCATCTGTACTACCCCGAGGGCCTGGCGGTGGATATGGCCGCTCTTTGTCGTGCCCTTGCCAGCAGCCTGCCGGCGCCCCGCGCAGAGGCTGTCACGCACATCCACCTGACTCCGGGCCAGGAGGCGGTCCAACTGGAGACGGAGTACGGCCGGGAGTCATTCGACGCCGTTGTGCTGGCCAATGGCGCCGGTCAGGGGGCGCCCCTGAGCCCCGAACACGGGGCGGTCTCGACGGTCACCGGCCAGATGACCCGAGTGGCGGCCACCCTGCCCGACTGGGGCGGGTTCGTCGCCACCGGACAGGGCTACTGCATCCCGTCCCCCGACCAAACAGCATGGATCGGCGCGACCTACCGGCGCACGGAAGGCCCCGGCATCCGTCAGGCCGACACCCTCCTGGCTACGGACGACGCGGCAAACCTTCGCCACCTGGCCTGGGTGCCCGGCCTGGACGATCCCGCCACCCAGGTCCTGGACCACTGGGCCGGCGAACGGGCGGTGGTCCGCGATCGCCTGCCCCTGGTCGGGCCCAGCCGAATGGACGCGCGCGGCCGCGTCCAGCTCAACCTCGCGCATGGCTCACGCGGCCTGCTGTACGCACCCCTGGCCGCCGAGTGGCTGGTCGACCATTGGCTGGGCCTCATCGAACCTCTGGAGACCACTACCGCCGCGCGGCTGGACCCCGCCCGACACGCGGGTCAGGCCCCGGGAGCCTCCGACGAGGCGTAGGCCACATCGTTGCGGCCCGCCGCCTTCACCCGGTACATCGCATGATCCGCGGCCATCATCAGGTCGGCGAGCCGCTGTCCGTCACCCGGATAGAAGGCGACGCCGATGCTGCATGACAGGCTCACCTCCACGGTATCCATATGCCCGGGGTGCAGCTCAAAGGGCTCACGGAAGGCCTCTTGCAGCCGCTCGACCAGCCGCGTTGCCTCCTCCGCGTGGTGCAGCGGGGCACTCAATACGATGAACTCGTCCCCGCCCAGGCGAACCAGCAGGTCATCCGTGCGCAGGCTGCCGGCCAGACGCCTGGCGAGCAGCCGCAGCAACTCGTCGCCCACCGCGTGGCCATACTGATCGTTCACCGGCTTGAAGCGATCCAGGTCGATGAACAGCAGCGCCAGCTGACCCTCCTTGCGGTCGGCCCGGGCTGCCAGGCGGGGAAACGCGCGGTCCAGCGCGGCCCGGTTCGCGGTGCCGGTCAGCGGGTCCTCCCACGCGAGCGCCTGCATGCGCTCCTCCAGCTGCTTGCGCTCGGTCACGTCCAGGGCGTGCCAGACCACGGCCGCGGAACCCTCGAACGGCGTGTGAATCGGTCGGACCCGCGCCTCGTACCAGCGCGTCTCGTCCGCTGCCACTCCCGGCTCGGCCGCATGGAACGCACTGGCCTGCAGACGGTACTCGAGTTCCTGCATCGCCCCCTCGCGCAGGGCCCTTTGCACGATATCGGAGAACCGCTCCGCCATCTCGGGGGGTAACAACTCGGCCAGGGTATGCCCCACGGCGGTGGTGTGCGGGTCGCGGCCATGGCGCGCCTCGCCGAACACCCGCCGCACCAGCCCGGACGCATCAATCACCAGGGCATCGCCGGGCATGGCCTCGAACAGGGCGTCCTGGAGGTCCCGCGCCTCGCTCAGGGCATTGAACAGCATGCGATTCTCGTGCACGTCGACGAAGCTCAGCAGACAGGCCCGCTGCCCGTCCCAGTCGATCGGCACCCAGCGCAACAGATGAAAACGCTGATCCCCGTCCGCGGCCTTCACCCGGATCTCGCGCCCCCGGGGCTCCTCCGGCACCGCGGCGCGGGTGAAATCGAGATCGGGGGGCAGACGCGGACGATCCGCCGGATGGATCACATCCAGCGTGGCGAGTGCCTGCCCGGGGTTCGGCGACACCCCGGTCATGCGCGCGAAGGCCGGGTTGGCCCACAGAACGCGCCGCCCGGCCACGACCAGCGTCGCGTCCTCCAGGCGGTTGACCAGGGCCTGGTAGCGGCTCAGAGCCTCGCGGCGCTGCCGCATCCCCTGGCCAATGCGGAAGGTATATCCGCTGACCGCCATCAGGCCCACTGCGCCCAGGACCCACCAGGCGGCGGGGCGGGCCGTGGCGGACGGGCTGGGGACCGGCTTTGCCAGCAGCCGCCACTGCCCCCCGGCAAACGTCACATCGAGCTGTAATGGCGCCGATTCGACGTCGAGCGCCTGCGGGTTGTAGAACACCTCGCCCTCGGCACCGGTCCCGTCGCGGCCGCGCAGGGCCAGCTTCAGGCGCTCCGAGCCGGGTACCAACCCGGCCTGCCGCAGCAGGGTGTCGAAATCGAGCGCGATGCTCGACAGGCTCCACGGGTTGGCGGCACCCGACACGTCCTCGTCCTCAGCTTCGGTCAGGACCGGCGCCCGCACCAGCAGCCCGCGGCCGCCCTGGGCCAGCGGCCAGGGCCCGGCGACCACGGTCTCGCGGCTCTCCAGCACGCGATGGAAGGACGCGGACTGCTGGGGATGCTCGGCCAGGTTGAGCCCAATCGCGCCCTCGTTACCGGCCCGTGGGTAGACCAGCTCCAGCACCTCGCCGCGTGCCAGCGTCAGCGACCGGATCAGATCGGGTTGCCCCCGGTAAAGCCGTTCCGCGGCGCGGGCGAACTCCTCCTCGTTCAACTCCGGATGGACGTAGGCGTAGGCCGCCAGCCCGATGGTGGCGTGCACCGACGCATTCAGCACGCTCTCCAGGCGGGAGCGCAGGCTGTTCGCCTCGGTCGCGAGCGACTGCTCATAACGATCGGCCATCTGCTGCTTCCAGCCCTGATCGATGGCCAGAAAAAGCAGGGCGAACAGCAGCGCCGCGAACAGCGCGGCCACCATCGGGCCCCGCACATACGGTTCGGTGGTGCGGGCCCGCGACGACGAAGCGCTGTCACGGGCGGCGTTTTGGGCATCGGAAGCTTCCGAGGTGTCCGGTGGTGGGCTCATGCCGGGTCTTTTGCGGGCGCACAGGGTTCTACTATGCGCCAACGGAGGGCAAACCGAAACGGCTCCGGAAATGCCCCGCTGACGCCCCGCTCACACGGGAGACCCGGCACCCCGCATGGAGCAGGCGGTAGCGCCCGGACGGGGACGGACTGGCAGCCGTCCCGGCGACCACTGCCCGCTCGGCACCGAGGCCAAGGGGCCCGCCGAGCGAAACAATCTGGAATTGGTGGGGACGGCCGGAATCGAACCGGCACGGCCTTGCGGCCAGCGGATTTTAAGTCCGATGCGTCTACCAGTTCCGCCACGCCCCCGGAGCCGCCGCATCATACCGTGCGTGTGGCGATGCCGCACCCGTGCCCGGCGGGGCCTACTCCGCTTCCGCGGCCGGCATCTCCGCGACTGGCAACGGCACGTGCAGGGACGCCGCGATCGCCCGGAGGAGCTCGACCTCGGCGATCACCGTCTGCCCGCCATGGGTGATGGTGGCGAGCATTGCCGTGACCAGCCTTTGCTTGTCGGCCGGACGCAGTGCGTCCAGCGCCTCCAGGGCGCGATCGAGCTCATCGGCCCAGGCCGCCGCGTCGGCAGCGGCCCCCAGGGCCGTATCCATCACGTCCTTCGCCGGATCTGCGATGCCCAGGGCGACATGGCCCGCTCGTAGCGCCTCTCGCGCCCCCTCGGAGTCCTCCGGATGACCGTGATGGGCGAGCACGGCCAGCACACTTCGCACATGGCGTTCGTGGCGTTCCAGGCGATCCCGTCCACCCGGGCGGGCGCGGGCCGGCTGATCGAGGTCGCGCAGCTGACGCCGCAGGAGCCGCCCGGTGGCGTATTCGAAGACCGACACCCGGCCGTCAGCCCGGACCAGTTCGTCGATCAGCGTCTCCAGCGCCTGGCGCTCCTCCGACGGACGATGGCGCACGGCCGGGAAGCTCATCTCCAGCAGCGGGATCCGCAGATCCGGCCGCAGGTCCGGCGCAGCGTCCAGCAAGGTACGCACACGCGACTCGCTCTCTCCGCCCCGCTTCGCGGCGATCCGCAGCAATTGGTGATCCCGCACCTCGGGGTCGGCGCTGATCAGCAGATAGAGCAACACCTCCACGGCCCAGGCATCTGAATGCGCGGCGCGCTCCAGTGGTCCCGGCATCGCCGCGACCAACAGTCCGGCGCCCAGGATCTGTGCCAGGCCCGGATCCCCGATGTTCTCCATCAGGCGTTCCGGATTCAGCAGCATATTGCCCGACTCGCGCGGCTGTTCGCGCTCGCGCGCCTCCGCCTCGGCCTGCGCCTCCTGTTCCCTGCGACGGGTTTGCGCATCCCGCTCCATCTGTTCGCGGATGGTCTCCAGTTCTTCCGGCTGGAACCCGGGCTCGATGGCCTGGATGCGCCGCACCAGCGGCGGATGGGTCGCGAACATCTGGCCCAGGGCGCCGGAGGCGAACAGCATGTGCCCCACCTCCTCGGTATCGGCTCGCAACGCAGTGTGCCCGGCCCCGATCTTCTTCAGGGCACCGGCAATGCCGGACGGCTGACGCGTGAACTGCACCGCCGAGGCATCGGCCAGGTACTCCCGCTGGCGCGAGACCGAGGCGCGAATCCAGCGCCCGAAAAACAGCCCGATATATCCCACCACCATCAACGCCAGACCCGCCGCAACAATGCCCCCGGCGTTGCGGTTGTTGCGCGACAGGCGCATGGCCAGCAGCACGCGCTGCCCGATGAGCGCCATCACCAGGATCCCGAACAGCATCCCCATCAGGCGGATATTCAGGCGCATATCGCCGTTCAGGACATGCCCGAATTCGTGCGCCACCACCCCCTGCAGTTCGTCGCGATCCAGCTGTTCCAGGGCCCCGCGCGTGACGGCAATGGCCGCGTCGTCCGGCGAGTACCCCGCGGCAAACGCGTTGATACCGGCCTCCTGCTCCAGCACATAGACCTCCGGCACGGGCACGCCGGAGGCGATCGCGATCTCCTCGACCACATTCATCAGGCGCCGCCGCAACGGGTCGCGGGTATCGCCGTCCACCCGGGTGCCACCCAGCTCGCGGGCCACGGCCCCGCCGCCATCGCGCAGCCCCAGGGTGCGATAGAGGCTGCCGACCCCGATCAGCCCGATCGTCAGCACGCTGGTCCAGACCATCACCTCGACGTTGCGCGCCAGAAATTCCCGGGTCAGCCAGGGTTCCCCCGCCGCCACCGGCTCGGCCTGCCCGAAAAGCACGAGCACAATGGCGTTCATCACCAGCACAATCGCCAGCACCGCCAGTCCGAACAGGAACAGCAACCAGCGGGTGCGTCGCTGGGCCCGGTCCTGATGCTCGAAGAAGTTCATATCGCCCGGGCCATCAGGAGAAGTTCACCTGCACCGCCTCGCGCTTCTGCGGATCCTCGATCTCCAGAAGCTGCGCCGGACGGAAGCCCAGATTGTTGGCAATCAGGCTGTTCGGGAACATCTCGCGCAGGATGTTGTACTGCATGACCGCGTCATTGAAGGCCTGACGGGCATAGGCCACTCGGTTCTCGGTACTGGTGAGCTCCTCCGACAGCTGCATCATGTTCTGGTTGGCCTTCAGATCCGGATAGGCCTCCGACAGCGCAAACAGCCGCCCCAGGGCGCCGGACAGCCCCTGCTCCGAACTGGACAGCTTGCGCACGGCCTCCGCGTTGGTCGGGTCGCCGGCCACCTCCTGCAGGCTCTGCTGGGCCTGATTCCGGGCCTGGATGACCGCCTCCAGGGTATCCCGCTCGTGGCTCATGTAGCGCTCGGCGACCTTCACCAGATTGGGGATCAGGTCGTAGCGCCGGGTCAGCTGCACATCGATCTGGGCAAACGCGTTCTTGTACCGGTTGCGCGATGTGACCAGCCGGTTGTACGTCCATACCCCCCAGACCACCAGCAGGACCAGAATCGCCAGCACCACCCACTTCGTATCCATCGTGCAAAGCTCCTTTGCGGTTTACCCGGCCGAGTGTACGCGGCGGACGGGTCCCCCGCGAGCGGATTCTCGGGCGCAGACGGCAACCGCCACCGTGCATTATCCTTGCGCCAGGCCATCCTCGGAACCTCGCATGAATCTCTCCACCCTGCTCGGCATCCTCGGCAGCCTGCTGGTGTTCGGCAGTGTCATCGCGTTCTCCTCCCAGGACCTCGACGCCTTCCTGAACCTGCCGGGACTAGGGATCGTGGTGGGCGGCACCATCGCGGCCACTCTGATGAGCTACCCCTTCCACGAGGTCATGCGCGTCTTCCGCGCCGGGGCCAACGCGGTCCGCGAGGAACGCTACGACGCCAGCCAGGACCTCGAGGAAATCGTGCAGGTCTCGCGCTACTGGTTCTCCCAAAACCTGCAGCGCATCCAGGACCGCCTGGACCAGATCCGCAACCCGTTCCTGCGCACCGGCATCCAGCTGGTCATCGACGACACCCCGATGGACGACGTCTCCGACCTGCTGAACTGGCGCATGGCCCGCCTGCGCGCCCGCGAACAGGCCGACGCCCAGATGTTCCGGACCATGGCCACCTATGCCCCGGCCTTTGGCATGCTCGGCACCCTGATCGGGCTGATCAACCTGCTCCTGACGACCGAGAGCGACGATTTTACCGTGATCGCGGTCAACCTCGGCATCGCGCTGATCACCACCTTCTACGGCATCCTCCTGGCCAACCTGGTGTTTCGCCCCATCGCCATCAAGCTGGAGCGACGGACCGAGGAACGCGTGGTCCTCATGACCATGGTGCTGGAAGGCATCATGCTCATGCGCAAGGGCCGTTCGCCCGGATACATCCGCGAGACCCTGCGCTCGTTCATGGAGAACCACAGCGACGAAATCCGCCAGGCCGCCCCCACCAACGGGGACGAAGAACCCGCCGCGGACCCACGGGACCCGGACCCGTCGAACGAGCGTCGCTGAACCATGCCCGGCCCCGCCTACTCCACCTCGGAGCGCGCCGCGCTGCAGGCCGAAATGGACGCCCACGCGGCGACCCGCCCGGAACAGGCATTTCTCGCCTCCTACCCCGGCGAACGCCAGCGCGACGACGAACACGCCTGGATCCTCACCTACCTCGACGTGCTGACCCTGGTCATCGTCGTCTTCGTCATCCTGCTGACCTTCATGGACCCGCGCGACGACGATCCCCGCGCGGTGTCCGCCAGCCCCGTCGCGCTGGCCCATCCCGACCGCAGCGCGCTGGTCGAGCCCCTGGTCCACCCCACGCTGCTCGGTCTTGCCGACCTCGACGACAGCGTCGCCGAGGACCCGGCGCCCCCCGAAACGTCCGCCGAAACAACCGGAACCGGCGCCGATGCCGATCAACTGCGGGATCGGGCCCCGGAGGGGGTCGATATCGTCGAGCAACCCGGCCGTCTGGAACTGCGCATCCGCGACGAGATCCTGTTCGCCACCGCCCAGGCCGATCTGCGTTCGGACGGCGCAACGCTCCTGGAAGGACTGCTGACCATCCTGGCGGACCACCCGGGCCTCATCACCGTAGAGGGGCACACCGACAACGTCCCCATCGCGACCGAGCGCTTCCCCTCCAACTGGGAACTGTCCGCGGCGCGCGCCAGCAGCGTCGTGCGGCACCTGGTCGCGCAGGGGCTGGAGCCCTCGCGGCTGCGCGCGGTCGGGCGCGCCGACACGCTGCCGGTAGCCGGCAACGAGACACCGGGTGGGCGCGCCGAGAATCGTCGCGTGTCACTGATCCTGGAGGCCGAAGCGAACTGATACCCGACGCCCCACCCGCATTCCGCGAGCCCGCAGGGCCACTTGACGCCCGCGCGACCCCCATAGAAGATGCGCAACACTTGCACTTTAAGGAGGCTGGTGTGCGTACCGGACGCGGGTCCCTGCTGGGCGACTTCCTCGACACCACCAATCACTGGGACAAGCTCATTGCCCTGATGGGAGGGATGATCGGCCTTTACCTGTCGCTGGAGGTCGCCGCCTCGGTAACCGACAACGGCATCAACGGTCTGATCCTCGCCTCCCTCGGGGCCACCGCCGTCCTGCTGTTCGCCGCGCCGCATGCCGCCCTCTCGCAACCCTGGAACGTGCTCGGTGGCCATGGCGTTGCCGCCATCGTAGGGATATTTGTACGCGACCTGCTGCCCCACCCCCTGCTGGCCGCCGCCGTCGCCGTGGGCCTCGCCATCTGGCTGATGCACTACCTGCGCTGCCTGCATCCCCCTGGCGGCGCCACGGCGCTCTATGCGGTCGTGGGCGGCGACTCGGTCACGGCCCTGGGACCATGGTTCCTGCTGCACCCTGTGCTGACCAGTGTCGGGGTCATGCTGGTGGTGGCCGTCATCATCAACTACCCGTTCCCCTGGCGCCGCTATCCCGCGAGCCTGACCCCGTCCCCCGAAAGCCCGGAACAAAGCCCGCTGGCGGCCCTGGAGCGGGCCGGTCTCGGCCGCGAGGATCTCGAGCACGCCATGCGCGAGATGAACCTGTATCTGGATCTGACCGAGGACGATCTGGCACGCCTGTACCTGCTGGCCCGCCGCCATCACCAGCACCCCGACCCGATCACCCCGGAGGCCATCCAGCCCGGGGCCTGCTTCAGCAACGGCGGAACAGACGCCGACTGGGCGGTTCGCCGCGTGCTCCGGCGCGACGGGGCGCAGGTGATCTACCGCCACCTGGCGGGCCCCGAGGCCCCGGGTGAAGACCGCGCCAATCTGGACGACTTCCTCGCCTGGGCCCATCACCGGCTGGAGCCGGAATACGGCCCGGACGAGTAAGTGCGTTTGGGCCTCTACCTACCCGGCGCTTATACTCTCGCGCCAGGCGTAAGTCGGGTTAGGGTGATCGTCACGAGCGTGGCGGGATCGCGAAGCCCAGTCCGACAAGTTGCCAGGTCTCCGTAGCTCAGCTGGACAGAGCAGCCCCCTCCTAAGGGGCAGGTCGCAGGTTCGAATCCTGCCGGGGACACCATTTCTCTCGCAGGCCGTCGGGATTCCCCCTAGCGCCGCGACCGCAACGGTCGTAAGGTAGGCCAATGGCCATGCTGACCACCGAACAGTCCAGCCGCATGATCGATCGCCTCGCCCCGCTGATCGGGATCCAGGGCGAAGTGGATGGCTGCATGGTGGAACTGGTCGAGGTCCTCGACGAAGGCCCGCGCGGGCTGCCCGGCGTGGCCCTGATGAGCATGGGCTCCCAGCGCAGCATTCAGGCCAACCAGTACGGCAACCCGCTCTGCCGGCACTCGGAGGTCCGCACCCTTTCCCTGCTGTCCGAGGTCGAGCGCGACCTGCATCCCGTCCTGCGGCAACTGCTTCCGGAGAACGTTGTGGAGGAGTTGCGGGCGCTACTGGCGGACTGAGCGAACCCCCGGGCTTTACCCGGCCACGTGGTCATCGCGTGGCGGCTTGCGCGCCTCGGCGTCCTCCACCATGGGTTTAAGGCGTGGCCACACGGCATCCAGCAGGTGCGGCTGCGCCGCCTCGCTGGGGTGAATGCCGTCATCCATCAGCATTCCGTCCTCCAGCAGCACGTCCTCGAGAAAGAATGGCTCGAAGGCCAGATCCCGAGCAGCCGCCAGGTCGGTAAAGACCGCCTCGAAACGTTCGGTGTAGCGCCGCCCGTAGTTGGGCGGGATGCGGATGCCCAGCAGCAGGGTCTCGGCCCCTGCGGCGTCGATCGCGTCCACCATCGCCTCCAGGTTCTCGCGCATGGCCGATGGTGCCAGACCCCGCAGGCCGTCATTGCCCCCGAGGGCCAGGATCACCAGGGCGGGGTCCATGCGCTCCAGTACCTCTGGCAGACGCGCCCGGCCGCCGGCTGTCGTGTCACCGCTGATGGAGACGTTGTCCACCACCCATTCCCGCTCGCGCTCGGCCAGGCGCTCTTCCAGAAGGGCCGGCCACCCGGCAGACTCCGGCATGCCATAGGCCGAACTCAACGAATCCCCGAACACCAGGATTCGCAGCGGCTCGGCGGAGTGATTTTCGTCTTCCGGGGAATTCCCGGGCGCGACAGGACTCCATAGCAACGCGATCAAGCCCATCACGACCAACGGAATACGCAACATGGATGCATCCTCGTCTTATGTACTGGAGGCCCGGGACATCGAACAGCGGATCAACGGACCCAGCGGGCCGCTGGACATCCTGCGCGGCATATCGCTGGCGGTCCAGGCTGGCGAGACGGTCGCGATCCTCGGCGCCTCCGGATCGGGCAAGTCCACCCTGCTCGGGCTCCTTGCAGGTCTGGACGCCCCGAGCGCGGGAGAAGTTCGCCTGCTGGGCCGGACCATCAGCGAACTGGACGAGGATGGCCGCGCCGCGTTGCGCGCCGGACGGGTCGGGTTCGTGTTCCAGTCCTTCCAGTTGCTCCCGGCGCTGACGGCCCTGGAGAACGCCCTGCTGCCGCTGGAGCTGAACCCGGCCCATGCCGGCGAAGATCAGGCCACCCTGAACCGCTGGGCCAGCCAGGCCCTGGAGCGCGTGGGCCTTGGCGAACGCGCCGCGCATTACCCGCACCAGCTTTCGGGGGGCGAGCAGCAACGGGTGGCCATTGCCCGCGCCATTGTCGACCACCCGGCGGTCCTGTTCGCCGACGAGCCCACCGGGAATCTCGACGGCAAGACCGGGCAGCGCATCATCGAGCTGCTGTTCGGCCTGGCCCGGCATCCGGACGGCGACGGGCCCGCCACCGCACTGGTGCTGGTGACCCATGATCCGGAACTGGCGGCGCAGTGCGACCGCATCATCTCCATTCAGGATGGCGTGCTGGCATGACGGCAAGCCACATCCTTACCCGGGGTCAGGGCCGCAATCCCCTGCGCGCGCTGCTGCGCGGCACCTGGCGGGAATGGCGCTCCGCCGAACTGCGGGTACTGGCCGCGGCGCTGGTCGTCGCGGTCGCCGCGGTCGCCGCCGTCGGCTTCTTTACCGATCGCGTGGATCGCGGGATGGCCCAGCAGGCCACCGCCCTCCTCGGCGGTGATCTTGCGGTGGTCAGTGACAACCCGCTGCCGGCGGGCTGGCCCGACGAAGCCGCGAACCGCGGGCTGGACACGGCGCGCACCGCCTCGCTGCCCAGCGTGGTCTTCGGCAAGGACGACCAGTCGCGCCTGGCGGCCCTGCGCGCGGTCGAGCCCAGCTGGCCGTTGAAAGGCGAGGCCCGCACCCGCTCGGGACTGGACGGCGAGGAACAACCGCGCGAACGCGGGCCGCAACCCGGTACCGCCTGGCTGGAATCCACCCTGCTCGAGGCCCTGGGGCTTCAGGTGGGCGACCGGGTCGAGGTCGGTGACCTGGATCTGGAGGTCACCGGCATCCTCGCGCACGAACCCGACCGTGGCAGCAACCTGCTGGACATCGCGCCGCGCCTGATGCTCGCCTTCGACGACCTGGACGCCAGTGGACTGATCGGCCCCGGCAGCCGGGTGCGCTACGAGTTCTTTGCCGCCGGACCGAGTGCGGAGGTTGCCGCCTTCCGCGCCTGGCTGGGGGACGAACTGGAGGCCGGGGAACGCCTCCTGGGCCTGGACGATGCGAACCCGGAGCTGCGCACGGCCATCGAGCGCGCCGAGCGCTTCCTCGGGCTCGCTTCGCTGATGGCGGTGCTACTGGCCGGGGCCGCGATTGCCGTGGCGGCCCATCACTTCGCCCAGCGCCGCGCCGATCCGGCGGCCGTGATGCGCGCCCTGGGCGCCAGGGGCCGCCGGGTCCTGCTGACCTACTTCGGCCGGGTGGTGCTGGTCGCCCTGCTGGCCAGCGCTGTCGGGCTCGCCATCGGCTTCGCCGCGCAGTTCGTCCTCGCGTCCCTGCTCGGCGGCTGGCTTGACGGGGATCTCCCTCCTCCGGGGGCGCGGCCACTGGTCGCCGGCCTGGGCGTGGGACTGATTACCGCCGTTGGCTTCGCCCTCCCCGCGCTGTTGCGCATTGGCCAGGTCTCGCCGCTGCGCGTCCTGCGCCGCGATCTGGGCCTGCCGCCCACCTCGGTATGGCTCTCCGGCGCCCTCGCACTGCTCGCCTTCGGCGGCCTACTCTACTGGCAGGCCGCCGACCCGCAACTCGCCGCCTGGGTCCTGATCGGCACCGCGGTGGCCATCGCGTTGCTGGCCGTCCTCGGGATGGGGCTGGTGCTCGCCCTGAGGCCTCTGCGCAACCGCGGCGGCATGGCCCTGCGCTTCGGGCTGGCCAACCTGTCCCGGCGCGGCGGCCTCAGCGCGGTGCAACTGGTGGCCTTCAGTGTCGGGATCCTGGCCCTGCTGCTGCTGGCGATCGTGCGCGTCGACCTGCTGGAGGCCTGGGATGCCAGCATCCCGGAGGACGCCCCCAACCAGTTCTTCATCAACATCCAGCCGGGCCAGGAGCAGGCCTTCGCCGACCGGGTCGAGGCGGCCGGCCTCGAACGCCCGCAACTCGACCCGATGATCCGCGGCCGCCTGATCGAGATCAACGACGAACGCGTTCATCCGCAGGATTTTGACGATGATCGCGACCGAAGACTGGTGGATCGCGAATTCAACCTGTCGTATGCGCACACCCCGCCGGCGCACAATCGCATCGTCGACGGACACTGGTTCGGCGAGGCCGGGCAGGATCCCGACCGGGGCTGGTCGGTGGAGGCCGGACTCATGGAACGCTTCGACCTGGCACTGGGCGACTACCTGACGTTCCGGGTCGGGGGGCAGCCCATCCGCAGTCCGATCACCAGCGTCCGCGAGGTCGACTGGGACAGCTTCCAGGTGAATTTCTTCGTCATCGGCCCGCCTCCGCTGCTGGACCAGCAGCCCCGGACCTTCATCACGGCCATGCACGTGCCCGAAGACCAGCGCAGCGCCCAGAACCAGTGGTTGCGGGAGTTCCCCGCCGTATCGGCCATCGACGTCAGCGCCATCCTCGCGCAGGTCCGCGATGTGATGGACCAGGCCACGCGGGCGGTCGAATACGTCTTCCTGTTCACCCTGATCGCCGGGCTGACCGTGCTCTACGCCGCGGTCCAGGCCACCCGCGACGTCCGACGACGGGAGGCCGCCCTGCTGCGCACCCTCGGGGCACGTCGCGACCACATTCGCAACGGCTTGCTGGCGGAGTTCGGGACCCTGGGCCTGCTGGCCGGGCTGCTCGCGGCCGTGATCGCCACGGCAGTGGGCGCCCTGCTCGCCTGGCAGGTTTTCGAGTTCGACTACAGCGTCAATCCCCTGACCTTCGTCTACGGGATCGGGGGCGGTACGCTGGGGATCGCCCTGGCCGGCTGGCTGGGGACGCGCCGGGTGCTGGACCAGGCCCCGCTGGCGGTGCTGCGCGGCCCGGAATAAGCCGAGCCGGGGTACTCGCGTGCCCCGATCAGTGGCCGTACATGATGTCCACGTCGAGGAAACCGAACAGGACCAGTAGCGCCAGCGCCCAGAGGTAGAAGGAGAAGACCTTCAGGTTGGCGCGGTACAGGAAGAACAACACCATCTTCAGCGACACAATCCCGACCAGCGCGGATACCACAAAGCCCACCGCCAGGGCCGTCCAGTTCAGGTCCCCAAGGCCGTTGCCGTTCAGGACGTCCAGCGACTGCACGGCGGTCGCCGCCAGGATCGTGGGAATCGCGAGGAAAAAGCTGTACTCCGCCGCCCAGCGCCGCTTGAGCCCGGTGAAGAGCGCGAAGACGATCGTCATACCGCTGCGCGAGAGCCCGGGAATCAGCGCGAAACCCTGCGCCACGCCGATGATCGCCGCGATCTTCGGGCTCAATTGGCGCAGGCCCAGCGGGCGCCGCTGCAACCGGTCCGTCCACCACAGCAGCACGCCGGTGAGGCTGAGCGTCCCGGCGATCAGCGTCGGGTGGGCAAACACCTGCTCGAACCCGGCCTTCAGGGTAAAACCCACGACGGCGGTCGCGAACACCGACAGCCCGCACAGCAGCGCCAGGCGCAGGAACAGCATCTCGCGCCCCGCGGAGCCCCGGGCGGAGGCCCACTGCCAGCTCTCGCGGGCGATCCCGCCGCTCAGCCGCAGCAGGCTCTTGCGGAAGACAAAGACAATCGATACCAGCGTGCCGACGTGCACCACCAGATCGAACAGGATCATCTCCGGGCTTTCCGGGGGCGGCAGTGGCTCACCCTGACGAATCAGCCAGTGCTGGGTCAGAACCAAGTGGGCGGTCGAGCTGACCGGAAGAAACATGAAGATGCCCTGCACGATCCCGAGCAGGGTGGCGACCCAGACTGTCATGACAGGTGCGACTCCGTGATCCCGAGGCGGGCCGCAGTATACGCAAACCACCCACCAGGCGTCGGTACCGGCGTCGCACCGCCGGCAAAAGCCCGGCTACACTCGGAACTGCGTCGTCAGACCTCGCAACTGCTCGATGCGCGCCACCAGGGCATCGGTCTCGCTGGCGGTGGCCTCGGCATTGGCCGCTGTCACCTGGGCCCCCTGACTGACCTCCGTGAGGGTGCCATCGACCTCGCGCGCGACCTCCGCCTGCTGTGACACGGCACCGGAGATCTCGTTGTTGAGATGCCGGATCCGCTCGACCGCCGAGCGGATCGACTGCAGGGCCTCGCCGGCACCGGCGGCCTCGTCCACGCCCGTTTCGCCCTTCTCCCGACTGCGCTCCATCGCACCGGCCGCCGAGCGCGCACCCGCCTGCAGCCGCTCGATCATGGCCTGGATCTCGGTCGTGGACTCCTGCGTCCGGGTCGCGAGCGTCCGGACCTCGTCGGCGACCACGGCAAACCCCCGACCCTGCTCGCCCGCGCGGGCCGCCTCGATGGCCGCATTCAGTGCCAGCAGGTTGGTCTGCTCGGCGATCCCGCGTATCACATCGAGAACCGACCCGATCTGGTCCGACTCGGCCTGAAGACGCGCCACCTGTTCGTTGGCGGTGCCGATCTCGCTCGCCAGCTCGCGCATGGTGCGCACGGTTGTGTCGACCACGCCGGAGCCGGTCCGGGTCTCGGTCTCGGCCTGGTCGGCCGCCTCGGAGGCCGTGCGCGCGTTGCGGGCGATCTCCTCGGCCGAGGCCGTCATCTGGTTCATGGCCGTCGCCACCTGGCCCAGCCGCGCCTGTTGCTGCTGCACCTCCTGATTCGTCTCCTCCGCCACGCGGTGCAGGGTGCCAACCGACTCCCCCAGCTCCCGTGCATGCTCCACCATCTCGGAGACCATGCGCTGCAGACGCTCGATGAAGGCGTTGAACAGACGAGCCAGGCGGTCGATGCCGTCGTTGCGCGGGGCCTCGATGCGCTGGCGCAGGTCCCCCTCACCCTCCGAGACCGCACGGAAGCGCCCGGCCAGTCCAGCCAGGCGGCGACGGATCATGAACACGAACAGGAAGTACACCACCACGATCACGCCAATCGCCACGCCCAGCATCATCGCGTTGACCTGCCAGGCCGCGACATCCAGCAGCCGGTCCACCGCAGCGGCCACTTCGGCCTCCAGGGCCGGCGTGGTCGCGTGCTCCTGCATGACCTGCTCCAGGGTGGCCTCCATCCCGCCCTTCAGCGTGGCCGTATGCCAGAACACCGCCGCGGCGGCGATCAGGAAGAACACCCCAACGATCGCACTCAATGCGAGCGAGAAACGTCCCGCCAGCGAAAGGCGACTCAGCCACCCACTCTCCTGCTCCATTGCTGCCCCCTGATGCCGGTACACTCCGGCTTTTGTTATCGCTGTAACGACCCACCGGCCCGAAGCTGTAGGCCGATGTGCACCTGTGCTTCACGCGAACGCAACGCATGCGCTTGTGACGCAGGTCCGGACCGATTAAGGTTCTATGAAATATACGTTCAAGCATATCCTCGATCACCGCGAACCGACGAAACCCTCCTATGCAGCTCACCCGCTATACCGATTTTTCCCTTCGCGTCCTGATGTACCTCACCGTGCAGCCGCGCGAGCAGCGCGTAACCGTCAGCGACATCTCCGAGCAGTTCGCCATCCCCCGCAACCACCTGGTCAAGATCGTGCACCAGCTCGGCCAGAAGGGCTACATCATCACCCGGCGCGGCAAGGGGGGCGGGATCTCGCTCGCCTGCGAACCCGCGGAGATCAACGTCGGCAGCGTAATCCGCGACATGGAGCCGAACCTGAACGTGGTGGACTGCGAGAACCCCGTCTGCCCGATCCTACCCGCCTGCCAGTTGCGCGGTGTTCTCAACGACGCACGCGACGCCTTCCTCGCCGTGCTCGACCGCTACACCATTGCCGATGTGACCCAGGCGCCCGACTACCTCTACGAGCTCCTGCATCCCGGCAAGAGTGCCTGAACGCCGGTATCCTTCGGCCATGGAACGGCCCGACCCGGCACCCCGAAAACGAACCGCCCTCCACGCGCACACCGGCGCCCGCTGGCTGGCCGTGGCCGTTCCGTGCCTGCTGGCGCTTGCGAGCGCCGACGCACGCCAGGCCTGTCCCGATCCCGGGACCACACCCACCCCCCTCGCCGAACTGCGCGCGGGGACCCTCCCCGAAGGAACGGAGGTGGTCGCGGAAGGCACCGTAACCGGCGTCTTCATGGACACGGACCAACTGGGGGGCTTCTACCTGCAACAGGGCTCGGCCACCGGGGCCACGGGCCTGTTCGTCTACGCCCCACGAAGGGACCCGGTCGCGGCCGGGCAGCGCCTGCAGGTGCATGGCGCCTTCACCCGCCATCGAGGCCGCCCCCAACTCTCGCAACTGGACGCGGTGGTGACCTGCGCCGACGGCGAACCGCCCGCCCCCGTCGACCTGCGCCTGCCCGACGCGGCCGACCGGCTGGGCGACTTTATCGACCAGCCGGTCCGTTTCCCGCAGCGCCTGACGGTCACCGACAACCGGGACCTCGGCCGCTACGGAAGCATGACGCTGGCCGCCGACGGGCGCCTGACGCACCCGGGCCAGACCGCCCCCGCGGACAGCCCGGGGCGCCAGGACATAGATCGGCGGATCGAACTGGACGACGGGAGCTATCGCGCGAACCCCGACCCGATCCCGTACCTCGACGACCAGGGGACCCGCCGCGCGGGAAGCTCGGTGGAAGGCCTCACCGGCATCCTCACCCACGCCTTCGGCGCGTACCGGATCCACCCCACCGAGCCCGTAGACTGGACCGGCGGCCAGCGTCCCGACCCGGTGCCAACCGCGGATGCGGGTGACCTGCGCATTGCCACCGCGAACATGGAGAATGACTTCGTCACGCTGGGCGAGCGTGGTGCGCAGACCCCGGCCGAGCGCCAACGCCAGACCGCCAAGCTGGATGCCCTGCTGCAGGGCCTGGATGCGGACCTGCTGGGTGCGGTCGAACTGGAAAACGCCGCGGCTGCGCGCGAGACCCTGGTGGCGCGCCTGAACGCCCGCCCCGGGGAGCGTGGCGAATATGCGGCCATCGTTCACCCGGCACCGGGGGACGACGCGATCAAGGTCGGCCTGCTCTACCGACCGGAACGGCTGCGTTTGGTCGACACGGCCGCCGACCGCGATACCGTCCACCACCGCCCCCCGCTGCTGGGCTGGTTCGAAGCGGGCGCTACCGGCGAACATCTCGGTGCAGTGGTCGTACATTTCAAGGCCAAGAGCGGCTGCCCCGACAGCGGCGATATCGACCGTGGCCAGGGCTGCTGGAACCAGCGCCGTACCGCGCAGGCCGAACGCCTCGTCGCCTGGATACGCGAACAGCAAACCGGCGAGTTCGCGGATGCTCCCGTCGTGGTCCTGGGCGATCTCAACGCCTATGCCGCCGAGGACCCCCTGCACGTCCTCCATGCCGCAGGAAAACACGATCTCGTGCACGACGACCCAAGTACCGCCCATACCTACGTCTTTCGCGGCCAGGCCGGGCAGCTGGACTACCTGCTGGGGCCCGACACGCTGCGTGAACGAGTCCGGGACGGCGCCACCTGGGCGGTCAACGCCGACGAGCCGGAATTCCTCGGATTTGATGGCCGCGCCCCGGCCGACGGGCCCTGGCGCGCCTCGGATCACGATCCGGTCTGGGCCGACCTGTACCTGGACTAGTCGGTGACTGCGGCCACTCAGTCGCGGGCGTCCGGTTCCGCAGGCACGGCGGCCTCCGCCTCGGCCGCCGACACGTTGTCGACAATCCGTACCGGCAACGGCCCGCCCAGGCTGCCCAGGGTCCTCTGCGGAAACGGGATGTCGATACCGGCCTCGTCCAGTGCCGCCTTCACCCCCTCGTGCATGGAGTTACGCAGGTCCAGGAATTTCTCCCGCCGCGCCCAGACCGAGAGCTGGATCTTCAGCGCGGAGTCGCCGTACTCGAGGAAGATGAACAGCGGCTTGGGCTCCTCCAGACAGACCGGGTTGCCCTCGGCGACCCCCATCAGCACATCGCGCAACTGCTTGAGATCGGTGTGATAGGCGACCCCGATCTGCATGTCGAGCCGACGGATCGGGAACCGACTGAGGTTGGTCAGCTGGGACTTCACCAGGCTCTCGTTGGGCACCCGGACCATCAGGTTGTCGAAGGTCCGCAGCTTCACCGACAGCGGATCGATGGACAGTACCTCTCCGGTGGCATCCCCCACCTTGATCACATCCCCGACAGAGAACGGCCGCTCACCGATCAGGAACAGCCCGGAGATCAGGTTGGAGGCGGAGGTCTGCGAGGCAAAGCCCAGCGCCACCGTGAGGATCCCGGCCGCACCCAGCAGCACGGTGAGGTCGAAGCCCAGCTCGCGCAGGGCCGAGGCCAGCACCAGGAGCACGATTACATAGAAGCTGATGCGCCGGGTCAGCATCACCTGCTGGGCATCGAGCTTGTCTTCCAGCACCCGCGCCAGCCCGCGCGACACCAGACGCGCGACCAGCAGACCCACCAGCAGATAAACCGCCGCGCGGACGGCCGCGAGGAACGCCTCGCTGGTGACGAAGGCCTGCGCGGCCTGTAGCCATTCATTCATCGTGTGCGTCGCCCCCTACTGAAACAGGGCGCTGAACGCCCGCACCATCAAATGCCGTCCGCCGGCCTCGCGGGGCTCAGCGATACGCTGCGCCCCCGTCGCGGCCCCGGGCGGCCCCGGGTCGATCTTCATCGCCGCCATGTCACGGTCCTCCTCGCGCTCCATGCGCACGGCCGGGGTCCACAGCCGATGGTGGCGATCGGCATACACCGGCAGTCGCGGCACCGGCAGGTTCACGCGCTCCAGGAACAGGGCATCGTCCGCCTTGTTGGCGATGGTCAGCGGCGTCACCACACGATGCGGCCGTTCCGGCACATCGGCCAGGTCCAGGCGCGCCTGGGTCCGGGTCGCGTAGCACAGCTCGCCATTCACGGTATTGGGGCCGAACCAGGTATCGGAAGGCGTATACACCGGGAATTCCTGCACCCGCGCCGCCCCCAGGTGCAGCTGCACCCAGGCCGGCGAACTGAGGTACAGGGTGACCTGCCCATGGGCCGGCACGTAGAACGGATTCTGCGGGCGGCTCACCATCGGACGATCGGCCAGGGCCACGCGCAGCTCCGGCTCGGCATCGGCCGGGGCCCCGGCAAACCGCAGCAGGTCCCGGGCACCGGCGGGAAAGGGTTCACTGCAGGGGACGTCGATCGCCAGGGTCGCGTCCGCCGCGTCGCGCGGTCGTTCCAGCACCATCTGCCATTCCTGCGCCCCATGCAGGAGCCACAGGTCCAGCGGACCGATGGACCAGCGACCGTGCGCGCCCGAGGCCAGCGGCCGGCGCCCCCACCAGGTCGCGGGATCGGTACGCGTTGTCGAGGTCTCCGCCATCATCCCGTCCTTGCCATGCATAGCCTCACTGTAAACCAGAAACGGACGCCCGGGAGACGGCGCCGCGCGTTCCCCGCTCAGAAAAGGTCCAGCTGCCCCTCCTCGCGTCTCCGCCGCGGGCGTGCCGGCTGCACGAACTGGCTGCAGTCCAGCTCCACCAAGCGGCCACCCAGGCCCGCCCGCCGCCGGGCCAGCCGGAAGCGCTGGCGCAGCAGCTCGGCATACGCCCCCGCCCCGCGCATGCGGTGCCCGAAGGTCGCGTCATACAGCTTGCCACCATGGGCCTCACGCAGGCGCTGCAGCACATGGTCTGCCTTGAGCGGGTGGTGATGGCGCAACCAGTCCTCGAACAGCGGCGCCACCTCGCGTGGCAGACGCAGCAGCACATAGCCGGCAGCCACCGCCCCGGCGGCCGCACCCGCCTCCAGCAAAGACTCCACCTCGCCATCCGTCAGCACCGGGATCAGGGGCGCCACCAGAAGGCTCACGGGCACGCCCGCCGCGCTCAGCCGTTGGATGGTCCGGAAACGCCGTTGCGGAGCCGCGGCGCGCGGCTCCAGGTGCCGCGACAGGTTGCGGTCCAGCGTCGTCACCGATACGGCGACCTGGACCAGCCCGCGCTCGGCCATCGGGCCCAGCAGATCCAGATCGCGCTCCACCAGGGCCGACTTGGTCACGATCGACACCGGATGCCCGGTCTCCGCCAGGACCTCCAGCAGCTGCCGCGTAATCCGCCAGTCCCGTTCCACGGGTTGATAGGCATCGGTGTTGATACCCAGCGCAAGGGGCGTCACACGGTGGGACGGGCGGGCCAGCTCGCGCCGCAGGCATTCGGCCGCGCCCACCTTGGCAAACAGCCGGCTCTCGAAGTCGAGGCCCGGGGACAACCCGACGTAGGCATGCGCCGGGCGGGCGAAGCAGTAGGCACAGCCGTGTTCACAGCCCCGATACGGGTTCAGCGAAAGCTCGAAGGGCACATCCGGCGACTGGTTCCATGACAACACGCGGCGTGGATGCTCGACGGTCACCTCCGTACGCAGGGGCGGCGGCGCCTCGCCATCGCCTTCCCAGCCATCATCGAAGGGTTCGCTCCGGGTGGGCTCGAAGCGGGCATGCGGGTCTAGGGAGACGCTGATTGAATCGCACGTCCGCGTTGGCGCCCCCTGTTTTCCGAGACAAGGCGCGTCGTGCAGCGGGTAGTGGTTCTACCCGCAAGCGGTGCAACGCAGGATCGGGGAACAGGGGGCACCAACCCCACAAGCCATTGAAAGCAGGGGCTCGGCCGCTTTTGCGCGCGCACGGCGTTGCGGCTCCCTTGTGCAGAACGACTGCACGGCGGTCACCGCGCCTTGTTCGCACGCAAAAGCGACTTGAGCGCGGACGCGCGATTCAATCAGCGTCTCCCTAGGGTCGCCCCGCGCCCCCGTGCAGGACCCCTCGTGGGACCGCAGCGCTCGGTCATCGGGCCGACCCGTCCATGCGCTCGCACAGCTGGCGAAAGTAGCCGGACTCCGACACCATCGCCCGGCCTTCGCCGCTCTGGTTCAGCCGGTCCAGCAGGAGCCGCAGGCGCCGCGCGGCGTGCTGCCGGGAGGCCTCGTCATCCGCCGCCTGCAGCAGGGCCTCCGCCGATGCGATCGCGCCCCGGATCCGCACCGCCTCCGGCACATAGCCGGCATTCTTCAGCACGCGATAGGCCATGCGCAGCTCTTCCGGCACCGCGCGGTCATCGTCCAGCTCCAGCGGCCGGCCAGCCCCCGGGAGGTCGTCGAACGCCCCGCGACGCGCCGCATCCGCCAGTTTCGCCTCGATTTGTGCCTCATTAAGCAGCATCGCTCGCCCCGTCAACCGCATCCGTTATGCCGGCCGAACCCGCCCTGTTGAGGACCGAACGGGTTTACCGTAAGGTCCGCCGCACCCGCACAACACGACCAGCGCACGGACCCCGATGGCAGCCACTTCGCGAGACAACCCGTCGGCGTCCGCCGTGCGTTCCCTCGCGCCGGCCCGCGAGGCCCTGCGCGCGGACCCGCGGTTCGACACCTACCTGACTCGGCAGATCCCGGTGCTGGTGGCATTATCGCTGCTGCCCGGGCTCGGGTATATCCTGCTGGGCGCCCTGCACGATGCGCTTGTCGCGGCCGCCTCCTGGTACGCAGTCATGTTTGCCGCCTCGCTCTGGGGAGTCCAGCTTTTCTGGCGGTACCACCGATCGCCGCTGTCACCGGAGCAGCGCAGCCGCTGGCGCCTGCGGCTGACGCTCTTTCTTTATCTCTACCTGGCGCTGTGGACCTGGATCTTTCTGGTCTTCGTGCGCCTCGACGCCCAGAACCTGCACTACATCGCCATCTTCACGCAGATCGGCGCCACCACGGTCGTCGCGGCCCTGCTCTACCCGGCCCCGTGGGTCTTCCGCCCGTTGATCCCGGCCATGATGGTGCCGCTGGCCGGCTACTTCCTGCTGATCGGTGACTGGTATGGCTACGTGCTGGCCGCCTTCTCCGCGACCCTGGCCCTGGTGCTGTACTACGCCGCCAGCAGCAGCTTCGGGCTTCTGCGCGACAGCCTGTATCAGGCCTCGCACGACGCCCTCACCGGGCTCAACAACCGCGCCGCCTTCATCGAGCACCTCGAGCAGAGCCTCGAGGTGCTGCAGCATCATCGCCAGCATTCGTTTCTGCTGCTGATCGACCTGGATCATTTCAAGACGGTCAACGACCTTCTGGGCCACGACATCGGCGACGAGTTGCTGAAGTCCGTGACCCGCGACTTCGCCAACACCCTGCCGCCGGGCCACCATCTCGCCCGTCTGGGCGGCGACGAGTTCGTGATCGTCGCCCCCGGAAAGGAAGACCGGCATACCTGCGAACGGGCGGCCCGGCGCCTGGCGCACTCGCTGCTGCGGGTGGTCAAGACGCCCTACATCATCCGCAATCATCATCTGCATGTCAGTGCCAGTATTGGCATCCGCCTGATCGAGCCGCACGCGGGGATCGACTCGCACCAGCTGGTCCGCGAGGCCGACATCGCCATGTACGAGGTGAAGGACCGCGGGCGCGACGGCGTGGTGGTGTTCAGCGACGAACTGTCGCGGGCGGTGGAACGGCACCTGCAGATCGAGCGCTGCCTGCATTTCGCGCTGCAGAACCGGGAGATCGAGGTGCTCTTCCAGCCGCAGCTCGACCGCGACGGCCGCATCCGCAGCGCCGAAAGCCTGATCCGCTGGAACAGCGCCGAACTGGGCCCGGTTTCCCCCGCGGAATTCATCCCGATCGCCGAGCAGACCGGCTTCATCAGCGAACTGGGCGACACCGTGATCGCGCGGGCCTTCCAGACCCTGCGCGACTGGGATCGCGCCGGCTTCCACCTGGAACAGCTCGCGATCAACATCAGCCCGCGCCAGCTGGTGCACCTGAATTTCGTGCAGCGCATGCAGGAGCTGATCGCGCGCCACCTGGGCCGTGAACACGCGCATCGCATCACACTGGAGATTACCGAACACGTCGTCGCCGAGGATACCGACCGCGTCGTGTACATCATGCAGGCCCTGCGCGACATGGGCCTGCGTTTCTCGATGGACGACTTCGGCACCGGGTTCTCGTCACTGAGCTACCTGAAGCGCCTGCCCTTCGACGAACTCAAGATCGATCGCAGCTTCGTGCGCCAGGTCGACCACGACCCCGGTGATCAGGCGATGGTGCGGACCATCTGCGACATCGCCCGGCAGTTCGAGCTGGAAGTCGTCGCGGAGGGGGTCGAGACCGAGGCCCAGTACCAGTGGCTGGCCACGCACGGGAACCTGCGCTTCCAGGGCTACCTGTTCGCCCGCCCCATGGAGGCCGGCGCCTTTCTCGACTATTGCCAGGGAATCCCGGCACCGAGCCGTGCGGTGGCGCCGTCGACCGGAGGGTAGCGGCCCGGGATCAGGCGCCGCCGGTCGCGGCCGGCACCACCCAGAGCGTGAGCGACAGCAGGATCGCCGTCAGGCTTACCCCGATGATCGGCAGCATCATCACCCCGGCCAGCGCCTCGCGCCGAAACAGGCGCACGGCCATCCCGCCCAGCGTCAGCGTCCACCCGATCGCGACAAAGAACGCCAGGGCGTTGAGCTCCGCGCGCCACAGCAGGATGAGCGCCACCGGCAGCCCGAGATTCAGGATCACGACCCCCATCTCCTGGCTCCCCGCCGCCCGTCCGGCGGACAGGGCATAGGCGTACGCGGCCCAGACCATCAGCAGGCCGAAGCCGAGCGCACCCGCCGCGGGCGAACTGAGCGGGGCCCGCAGGATGGCCGCCCCGGCCGGTTCCAGCCCGACCCCCAGCGCAATGATCAGCAGCGCCACCCCCAGGCTGATGGCCAGCCAGAACCACAGGGTTCCGCGTTGCACATTCGGTTCCGTCATATCCTGGTCCTCGTCCTGTCGGTGGCTGCCTGACCTGCTGACCGCGCGCGTCCTTCAGGGTTCGCGTTGTCCGATCGCACCCTGGTTACGGCCCGGCCCCTGATTACCGGGCCAGCTGCCAGGCAATGGTCTCGCCCGCGCGCAGCGGTACACCCGGGTCATGGCCGAAGAGTACTGCCTCGGGCACGGTCCAGGGTGAGCGTTCCAGCGTCAGGGTGTCGGTGTTGCGCGGCAGTTTGTAGAAATCGGGCCCGAAATGGCTGGCGAATCCCTCCAGACGATCCAGCGCATCCGCGGCGGCAAAGGCCTCCGCATACAGCTCGATGGCCGCATGCGCGGAATAGATTCCGGCGCAGCCACAGGCCGACTCCTTCGCGTGGCGCGGATGCGGCGCGCTGTCCGTGCCCAGGAAAAAGCGCGGATGGCCGCTGGTCGCGGCCGCCATCAGTGCCTTGCGATGGCGTTCGCGCTTGAGGATCGGCAGACAGAAGTGATGCGGGCGCATCCCGCCGGCAAACAGCGCATTGCGGTTGTAGAGCAGATGCTGGGGCGTGATGGTGGACGCGACATTGGCGGGCCCGTCCTGGATGAACTGTACGGCCGACTCGGTCGTGATGTGTTCCAGCACCACCCGCAGCTCCGGAAAATCCCGGATCAAGGGCTCCAGATGGCGCTCGATGAACACCGCCTCGCGATCGAAGATGTCCACGTCCGGATCCGTCACCTCGCCGTGGATCAACAGCGGCAGATCCACCCGCTGCATGGCCTCGAACACCGGATAGCAGCGGCGGATATCCGTCACCCCGCTGGCCGCGTTGGTCGTGGCCCCGGCCGGGTACAGCTTCACCCCGTGCACAAAGCCGGAGGCCTTTGCCGCGTCGATCATGCCCGGGGTCGTGCCCTCGGTCAGATAGAGCGTCATCAGGGGCTCGAAATCGGCCTCCTCCGGCAACGCCGCCAGGATGCGGTCGCGGTACTCCGCCGCGGCCTCCAGCGTGGTCACCGGCGGCTTCAGGTTGGGCATGATGATCGCGCGCCGGAAGCGGCGCGCGGTATCCGGCAGCACCGACGCCAGCACATCGCCATCCCGCAGGTGCAGGTGCCAGTCGTCCGGTCGGGTCAGGGTCAGGCGGTTCATCCGTAGTTCCCTTCGCAGGGGCCCGCACGGTACGGGCCCGTCACAGTCATCAGTTATCAGGATAGCGCGGAGCGCAAGTCGGTCTCGGACCAGCCCTCCACCAGTAACGTCTTGTTACGCGAGTTCGCGCCTGCCACCACCCGCACAGCCGACTTCGGGCATGCCAGTTTCGCTGCCAGCAGCTCGATCACGGCCGCATTGGCGCGGCCCTTCTCCGGAGGCGCCTGGACCTGCAGCTTGAGGGTCTCCCCCATCCAGCCGGCCACCGCGTTGCGCTTGCTGCCCGGAGCGACCTTCACCTTCAGCCGCGCCATGCGAAACACTGAGCCATGTATACGCTCTACTCGGCGGGCCGCGTCGCCATGTAGGCACTGAACACGCCCAACTGCACATCCCGCTGCACGTCCTCGAACCCGACCGCGCGCAGGGTGTCCTGGATCTCTTCCGGCGGCACGCACTGGTCGATGGTGTCCCAGAAATAGCGCATCAACAGGTGGCCGTCGGGATCGCGGGTCAACACCTTGCCGACGAACGGCACGAAGTCCCGGAAATAGAAACGCGCCAACGCGAACTGGCGCCGGGTCCGTGGCCGCGAGACCTCCAGGATGGTGCAGCGACCGCCCGGCTTGAGCACGCGGAAATACTCGCTGAACAGTTCATGCAGATCCCGCACATGGCGCAGCCCGTAACCCATGTACAGGCGGTCGAACTGGCGGTCCGGCAGCGGCATCTGCTCGCCGAGGCTCTGGACGAAGGTCGCGTCCATCTTGGTGCGGGCGATGTCCATCATGCCCCGGCTCGGATCCACGCAGGTCAGATGGTCGTCGCCCACCACCTTCCGGATCTCCTGCGCGACCGGCCCCGTCCCGGTCGCCACATCCAGGACGTTCATCCCGGCCTTCAGGCCGGACTTCTTCAGCACGAAGCGGCGATAGGCCTGCCCCGTCCCGAAAAAACCGACCCGCAGGATGCGGTCATAGTACGGGGCCGTCCGGTCGAACAGGTCGTCGACGTAGGCGCGGCGGCTGCCCTCGTCCCCGTAGTAGTCCTTCAGGACCGGGTGCGGCTTCTTGGTCGTTGGCTGCATTGCGTATTCTCCCAGGCAGGGGACCGGGGGCCGACCAGACACGGCGGCCGACCCGATCCGGCGTCAGTTCGTCATGGCATTGCGAGCGCCTCGCACAGGCGCTCCGAGTACTGTCCCTCGATCTCCACCAGCAATTCCTCGCGACAGATGTCGCCATGCAGCAGAAGCCAGGGGATGTGGTGACCCAGGCGCGCACGCAGGTGGTTCTCCGCGGCGGGCGCATCCTCGGCGTGGCGCAGATAGACCTTGAGCAGCGAGAGCGCCTGCGGCGTTTCCGCTCGCACCGGGTGGTGGGTGGAGGCCTGCTCCAGCAAAGCCCCGATATTGTGCAGGCTCTCGTCAATCTGCGCCTCGAGATCCCCCACATGGCGGCTTTCATGGCCCACGATGCTGGCCGTGCCCGAAATGAACAGCTCGGCGGCCTGCGGGCCCGGCTGCCAGAGGCTGGCGCGGGCAAACGAGGGGCTGCGCGGCCCGTACTGCCGGGGGTAGCGGTAGGCACTGACCTGGCGCGGATTCTCGATGCGCGCCGCGGGCTCGCGCGTCGCAATGAAGTAGATCAGCAGGCCGTCGGAGTGCGTGCCGATCGCCGTGGCCGCCGGCAGGATCCGCTCGTACTCCGGCAACGCCTCGAAGACCTGCGCCCGTCCGCTGCAGAACCCGCGATAGCGCTCCTGCCCGTCGACCGGATCATTGATGGCCGGGAGGTAGTTCCAGACCCGTACCAGGTGGTCAAAGCCCAGCGCCCGACAACCGGACAGGATCTCGCGGTAGGCGCATTCCGTCAGCGGTTCCGGGTCCGCGCGGGCATCCAGCGGCGCGTGCCAGCAACCCACAAGGCAGTCGCGGCCGCGCAGGTAGGTCAGCGAGCCGTCTGCCCCTGTCTCCCCGCGTACGCCGTCCGGCAGCGACCAGCACTCCACCCAGTCCGTATCGCGGCCCAGCGGCTCCAGCCCCACGTGGATCTCCAGGCGTCCGGGCTTGCGCTCGACACCACAGGTGCGACCAAAACGAATCACCACGGACGCCGAGGCGCCGTCCGGATCCTGTGCTCGACGGTAGGTGACCGTCAGCGGGGCTTTGTCAGCGGATTCCATCATTCGGTGGGAGCGGGAGGCGCATCGCCTCTCCATCGGCATCCATTCCGGCCAGAACAGCGGCGCAGTCTACCAATCTCCCGCGCTGGAGACACGGCCGCCCGGCGGCCCGGGATGCGGCGAGTGTCTGTAGGGCTGCCGTCAGGGATCGTCAAGCCCGAAACCCGCATCGTTCAGGAATGCCCGCAGGCCGTCGATGTAGGCATCTCCGGTGGCCAGAAAGGCGTCGTTATGGCCGCCTTCCATTTCCAGCAGTCGGGCCTGCCCGGCGGCCACGTGCAGCCGTTCGGCGTGCTCGAATGGCACGATCTCGTCGTCCGGGCTGTGGGCCAGCAGCAGCGGCGCGGTGATGGCCTCGATGCGGCCCAGGGTGTCGTATTCGTGGCGCAACAGGGCCCGCACCGGCAGCCACGGATAGTGGCGCGCTCCGAGATCCGCGGCCGAGGTAAAGGCCGATTCCAGGATCACCGCGCCCGGCTCCACCCCGGTGGCCAGATCCGCCGCTACCGCCGCCCCCAGGGAGCGCCCGAACACCACGACCGAGTCGGGGGCGATCGAGCGCTCCTCCGTCAGGTACTCCCAGGCGGCGCGGGCATCCGCGTAGGTGCCCGCCTCGTCCGGGCGGCCCGCGCTGCGGCCATAGCCGCGGTAGTCGATGATCAGGACGGCAAGCCCCAGTTCATGGAAGAGCTGCAGGGAGTGCAGTCGATGGCTGACATTGCCGGCATTGCCATGCAGAAACAGCAAGACCGGCGACTCCTCGCCCTGCGGCGACGGCACGAACCAGCCATGCAGCCGCACCCCGTCGGCAGTCACCAGTTCGACGTCTTCGTAGTCCAGTCCAATGCGTTCCGGCGTGCCGGTCAGGTTGCTGGAAGGCAAGTAGACCAGACGGTCCTGGGTCACGAAGATCAACCCGGTCATCAGGGTGTATCCGAGCCCTGCGAGCACCAGGATCTTGAACAGATTGGCCATACCCCGATCCTGACCGCCCAGTCGCCCCTGTGCAAGGCAAACACCGAACGTGTGAAGCGCTCTCGCCCGTGCGCCCGGACCGGTACAATGCCCGCGAACGATCTGGCTGAAACGACCCTACCCCATGCGCCATTCGCTGCTTACCAATACGGATCTGCAGGGCCTCGACCGCGATGCGCTGCTGCGCCACTTCGCGGGCAGCCAGCCGCTGGATGATTCCACCGGCCAGCAACTGGGCGAGGCACTGGACCTCGCGCTGGAGGCGGTCGAGGCCGCCGGGCTCGAATCCCACCCCCTGGATGTGGCCGAGATCCTGCGCCACCTCAACGTGGACCGCCAGACGCTGATCGCAACCCTGCTGGTACCCGTCTATCTGGCCTCCCGGATCACCCCGGCCCGGATCGAAACGGACTTTGGTGCGGCCATCGCGCGTCTCACCACCAACGTCGCGGCCCTGGTGCGGCGCCGTTTCGAGGCGCCGGCGGGCCGGCCGGAACAAGCCGAGCGCCTGCGCCGCATGCTGATGGCGATGGTCGACGACGTGCGCGCCGTGCTGATCAAACTGGCGTTCCGCGTGCAGCACCTGCGCCTGCTGGTACGCGAGCCGGATGACAGCGCCCGAGCCCTCGCGCAGGAGACCCTGGACGTCATCGCGCCCCTGGCCAACCGCCTGGGCGTCGGCCAGCTCAAGTGGGAGATGGAAGACCTCGCCCTGCGCATCCTGGAACCAGATACCTATCGCGAGATCGCCAGAGGTCTGGAAGAAAACCGCACGGAAAGAGAGACCTATGTAGAGGCGTTTGCGCAGACTCTTAAGGACCGCCTGCGCGCCGAGGGCATCGAGGCACGGGTCTTCGGGCGGCCCAAGCACATCTACAGCATCTGGAAGAAGATGCAGCGCAAGCGCACCTCGCTGTCCGAGTTGTACGATCTGCGCGCCACCCGCGTGATCGTCGACCAGCTGGCCACCTGCTACACCGTACTTGGCATCGTGCACAACGACTGGCGCCACCTGCCCAGCGAATTCGACGACTACATCGCCAACCCCAAGGACAACGGCTACCAGTCACTGCACACGGCCGTGGTCGGGCCGGAGGGCAAGGTCGTGGAGGTGCAGATCCGCACCCGCGAGATGGACGACTTCGCCGAGCTGGGGGTCGCCGCCCACTGGCGCTACAAGGAGGGCGGGCGCGAAGACCAGGCCCTCAACCGCGCCATCAACAGCCTGCGCCAGCTGCTGGAGGCCGCCGACAACAACGACCAGAACCTGCTCGACGAGATCCAGAGCGAGCCCCTGCACCAGCGCGTGTTCGTGCTTACCCCTCAGGGTGAGGTACTGGACCTGTCCCTGGGCGCAACCCCGCTGGACTTCGCCTACGCCGTCCATACCGAGGTCGGCCACCGCTGCCGGGGCGCCAAGGTGGACGGGCACATCGTCCCGCTCACCTACAGGCTGAAGTCCGGCGAGCGCGTCGAAGTCCTGACCACTCGCGAGGGCGGCCCCAGCCGCGACTGGCTCAACCCCAATCTCGGCTACCTGAACACCGCCCGCGCCCGCTCCAAGGTCCGCACCTGGTTCCGCCAGCAGCACCAGGACGAACACCTGGCCACCGGCAAGCACCTGTTCGATCGCGAATGCCAGCGTCTCGGCTGCGGACAGGACCTCGACCGCGGCGCCCTCGCCGAGGCCATGAAGTACCAGACCTTCGACGAGCTGCTGGTCGCGCTGGGTGCCGGCGACATCACCACGGCCCAGATCGCCGGGCGCATCTCCCAGCAGATGCGCGAGACGCGGGGTCGAGAAAAGCCCGCCGCGCCGCCAGCGCCCCAGCGCCCGCGGCGCCATGACGGCGAGGCAAAAGAGGACGACATCAAGATCCGCGGCGTCGGCGGCCTGCTGACCACCCGGGCGGGCTGCTGCAACCCGCAGCCCGGAGACCCCATCATCGGCTTCATCACCCGCGGTGCCGGCGTCTCCGTCCACCGCAGCGACTGCGTGAACATCCTGCACCTGCCGGAGGAAAAGCGCGGCCGCCTGATCCCCGTCTCCTGGGGCGAAGAACCGGAACGCGAGGCCATCACCCTGGAGGTGGACGCCCATGACCGCCCCGGCCTGCTTGGCGAGGTCGGCAACGCCTTCTCCGAATGCGGCATCAACCTCCTGCGCGTGAACACCCAGACCAACCGCGAGGACCGCAGCGTGCGCATGGAACTGGAAGCCGAATACAGCGACCTCGGCGAACTCAGCAACCTCTTCGACCGCCTCCAGGCCCTCGGCAGCATCCAGACCGTCCGCCGCCTCCCACCCGCGGCCTCCACGTAGACATGTAGGAGCCCAGCCCTCTGGGCGATCCGGGCCTGTCCAGTGCCGCATCGCCGAGAGGGCTCGGCTCCTACAGGAGATACGGAACAGGCTTCTGCCCTAACCCTCGGAACGCCCCCGACCGGTGCGCATGGAATGTCGGCGGGTCGTCTCGTAGGCGCTGGTGCCCTTGCGACCGGATTTCAGTTCGCGGATCTGCTGCGCGACCTCGGTGCGGCGCTGGTCCAGCTCCTGCACCGAGCTTTCGTAGAAGCGGCCAAGCTCCTCGAGCGCGGCGCGCAGTGCCGCCCCGGAGTCATCGCGGAGTGGCACCGGTTCCGGGCCGAAGGCCCGTTCAACCAGGCTGCGCGCCTGCCGATCCAGCTCCTGGAGCTCTTCCCAGTCCTCTTCAGCCACCGCGCGCGCCATATGGGCGCGGATCGCCTCGACGGCATCCTCGAGCGTGGCTTCCGAACCGGCCCCACTGTTCGAAGTGGCGGGACCGCTCATGGGCAAAGGCCGGACTCAAAAACCGCGCAAAGAGCCATGCAAGGCCTTCCGCTAGCCTGCCCGGCGCTGTTCGGCCGGGATCTCGTCCCAGCCCGCCTTGATCTCGCGCAGCAGCTTGGCCACCTCGTCCAGCGCCGCCGGGTCGTTCTGCGCGTTGCCTTCCAGCAGCCGGCGGCTCATGTACTCGTACAAGGCATCCAGATTGCCGGACAGCTCGGGGTTGTGTTTGTGGTCCAGCACCGCCCGCAGGGACTCGACAATGTCGATCGCCTTGCCGATCTTCTCGCCCTTCAGGCCTACATTCCCCTGCTGCATCGCCCCCTTCGCCACCGCGATCCGCTCCAGCGCGCCCTCGAAGAGCATCTGGATCAGGCGGTACGGGTCCGCCACCTGGGCCTCGGCCAGCGCGCCCGACTGACGGTACTGGTTCACTCCGCGATTCATGCCCGGTCCGTACATGCGTTGGTCTCCGTTATCCGTTCGCCCAAGCGGGGCGACTATCGACGAGAATTGTTCTGGGCCAGCGGCATGTTCGCCAACTGCCCCATCAGAAAATCGCCCGTGCTCTGCATCTGCGCCACGGCGCTGTCCATGCGCGAGAACTGACCGACCAGCCGTTCTTCCATCCGCTCCAAACGTACTTCCAGATTCTCGCGCTGCTGGCCGATGCGTTCCAGATCGTTGCGCAGACCATCAGTACGCGCGTTGATCAGCCCCTCCGGCCCGATAAAGCCATCGGTGACTTCCTCCATGCGCCCGCCGATCTCGCGAACGACCTCGGTGACACGGTCAAAACCGTCTGTCTCCATCGCACGGTCGAAGCGCGCCCCGTCAAAGGACAGCGTGCCGTCGCGGTTGGACACAATCCCAAGCTCCGCGAGCGTCTGGGCGTTCGCGTCCGGCACCTGGGCAGGCTGGATCAGCGCGTTGCCCAGGCGGCTGCGAATGCCACGCACCGTGCTGTCGCCCGTCAGTACGGAGCCTTCCTCTGAATCCGGGTTGAAGGAGGTCAACTCGCGCGTCTGTCCCACCAGCGAGTTGTAAGACTCCACAAACCCCTGCAGGGCCTCGCGCAACTGGTCCTGGTCTTCGCTGACCGACACGGTCACCGGCGACTCGGAGGTCCCCCGCAGCTCGATGCTCAGCCCTTCGATCGTGTCATCCAGCGTATTCGTCGAATTGGTGACCGTAAGCCCGTTGATGACCGCTTCGGCATCCTGGGCGGCGCGCGTCTCCACCAGGTTCGTGCCGTCCAGGCGGGCAAGCCCACTGCCCGCCGGATCCTCGGTCGCGGTCACGCTGATGGTGTTGGCGGCACCCGTCTCGTTCGCGCTCAGCACCAGGCGCGCCCCGTTCCCGTCGTTGACGATCGAGGCCGTCACGCCCGCCTCGGAATCGTTGATGGCGTTGCGCAGGTCGCGGAGGGTATCGCCCTCTTCCACGTTGATGGTCACGGCATTGCCGCCACCGACCTGGATCTCGAGCTGCCCGGCCCCGACTTCCGCGTCGGCATCGGCAAAATCACCCGGCGCCGACGCCAGCGTCTGCGCCTGAGCCAGCTGGTTAACCTCCAGGCTGAAGTCACCATTTGCCGCCGTGCCATCGGAGGTCACACTGGCCACGCTGGAATCCGACACCGTCGCCGATTGCGAGAGTTCGAAGCCCGCCAGTTGGGAGAGGCTTCCACTAACCTGTTCCACACCATTGGTCAGCTTGCCAAACGCGGAGATCTGCGCCTCGATTCGACCTTCCCGGCGATCGAAACGCTGCTCCTTTGGGACTCGTTCAGCGTTGATCAGGTCCCCAACGATCTGATTCAGATCCAGCCCCGATCCAACACCCAATGAACTGATGGCCATGGTCTTTCTGCTCCTCGGTGTCCGACGTCTCGGACCCTTTGCACGTGCTATATGTCTCTTTACGACAGACTAGCCCAAAACTTGAGCCCGCCGCAGGAAAACCGCCTCAAAAAGGGCATGCCCCCCCAGACCTGCCGCCCCAAAGAAACCCCGTAATTGCGAGCAAAGCGAAGCAATCTCCAGAACCTGGCACCCACCCGCCACTCGAGCCGGCTACCAGCATACCCGAGCCCCCTCGATCATCCCGGAAACGGCAGAGCCGTTATCCGGGAGCTCCACCGCTCAGCGATAGCACGGCGGCCGGGGAATCCGATGCGTGGGAGCTCCCGGCTCTTCGCTGCGCTTCGGCCGGTATTACGACGAAGGGTTGGCCGGGATGGGGTCCGTAGCAGCTTCGATGGGCCATACAACGAAAAAAGCCGGACCCGCTGCCGGGCCCGGCTTAACTCAACATCACGCTTGCAGGTCTACGAAGCCCTCAGGCCTTGTCCGCCAGCCCCGTACCACCGAGCTCCTGCTCGGTCTGGAACTGTTCCACCAGGGCCAGTACAGCCTCCGGCGGAATCTGACGGATCACCTCTTCGCGTTCTCCGTCCATCACGGTAATCACCGTTCGGCCACTGCTTTCGTCCACACTGAACTCCAGCGCCCGCTTGGTGGATTGCAGGTAGGAATTGATCGACTCGACCACCTGATTGACCTCAGCCATGTCCATGGCCTCAATCGCCGGTCCGGCGGAACCGGGAGCCGTTGATTCCGAACGATTGTCCGCTCGAGCCACGGCCTCCGGTCGCACCTCGCCACGAACAAGACCCGCACCGGGACCCGGGACCTTGGCTCCCTCGCCCCCGCGCGGGTTCACTGCCACCAGCGGTGATGTGATATTGCCGATTCCATCACTCATATCGCTGTCCTCTTCAGAAGGGGAGGATGGCGCCCTCGCCATCCTCCCTCAACCAGAAGCCCGAGTGATCGAGCTTACTGCAGCAGGGCCAGCACGTTCTGCGGAACCGCGTTAGCCTGCGAGAGCACCGAGGTACCCGCCTGCTGCAGAACCTGGGCTCGGGTCAACTCGGCCGTCTCGGCCGCGAAGTCCGCATCCTGGATCCGCGAACGGGCGGCGGACAGGTTCTCCGAGGAAATTTCCAGGTTGTTGATGGTGTTCTCGAAGCGGATCTGAACCGCACCCAGCTCGGCTCGGAGACCGTTCACCTGCTGCAGGGCAAAGTCGAGAGTTTGAAGCGCACTCTGAGCATTGTCGAACGTCAGGACGTTCACCTCGCCCAGGACGCTGTTTTCCGGATCGATATCATCCAGACCCAAGTCGCCGTCTGCACCACCCTGCACGTTGATCGCACCATCAACCTCAGTGGACAGCTCAATGCCAGCCAGAAAGGTCTCATCAATTCCACCCAGGACGTCTGCGTCACCAGCCTCGGAAATCTCGATGGAAGACGAAGAACTCGTAAGCACTAGGCCGCCATCGTCAGCAGCTGTAACTCCTGTCTGTGCCGACACATCGTTGATTTTGGCAATGGTAGACGCAAGGTCATCACTGTCGTCCAGCGTTATATTGACGTTGTTAATCGTCAGAGTCGCAGTCTGGCCACCCGCAAGCTCATTATTGAACGTGAAGTCATCTGCAACTGTTTGCGAGGCAACGGAAGCAAACACTTCGCTATCGGCCGACACCGCATTGATGGCGTTGACGATATCCTGGGTCGTGCTGTTTTCGTCGATGTTACTGAGGTCGACTTCAGCGCCATTGATACTGAGGTCAGCCAGTGTTTCCAGATCCGAAGCAGCAATCGCACTCCCGACATCCGTCGCAGCCCCCAATTGCGAGGTGCGGGCATCAACGCCATCAACCGAGATCGTTTGTCCCTGGTTGGCGCCCACCTGGAAAGTCAAATCCGACAGCGTACCGTCCAGGATCTTCTGGCCGTTAAATTCCGTAGCATCCGCCACGCGACCAACTTCGGCGATCAGCTGCTGCACTTCGTTGTTCAGCGCCTGACGATCTTGGGCCGAGTTGGTGTCGTTGGAGGACTGCACGGCCAGCTCCCGGATACGCTGCAGCGCGTCGCCGATGGTGCCCAGCGCGCCTTCCGCGGTCTGCGAGAAGGAGATGCCGTCGTTGGCGTTACGCACGGCCTGATTCAGGCCGCGGATCTGGGTAGTAAAGCGCTCGGCAATCGCCAGACCGGCTGCGTCATCCTTGGCGCTGTTGATACGCAGGCCCGAGGACAGACGCTCCAGGCTCTGAGCCAACGCGCCCTGGGAATTGTTCAGGTTGCGCTGCGCGTTCAGGGAAAGAACGTTGGTGTTAATTACTTGGGACATGATCGCTCTCCTGTAGAGTCGTTCGTCACCGCCTCGGGCGGTTCTGGTGAACGGGCCGATCCCCGCTCTCAGATGCCTTAACGACCTTTCCCACAGAACCTTTAGCCCATCTTTGAAATTTTTTTCGCCGCGGGCGGCAAATCCTTGCCGCCCGCGGCGCATGCGCCCTCCAACCCGCCACACCACGCGCCACAGCCACGCCATCATCGGCACCCCATGCGCCGCCGTCACCCCCACCGGAGCGCACCCTTCATCGTCATCCCGGCCGGAGCGCAGCGGAGAGCCGGGATCTCCCCACGCCGGACCAGCCCCAACGTACGGCTAGCCCGTACCGTGGAGATTCCGGACAACCGCTGCGCGGTTTCCGGAATGATAATGCTGTGGCGTAGGAAGCGAGCCCTCTCGCCGATCGGGCCTGGCCACCGCTCGGCGTTTCAGAGGCTTTGTACACAGGCCCCGGAATTCAACCTTGGCTCCACACCACCCACGCAACGCGATAGCCCACCGCCGGTCCCGCTACTGTAGGAGCCCAGCCCCCTGGGCGATCGGGCCGGGCATCTGGCATTGATGAAGGGAAATCGCCCAGAGGGCTGGGCTCCTACAAGTGTTACCCCGACAACGGGGGCTCAGATCAGCCAGGTGGTACCGATGCGGTGCTCAGGCGTGGCGCCGGGGATCAGGTCCATCAGGAGCCAGCCGAAGATCAGGGTGATGAAGGCGCCGCTGAAGATGGTGGCCACGAACAGGCCGATGCGGTTGCCGCGGCGCAGGCCGACGATCTCGCGCAGGGACCAGTAGAGCAGCCACAGCGAGTACATGATCAGCAGCAGGCCGATGCCGTTGCCCCAGGGCCAGGGGAATGCGGCGACGACCTTGCCCACCCAGCCGGGCAGCAACCCGACCGTTACGGCCAGCATGGCCCGGTCCGGGTGCGAGTAGCCCTGGAACAGTTCGGTCAGGTAGTGCGCGGACCAGGCCATCCCCAGGACCCCGATGCTCATCGCCAGCGCGCTGTAGACGCCAAAGCCCCACGCCCCGGGCATTGCCTCGGGTGGCAGCCCGGTCGGCATGATCTGGTACAGCCACTGACTGGCGATCACGCTGACCAGCAGCACCGGCAACGCCAGGCCCAGGAACGTCTGCCACCAGGGCGGTGCCAGCTCGATCGCCCGCGCATCACGCACAACCGCCAGCGGGTTCACGAGCGCGCGCAGCGTCATGCGGGCCGGATTCAGTCTCACGGGAACGGTCATCACCAGAGTATGTGGCAATTACGTGACCGTTCGATGACAGGTTTTGCTAACTTCCGACATGCACCATCTGGTTCTGGACCGGGAGACGCATCATTGGCTCGCTTGACGATCCGTTTGCCTGACGAAAAGTACGAACGTCTGAAGGTTCTGGCGCGCGAACGCGGGACCAGCGTGAATCGCCTTGTGGACGGGATGGCCACGCTGATGATTGCCGAGCACGACGCGGAAACCCGTTTCCGGGCTCGTGCCTTGCGCGGGCAGGGTCGGGAGCAGGAAGGTCTGGCCCTGCTGGACAAGGCGATGGGAGGGCCCTCGCCGGATTAAGTTCTAATGGAGCCCGAGCGTCAGTACGAGGATGACCAGCACGGAGGTCTCCACCAGCTCCAGCGTGGCTCCGACGGTGTCGCCGGTGAAGCCGCCGAGCCAGCCCTTGAGGAGGTGGATGGCGCCCCACAGCAACAGGCCGACGGCGACCAGGGCCGGTATTACGCCCCAGAGACCGGAGACCAGCCCCAGTATCAGGCTCAGCAGGACCGTGGCACCCACCACGCCGATCGCGGCCCTGCGCGGCAGGTGTTGCGCCATCTCGGCTCCCAGCCCCACCGGGTTCACGTAGGGCGTGGTCAGAAACAGCACCGGAGGCACCACCCGCCCCAGCACGATTGCGAGCAGCAGGGCGATCCACGCGCCGGACTCCAGCACGGCCACCAGCGCCGTGCCTTTCAGCAGCAGCACCAGGATCAGCGCCGCGACCGCCATGGGCCCACAGGCGGGATCCTTCATGATCCCGCGCGCCCGCTCCGGATGGCGCTGACCCCCAACCCAGGCGTCCACGGTATCCGCCAGCCCGTCCAGGTGCAGCGCGCCGGTGAGCGCCACCCAGAACGTCAGCACCAATGCCGCGACCAGAAGCGTCGGGGCGCCGGGAATGGCGGACAGCGCGATGCCGACGATCACCACGATCAGACCCAGGATGAGCCCGACCAGTGGGTAGGTCAGTACGGAACGCCCCAGATCCTCGGGGCGCGGCTCCAGCGCGGGAGTCGGCAGACGGGTGAGGAACTGGATGGCCAGCCAGAGGGGCGTCATCACGGGGTTCATGCGACCCCTCCGTCATTCCTGCCGGTAGGAGGCCAGCCCCCTGGCCGATGGGGCGCTGGCATTTTCCCGATCGGCCAGAAGCGAGCCAATACCGAGTTCATACGGCCCCCTCCGTCACCCCTGCCTGTAGGAGGCCAGCCCCTGGCCGATGGGGCGCTGGCACGTTCCCGATCGGCCAGGGGGCTGGCCTCCTACATGTTTCGTACCCGATCACGCGGGCAGCGAAACGTCCGTCAGAGGCAGGCGCGGGCAGGGGCTTCGCGTGCAAGCACGCTCCCGCAGAACCGCACGCAAGTGCCCGGGCGCGGGTTGGCTCGGGGTCCTGTTGCAGTGCGGGATGGGTAATCATCAGTAGGCCTGCCATGGCTCGATAATATGCAGGGACGCGAGCGGGACGTCGATGCTCAGGAGTTTTTCCAGCGGCCAGCCCTCGTGCAGGGCACGGATCAGGCGGATGACCCCGCCGTGGGCGATCACGAGCACGCGCTCCCCTTCGTTGGGCGCCAGTTCATTCCAGCCGGCGACCACACGCTCGCGAAACGCTCGAAGCGACTCGCCATTGGGCGGCGCATGATTCAGTGGATCTTCCCAGAAGCGACCCAGGGCGTCGGCCTGCGTCTCCATCAGCGCTGCCGCCGTTCGGCCTTCCCAGTCGCCGAAGTCGAGTTCGGCCAGGCGTTCGTCCACGGCGAGTGGCACGCCTGCCTGCTCGGCGAACGCCTCGGCAGGCCCGAGGCATCGCATCAACGGCGAGCAGACGACGCGATCCCAGTCGGCGTCACGCGCGAGTGTCTCGCGCATTGCGTGCCAGCCTGCTGCCGTCAGCGGGACATCGCTGCCACGCCCACAAAACCCCTGGCCCGTCGTCTCGCCGTGCCGCAGCAGGCCGATACGTGTCGCGTCCGTGCTCAACTGCCCTCCCCGCTCACACCCGCCTCGGCGAAAGTCGCCATCCCCGAATGCAGCTCGCAGGCCAGGCGCAGCAGGGGCACGGCGGTGGCCGCCCCGCTCCCCTCGCCCAGGCGCATGCCGAGATCGAGCAGTGGCTCGGCCGCCAGCGCCTGCAGCAGTCGCTGGTGGCCCGGCTCCGCCGAACTGTGGGCGTAAAAGAACCACTCCGCGGTGCCCGGGCACAGGCGTTCCGCCACCAGCGCCGCCGAGGTGCTGATGAAGCCGTCCACCAGTACCGGCAACCCGATCTGTGCCGCGGCGATATAGGCGCCGGCCAGGCCCGCGATCTCGAAGCCACCCAGACAACGCAGGCTGCCCAGCGCATCGCCGCGCACATCGACGTGAGTGCTCAATGCCTGCTCGATCACCTCGGCCTTGTGGCGCACGCCATTGGCATCCAGACCCGTGCCGGGCCCGGCCAGATCGGCCGGCGGCAGGTCCAGCAATGAACAGGCAAGTGCGGCGGCCGCCGTGGTATTGCCGATGCCCATCTCGCCACCGATGAACAGTTGCGCCCCGCCCCTTCGGGCGCGCTCGGCGCACTGGCGGCCGGCGTTCAGCGCGCGCTCCAGCTGCGCCGGCATCATCGCCGGTTCGCGGGCCAGGTTGGCGGTGCCGGGACCCAGATTGAGTTGCTGCACGCCGCTGACGGCCGGTGGCTGAGCCACGGTACCCAGATTGATCACCTCGATGGACGCGCCCAGGTGCCGTGCCAGCACCGAGATTGCCGCGCCGCCGTTCGCGAAGTTCGCGACCATCTGCGCGGTCACCGCCTGGGGGAATCGCGAGATCCCTTCGGCGACCACGCCGTGGTCACCGGCGAACACCGCGATGTGCACCTGCTCCAGCGTCGGTTGGCCCACGCCCTGCATGGCGGCCAGGCGCTCGGCGATCGCCTCCAGCCGCCCGAGCGAACCCGGCGGCTTGGTCAGTTGGGCCTGCCGCTCGGCCGCTGCCTGGCGCGCCTCGGCGCTCAGGGGCGCCGGCGGCACCTGCAGCCAGTCACAGTCTTCGGTCACATGTTCTCCCTATTCGATCCGTCTTCGCGGGCAAGCCCGCTCCCACAAACAAACTCGCTCCCACAAAGGCATGTGCGGCAGCCCTGTGGGAGCGGGCTTGCCCGCGAATCCCCGCCATCCTGGCCACAGCAAAGCCCGCCCTGGATCACAGACGGTCACCCTTGAGCACATGCGGGAGACCGGCGACGGTGAGGACCACGCGGTCCATCTCGGGGGCCAGGCGCTGGTGCAGCCAGCCGGCCTCGTCGGCGAAGCGGCGGGACAGTTCATCCATGGGGGTAATGCCCATCCCCGTCTCGTTGGAGACGAAGACCAGCGTGCCCGGCAAGCACGGGATCGTCTCGATCAGGGCCTCGCGCTCGCGTTCGATCCAGGCCTCGTCCTCGGTGCACAGGAGCTGGGTCAGCCAAAGTGTCAGGCAATCGACCAGCAGGCACTGGCCCGGACCAGCGGCCTGTTCCAGTGCCCGGGCCAGTCCCGTGTCCGCCTCGACCAGGCCCCAGTCACCGGGGCGGTCGGCGCGATGACGCTCGATCCGGCGCGCCATCTCGGCATCGTCGGCCCGTGCCGTGGCGACATAGGTGACCCGCAGGCCGGATTCCGCCGCCAGGCGTTCGGCCAGCCGGCTCTTCCCGGAACGCACGCCGCCCAGGACCAGGGTCTTCATGCCACCGGCTCTCCCGATTCCGCCCGCAGCAGGGTCAGTACACGCTTCATGTCCAGGTGTTCCTCCAGGGTATCCGCCAGGCGTGCAAGACCGCGTTCGCGCGCCGCAGCCAGGTCTTCTCCCTGTCCCAAACCGGCCCGCATACCCGCCCAGTGCAGCAAGGCATCGGCGGCCTCCGAACGGTCGAATACGCCATGCACGTAGGTACCGGCCACCGTACCGTCCTCGCTGCACGCGCCATCCGGCCCGTGCGCCAGATGCAGCAGCGGCTGCTCCAGTCCGGGCCCGGTCGTGATGCCCGCATGAATCTCGTAGCCTTCCACGCCTGCCTCCCGGCCCAGCACACGATCCCCGTGAACACGCTCCAGACGCTTCTCGGGGGCCAGGCGGGTCTCGATATCGAGCCAGCCAAGCCCCGGCGTGGAACCGGTCCGGCCCTCGACGCCGTCGGGGTCGTGCACGGCGCGCCCCAGCATCTGAAAGCCCCCACAGATGCCCAGCACCTTGCCACCGTAGCGCACATGCCGTTGCAGCGCGGCCTCCCAGCCCTGATCGCGCAGCCAGACGAGGTCGTCGGGCACCGACTTGGAGCCCGGCAGGATCACCAGATCCGCCGGCTGCAAGGACTCGCCGGGGCCGACAAAACGCAGATCCACCGCCGGGTGCAGGCGCAGCGGGTCGAAATCGGTGTGGTTGGAGATGCGCGGCAGGGCCGGTACGACCACCTTCAGCGCATCCGTAGCCTTTTCCGGCACCGCCTCCCGCGGAAGGGCGTCCTCGGCATCGAGATACAACCCGTGCAGGTACGGAATCACGCCGAGCACCGGCTTGCCGGCCTCCTGTTCCAGCCAGTCCAGCCCCGGCTGCAGCAGGCTGATATCGCCGCGAAAGCGGTTAATGACGAAGCCCTGAACCCGCGCACGCTCGGTCTCGCTCAGAAGCGCCAGCGTGCCCACCAGATGCGCGAACACCCCGCCCCGGTCGATATCCGCGACCAGGATCACCGGACAGTCCACGGCCTCGGCGAAGCCCATGTTGGCGATATCGCCCGCGCGCAGGTTGATCTCCGCCGGCGAGCCCGCGCCTTCCACCAGCACGTGGTCGTACTGATCCGTCAGGCGCCCGTGCGACGCCAGCACTGCCTCGCGGGCCACGGGCTTGTAGTCGTGATAGGCCCGCGCATCCAGTTCCGCCGCGGGCCGCCCGTGGATGATCACCTGCGCGCCCTGGTCCGAGCTGGGCTTGAGCAGTACCGGATTCATGTCCGTATGCGGTTCCAGGCCGCAGGCGGCGGCCTGCAGGGCCTGGGCCCGGCCAATCTCGCCGCCATCGGCGGTCACGGCGCTGTTCAGCGCCATGTTCTGCGGCTTGAACGGCACCACCGACAGTCCACGGCGGTGCAGCACCCGCGCGAGCCCCGCGACCAGCACGCTCTTGCCGGCATCCGAGGTCGTCCCCTGCACCATCAGCGTCGTGCCCGTCATGCCCGCTGCAGCCCCGCTTCCAGACGCTGCCACTCGGCCGCGTCACCCGGCAGGCCAAACCGAAGACTCCCGGGCGCATCGAATCGACGCACCAGGATGCCCCGCCGGCCCAGATGGTCCTGCCAACCCGCGGGATCATCCACCCGGCACCACTGGAACAGCGCGGTGCCGCCGGTGGGCGCCAGCCCGTGCGCACGCAGCCGTTCCGCCAGGCGCTGGCCACGCGCCTGCAGCTGGCTCCGGGTCTCGGCCTGCCAGGCGCGGTCGGTCAGCGCCCGGGTAGCAACCCAGCGCGAAGGTCCGGCGAGGCCCCATGGACCCAGTCGGGCGGCCAGCTGCGCGCGCATCGCGTCGTCGGCGATCACGAACCCGACCCGTGCGCCCGCCAGTCCGAAGAACTTGCCGAGAGAACGCAGCACCACCAGGCCTTCGCGCGGTGCGTCCTGCGCGAGACTGGCCCCCGGCGTCACATCCATGAAGGCCTCGTCCACGACCAGCCAGCCACCACGCGCGGCCAGTTCCGCATGCCACGCCAGCAGTTCCGCACGTTCGAAGCACTGACCCGTCGGGTTATTCGGGTTGACCAGCACCAGCACGTCCAGATCGGGCAGCGCGGCGGCGATCGCCTCGCCACTCAGCGGGCGTACCGTGTGCCCGGCCTCGCGCCAGGCCCGGGCGTGCTCGTTGTAGCTGGGTTCGAGGATGCCGACGCGCGCCGTACCCGAGCGCAGCGCCGGCAACAACTGGATCGCCGCCTGCGAGCCCGCGACGGGCAAAGGCGCCGCGGTGCCGTAATAGTCAGCGGCCGCGGCCTCGAGCCCGTCCTCCGGTTCCGGCAGCCGCGCCCAGACCCACTGCGGGACCTCGCCCACGGGATAGCCATGCGGGTTGATGCCGGTGGAAAGATCCAGCCACTCGGTTGCCGGAATGCCGTAGCGCGCAGCCGCTTGGCGCACACCACCCCCATGCACCTGCACGAGCGCCTGGGGTTCGGGCATGGGAGCCGTTTTCGGATCAGAACAGGACAACGACAATCACCCCCACCACGATGAATGCCATCCAGATCGCCAGCGCCCGGTCCACCAGCGCCACCGCCTGGCGAATGCCCGCGGCATCGGCCAGGCGGCCCATGCCCAGGCGCGGGCGCCACTCGCGCTGGCCGCCATAGGGCGCCGGGCCGCCCAGCACCACGCCCAGCGCACCGGCCCCAGCGGCCATCACCGGCCCGGCATTCGGGCTCTTCCATCCGGCGGCCTGTTCACGCCAGCACTGCAATGCGTCCCGCCCGCGCCCCGCCAGGGCATAGGCCAGGGCCGTCAGACGCGCCGGGATCAGGTTCATGGCGTCATCCAGCCGCGCGGCCGCCCAGCCGAACGTGGCATACCGCTCGTTACGGTACCCCCACATCGCATCCAGGGTGTTGACCAGCCGGTAGGCCACCACGCCCGGTGCCCCGGCGACCAGGAACCAGAAGATCGTGGCAAACAGCGCATCGTTGCCGTTCTCCAGGACCGACTCGATGGTCGCCCCGCTCACCCCGCGCACGTCCAGGGCCTCCGTGTCCCGACTGACCAGCATCCCCACGCCCGTGCGGGCACCGTGCAAATCATCCGTCTCCAGGGCCCGCGCGACCACCTCGGCGTGTTCGTCCAGGCTGCGCCAGCCAATCGCCAGGGTCAGGATCGCCAGCGACAGCAACCAGCCCCAGGCCAGCGACGCCCCCAGAGCGGCCAGCGCCACCCATGGCAGGACCAACGCCGCGAGCAGCAACGCCCCGCGCAGGCGACTGGGCGCATGCCAGCGGGACTCGGCCCAGGCCGCCAGCCGACCAAACCCGGCCAGCGGATGGAATCGCCGCGGATCGCCGAACAAGCGATCCAGGATCAGGGCGCCCATCAGGATCAGGAAGGCGCTCATGCGCTGTCGGATCCGGTCCGATCGTCCGCCCCGTTTCCGGCGCCTGCCGCATCCGGGTCGGCTGCCAGCTCGCCGGGCACGCCCCAGCGATCCTGAAAGACCAGTTCTTCCAGGGGCCGCCGACGATCCCAGCCCGCGGTCTCCAGCATTGGCCGGTCGTAGAAACGCTCCACATGACCGAGGCACAGCACCGCGATCGGATAGCCGCCCTCCGGCATGTCCAGCTGCCGCGCCAGCCAGTCCGGATCGAACAGCGAGACCCAGCCCATGCCCAGCCCCTCCGCGCGGGCCGCCAGCCACAGGTTCTGAATCGCGCAGGCCGCCGAGCACAGGTCCATCTCCGGTAGCGTACGGCGCCCCAGCACATAGCGTTCGCGGCCGTCGGTCAGGGCCACCACCAGCAACTCCCCCGCCTCGCGGATCCCTTCCAGCTTCAGGCGGTGCACCTCCGCCGCGCGCTCCCCGCAGGCCTCGGCGGTGCGGGCCTGCTCGTCCGCGGCGTGGGCATGCAGGGCCTCGCGCAGGGCCGGGTCGGTTACCCGCAGGAAGCGCCAGGGCTGCATGTACCCGACGCTGGGCGCGCGGTGGGCGGCCTCCAGCAGCCGGCGCAGCGTAGCGCCATCCACCGGATCCGGGCGGAAATGGCGCATGTCGCGGCGTTCCCCGATCACGCGATAAACCGCCTCGCGCTCGGCCGAGGCGAACGCGTTCGGATGCTCTGCTGTCGATTTGGGGTCTGGGTTCGTCATGCGTTTCCGTCGGGGCGACGGCACGGCGAACCCACGAAGGAACGGGCACCGCAGATGGTGCCCGTGCCCTCGATCGTTGCCCGCCGCACGATCGCAGGATGCGTCATCACCAGGCCGGTCTCCGGGCTTGTGAGCGTCGGCGGCTGCCGATGCCACAGACGCCTTCCCGTGACCCGTGGGGGCACAGTGGCCAAGCCTGCGGTGTGGTTCGCCGCTCACTTACCGTTGCGGGGGCAGCGCCGGATTTGCACCGGCTTCCCGTTTCACCTGCGCATTGCAGGCACCTGATTCAAGCCGCGGTATGATACGCGTTCGGCGCGCCCCCGACCAATTTGGGCACCAAACCATCTTGCCCATGCTGCTATGATGAAACGCTTTTGCGGCTTGCGCGCACTACCGCAGACGTCCTCCATTCGACCTCGCAACAGCGCCACAACCACCGGATTTTTATGAATTTCAAGACCCTCGGACGCTCCTCCGCCCTGCTCGTCGCGACGTTGCTTTGCACCGCGCCGGCACTGGCCGACCCGGTCTCGGTGACCGACGATGACGGTCACGAGATCCGGCTGGAACAACCCGCCGAGCGTATCGTCAGCCTCGCCCCGCATATCACGGAGGTCCTGTTCGCCGTCGGGGCCGGCGACAAGCTGGTGGGCGCGACCCAGCACAGCGACTTCCCGCCGGAGGCGGAGATGCTTCCCCGGGTGGGCGGCTACAGCCGCATCGATATGGAGCGCGTCGTGCAGCTCGATCCGGACCTGGTCGTTGCCTGGCGCAGCGGAAACTCGCAATCCCAGATCGAACACCTGCGCGAGCTCGGCTTCCACGTCTACGTGTCGGAGCCCCGCAGCTTCGACGGTGTGTCCGCCAGCATGCGCCGCATGGCACAGCTCGCCGGCACCGAGACGCAGGGCGACGAGGCGGTGCGAAGCTTCGAGGAGGCGATCGACACCCTGCGCCAGGACTACGCCGAGCGCGACCCGGTACGCCTGTTCTATCAGGTGTGGGAACAGCCCCTGATGACGGTGAACGACGACCACCTGATCAGCGAGGCGATCCGCCTGTGCGGCGGGGTAAACGTATTCGGCCACCTGGATCGCCTGGTCCCGCGCATGGATCGCGAGGCGGTCATCGAGGCCGATCCGGAGGTCATCATTGGCGGCGGCATGGGCGAGGATCGCCCCGACTGGGTCATCGCCTGGACGCAATGGGAGGACATGACCGCGGTCCAGCGCGACAACCTGTTCTTCATCCCGCCGTCCCTTCTGCAGCGCCATACCCCGCGCATCGCCGAGGGCACCCGCCTGATGTGCGAGGAGCTCGAGCGGGCGCGCCTGCGCCGGGCGGACTGACCCCTCGTGACCCGCGCCTTCCTCCTTGCCGCCGCGGTCCTGCTGCCGGCGTCGCTGCTGGCGGTGCTGATCGCGCTGGCCTTCGGCAGTGTCGCGATCGCGCCCGGCGACCTGCTGGCGGTGATGCTCGGCGAGGGCAGCCGCCTGCACGACACGCTGGTGCTGGAGCTGCGCCTGCCGCGCGCCCTGGCGGCCTTTGCCGCAGGCGGGTTGCTGGGTCTGGCCGGCGCGCTGATGCAGGTGCTGCTGCGCAACCCGCTGGCCGATCCCTACGTGCTGGGCCTCTCCGGCGGCGCCTCCGTCGGCGCCCTGCTGGCGATGCTCGCCGGCCTGTCGATGTTTTCCGTCTCCCTGGCCGCGTTCGCCGGTGCCCTGCTGTCCACGGTGATCGTGTTCGGCCTGGCACACGGTACCGGCAGCTGGACCCCCACGCGCCTGCTTCTGACGGGCGTGGTGGTCGCGGCGGGCTGGGGCGCCATGATCAGTTTCCTGCTCGCAGTCAGCCCGACGGCCGAGCTACCGGGCATGCTGTACTGGCTGATGGGCGATGTGTCCCACGCGCGCAACCCCTATCCCGCCTGGATCCTGCTGGTGCTGGTCGTGTTCCTCGCCCTGCCGCTGGGCCGCACGCTGAACGTGCTCGCGCGCGGCCCGATGCAGGCCGCCGCACTCGGGGTGGCGGTGCGCCCGGTGGAATGGAGCATCTATGTCGCCGCCGCGCTGATCACCGCGACCGCGGTCATGCAGGTCGGCGCGGTCGGCTTTGTCGGGCTGATCGTGCCGCACATGCTGCGCCTGGTCTTCGGCAACGACCAGCGCGTGATCCTGCCGGCCTCCGCGCTGGGCGGCGGCATCCTGCTGACGCTGGCCGACACCCTCGCCCGCACCATGATCGCCCCGGAGCAGTTGCCGGTCGGCGTAATCACCGCGATGCTGGGGGTCCCCGTGTTCCTGTTCCTGCTGTACCGGAGCCGCTGATGGCACCCCGTCCACCCATCGCCCCCGCCCACAGCCGGCCGCATGAAGCCCCGGGCCTGGGCGCGCGCAGCGTCCACCAGAAGCCGGGCCCGGATACGCTGCTTGCCACCCACGACCTGGTGATCGACATCCCGGGGCGCGCACCCGGCGCCCCGCTGGAACTGACCGTCGACCCCGGCCAGTGCTGGGGCATCCTCGGCCCCAACGGCGCGGGCAAGAGCACGCTGCTGCAAACGCTCGCCGGCCTGCGGACCAAACGCGCCGGCACCATCGAGGTCCGGGGCCAGGCCATCAACCACCTGCCCCGCGCGGAACTGGCGCGGCGCATCGGCCTGGTCTTCCAGACCCACCACGACGGCTTCCCCGCGACGGTGCTGGAGACCGCGCTGATCGGTCGGCACCCCTACCTGCGCCCCTGGGACATCGAGACCTCCGAGGATTACGCCCGCGCCCGGGCCGCCCTGGCGGAGATGGACCTCTCCGGCCTGGAGCACCGCATGGTGGACACGCTCTCCGGGGGCGAGCGGCAGCGCCTGGCCATCGCCACCGTGCTGACCCAGGACCCCAGCCTGCTCCTGCTGGACGAGCCCACCAGTCAGCTGGACCTGCATCACCAGGTCGCCGTGCTGAACCGCGTGCAGGGCATCGTTGCCCAGGCGCACCGGGCCGCCGTACTGGTCCTGCACGACGTTAACCTGGCCGCGCGCTACTGCGACCATCTGCTCCTGCTGTTCCCCGACGGTCAGGCATGCTGGGGCCCGACCGCCACCATGCTGGTCCCCAGTGCCCTGGAACGCCTCTACAACCAGCGTCTGAGCGTGGGCGAGGTCGACGGCCTGCCCGTGTTCCTGCCGCGCAACGAGTGACCGCCATGGAATTCTTCCGCAATCTGCCCGCGACCCTGAATGCCGAAACCTTGCAGCGGCGGCTGAACGTCCCCGCCCTGCCCGCTCACAGTGATGCCATCGACACCCTGATCCTGGACGACGGTCCCGATGCCGGCGTGGTCTACTGCCTGTGGGGCGAATTCCGGGTACACCGCGAGGTCATCAACGGTGGCGTGCGCCTGTCCCTGCCCGACTGCCCCAACGGCCTGGCCTGGACGCTGACCACCGGCCACCCGCCCGACCCGCAGGCCGTCGTCCTGCACCTGACGATCAACCGTCAGGAACACGATCCCGATTTCATCGAGAGCCTGGAGGCGTTTGCCGATTCCTGGGATCTGTCCACCGTCTGACAGAAGGCCCCATGACGGGAAACGATGCAATTTTCTTTTCGTTTCATGGTCGGTATGGTGCAGACCTGTTGCGAAGGAGAACGCCATGAACCCGACACCGCCGGACAGCGTGAAGACCTCCCATCCCACCCAGGACGGGGCCGGGGTGAAGATTCGGCGCATCCATGATTTTGGTGGCGGGCTGGACCCCTTCCTGATGCTGGACGAGCTCAAGGCGAGCGCGCGCGAGGACTACATCGGCGGCTTTCCCGCCCACCCGCATCGCGGCTTCGAGACCCTGACCTACCTGGTCCATGGCGGCCTGACGCACGAGGACTCCATGGGCAATCAGGGCCGCGTGGAGGCCGGCGAGGCCCAGTGGATGAGCGCCGGCCGCGGCGTGATCCACTCCGAGATGCCCCTGCTCGACAGCGAAGGCCTGCACGGCTTCCAGCTGTGGGTAAACCTGCCCGCCCGGCGCAAGATGGACCCGCCGCGTTATCGCGACGTGCACGCCGACGCAATGCGCCACCTGCCGGAAGACGACGACCCGCTGCGCTTCAAGGCCATTGCCGGATCCTGGCAGACCAGTGCCGGGGATACCGAGGGCCCGCTGGCGCAGATTGGCGAAGGCGCCGCGATGGCCGACCTGACGCTGCCCGCCGGCTATCGCCTGTCGCTCGCCGTGCAGCTCGAGGACCGCGTGCTGGCCTACGTGTTCGACGGCGAGCTCATCGGCCTGCAGACCGGCCAGATGGGTGTGTGGAGCGGCCAGACCCAGATCCACTTGATCGCCCAGCAGGATGCCCGCGTGCTGCTGTTCAAGGGGCGGCCGCTGGGCGAACCGATCGCGCATTACGGCCCCTTCGTGATGAACACCTCCGACGAGATCGAACAGGCCATCAGCGACTACCAGTCCGGCCAGCTCGCCGCCGAACCGGCCAGCATGGACTGAGCCCCGGGCCCAATCCGGGCCTGGCAGGGGCTTCGCGGACAAGCCCGCTCCCACAGTGATCTGGGCCGCGCCGCCTGTCGAAGCCATCGCTCTACCTGCAACCCCCTGTGGGAGCCGCCTTGGCGGCGAAGCCCCCGCCCGCGTCGGCGAGGCCCCAGACCATCACCCGCTACGGCGTCGAGTCGCTGTCGTCCTCGCGCGCCCAGCCCATCGTGCGCTTCACGGCCTTCTTCCAGCCGCGGTAGTACTGTTCCCGCGTGGCCGCGTCCATCTGCGGCTCGAACACCCGGTCCAGCCCACCCTTCTGCGCCAACTCGTCACGGGTCCAGAAGCCGACCGCCAGTCCCGCGAGCCAGGCGGCCCCCAAGGCGGTGGACTCGGTCACCGCCGGGCGCTCGACCTGCACCCCGAGCATGTCGGCCTGAAACTGCATCATCACGTTGTTGGCCACGGCCCCGCCGTCGACCCGCAGGGCCTTCAGCCCGATCCCGGCGTCCCGCGCCATGGCATCGATCACATCGCGTGTCTGATAGGCCAGCGCATCCAGCGTGGCGCGGGTGATGTGCTCCTTGCGCGTTCCACGGGTCAGGCCGAAGATGGCGCCGCGCGCGTACATGTCCCAGTACGGCGCACCCAGCCCGGCGAAGGCGGGCACCACGTAGACCCCGTCGGCGTCCGCCACCTTGCCCGCGTAGTACTCGGAATCCTCGGCCGCGTCGATCAGGTGAAGCTCGTCGCGCAGCCACTGGATCGCGGCCCCGGCAATAAAGATCGAGCCCTCCAGCGCGTATTCCACCCGGCCGTCCAGCGACCACGCGAGGGTGGTGAGCAAGCCGGATCGGGACTCCACCGGCGTGCCACCCGTGTTCATCAGCAGAAAACAGCCGGTCCCGTAGGTGTTCTTGGCCATGCCGGGCTCGAAACAGCCCTGACCGAACAGGGCCGCATGCTGGTCCCCCGCCACGCCGGCGATCGGGACCTCCGCGCCACCGAACATCTCGGCGCCGGTGACGCCCAGCACGCCACTGGAGTCCACCACCTCGGGCAGCATCGCGGGAGGGACCCCGAATCGCTCCAGCAGATCGGAATCCCATTCCAGGGTGTGAATGTTGAACAGCTGGGTGCGCGCGGCGTTCGTCACATCGGTCACGTGACGTTCCCCGCGGGTGAGGTTCCAGATCAGCCAGCTGTCCACGGTGCCAAAGGCGAGTTCGCCCCGTTCCGCGCGCTCGCGCGCCCCGTCCACGTGATCCAGGAGCCAGCGCAGCTTGCTGGCCGAGAAATAGGCATCCACGACCAGACCGGTACGCTCGCGCAGCAGGCCCTCGAGGCCCTGCGCCTTCAGTTCGTCGCAGAACGCGGCGGTACGCCGGTCCTGCCACACGATCGCCTTGGCGATCGGCTCCCCCGTGGCGCGGTCCCATACCACCGTGGTCTCGCGCTGATTGGTGATGCCGATCGCCGCCAGTCGGGAGGGCTTGATGCCGCGCGTCTCCAGTACTTCGCGCGCCACGCCGATCTGGGTACCCCAGATCTCCATCGGGTCGTGTTCCACCCAGCCGGGCTGCGGATAGATCTGGGCGAAATCCTTCTGCGCCACGCCGACGATCGCGCCCGCGCGATCGAACAGGATGGCCCGGCAACTGGTGGTGCCCTGGTCCAGGGCGAGGATGTAGCGCGCGTCGCTCATGAGGGGACTCTCTCTGGCCGATTCAGGCACCGTCCTCGATCAGCTCGATGGCGTTGCCGTCGGGATCCCGCACGAATGCCGCGGGGCGGCCGGAGCGGCTGCGTTCCACCGCAAACCCCGCGGCCTCCAGCCGCGCGGCGAAGGTCTCCAGCTCATCCACGCGCAGCGCCAGGTGGCGGTCCTGCCCACACCGTACCGCACGCTCGGTCGGGTCCGGGTTCGGCACCCGCAGCAGGTGCAGGGCCTGGCCGTTGCCGAGGTCGTACCACAGCCCCGGAAACCCGAGTTCGGGCCGCTCCAGCGGCGCCAGCCCAAGGTGGTGCCCGTAGAACTCGCGCGCGGCCTGAAAGTCCGCAATAACCAGGCTGGCGTGATGCAGGCCCAGGACTCCCGCAGTTCCGCGCCCGGCCCCGGTCATACCCGTAGCATCCCCGAGGCCGGTTCCAGCAGCACGATTGCCTGCGCCGCCACGCCCTCCTTGCGCCCGGTGAACCCGAGATGTTCGGTCGTCGTGGCCTTCACGCTGACGGCCTCGGGCACCAGGCCGGTATCCGCGGCGATATGATCGCGCATGGCAGGGACATGCGGCGCCAGCTTCGGCGCCTGCGCGATCACGGTGGAGTCGATGTTGACCGGGCGCCAGCCGGCCGCCGCGACGCGCTGGAGGACCTCCCGCAGCAGGACGCGGCTGTCCGCGCCGCGAAATGCCGGATCGGTATCCGGGAAGTGCTGCCCGATATCGCCCAGGGCGGCGGCGCCGAGCAGGGCGTCGCAGACCGCATGCAGCAGCACGTCGCCGTCCGAATGCGCGACGAAGCCACGCTCGAACGGGATATGCACGCCGCCGAGGACCAGGTGATCCCCTTCGCCGAAGGCGTGCACGTCGAAGCCCTGGCCGATGCGCAACCCGCTCATGCGCTGAACCGTCCTTCCAGCCGGCCCTGCTGCATCAGGTAGAGACGGGCCAGCTCCAGGTCCTCCGCCCGGGTGATCTTGATATTCATCGCCGAACCCTCGATCAGCCGCGGGGCCTGCCCCAGAAACTCGATCGCGCTGGCCTCGTCAGTCACCGCATGACCCGCATCGCGTGCGCGCGCATTCGCTTCTCGCAGCATCCCCAACCGGAACATCTGTGGGGTCAGGGCGCGCCAGACCCGCTCCCGGTCCAGCGTCCGCTCCACGCGGCCGCCGCCATCGCTCCACTTGATGGTGTCGGTACTGGGGCTGGCCAGCAACCCGCCCACCGCGTCATCCCGCAACTCACGCAGCAGGCGGTCCACATCCGCCTGCGGCAGACAGGGACGGGCCGCATCATGGACCAGTACCCAGTCGTCCGCGTGCGCCCGTTCGGCCAGGAAGTCCAGGCCATTCTGCACGGAATCCACCCGCTCCGCTCCGCCGGCGGCACGGAACAGCCGCCCCCCGGCCAACGGCAGATCCAGGGCATCGGGATCCACGTCGGGGCCCAGTACCAGTACCACGCCGCGAATGCGCGGATGCTCGAGGAAGATCGAGAGGGTATGCGACAGGATCGTCCGCGAACCCAGCGTCAGGTACTGCTTGGGACGGTCGGACCCCATGCGCCGGCCAATGCCGGCCGCCGGGATCAGTGCCCAGAAGGCCGGTTCGCGCGCCGCTGCGCCCGCGGTGTCAGCCATCAAAGGGATCCTCCGGTGGCAGGGTGTCGGTGGCCGGCTCGGCCTCCTCGGGCACCCGTGAGTCGGGACCGGGCTCGGTCTGCCCGGCCGATCCGGGGAGCGGCTCGATGTCCAGCGTGGCGGGTTCGTCCTCGCCCACCACGAAGAAGAAGACCTCGTCCTCGCGGATCATCCCCAGGTCGCGCCGGGCCCGTTCTTCCACCGCCTCGGTTCCGCCGCGCAGGTCCCGCACCTCCGCCTCCAGGGCCTGATTGCGCTGCTCGAGTTCGGCATTCGAGGCCCGCTGGCGCTCGACCTGCTCGCGCAGGTCGCGCACGTCGCGCCAGCTCCCCTCGCCCAGCCACAGGGGCCATTGCAGTGCCAGCAGCACAAGCGCCAGCCCGATCAGCAGGCCGCGCATCACCCGCACTCCATCGACTTGAACCCAAAGAAAAGCCCTCGCCCGCGCACCGCGCCGAGCGCGGGTACAACGGAACGAGGGCTTTTACGAGTGGCCGGCATGCCCGGCATTCTACGAGGCCCGGACGCCCCGGGACAGGAACCGCGCCGCAGGCTGCGGACTGCATCCTCGACACGGCCGCCCCGCAACCGCCTCAGCGCCCGAAGGTGAACGCCGACATACCCGGGTAGCTGGCCCGGCTCCCCAGGTGTTCCTCGATCCGGATCAGCTGGTTGTACTTGGCCACCCGGTCGGAACGCGACAGTGAACCGGTTTTGATCTGGCCGGCTCGCGTGGCAACCGCCAGGTCCGCGATGGTGACGTCCTCGGTCTCGCCCGAGCGGTGCGAGATCACCGCTGTGTAGTTGGCCTTGCGCGCCAGTTCGATCGCTTCCAGCGTCTCGGTGACGGTGCCGATCTGGTTGAGCTTGATCAGGATGGAGTTCGCGATGTCCTTGTCGATGCCTTCCTGCAGGATGCGCGTATTGGTGACGAACAGGTCGTCGCCCACCAGCTGCACGCGCTTGCCCAGGCGCTCGGTCAGGGTCTTCCAGCCATCCCAGTCATCCTCGGCCATCCCGTCCTCGATGGTCAGGATCGGGTACTGGTCCACCCAGTGCGCGAGATAGTCGGAGAATTCGTCCGCCGAGAAGGCCTTGCCCTCGGAGTCCAGGTGGTAGCGGCCGTCGCGGTAGAACTCGGAGCTCGCGCAGTCGAGGCCGATCCAGATGTCCTCGCCCGCCTTGAAGCCGGCATTGTGGATGGCCTCCAGGATCACCTCGATCGCCGCGGAATTGGACGGCAGATCGGGGGCGAAGCCACCCTCGTCGCCCACCGCCGTGGCCAGGCCGCGCTTGGCCAGGACCTTCTTCAGCGCATGGAAGACTTCGGCGCCGTAGCGCACCGCCTCGCGCACCGAGTCCGCGCCCACCGGCAGGATCATGAACTCCTGCATATCCACGCTGTTGTCCGCGTGGGCCCCGCCATTGATGATGTTCATCATCGGCACCGGCAGCAGCGTGGCGTCTTCCCCACCCAGCGTCTCGAACAGGGGCTGCTCGCGATCGGCCGCGAGGGCATGCGAGGTCGCCATGGAGACGGCCAGCAGGGCGTTCGCCCCCAGGCGCGACTTGTTCTCGGTGCCGTCCAGTTCCAGCATGCGGCGATCCACCGCGGTCTGGTCGAGCTCCATGCCGCGCAGCGCGTCGCGGATCTCGCCGTTCACGTGGCTCACCGCCTTCAGTACGCCCTTGCCCCCGTAGCGCTTCTCGTCATCGCGCAGCTCCAGGGCCTCGCGGGCCCCCGTGGAGGCACCGGACGGGACCGCCGCGCGCCCCATGGCGCCGGAATCCAGGACAACATCGGCCTCGACCGTCGGGTTGCCCCGGGAGTCGATGATCTCGCGGGCGTGAATCTCCGCAATCTGGGACATGCTCTCTCCTTGAAAAGTACCCGCCCGGACGGAGCCGCCCGGGACGCATTATCGAAAAATCGGGGGTCAGCCGAGGCCGTATTCCGCCTCCGCGAACGGCTGCGCCTTGGTCGCGGCGTCCAGCGCCTTCAGCGTCTGCAGCAGTTCGGCCATCTTTGGCAGCGGCCACGCATTGGGGCCATCCGACAGGGCCTTCTCGGGATCCGGGTGGGTCTCCATGAACAGTCCGGAGACCCCGGCCGCCACCGCGGCGCGCGCGAGCACCGGTACGAACTCGCGCTGGCCACCGGAGGACGCGCCCTGCCCACCCGGCTGCTGCACCGAATGGGTCGCGTCGAAGACTACCGGGCACCCGGTCTGGCGCATCTGGGCCAGGCCGCGCATGTCGGAGATCAGGGTGTTGTAGCCGAACGAGACCCCGCGCTCGCAGACCATGATCTGGTCATTGCCCGCCTCGCGCGCCTTGTCGACGACATTGCCCATGTCCCAGGGTGCGAGGAACTGGCCCTTCTTGATATTCACCGGACGCCCCTGGCGCGCGACATTCTGGATGAAGTTGGTCTGACGGCAGAGGAACGCCGGCGTTTGCAACACATCCACTACGCTGGCGACCTCGTCCAGCGCCGTGTCCTCGTGCACGTCAGTCAGTACCGGCACGCCGATCTCCGATTTCACCTTGTCGAGGATGCGCAGACCCTCGGCCATGCCCAGGCCGCGGAAGCTCCGGGTGGACGACCGGTTGGCCTTGTCGAACGACGACTTGTAGATGAACGGGATGCCCAGGTCATCCGCCATCGCCTTCAGGGCCCCGGCCGTCTCCAGCGCCATGGCCTCGGACTCGATGACGCAGGGTCCGGCAATCAGAAAAAAGGGCCGGTCGAGGCCGACTTCAAAACCACAAAGCTGCATGTCCTGTCCTGTACGGCGGCCGCCACCCTCCGGGCACGGCCGCGAAAAATCGTGTATCGGCGCCCTATTCCGTCAGCGCCGTGGTGGTTTCGGGTTCGCGCGCTTCCTGGTAGTCCCGGGCGGCACGCACAAAACCGGTGAACAGCGGGTGGCCATCGCGCGGCGTGGAGGTGAACTCCGGGTGGAACTGGCAGCCGACAAACCACGGATGCCCCGGGAGTTCCACGGCCTCCACCAGTTCGCCGGATTCCGACACGCCCGAGATGCGCAGCCCGGCCGCCTCCAGCCGTTCGCGGTAGGCGTTGTTGAACTCGAAGCGATGGCGGTGGCGTTCTTCCACCTTTTCGCGACCATAGGCCTCGGCAATGCGCGAACCGGACGACAACCGGGCACTCTGGGCCCCCAGGCGCATGGTGCCGCCCAGGTCGCTGTCGGCATCGCGCCGCTCGATACGGCCTTCCTGATCCTGCCACTCGGTAATGAGCGCGATCACCGGATGCGGGGTATCGGGCGCGAATTCGGTGCTGTGCGCGCCTTCCAGGCCCGCGACATCGCGCGCGAACTCGATCACCGCGACCTGCATGCCGAGGCAGATCCCGAGATAGGGCACGTCGTGTTCGCGTGCGTAGCGCACCGCGGCGATCTTGCCCTCCACGCCGCGCTCGCCGAAGCCGCCCGGAACCAGGATGGCATCCAGGCCCTCGAGTTCCCGTTCGGCCTCGTTCTCGGCGCCTTCCAGTTTCTCCGAGTCGAGATAGCGGATCCGGACCCGCGTGCCGACCTGCACCCCGGCATGGGTCAAGGCCTCGTTCACGGACTTGTAGGATTCGGTCAGGTCTACGTACTTCCCGATCATGCCGACGGTGATCTCCGACTCCGGGAACTCCATGGCATTGACTACGTGTTTCCAGTCCGAGAGGTCCGCCTGCGGCGCCTCGATATGCAGCTTGCGCAGCACGATCTCGTCGAGCTTCTGCGAATGCAGCCAGAGCGGGATCTTGTAGATGTTGTCCACGTCCACCGCCGAGATGACCGCCTTCTCCTCGACGTTGGTGAACAGCGCGATCTTGCGCCGCTCGCCGTCCGGGATTGCCTGGGTCGAGCGGCACAGCAGGATATCCGGCTGGATCCCGATGGAACGCAGTTCCTTGACCGAGTGCTGGGTCGGCTTGGTCTTGATCTCGCCCGCGGCCTCGATATACGGGACCAGCGTCAGGTGCATGAACAGGGCGTTCTCGTGGCCGAGTTCCACGCCCATCTGGCGGATCGCCTCGAGAAACGGCAGGGACTCGATGTCGCCCACGGTACCGCCGATCTCGATCAGCGCGATGTCGGCATCGCCCGCCCCTTCGTGGATGGAGCGCTTGATCTCGTCGGTGATATGCGGGATCACCTGTACGGTGCCGCCGAGGTAGTCCCCGCGGCGTTCCTTGCGGATCACGTTCTCGTAGATCTGGCCGGTGGTGAAGTTGTTGCGCCGCGAGGTACGGATGCGCACGAAGCGCTCGTAATGCCCCAGGTCCAGGTCGGTCTCGGCGCCGTCGTCGGTGACGAATACCTCGCCGTGCTGAAACGGGCTCATGGTGCCCGGATCGACGTTGATATACGGATCCAGCTTGAGCAGGGTCACCTTGAGCCCGCGGGCCTCGAGGATCGCCCCCAGCGAGGCGGATGCAATACCTTTGCCCAGAGACGAGACCACGCCTCCGGTGATGAAAACAAAACGCGTCATGCGGGAAACCTGGCTGGGAGCTGACAAGCGCCCCGTCCCGACGCGAACCTGGCACGCGGGGTGGGCGGAAAACGCCTGAAAGAGTACCAGAGCACCCGCCCCTGCTCAATCGGAAGGCGGGGGCAACACCTCGTTTCGGGAACCCCGTGCCAGCGGGCGGAAGGCCACCAGGGTCATGTCGTCGCGCCGGGGTTCTCCATCGCGATAATCCTCCAGCACGCGCACGACAGCGTCGATCTTGGCGGACAGATCGCGGCCACTCTTCTCGGCCAGGACCTGGCGCAGCCGACGGCGCCCGAACAAGCGTGGCGGCTCACCCCCGACATGATCATGCGCACCGTCCGTGATCAGGAAGAATTCGGTTCCCGGCTCCACCGGCACCTCGTGGTCGACCGGCTGCGCGGGCTCCAGGCTGCGGTAGCCGAGCCCCCCGCGCACGCCGCGGATCTCCTCGATCTCGCCGCCGCGTTCGATCATCAGGGGCAGCCCGACCCCGGCGAAGGCCAGCATCCGGTCTTCCGGCCGATAGACGCATACCGCGGCCTCCAGCCCGTCATCCGAATCCGAATCCTGACCGTCCTGACGCAGCCGCGAACGCACCAGCCGGTCCATCTCGCGCAGGATCGCGGAGGGTTCCAGCAGACGGTGTTCGTGCAGGATGCGGTCCAGCGCCGACGCCACCACCAGCGTGATGAACGCCCCCGGGACGCCATGCCCGGTGCAGTCCGCCACCACCAGGATGCTGTGGCCGTCGATGGCCTCGACCCAGAAATAGTCCCCGCCGACCAGGTGCAGCGGCTCCCAGTAGATCTGCACCTCGTCCAGATGTCCGTCCAGGGCGTGCTTGTCCGGCAGCATCGCGGTCTGGATGCGCCGGGCATAGCGAATGCTCTCCACCACCAGGCGGTTACTGCGTTCCAGTTCCCGGTTGGCCTCGTCCACCTGGGCCATCGCCCGTTCGGTCTCGGCCTTTTCGTCTTCCAGCTGTCGGGTGCGCTCCTCCACACGGCGCTCCAGATCGGCGTTCAGCGCCTTCAGCTCTCCGCGGGCCCCGTCGCGCGCATCCAGCCCCTCCTGGAAGGCGCGCAGCAAGCGGTCCAGCGAGCGCCCCAGGGCCCCCAGCTCGTCATTCTCGTGATGCCCCAGGCGGGGCATGGGCCAATGGGCTGGCTGGTCCGGATCAGTATCCGCCACGGCGCGGGAGATCTTCAGCATCGGACGCAGCATGAGGAAGTAGAACAGCACCACGACGACCAGCGAGACGATCACGGCCTGGGTCACGCTGGTCACGACCCCGGTCTGCAGGCGCGCCACGAAGATCCGCCCCAGGACACCGGGGTCCAGCTCCATGCGCAGCTGCCCCACGCCCTGAACGTTGCCCCGGGTTCCCGGATGCGTTAGTTCAAGCTCGTGTGCCCGCAGGTCGCCAAAAAGCCACTGCGCCCAGTCTCCGGACGCGGCCTCCGCCGCCCGTTCGTCCTCGGCCAGGGTATTGCCAAAATCGTCGAGGATCTCCACCCGCCGGATCTCGTCGAAGACGAGCAGGCCCTGGACCAGCGAGTCGGCCTGATCGGCGCTCAACTGAAAGGCGGCCTCCGCCGCGGGCGGCTCGACCAGACGCTGCAGACGATCGACCTGGGCCTGGGTCTCGGCCCGGAAGGCATTCCAGTCGGAGGCGATGACGTAGGCACTACTGAGGAGGCTGAGCGCAAGCGCGGCCAGCAGCGTGGCGACCGCCAGCTTGGCAACGAGGCTCCGGTTGCGGCGCCGGGTCTCCGGCATCATCCGTGGTCGCCGTGCGTCTGCACGATGACACGGTTGCGCCCCTCGTTCTTGGCGCGATAAAGCAGGTCGTCGGCGAGCGCGACCAGTTCGCCGGCATCCGGCCAGGGGTTCGTGGTCACCACCAGCCCGATCGATACCGCCAGGGACAGCGGCTCGTCCTTCCAGTGCAGGCGGGCGTTCTCCACCGCCGAGCGGATCCGTTCCGCCAGGGCCAGGGCGGCCTCGACGTCCAGATCCGCGGCCACGACGAGGAATTCCTCCCCGCCCATGCGCCCCGCGTATTGTTCCGCCCCCAGTTCGCCGCGCAGGATCTCGGCGAAGCTTTCCAGCGCGAAGTCCCCGGCGGCATGGCCATGGGTATCGTTGAGGGTCTTGAAGTCGTCGAGATCCAGCATCATCACCGCGAGCGAGTGCGACGCGTCTCCCACGCTGTCGGCCATGCCCTCGACACAGTCGATCACACGGCGGCGCGAAAACAGACCGGTCAGGGCGTCCTCCAGCGCCAGGCGCTCCAGCTCGGCCGTCAGGCGCTCGCGTTCGCGGACCTCGTCAGACAGGGCGTTGTTGAGCTGGGCCAGGTGTTCGGCCTGTTCGCGCAGCTGCCGGTTGGCATCCTGGAGATCCGCCTGCATGCGATCACTCATACGCATCATGCGCCGCTGCGCGCGGTAGCTCTCGGAATAGGCCTTGGCGAGCACCTTCACCCCGTCGGCCACTGCGTCCAGCGCCTCCAGCATCTGCTCGGAGCGCTGCATGATGGCCTTTTCCTGCTCGAACAGGGAAAAGTCGGCCAGGCCCTCGTCCAGCTCCTGCCCGTCGCGGGGCCGGCTAGAGGGGTTCATGGAGTCGTCACGAGAGGGGGCGGTCATGTCAGCGGACACATGCGGTAGTCGGCGTGCTGGAAGTCCTCGGAGAAATCCTCGCCGAACTCCTCCATGGTTTCGTCATCCTCGTGATAGCACCAGTTGATACGGACCTTCAGCCCGGCCTCCGCCCCGTCTTCCAGGATCTGGAACATGTTCATCAGGGCCTTCGCAGTGGACGAATTGAAATAGATCATTTCCACCGTGAATTCCACCTCGTCGCTGGCGCGGTCCTCGATTGCCTGGCGCAGACCCTGGGTCAGGGGGCCATAGAAGTTCGCCGCATCCTCCGGATACGACTCCCCCGACAGTCGGTACTGCCCGGCCGCGAAATCGAACTGCACCGCGGGGGTCCGGTCGGTTGCCTCGTGTTCAATGGTCTCGACGACTGCCATCAGATGTAGGCCTTCAGGACAAAGTAGGATTGGGCATCGGAAATATGCTGAAAATCGAACTGGATCGGTTCGCTCGCCCGCCGTGCGATCTCGATCAGGCCGATACTGCCGCCCTTGCTGCCCTCGTCCGGCGGCTCGCGCAGTTTTTCCTTGTAGAAGCGACGCAGCTCGTCGCTGTCCATCGCGGCCAGTTCGCGCAGGCGCGCCGCCAGGGTGTCGGCGTCCTTGCGCCCGATGACATTGCCGCAGATGACGAAGAAGCGGCCGTTCTCCGAACCGACCGTGATCATCCCGGAACTCAGCTCGACGGGGGGCTCGTCATCGTGCTCGATGCGTTCGGCCGAATACCGGATGATGTTCTGCACCTGCTCGACAAAGACCGAAAAGACCCGGTTCACGGTCTTCGTGTCGGTGGATTCGAGCCGGATCTTCTGGCGCAGCGCATCGCCCAGGGCCTTCAGGATGCCCTCGGAGATGTAACCGGTGAACGAAAAGATGATGCCGCGCCGGGTCATGTTGCGCTGAAACCCCAGCACCTCTTCGGCAATCAGGGTCGATGACGCCGCCTGCGCCTCGGCTGCCTCACTCATCTCGCTCTCCATTGCTGTTCAGTACGGCCTCGACGATCGCCGCGTAGCGTCCGTCGGTGCGCATCGCATCCAGTTCTTCCTGCATGCGGTCCAGCGGTCCGCGCTCGGTCTCCGGGTGGCAGGCGAGCGACATCACCGTATCGTTGAACGCGAACAGGGATTCGAGTTCCCCGATCCCTTCCAGGCGCGCATACCAGGGCGCGAGGTGCTCACCGCTCACCCAGACATCGATCCGGTTGGCCGCCAGCTTGCGCGCGTTCAGCCGATCATTGGGGGCGGTATCCACCGGAATCCCCTGACGTTCGACATGCAGGGCCACGGCATCGTCGCGATAGCCGCCCACGCGGTAACGCTCCAGTTCGGCCAGGGACGATGCATTTACGTCCGACCCCTCCAGCACGAATGCATGCCACTGGTTCTCGACCAGGGGGCCGACCCAGGTAAACAGATCCTCGCGCTCCTGCGTGCGAGTCGTTGAAAAGACGCAGGTACCGGGGACCGACTGGGCCTCGGCATAGGCGCGGCTCCAGGGCAGGAGCCGGATCTCCGCGTCCACTCCCGCGGCCTCCAGGAGCTGATCCATCACGCGGACGGAGATCCCGTCCAGCTCCCCGGATTCGGTCTCGAAATTGAAGGGGGGGTAGCTCTCGGTGGTCAGCGTTAACGTATCCGCTGCCAGCGGCGCCGCCAGAAGCGCCGCGGCCGCCAGCAAGGCCGTGCCCGTACGTCGCCCGCACTGTGCCGCGAAACCTGTCACGTGCCGCTCACCCGAAACCCATGAAGACGGCCCAAGAATTGTCCGATTCGGACGGCTCCGTCAACTCCGCGCGTTAGCTCGGTCCGGCCAGAGGACTGCGACAATCACGCCATCCGCCTGACGCAACAACGGAATCCGCTGACGCGCCCAGGGCGGGATCCCGCGCTCCTGCATCAGCTTCTTCAGCGGCCGGTGGCCGGCCGGCGTCGCGACCCGCTCGCCCCCACGGCGATAGCTAACGGTCAGGGGGGCATCGGGCGCGACACCGAGTTCCCGCAGGTCCGAACGCGTCAGGCGCCGCCCGTCCGCGAGCCGCAGTTCCGGCTGGTCCGCGGGCCACTCCTGATCGGGCGGCGGCATCTGCCCTTCGCGCCCCTCCTGCCGCGGCCCGGCCCATAGCTGATCGCGGTAGCGGCGCATCCAGCCGTCTTCCCATTCCACCCGCGGGCTGGCGTCGGGGTTGTCCGCCACCACCTGGCGCAGGAATTCCCCCAGGCGTGCGTGACCCGGCGGCCGCAGCCCCTGTGCCTGCAGCCAGTGCCGCACCAGCCCGCGGGCGGACCCGTTATCCAGCCTGCGCACGTGAGCAAGGTCCAGCCCACCGGACTCCGGGTCCCGTGCCGCCTCCATATGCTCGTCGAAATGCGTCCGCAGCTGACCGGCGACCTCCCGCTGCCAGCCGGCGGCCCGCGCCAGGCCGGTCACACTCCCGAAGCGTTCGCGCAACAGCGGCAGGACCGACTGGCGCAGGAAATTGCGATCAAAGCGCGCATCGCGATTGCTCGGATCGTCGTACCAGTCGAGACCCTCGCGCCGGGCATAGTCGACCAGCGCCTCCCGGGGAAGGTCCAGCAGCGGCCGGCCCAGCCAGGTGGCCCCTTCCCGTCGCAGTGGGCGCATCCCCCGCAACCCGTCGGGTCCACTGCCGCGCAGGGCCGCTAGCAGGAAGGTCTCGGCCTGATCGTCCGCATGCTGCGCGGCGAGGAGGATATCCGTTTCCTCGAGCCCGCCGCGCAATGCCACGTAGCGCGCCTCGCGCGCGGCGGCCTCCAGCCCCGACGGGCGCGGATCAAGGGGTTCCAGCCTGCAGGTCCGGAACGGGCAGTTCAGCGCCCTGGCCACCGCACGGCAATGCTCGGCCTGGCGCCCGGAGTCGGCCCGCAGACCGTGGTCCACGTGCATGGCCTCGAGACCGGGAATGCCCAGACGCACCGCCGCGTGCAGCAGGACGGTGGAGTCCAGGCCGCCACTGAAGGCAATGCGCACCCGCCGGCGGGCAGGAGGGGGTTCGAGAAATGCCCGCAGCGCGGTGGCTACGGGATCGGGCGCCGGGGCGCCCCGCTCAGGAAGCGGCTTCTTGGAAGGCACCGTAGTCCATCAGGCGACGATAGCGCCGCTCGAGACGCTTGCCCGGATCCAGTCCCTCGAGGCCGTCCAGGGTCTCCAGGAGCGCGGTACGCAGGCGCGTCGACATCGCCTCCGGGTCGCGATGGGCACCGCCCAGAGGTTCCGGCACGATCCGGTCCACCAGCCCCAGCTCCTTCAGGCGCTCGGAGGTGATTCCCAGCGCCTCGGCCGCTTCCGAGGCCTTCTCCGCGCTCTTCCAGAGGATGGAGGCACAGCCCTCGGGCGAGATGACCGAATACGTCGAATACTGCAGCATCAGCGTGGCGTCCCCGACGCCGATGGCCAGCGCCCCGCCGGATCCACCCTCGCCGATCACCGTGGCGATGATGGGTGTATCCAGGCGCGCCATCACCCGCAGGTTGCGCGCGATGGCCTCGCTCTGCCCGCGCTCTTCCGCACCGACGCCCGGATAGGCGCCGGGGGTATCGATGAAGGTCAGCACCGGCATGCGGAAGCGCTCCGCCATCTCCATCAGACGCAGGGCCTTGCGATACCCCTCCGGCCGCGGCATGCCGAAGTTGCGGTACACCTTGTCCCGCGTCTGGCGCCCCTTCTGATGTCCGATGAGCATCACCGGGCGGCCATCCAGACGCGCCACCCCGCCCACGATCGCCGGGTCGTCGCCAAATGCGCGGTCCCCGTGCAGCTCCTCGAACTCGTCGAACAGATCGGGGATGTAGTCCAGCGTGTAGGGACGCCGCGGATGCCGCGACATCTGCGCGACCTGCCACGGCGTGAGCTTGGCGAAGATGCTCTCGGTCAGCGACCGGCACTTGTCCTCCAGGCGCTGGATCTCTTCCTGGATGTTGACCTCGGCGTCGTCGCCGACATAGCGCAGATCGCCGATCTTCGCCTCCAGTTCGGCAATGGGCTGTTCGAAGTCGAGAAAGTCCGGATTCATGCAGAGTCCCGAAGGCTTGTTGGTGGAGGCCAGCGAAAGACGCGAATTGTAACCAATCGCGGCGCGCGCCGCTCCCCGTGCCGATGCGCAGCGGTCTATCGACCGTACAGCACCTGCGCCTCGCAGTCCGGCCCCAGCGACTGCTGGATGCCGCGCAACAGGCGTTCGTCCGGCCGGATCGTCCAGCCCTCCGGCAGGCTGATATCGGCCTCCAGCCCATCCCGGCGGTAGCACATGTGCACACGGCAGGGCCCCTCGCGATGCGCCTCCATCAGCCCTCGCAGGTGGGCGACCTGTTCCGGCACCACGCCCTCCAGGCACAGGTGCAGCGCCCGCGCCCACTGCGCGCGCGCCTCGTCCAGGCTGTAGACGGCCCGCGCCCGCATGCGGGTACCCCCGGCATAGTCGTCCAGCGTGACGGTGCCTTCCGCGACCAGCAGCGCGTCCGGTTCCAGGCGGTCCTTGTACTGGGTGAAGTCGTCGTTGAACAGCACCACCTCGGCCCGCCCGCTGCGGTCATCCAGGGTAACGATCCCCATGCGCCCGCTCTGCGTGTTGCGCACGCGCACGCCGACAATCAGGCCCGCTATGCACACGGTCTCCTGCTTGCCGCGCCATTTCTGGCCCTGCGTCTCGTCGGGGCGATCCTCCAGTTTGGCCTCCAGGGCCTGCAGGGTGGTCCCGGTCAGGCGCAGCAGCTCCGCCCGATAGCGCTCCACCGGGTGACCGGTCAGATAGAGCCCCAGGGTGTCCTTCTCGCCCCGCAGGCGTTCGTCATCCTCCATCTCCTCGAGGGTCGCGCTCTCCGGGATGACGGCCGCGGCCGGGTCGCCGAACAGGTCGACTACCCCCAGGCTGGCGTTGCGCTCCGTTTGCTCCGCGGCCGCCACGGCCATGGGGATATCGTTCAGCAGCGTCGCGCGATTCGCGCCCAGACCGTCCATGGCCCCGGCACGCACCAGCGTCTCCAGCACGCGCTTGTTCAGCTTGCCCAGATCCACCCGCTGACACAGGTCCACCAGCCCGTGGAAGTCGCCGCCCTGCCCGCGCGCCTTCAGTAGCGTATCGATCGCGGACTCGCCCACACCCTTGATCGCCCCCAGGCCGTAGACGACGGTCTGCGCGTCGCGGCAGGTAAAGCGGTAATCGGACTGGTTCACGTCCGGCGGCAGGACTTCCAGCCCCATGTTGCGGCATTCCTCGATCAGCCCGACGACCTTGTCGGTGTTGTCCATGTCCGCGGACAGCACCGCCGCCATGAAGGGCGCCGGATAATGCGCCTTGAGCCACGCCGTCTGGTAGGCGACCAGGGCATACGCCGCCGAGTGCGACTTGTTGAAGCCGTAGCCCGCGAACTTCTCCATCAGATCGAAGATGTAGGTCGCGACCCCTTCGTCGACCCCGCGTCCGAGTGCGCCCTCGAGGAAGATCTCGCGCTGCTTGGCCATCTCCTCGGGCTTTTTCTTGCCCATCGCGCGCCGCAGCAGGTCCGCGCCGCCCAGGGTGTAGTTGCCCAGCACCTGGGCAATCTGCATCACCTGCTCCTGGTACAGGATGACGCCGTAGGTCGGCTTCAGGATCGGTTCCAGATCCGGATGCGGGTACTCGACCTGGGCACGACCGTGCTTGCGGTCGATGAAGTCGTCCACCATGCCCGACTGCAATGGCCCCGGCCGGTAGAGCGCCACCAGCGCGATGATCTCCTCGAAGCTGTCGGGCTGCAGACGCTTGATCAGATCCTTCATCCCGCCGGATTCCAGCTGGAACACCGCGGTGGTCTGGTAATCCTTCAACAGGCGGAAGGTGTCCGGATCATCCAGCGGGATCGCGTCCAGGTCGACCCGCTCCTCGGCATCCATCTTGCGGACGTTCTCGACCGCCCAGTCGATGATGGTGAGCGTGCGCAGGCCTAGGAAGTCGAACTTGACCAGGCCGACCGCCTCGACATCGTCCTTGTCGAAGTGGGTCACCAGCGATCCGCCATCGTCTTCGCAGTACAGCGGCGAGAAATCGGTGAGCGCGGAGGGTGCGATCACCACCCCGCCCGCATGCTTGCCGGCGTTGCGGGTCAGGCCCTCGAGCTTCTGCGCGAGGTCGATGATCGCGCGGACCTCCTCGTCCTCGTCGTACAGCGCCTTCAGGTCCTCGCTCTCGGTCAGGGCCTTTTGCAGGGTCATGCCCAGTTCGAACGGGATCAGCTTGGCGATCCGGTCGACGAAGCCATAGCCATGGCCCAGCACGCGCCCGACATCGCGCACCACGGCCTTCGCGGCCATGGTCCCGTGGGTGATGATCTGCGACACCTTGTCGCGACCGTAGCGTTCGGCGACGTAGTCGATCACGTCGTCGCGCTTCTCCATGCAGAAATCGACATCGAAGTCGGGCATGGAGACGCGTTCGGGATTCAGAAACCGCTCGAAGAGAAGCTCGTAACGCAATGGATCCAGGTCGGTAATACCCAGCGCATACGCCACCAGCGAGCCGGCGCCCGAGCCACGCCCCGGGCCCACGGGGATGCCGTTGTCCTTGGCCCACTGGATGAAATCCGCCACGATCAGGAAGTACCCGGGGAACCCCATCTGGCAGATCACGTCCAGTTCCCGCTGCAGCCGCGCCTCGTAGTCCTCCTGCGGCGCGAAGCAGAAGCGCTCCAGGCGGGCGGCCAGTCCCTTCGCCGAGGTCTCGCGCAGGTGATCCTCCACCGTGTACCCCTCGGGCACCGGGAAGTCCGGCAGCACCGATTCGCCCAGGGTCAGACTGACCGAACAGCGCCGCGCGATCGCGACGCTGTTGGCCAGGGCCTCGGGAATATCCGCGAACCGCTCCGCCATCTCCTCCGGCGAACGCAGGTACTGCGCCTCCGAATAGCGCCGCGGCCGCCGCGGATCATCGAGGGTCACGCCGTCGTGAATGCAGACCCGGGCCTCGTGGGCCTCGAAATCTTCCGGACGCAGGAAGCGGACATCGTTGGTCGCCACCACCGGCAGGTCGAAGGCCTCGGCCGCGGCCAGGGCCTGCTCGATCCAGGCCTCCTCGCCCGGCCGGTCCGAGCGCACCAGCTCGAAATAGAATCGCCCCGGGAAGCGCCGCATCCAGGGTTCCAGATCCTCGGCCAGCAGGGCGCGGGCGGTCCCTGAACCGTTCACGAACAACCCGTCGATGCCCCCCGACAGCGCGATCAGGCCCTCGGCCGCCGCGTCCAGCCAGGCACAGTCCACCCGCGGGATCCCCTTCTCCTGGCCTTCCTGCCAGGCCCGCGAGATCAGCCGCGTCAGGTTGCGGTAGCCGGGATCGTTCTGCGCCAGCAGCGTCATCCGTGCCAGGCTGCCGTCGGCGCGCGCATCGCGTACCAGCACGTCCGCCCCGATAATCGGCTGCACGCCCTGTGCGATCGCGGCGCGGTAGAACTTCACCAGCCCGAACAGGTTGCAATGATCGGTGACCGCGACGGCCGGCATGCCGCCATCGACGACGGCCTTCACCAGCGGCTTCAGCCGCACCAGGCCGTCGACCAGAGAGTACTCCGAATGCACCCGCAGGTGCACGAAGCCGGGATGGGCTTCGCTCATGCCCCGGCCTCCTGCTCCCGCGCGGCGATGGCACGCGCTACGGGCCCGAAGCTGCGCCGGTGCTGGGGACACGGACCCAGGCGCTCCAGGGCCTCGCGATGGGCCACCGTCGGATAGCCCGAGTGCCGGTCAAAGCCGTACTCGGGGTAGTCGCCGTGGAGTTCACGCAACCAGCCGTCGCGGGCCACCTTCGCGATGATCGAGGCTGCACTGATGGCCGCCACCGAACCGTCCCCGCCGACGATGGCCTCGGCCGTCCAGGGCCCCTCGGGGGTAAAGCGCCCGTCGACCAGCAGGTGCGCGGGTGCCAGGGCCAGACCGGCCACGGCTCGCTGCATCGCCAGCAGAGTGGCGCGGTGGATATTCAGTGTGTCGATCTCCGCGGCCTCGGCCCGCCCCAGCGACCACGCCAGCGCGTCCGCGCGGATCTGTACGTCCAGCGCCTCCCGGCGCCGGGCACTCAGCTTTTTGGAGTCGGTCAGGCCGGGACAGGCGTAGTCCTGCGGCAGAATCACGGCCGCCGCGACCACCGGCCCGGCCAGCGGCCCGCGCCCGACCTCGTCCACGCCGGCGACGTGGCGCTGCGCTGCCTCTGTCATGGAGTCTCCACCACGGTGAACTGCGGGCAATCATCCGAACACGACCATGCGCCGCGCCGGGGATCCGTTACAATAGCGCCGAAAATCCTAGCACACCCCCTCCGGATCCGAGCCTACCCATGTCCCAATCCCCGTTACGCTGCGCCGCCATCGGCGTGGGCCACCTCGGCAGATGGCATGCCGCCAAGTACGCTGCGCTGCCGGATACCGAGCTGGTGGCCGTGGTCGACGCCGACCCCGAAACCGCCCAACGCGTGGCGGCCGACAACGACTGCCGCGCGGAGACCGATCATCGCGCCCTGATCGGGCAGGTCGATGCGGTCTCCATCGCCGCCCCCACCACCCTTCACTACGACATCGCCCGCGATTTCCTCGAGGCCGGCTGCCACGTGCTCGTGGAGAAGCCCATCACCGCGACCCTGGAGCAGGCCGAGGCCCTGAACCGGATCGCCGAGAAGCAGGGCGTGGTACTCCAGGTCGGGCATCTGGAACGCTTCAATGCCGCCCTGCGCCGACTGACCGAGAGCCCGCTGCATCCCCGATTCATCGAGTCCCATCGCCTGGCGCCCTACAAGCCTCGCGCCACCGATGTCTCGGTCGTCCTGGACCTGATGATCCACGACATCGACATCATCCTGTCGCTGGTGGACGCGCCGCTGACCGAGATCCGCGCCTCCGGTGCCCGGGTGCTGACCGGCGACATCGACATCGCCAACGCCCGCCTGGAGTTCGCGAACGGCTGCGTCGCCAATGTCACCTCCAGCCGCATCAGCACCAAGTCCGAGCGCCGCATGCGCATCTTCCAGTCGCATGCCTACGCATCCGTCGACTTCCAGAATCGCATCCTGTCGCTGAACCATATCGGTGACCCCGATCCGGAGACCGGCGCCCCGGCCATCCATCGCGAGGAGAGTGTGTTCGACGAGGCCGATGCCCTGCTCGCCGAGATCCAGGCTTTCGTGGCCGCGGTCCGCGGCCAGGGTCCGGTCGTCGTCAGCGGCCGCGACGGCCAGCGCGCGCTGGAGACGGCCAGCCGCATCACCGACCTGGTCTATGAAAACCTGAACATCATGAGCCGGGCCGACGGCCCGCACAGCCACCTCGATGCGAACCCCACAGGAGTCAAGCCGTGATCCCGATGGTCGACCTGCAGCGCCAGTACCAGAGCCTGCGCCCCGAAATCGATGCCGCCCTTCAGGACGTGCTGGCCGGCGCCCGTTTCATCCTGGGCCCCAATGTGCAGACCCTGGAACAGGAACTGGCCGACTACCTCGGCGTCGAGCACGCGATCACCTGCGCGTCGGGCACCGATGCCCTGCATCTGGCCCTGGCCGCGGCCGGGATCGGCCCGGGTGACGAGGTCATCACCACCCCGTTCACCTTCATCGCCACGGCCGAGGCCATCCGCTACGTCGGGGCCGACCCGATCTTCGTGGACATCGACCCGCGCACCTTCAACATCGATCCGGATCAGGTAGAGGCTGCGATCACCGAACGCACCCGGGCGATCCTGCCGGTGCACCTGTTCGGCCAGCCAGCCGACATGCCACGCCTGCAGGCCATCGCCGAGAAGCACAAGGTGATGATCGTGGAGGACTGTGCGCAGTCCTTTGGCGCGACGGTCGACGGCGTGCAGACCGGTGCGGGCAATGCCTTCGGCTGCTTCTCGTTCTTCCCCAGCAAGAACCTCGGGGCCTTCGGCGACGGCGGCCTGGTCACCACCAGCTGCCCGTCGTCCGCCGAGGCCCTGCGCCGTCTGCGCAATCACGGTTCCAGCGAGCGCTACTACCACGACGAGATCGGCTACAACAGCCGGCTGGACGAGATGCAGGCCGCGATCCTTCGGGTGAAGCTGCCGCACATCGATACCTACAACGCGGAGCGCCGCCGGGTCGCCGCGCGCTACCGCGACGGCCTGGCCGGCCTGCCCGTGGAGGTGCCCTTCGAGGACGGTATCGGGACCCACGTCTACCATCAGTACACGCTGCTGACCGATCACCGCGATACCATCATGGAGGCCCTCAAGGCCGCCGAGGTCGCCTGCGCGATCTACTACCCAGTGCCCCTGCACCAGCAGAAGGCCTTCGCCGACCTGAAGAATCGCCCGGAATCGCTGCCCGTCACCGAAGACATCGCCGCGCGCTGCCTGTCGCTGCCCGTGTTCCCGGAACTCGAGGACGCGCCCATCGACATGATCTGCGGGAAGATCCGCGAAGCCCTCGCATGACGCCACCCCGCCCCGCGCCGACTGGAGCCCCGCTCCGGCAATGACGCAGCATGTGGTGATCTGCGCCGGCGAAAGCTCGGGAGACGCCCTCGGGGCGGGGCTGGTCCACGAGCTCTCCGCGCTCGAGCCCGGACTGCGCTACTCGGGCATGGGCGGGACACAGATGCGGGCCGCCGGCGTCGACACGCTGATCGACGTCTCCGAGCTCGCGGTGGTCGGCCTGGTCGATGTGCTGGTGAACTACCCGCGCCTGCGCCGGCTGTTCCGGCGCATGAGCCGCCATCTCGAAACCGAGCGTCCGGACCTGCTGGTCCTGGTCGACTACGTGGAGTTCAACCTGCGCCTCGCGGCACATGCCCGCCGCCTCGGGATTCGTGTGCTGTTCTACGTCAGCCCGCAGCTTTGGGCCTGGCGCTCCGGGCGCATCAAGCGCATTCGCCGCTGCGTCGACGCCATGGCGGTCCTGTTCCCGTTCGAGACCGAGGTCTACGAGACCGCCGGCGTACCGGTGCGCTATGTCGGCAACCCGTTGGTGGACCGGGTGCAACCGCCGCAAACACCGATTCGGGAAACGCTGGACCTGCTGCCCGAGACGCGACTGGTTGGCCTGTTGCCCGGCAGCCGGAGCGGCGAACTGAAGCGCCACTGGCCCATGCTCGTAGACACGGTCCGGCGCATCCATGCCGCGCATCCGGATGTACGGTTCGTGGTTTCGATGGCACCCGGGGTAACGACCGATCGCTTGACCGAGCTCGCGGCCTGGGACGACCTGCCCCTGCAGTTCGTGGGAGGTGATACGCAAACCCATTCCCTGATGGCCGGGGCGGATCTCCTGCTGATTGCCTCCGGCACAGCCACGCTCGAGGCCGGACTGCTCCAGGCCCCGATGCTGGTCTTCTACCGGATGGGGGCCGTGAGCCATGCTGTGTTCTCGCGCCTCGTTCGCCTCGAGAACATCGCCCTGGTCAATATCGTCGGGGGCGAGCGCCTGGTACCCGAGTACCTGCAAGAAGATGCCAGCCCCGAGCGCCTCGCGCGGGATGCCATGAGCCTGCTCACACACCCCGAGGAACGGTTGGCCATGCGTGAACGGCTGGCCCGCGTGCGAGAACGCCTGGGGGATGGTGGGGCCGACCGCCGCGTCGCCGAAATGGCGCAGGAACTCCTCCAGCACGGCCATCTGTTGACCAGCCGCCACCCAGGCACCACTTAACGCTGTCCTGATTGCACCACAGAGGACACAGAGTGCACGGAGAAGGTCAAAGGCGCTTCACAGGAAGATGGGAAGGCAGGAAGGGGTAACAGGGGCGAGTCGCCGGCTGGCTCGGGGGCACCTGGAAGCTTCTGAGGGGGCGTGGCTGCGAATGTAGCGCGACTATGTTCCGTGAGACAGGGCGCCCTCGCCGTTCGCCACATCGCTTTGCGACCCGCGATGGCGAATTGGTCGATCCCCCGGATTACATACCGGTAGTGGCCAATTCACTTTGCGGTTGGAACATCCGCCCACCTGAAGGGCCGGTTTCCTGAAAGCATCCAACCCTGAATTTCTTCGCCCCTTCCAATCTTCCTGTGAACCGCCCTTGACCTTGCCATTCTCCGTGCACTCTGTGTCCTCTGTGGTTCAATGACCGAGGGAGTTGGAGCGCAAAGATCAGTGGGGGCGGCCGCCGCGCAGGATGCCGCGCCGGCTGCCACGGACAAACCCGATCAGGTTGCGCACCTCGGGGACGTCGGTCTCCTCGAACATCGTGTCGAGGTGGCTCTCGCGGCCGGCCCGGCCGCGCATGCCCTGAATGAATACCCGATGGAGCGCCTGGATGGCCTCGTTGGAAAAGCCATTGCGCTTGAGCCCCACCTTGTTGATCCCGATCAGACGCGCGTAGTTTCCGCTCGCCAGGCAGTACGGCGGCAGGTCGCGGTTCAGGGCGGCCCCCATGCTGGTAAAGGCATAGGTCCCCACCCGGCAGAACTGATGCACCAGGGTGAACCCCCCCAGTGTTGCGTGATCCTGGATCTCCACATGCCCGGCCAGCGAAGTGGCGTTGGAGAAGATGATGCTGTTGCCAATGGTGCAGTCGTGGGCGATGTGCACGTACGCCATGATCAGGTTGTCGTGCCCGATCACCGTTTCGCCCAGCCCCTTCTCGGTGCCCCGGTGCAGCGTCACCGATTCGCGGATCACGTTGCGGTCACCGATCACCAGCCGGGTCGGCTCGCCGCGATAGCTGGTGTCCTGCGGCTCCTCCCCGAGCGAGGAGAACTGGAAGATCCGGTTGTCGCGCCCGATCTCCGTGGGCCCGTTAATCACCACGTGCGGCCCGACCCGGGTCCCGGCGCCGATCTTCACGTTGGCACCGATCACCGAGAACGGTCCGATCTCCACCGAGGAGTCGATCTCGGCACTGGGGTGGACGTCGGCCCGCGGATCAATCACGCCGGAATTTCCTGGCCGGAACACATCAGTTGTGCGGTGGCGCAGACATCCTCGCCGACCTTCGCTACTGCATCGAAGCGCCAGATCCCGCGCACCGTCCGCTTGAGATCGACCCGCAGGTGAAGCTGATCGCCGGGCACCACCTGACGTCGAAAACGCGCCTCGTCGATGCCGACGAACAGGTAGAGCTGCTGCTTGTCCTGATTCTCGTTGCGCGCCTCTTCCGTCTTGAATGCAAGGAGCCCGGTCGCCTGGGCCAGGGCCTCGAGGATCAGGACCCCCGGCATCACCGGCTTGATCGGGAAATGGCCCTGAAAATACGGCTCGTTGATGCTGACATTCTTGATCCCCGTGAGATAGCTGCCCGCCTCCCACTCCAGCACCCGATCCACCATGAGGAACGGGTAGCGATGCGGCAGGTAGCGCATGATCTCCTGGACGTTAAAGTCATCCACGCCGGTGTCCTTTTTCTGATTCTTGAGATGCCGCATACGGACCGCTGCGCGGACGTGCGATACGACGTTCGATCGGTTCTTCGCCCGTACATGGGCCAGAACCGGCTGTTCCCGGGACGGGATCGTCCCCCCTAACGTGCCAGGCGTCGCAGCCGTGCCAGCATGCGATTCCACAGCCGCGCCTCCTGATGCGGCACCCCGGACGCGTAGTGACCCGCCCGGTCGATGGAGCGCGTAACCAGCGTCATCGCGTGGATCGTCACGTGATCCGCAATGGAAAGATGCCCCAGGATCCCGGCGCCGCCCCCGATCGCGCAATGGGCCCCGATACGGGCACTCCCCGCAATGCCCACACAGCCGGCAATGGCAGTATGGTCGCCAATCTCGACGTTATGGGCAACATGAACGAGGTTGTCGATCTTCACACCGGTGCCGATGCGCGTCGCCTGCAGCGCCCCGCGATCAATGGTGGTATTACCCCCGATTTCCACATTCGAGCCGATCACGACGCGGCCCAGCTGCTCGATCTTCTCCCAGCCGTTGCCGCCGGCCGATGCGAAGCCGAAGCCGTCGGCGCCGATCACGCAGCCGCTGTGCAGGATGCACCGTTCCCCGACCTCCACCCCATCGAGCAGCGTCACGCGCGGGTGCAGGAAGGTGCCGGCCCCGATGGTGACGCCCTCACCGACCACACAATGCGCGGACACCACGGCCCCCGCGCCGATCACCGTCCCGGCACCAATCACGGCGCCAACCGCGACGCTTGCATCGGCCGCCACCGAAGCACCGGGATCGACAAACGCACCCGGATGTACGCCCGCGGGCCGCAAGCGGCGGCGAGCGCCGAGGCACTGACTCGCACGCGCATAGCCCAGGTAGACATCCTGCAGCACAATCAGGGACCGCCCGGGAAACACAGGCAGGTCCGCGGTTGCGGGCACCAGGATCACGCCCGCGGCACAGTTCTCGATTTCTTCGGCATGCCGGTCGGGGTCGGTGACGAAACTCAGATCCCCGGGTCCGGCTGCGGCCAACGGGGCCAGCCCCGCAACCCGCCGCTCACCCTCGCCGACAAGCCGCCCGCCCAGGGTTTCCGCCAGCTCCCGGGCGGTATACCCGCCGTCAGTCGCGCTGCATTGCGGCAAGGATGTCGTCCGTGATGTCGATGCGATCACTGGCGTAGAGCACGTTACGCTCGGTGAGGATCAGGTCGATGTCGCGTTCGCGGGCGAGGTCGACGATGGCATCGTTGATACGCCGCTGGAGCTTGGCCAGCTCCTCGTTGCGACGCACGTTCAGGTCCTCGCTGAAGCTTTCCTGGGCCCGCCGGAACTCGCGCGAGCGCTGCGAGAACTCGCGCTCCAGATCTGCCCGTTCCGACGGATTCATCAGGTCCCCGTCGCGCTCCAGCCGGTCCCGCAGGCGCTGCAGCTCCTCGCGCTCCGCCACCAGCTCGGAATCGCGCGGCGAGAATTCGCGCTCCAGTTCGCGCATCGCCTCCTCGGCCTGCGGCGAATCCTCGAGGATCCGGTTCATGGTGACGAAAGCCACGTTCTGCGCGCCCGCCGCCGCCGGCAGCACCAGCCACCCGCTGACGACCATCATCACGATCACCCACCAGGCGAGCCCGGATCTCATACCGCCTCCCGATGCCCTGGCATCGTTTGCATCGACCATCTTCAGAAACTGGCCCCCAGCAGGAACTGGAAGCGCTGCAGATCATCACCCGGCTGGTCGTTGAACGGCTCGGCCACACTGAAGCTCAACGGCCCCACCGGGGAGAACCAGGTGACCGCGACCCCGGCCGACGCGCGCAACTCGCTACTATCGAAATCCGACACCTGATCGAACACGTTCCCGGCATCCACGAAAGTACTCATGCGCACCGCGTCGTTGTCGGCGGCAAACGGCATCGGGAAGAACAGCTCCGCGGACAGCGTGGTCCGGAAGCGACCCCCGTAGGGGTCGTCGTTCGAATCACGCGTCGCGGGCTGGCCATCCCGCAGCGGGCGCAGGTCGCCCAGGCGGTTGTCCTCATACCCGCGCACGGAGCGAATGCCGCCGGCGAACAGCCGTTCGTAGAACGGCACCTCGTCGCCCCCGTAGCCATCCGCATAGGCCAGCCCGGCCGACAGACTGAAGGAATAGCGATCGGACAGCCGGAAGATCTCCTGGCCCGAGTACGTCAGCTTGTAGAACTCGCGGTCACTGCCCGGAATCGCCACTTCCAGTCCGACCCGGTGCCGCCGACCTTCCGAGGCGAAGGTCGTGCTGTCCCGCGTGTCATGGACGTAGCTGGTCTCCAGCTTGTAGAGATTCGCCGAGTCACCGAACTCGTCCAGCTCGTCAATGATCTCGTCCGGCGTCCCGATGCGCGTCTCCGACGCCTCGACCGTCTCGATTTCGATGTTCTCGAAACCGGGCCGGACCTGGATGCGGTCGAATTCCGACAGCGGGATGCCGTAGGTCACGTCGAAGCCAAAGCGATTCGACGAGTACCGCGAGATGTTCGCCTCCTCGGCATCGATCTTCCGGTAGAACACGGAGAATCCGCGGCTCGCGCCGGACGGCGTGAAGTGCGGATTGGTCACGCTCATCCGGAACAGCTGGTTGACCTTGCTGGTACTGACCTCGGTCGAGAAGCGGTTCCCGGTCCCGAGAAAGTTGTCCTGGGTCAGACTGGCGGTCAGCAACAGGCCCTGGTTCTGCGAGAACCCGGCCCCCAGGGACAGGGCCCCGGACTGCTGCTCGGTCACGGTGATGTTCAGGTCCACCTCGTCATCCGTACCGGCGACCCGCTCGGTCTCCACGTTCACGCTCTGCACGAACGGCAAGCGCTGGATGCGCACCCGCGAGCGCTCGATCAGCGCGCCGTTGTACCAGGCGCTCTCCATCTGGCGCAGCTCGCGGCGATAGACCCGCTCCTCGGTGTTCTGGTTGCCGGTAATGCGGATGTTACGCACATACACGCGCGGCCCCGGGTCAACGAAGAAGGTAATCGCGACCTCACGGTTGTCCTCGTCCACATCGGGGACCGGGTTCACGTTGGCGAAGGCATAGCCCTCGCGTGTCAGCCGCTCGCTGATGCGCTCCGCCGACTCGGTGATCTGGCTGCGCGAGAACGGCGCGTCGATATCCACCTCGATCAGGTCTTCCAGCTCCTCGCGCGGGATGACGAATTCGCCGGCCAGATCCACGCCAGTCACCGTGTAGCGCTCGCCCTCGTCCACGTTGATGGTGATGAACAGGTCCTTGCGATCGGGCGTCAGGGTGACCTGCGTGGAGTCGATGTCGAACTCCAGGAACCCCTGGTCGAGGTAATGCGAACGCAACTGCTCCAGGTCTCCGGAGAGCTTTTCGCGGGAGTAATTGTCGCGGCGACTGAAGAATGCCCACCAGCGGGGCACCCCGGATTCAAAACCGCGGGTCAGCTCGCGCGTGCTGTAGCTCTCGTTGCCGACCACGTTGACCTGGCGGATCTTCGCCACCGGCCCCTCCGCGATGTCGATCTCCACGTCCACGCGGTTGCGCGGCAGCTCGACGATCTCGACGTCGATCTGGACGTTGTAGCGGCCACGGGCGAAGTACTGCTGGCGCAGTTCGCTCTCGATACGGTCCAGCATGGTCCGGTTGAACACTCGCCCCGAGCGCAGGCCCGCGGAGTTCAGGGCCTCGCGCAGCCCGTCGTCCGGGATGTCGCGGTTGCCGGAGAAGTTGATCTCGTTGATGGCGGGGCGTTCCGAGACGATCACCACCAGCACGTCACCGCGTCGCGCGATCTCGACGTCGTCAAAGAAACCGGTCTGGAACAGCTCGCGGATCACCTCCGGACTGCGACTGTCGTCGAAGGTATCGCCCACCTGCACGGGCAGATAGCTGAGCGCGGTGCCGGCGGTGATCCGCTCGAGCCCCTCGATCTCGATGTCCTCGATCTCGTACGCCTGCCCCCAGGCCGTCCCCGCCAGGCCCAGCAAGCCGATCAGGGCCATTCCTCTCAAGCTGTTTCGCGCCATGCTCTCCGCCAGAAAAAGGCCGCTCGGCAGACCCGTCGAAGACCCCCGATCCGGAGGGGCCCGTCGCCACGCCTAGCCGAACAGTCGTGTCAAATCATTGTACAGGGCCAGTGTCATCAGGCCCGCGATCGCCAGGAGCCCCACCTGCTGTCCGATGATCTGGGTACGCTCCGACACCGGGCTGCCCTTGACCGCCTCGGCGGCGTAATACAGCAGATGTCCGCCATCCAGCATCGGGATCGGCAGCAGGTTGATGATCCCGAGGGAAACACTGACCAGCCCCAGGAAACCCAGGAACGCCGAGACCCCGATCAGCGCCGAGACCCCCGCGAACTCGGCTATGGTAACCGGTCCGCTGATATTTTTAACCGACGCATCCCCGGTGATCATTCGCCACAGGATGCCGAGCGTCAGGACCGAGACATCCCACGTGCGCTGGACACCGGAAACAAAGGCCGACACCGGGCCCTGACGCACCAGGACCGCCATCTCCCGCGCCGCCGGCTGATCCGGGTCCACCCCGGCACCGATCCGGCCGATGCGCGTGCCCTCATGATCCACAGCCTCCGGCGTCATGCGCAGCTCCAGGGTTCGGCCATCCCGCTCGACCGTCACCTGCAAGTCCGTCTCCGGACGGGCACGCACGCGCTCGACCCAGTCGTTCCAGTCGGTCACCGCGTCGCCATCCACGGCCAGCACGCGATCACCCGGCTCCAGCCCCGCCGCCGCGGCGGGGCTCCCGGCCTCGACCGCGCCGATACGCGGTTCCAGCGCGGGGCGATACGGCCGCAAGCCCAGCTTGTCGAGGAACTGCCCCTCGCCCAGCAGCGCCTGGCGATCGCGCAGATCCACCTCGCGCTCGAACTCGCGACCCTCCACATCCCGCACCAGCAGGGTCACGGCCTCGCCGCGCACGGCATGATCCAGCAGCCGCAGGTTGGCCTGCTCCCAGTCCACGACCGCGCGATCCCCCACCCGCAGGATCTCCTGCCCGCGCTCGAGCCCGGCCTCGGCGGCCGGCGTCTCCGGCGCCACCTCGCCCAGAATCGGCTTGACCCCTCCCACGCCCACCATGAACATCACGGCGTACACCACGATGGCCAGGAGGAAATTCGCCGCGGGTCCCGCCGACACCACAAAGGTACGGGCCCCGAGACCCTTCTGGTTGAAGGCGCTCGGGACCTCCTCCGGCGCGACGGCCCCCTCGCGCTCATCCAGCATCTTCACGTAGCCGCCCAGGGGCAGCGCGGCGATCACGAACTCCGTCCGATCCCGTCCGAAGTAGCGCTTGTACAACGGGCGCCCGAAACCGACCGAAAACCGCAGCACCTTGACACCCATCAGGCGCGCGGCCAGGTAATGTCCATACTCGTGCACGGTCACGAGCACGCCGATCGCCACCGCAAATGCCAGCAGGCTCGTCAGAAAGGTCATGACACCACTTGCCGTGCGTTCGCCACCTGCTCCCCGGCGATCGCGCGTGCCTTCCGGTCAGCGCTCAACACCCGCTCCAGCGAGTCCACCGGCTCGGCCTCGATGGCATCGAGAGTGGCGGCGATCACCACTGGGATCTCGCTGAACGCCAGGCGTTCGGCGAGAAACGCCTCCACCGCCACCTCATTCGCCGCGTTCAGCACCGCCGTCGCCGTCCCCCCGCGCTCCAGGGCCTGATAGGCCAGCCCCAGCGCAGGGAAGCGCGCCGCTTCCGGTTCGGAGAACTCCAGCCGGCCCATGGTCAGAAGGTCCAGGGGCTCGACCCCGGATTCCATGCGCTCGGGCCAGGCCAGGGCATGGGCAATCGGTGTTCGCATATCGGGATTCCCGAGTTGCGCGAGCACAGAGCCGTCGTCATAGGCCACCATCGAGTGCACGATACTCTGCGGATGCAGCACGACCTGGATCGTCGACGGCGGTACCGCAAACAGCCAGCAGGCCTCGATCACCTCCAGGCCCTTGTTCATCATCGTCGCGGAGTCCACCGAGATCTTGCGCCCCATCTCCCAGTTGGGATGAGCACAGGCCTCGTCCGGGGTGATGCCGGCAAAGCTGTCCAGCGGACGATCGCGAAACGGCCCGCCCGACGCGGTCAGCCAGATCCGGCGGGCGCCGTGCGGTGTCACCGGCTCCGCACAGACATACCCGTTCGGCAGGCACTGGAAGATCGCGTTGTGCTCGGAATCGATGGGCAGCAGGCACGCCCCGGAGCGCCGCACGGCATCCATCAGCAAGGCGCCGGACATCACCAGCGCCTCCTTGTTCGCCAGCAACACCCGCTTGCCCGCCTCCGCCGCGGCCAGCGTGGGCAACAGTCCGGCGCCCCCCACGATCGCGGCCATTACCGCATCCACCTGCGGCGCGCGAGCCACCTCGGCCAGGGCCTCCGCGCCCGCGCGCACCTGCGTGCGCGAACCGGACGCCGCCAGGGCCGTGCGCAGGGCATCCGCAGCATCCGCATCGACCATCACCGCGATTTCCGGCGCGTGCCGGAGGCACTGCTCGCGCATGCGTTCCACATTGCGATGAGCCGTCAGGGCATGGACGCGGAACCGTGCCGGCTGACGCGCCACCACGTCCAGCGTGCTCAGCCCGATACTGCCGGTCGATCCGAGAATGGTGAGCTGCGTCGTCTTCATGAGTACCTGCGCCTGCGCGCGCTATCCCGTCACCGGCGAGGCCGGTATCAGCGCCAGCCACAACAGCCCGGCCAGGAACACCGGGGCGGCTGCAACCATACTGTCGAACCGGTCCAGAATACCCCCGTGACCCGGCAGCAAGGAACCACTGTCCTTGGACCCGGCCTCGCGCTTCAGGATGCTCTCGAACAGGTCCCCGACCACCGACACCAGACCGATCAGTACCGACAGCAGAAGGAAGACCAGCGCGTCCATCGGGGCAAGCCCCCACCCGATCGCCACCACGGTCGCGAAGGCCAGTACCGTGAGCAGGCCGCCGAATAACCCCTCGCGGGTCTTTCCGGGGCTGATATGGGGCGCCAGCGGGTTGCGGCCGAAGGCCTTGCCGGCGAAGTAGGCGCCCGTATCCGCGAGCCCCACCAGCACCACCAGATACACCACCAGCAACGGGGCCAGTGCGTGCAACCAGACGAGGCCCATTCCGGCCGGCACCAGGGTGAGGATCGCCGCAACCGCAAACAGCGGTCCATGTCGGCCGCGCGCGCCCTCCTCGTGTTCCCGGTAGAACGGCAGCACCAGCAGGATCACCAGCCACCACAGCAGGGCCAGGCCCAGAATCAGGTAGTGCAGCGCCCCTGCGGGGGCAGTTCCAAGCGCCAGCACGGGGGCGCCCACGGCCGCGACCAGCGCGGCGCGGGCACCGTGGCCCACCAGTCCCGCCAGGCCGCCCCATTCCCAGGTGGCCAGCCCGAGCACCAGCACCACCAGGAGCAGCACGGCCCAGTTGGGGCCCCAGGCCACCAGGGCCAGGGCCGGCAGGCCCAGGGCCGACGCCGTCAGGATCCGTTGCCTAAGCACCGGTCGCCTCCCCCGGCGCGGCCGCGTCGCCCGCGGCCGGCACGCGCCCGAAGCGGCGCTGGCGGCTTGCGTACCAGGTCAGCCCTTCCTCCAGCTCCGTATTCGTCACATCCGGCCAGAAGGTCTCGATGAACAGCAGTTCGGCGTAGGCCGCCTGCCACAAGAGGAAATTGCTGACCCGGTGTTCACCCCCGGTGCGGATCAGCAGATCCACGTCCGGCAGGCCGGCCGTACTCAGATATCCGGAGAAGGCGGCCTCGGGGTCCGCTCCGCGGTCGCTGTCGGCCACCCAGCGCCGGGCCGCCTGCAGGATGTCCCAGCGCCCGCCATAGCCCAGCGCCACCACCAGGCACATGCGGTCGTTCCCGGCGGTGGCCTCCTCGGCCTCGGTCATGCGTGCCTGAAGATCGGACGGGAACGTGGCGCGATCCCCGATAAAGCGCAGCACGATACCCCGCTCGACGAGCTCCGGAAGCTCCGCCTCGATGGCGGAGACAAACAGGTCGAACAGGGCCTCGACCTCTTCCCGGGGGCGGGCCCAGTTCTCGCTGCTAAAGGCAAACAGGGTGAGGGTGCCAACGCCCTGTTCGGCAAAGAAGCGCACGGCGTTGCGCGTCGCCTCCAGCCCGGCGCGGTGGCCTTCGGATCGGCTCAGACCGCGCGCCTCGGCCCAACGGCCGTTGCCATCCATGATGATGGCGACATGCGCGGGAAGCCCATCGCGGGGTTTGGCGATAACCGGCATCGTGCGCGCCGGTCAGACTTCCATCAACTCGGCTTCCTTGTCCGCCAGCATCGCGTCGACCTTCGCGATGTGGTCGTCGGTCAGCTTCTGGACCTGCTCCTGGGCCTTGTGCTCGTCGTCCTCGGACATCTCCTTGTCCTTGACCAGCTGCTTGAAGGCATTGTTAGCGTCACGCCGGATATTGCGCACGGCCACCCGTGCGTGCTCGGCCTCCGCCTTCACCACCTTCACCAACTCGCGGCGGCGCTCTTCCGTCAGCGCCGGCAGCGGCACCCGGATCACGGTCCCCATGCTCGCCGGGTTCAGGCCCAGGTCGGAGGTCATGATGGCCTTCTCGACCTTCCCGACCATGTCCTTCTCGTACGGCACCACGGCCAGCGTGCGCGCATCCTCGGCCGTGATGTTCGCGACCTGGTTGATCGGCACTTCCATGCCGTAGTACTCCACGTGCACGTGCTCGAGCAGCGTGGGGTGCGCCCGCCCCGTGCGGATCTTCGACAGTTCGTTGCGCAGCGCTTCCAGGCTCTTGTCCATGCGCTCGCGCGCGTCCTTGATGGTGGCGTCACTCATTGCGGGATCCCTCGACCAGGGTACCCACCGCCTCGCCCATCACGAGCCGCTGCAGGTCGCCCCTGGCAAACATGTTCATTACACGAATCGGCAGGCCGTTGTCGCGGCACATCACCAGGGCCGTGGTATCCATCACGCCCAGGCGCCTTTCCAGCGCATCATCGAACGTCAGGCGTTCAAAGCGTCGGGCATCCTTGCTCTTGACCGGGTCGGCATCGTAGACACCGTCGACCTTGGTCGCCTTGATCATGATATCGGCGTTGATCTCGATCGCCCGCAGACTGGCCGCAGAGTCCGTCGTAAAGAACGGATTACCGGTCCCGGCCGCGAACACCACGATCCGCCCCTTCTCGAGATGGCGCACCGCACGGCGCCGGATGTAGTCCTCGCAGACCTGGTTGATCCGGATCGCCGACATTACGCGGGAGAAACGCCCGGCCCGCTCGATCGCATCCTGCAGCGCCAGCGCGTTGATCACCGTCGCCAGCATGCCCATGTGATCACCGGTCACCCGGTCCATGCCGCCCTGCGCCAGACCCGCACCGCGGAAGATATTACCGCCACCGATCACGATGCCGACCTCTACCCCCATGCGGGAGAGCTCCGAGACCTCTTCGGCCACCTGCGCCAGGACATCCGGGTCCACCCCGTAGGATTGCTGGCCCATCAGGGCCTCCCCGCTCAACTTCAGAAGGATGCGCCGGTACGCGGGCTGGCTGTCCTGACTCATGGAGTTCCTTATCTCGGGCTCGTTATTCTCGCTTGCCAGTTTTTTCTGGCCCTCTTATCCGGAAACGGCCGCTTCAAGCGGCCGCCCCGGGATCCTGCTGGATCAGGCGCCGCGCGCCTGAGCCATGACCTCTTCGGCGAAGTTCTCGGTCTTCTTCTCGATCCCCTCGCCCACTTCATAGCGGATGAATCCGGACACCGACGCACCCTTGCTCTCCAGCAACTGGCCGACAGTCTGATCGGGGTCCTTCACGAATGGCTGGCCGACCAGGGTAATCTCGCCCAGGTACTTGCGGATCCGGCCCTCGATCATCTTCTCGATGATGTTCTCGGGCTTGCCGGACTCCTCGGCCTGCGCCTTGAAGATCGCGCGCTCCTTGTCGAGCATCTCGGTCGGCACCTGGCTTTCGTCCACGCACACCGGGTGGCTGGCCGCGATATGCATGGCAATGTCCTTAGCCAGCGCCTCGTCTCCGCCGTTCAGGCCGACCAGCACACCGATGCGGGCGCCATGCTGGTAGAAGCCCAGGGCCCCTTCCGCGCTCATTCGTTCGAAGCGACGCACCTGGACGTTCTCGCCCACCTTGGCGATCAGCTGGGTGCGCTGCTCTTCCAGGGTCTGGCCATCCACGGTCTCGGCCATCAGACCCTCGACGGAATCGGCTGCGGTGTTCAGCGCCACCTTGGCGCAGGTGCCGGTGAAGGCACGGAAGTTGTCGTCATTGCCAACGAAGTCGGTTTCGCAGTTGATCTCGACGATCACGGCCTGCGAACCCTCGCAGGCGATCTCGACCCGGCCCTCGGCCGCAACCCGATCCGCCTTCTTGTCGGCCTTGGCCATGCCGGACTTGCGCATGGCTTCCACGGCCGCTTCCAGGTCTCCCCCGGTCTCGGTCAGGGCCTTCTTGCATTCCATCATGCCGGCGCCAGTGCGCTCGCGCAGTTCTTTCACTTGTGCAGCAGTAATCTGCATCGTTGGTGCTCCTGAATCATGCTCGGACCGGCCGCCTCGGGCGGCCGGTCCCGGTTATCAAGCGGGGTTGGCGGGCGACGCGGTGTCGTCGGAACCTTCGGCCGCGGCCGGCTCGGCGAACTCTTCTTCGCTCACGCCACCGGTGCTCACGGCGCCCTTGGCCTCGATGATCGTGTCGGCGATCGCGGCCACGTAGAGCTGGATGGCACGCATCGCGTCATCATTGCCCGGGATCACGTAGTCCACGCCTTCCGGGGAATGGTTGGAATCGACCACTGCCACCACCGGGATGCCGCGCTTCTTCGCCTCGGCCACGGCAATCTTTTCGTAGCCCACGTCGATCACGAACATGGCGTCGGGCATGCGGTTCATGTCCTTGATACCGCCCAGGCTGCGATCCAGCTTTTCCTTCTCGCGGCGACGGCTCAGGGCCTCGCGCTTGTTCAGGACCTGGAAGCTGCCGTCGGCGTCCATCGTCTCGAGATCCTTCAGGCGCTTGATCGACTGCTTGACCGTGTTGAAGTTGGTCAGCATCCCGCCCAGCCAGCGGTGGCTCACGTGCGGCATGCCGCAGCGACGTGCCTCTTCCGCCACCACGTCGCGCGCCGAGCGCTTGGTGCCGACAAACAGGATCTGGCCGCCGTCGGCGGCGAGCTTGCCGAGGAAGTTCAACGCGTCGTTGAACATCGGCAGGGACTTCTCGAGGTTGATGATATGAATCTTGTTGCGTTCCCCGAAGATGTACGGGGCCATCTTGGGATGCCAGTAACGCGTCTGGTGGCCGAAGTGCACGCCGGCCTCCAGCATCTGTCGCATAGTCACGAGGGACATGAGGTTTCTCCTGTAACGGGTTGAGCCTCCACGTATCCCGATCTGAAACCCGAACCGAATCTTCTTTCGCGAGCGGGCACCCGACAGACCGTGCCGATACGTGTGTGGATTTAGGTTTCGAACACCGGCCCCGCAAAGGGCGGCATCCGGCCCCGCCGAATTGCCAGCGAGGCGCGCGCTTTATAGCATAGGACGCTTACCCGAACCAAACGCCGAGCCCCTCCGGGCGCCGCGGCGGGAGCCCCCATGTCCGTTTCCATCAAGACCCCCGAAGAGATCGAACACATGCGCGTCGCCGGCCGCCTGGCCGCCGAAGTCCTCGAGATGATCGAGCCCCATGTGCAGGCCGGCGTGACCACCGGGGAGCTGGACCGGATCTGCCACGACTACATCGTGAACACCCAGGACGCGATCCCGGCCCCGCTCAACTACCGGGGCTTTCCCAAGTCGATCTGCACCTCGGTGAACCACCAGGTCTGCCACGGCATCCCGGGCGACCGGAAGCTGAAGAACGGCGACATCCTCAACATTGACATCACCGTCATCAAGAACGGCTTTCACGGCGATACCAGCCGCATGTTCGTGATCGGCAAGGCCGGCATCCAGGCCCAGCGGGTGATCGACGTGGCGCGCACCAGCATGTACCTCGGCATCCAGCAGGTCCGCCCCGGGGCCACGCTGGGCGACATCGGACACGCCATCCAGGAATACGCCGAGGCCCGGCGCTGCTCCGTGGTGCGGGAATTCTGCGGTCACGGGATCGGGCGCGGCTTTCACGAGGACCCACAGGTCCTGCACTACGGCAAGCCCGGCACCGGCATGACGCTGGAGGAAGGCATGTGCTTCACCATCGAACCCATGATCAATGCCGGACGCCGGCATACGCGCATCCTCGCCGACGGCTGGACCGCCGTGACCAAGGATCACAGCCCCTCGGCCCAGTGGGAGCACACCATCCTGGTGACCGCGGATGGCTACGAGATCCTGACCCTGCGCAAGGACGAAACCCCGCCCCAGGAGATCGCGGCCTGATCCGGGCTTTTCGCCTCCCTTACCCGCCGATTCGCACCAACAACGCCACGGAGTTGCAATGAATCCTGCGGGCAGCACCCCCGGCGAACTCGATACCCCGGCCTTCACCGCCGACTGGGGCGAGGACTACCAGCGCCTGAGCCGCAACCCGGGGAACATCGCCCTGTTCCGGGACCGCCGCCGCGCCATCCTGGAGCAGCAGTACCAGGGCTTTCGCGACGGCATGCCCATCGCCGAACTGATCCATGGCCATGCCCGGCGCATCGACGAGCTGCTCAAGCTGATCTGGGCGCAGAAGGGCCTGGCCGACGACGACCGGCTGTGCCTGATCGCGGTCGGGGGCTACGGGCGCGGCGAACTGCATCCCGCCTCCGACATCGATATCCAGATCATCCTCGAGGGCGAGCACGACCGTGCCCGCTTCGACCGCATCAGCGATTTCGTCACCTTCCTGTGGGATATCGGCATCGAAGTCGGGCACAGCGTGCGCAGTATCGAAGACTGCACCCGCGAGGCGCGCGACGACATCACCGTTGCGACCAACCTGATCGAGGCCCGCTACCTGGCCGGCCATCTGGGTCTGTTCAACGACTTCCGCCAGGCCATCGAACCCGATCGCATCTGGGACTCGCGCAGTTTCTACGCCGCCAAGCTGGCGGAACAACAGGCCCGGCATCGCCGCTTCGGCGAGACCGCCTACCGCCTGGAGCCGAACGTAAAGGAAGGCCCTGGCGGGCTGCGCGACATCCAGATGATCGGCTGGGTCACCAAGCGCCACTACGGCGCCGAGCGCATCGAGGAACTGGTCTCGCTGGGCTTCCTGCGCGAGGGCGAGTTCCGCGAGATGATGGAGGGCCAGAACTTCCTCTGGCGCGTGCGCTTCGCCCTCCACATGCTGGCCGGCCGCCGCGAGGACCGCCTGCTGTTCGACCTGCAGCGCCAGCTGGCCAACACCTTCGGCTTCGTCGACCAGAACCACAACCGGGCGGTCGAGCAGTTCATGCAGCGCTACTTCCGCACCATCAACGACCTCGAGCGCCTGAACGAGCTGCTCCTGCAGCACTTCAACGAGGCCATCCTGGACGACCCCGAAAACCTGCAGGAACCGGTGCGCATCCATCAGCGCTTCCAGCTCCGGGGCGGCTATCTCGAGGCCGCGCACGACCAGGTCTTCATGATCTACCCGCCGGCCCTGCTGGAGGTCTTCCGCCTGTTGCAGGAACACCCCGAGATCCAGGGCATACGGGCCTCCACCATCCGCCTGATCCGGGCCCACCGCCACCTGATCGACGGTCACTTCCGACGCAACCCGGTCTGCCGCGAGCTGTTCATGGACATCCTGCGCGCGCCGCGCGGCATCACCAGCCAGCTCCGCCGGATGAACCGCTATGGCGTGCTGGGCAACTATCTGCCGGCCTTCGGCCGCATCATCGGGCGCATGCAGTATGACCTCTTCCACGCCTACACCGTGGACGAACACACCCTGAACGTGGTGCGCAACGCGCGCCGGCTCGCGCTGCCCGAGTTCGCCCACGAACAACCCCTGGCGCACCGCATCCACGCGAGCCTGGAACGGCCGGAACGCCTGGTCCTGGCCGCGCTGTTTCACGACATCGCCAAGGGTCGCGGCGGCGACCACTCCGAGCTGGGCGCCCACGACGCCCTGCACTTCTGCCAGCAACACGGGCTCTCGGACGCCGATGCCGGGCTGGTCGCCTGGCTGGTGCGCTCGCACCTGCTGATGTCCCTCACGGCCCAGCGCAAGGACATCTCGGACCCCGAGGTGGTCCTCGGCTTCGCACGGGAGGTCGCCACCGGCGAACGCCTGGACTTTCTCTATCTGCTCACGATTGCCGATATCCGCGGCACCAACCCGGAGCTATGGAACAGCTGGAAGGATGCCCTGCTCCAGACCCTCTACCACGCCACGCGCAACGTCCTCGATCGTGGCCTGGACACCCCGCCGGACATGGACGAGCAGATCCGGCAGACGCGCGTCGAGGCGCTCGAGCGGCTACAGCAACAGGGCTTCGATCCGGAACAGGCGCGTCGGCTGTGGGATGAACTCGACGACGAGTATTTCCTCCGCCATTCCGCCGACGAGATCGCCTGGCATGCCCAGGCCCTGCTCCCGCTGGAACCGGACGCGCTCCCGCTGATCCTGGTACGCCCCAAGACCTCGCGCGGCAGCACCGAGATCTTCGTCTATGCCGAGGATCACCCGCAGATCTTCGCCCGCATCACCAGCGCATTGACCCAGCTCGGGCTCGACATCGTGGACGCCCGCATCATCACCACGGCGGGTGGCCGCACCCTGGATACCTTCCTGGTCCTGGAGAGCGGCGGCGGCCAGACCGTCGATGCCGGCTATCGCGCCGACGAGATCCGCCACGCTCTGGAGCACGAACTCGCCCGCCAGGGCCGCACCCCCAACCCCGCCACGCGTCAGCTACCGCGACGCCTCAAGCACTTCGACGTGGACACCCGCATCGAATTCGAGCCGGCGCCCGGGGGCCACGCCACGCGCATGCGCCTGCGGGCCCTGGATCGACCGGGCCTGCTGTCCACCATCGGGCATATCCTTGGCGAGCAGGGTATCGACGTCCGCACCGCCCGCATCGCCACGGCCGGCGAACAGGTCGAAGACAGCTTCCTGCTGAGCCGACCCGGGCGCACCCCGCTGGACGCCGAGGCACAGACCCGACTGCGCGAGGCCCTGCTTCAGGCCCTCTGACGCCGAGGGCAACACTGATTACGTGTTCCCCTTACGATCAGCGCCCGCGCGCCTCCAGCGGCAAGGGGTCCGGCGCCGCCGGCGAGGCCTCGCCCAGCAGGCGCGTTTCAAAGTCCGTCAGCACGCTGAATTCGACCCGTCGGGAGGCGCGGCGGTCCTCCTCGCCCTGTGCATCCAGCACCCGCCGCGAAGATGACAGGCCCACGGCGGCGACCCGCGAGCGAAACCAGTCCGCCTCCTGCAGGGGTTCCAGCTGGTAGGCATATTCCAGCACCGCCCGCGTGCGCCGCTGGCTGAGGTCCATGTTGCCGAAATAAGCCTCCAGGGGATCGTCGCTCCCGGCCCACTCACTCGACGTGTGGCCTTCGATCCGCACCTCCCGGATCACCTCGGCGAACGGGCGCAGCTGTTCGGCATAGCGCGGCATGAAATCCGCCAGAATCGCCTCGAATCGCGGCCGGATGGAGGCTGAACTGCGCTCGAACAGGACCTCCGGCTCACGGAAACGCAGCGTCAGGCTGTCGCGATCCAGCTCCGCGTTCCAGCGCGGCAGATCCTCCCGGAACTCCTCCTCGAGCACCGAATAGATCGCCGCGCGCAGCGCGGCCGCCTCGTTGCGCACCTCCGTGTGCGCGGCACTCTCGCGCTCCACCTGCACCATATGCAGCAGGGCGAGGAACAGGAAGATCATCATCAACGCCGCCATCAGATCCGCCACCGCGAGCCAGTGCGAGCCCTGGTCCGCCTCGCTGCCGGGGCCCTCGGCCCGGCGTCCGCGCCGCGCCATCCACGCAAACATCAGTTACGCCCGCCCGCTGATGCCACCGGCCGGCTCCAGCGCTGCTCGGCCGCGTGTCCGGCCTGAACGGCGTTCTCGATGCTCTCGAGCATCGCCTCCAGGCGGGCATCCATGGCGGGGAAAGCCTCGGTTGCGCGATCGCGCAGGGCGGCGATGCTGCCCAGCAGCGCCTCCAGTTCGACCGTCTCGCGGCGCAGGCTGGAGAGCGTCGACTCCTGATCCTCCACGTGACGCGTGATCTGCAGGGCCTGGCCCGTCATGCGCTCCAGCGTCTGCTCGGTCTGCTCGACCCCGCTGCGCGCCTGATCAAAGGCACGCTGCAGGGTTTCCATCTGCTGACGGTACTGATCCTGCCACTCCAGCAGTCTCGCGACCGAGTTATCCAGGCGGCGGAAGTTCTCCCCGAACTGCTCGCCAAGACGATGGTTGAAATCGTGGATCACCCGCTCCAGCGCCTCGACGAGATGCGTGCTGCTCATTTCGGTGATGCGCTCGGCCATGCCGTCCAGCGCCCCGGTCAGTTCCCGGTGCTGCCGCTCCAGCCGGGCATCGAGGCGCTGGTCCAGAGTCCGCACGGCCTCGACCATCGCCAGTGCGGCATCGCGCTGCTGTGCGGCCAGTTGCGCCGGATCTTTGGTGCCGTTTGTCGCCTCGGCGGGAACCTCGCGCTCCGCGAGAGCCGCGGTGGGCGTCAACACCTGCACCATGCGCAGCACCGCCGACAGGAGGATGCCCACGATACTGGTCACAAAGGCCAGCTTGAGCCCCTCCAGCAACGCGGGGATGCTCGCCTCCACACGTCCCGCATCGAAGTCCAGCAGGCCAATCGCCACCCCCAGGAACGTCCCGAGGATCCCGAGCGTGGTCAGCAACGCGGGCGCGGCCCCCTGCAGGGCCCTCGCGCGCCGCAGCGCCGTCGCGCCCAGGGCCACCAGGAACAACGCGAACAACACCAGCGCGAACAGGCCAATCACCGTCAGCGGGCTGAGCCCCTGTAGTGTCGCCAGCAAGGCCTCTGCGATCCTGTCCAATACTCCCATCCTGAATTCTCCTGCCGCACCCCGGGCACGCTTGTCTACTGCCGGTTCAAACAAGCAAGAAAAGCGCCAGTTTCGCCGAAGGCGCGGCAAGGCCCCTTGGATACCTACCAGAACCGACAAGTTATTGACGATTCCATAGCGGGCCACACAACTCTGCGCTCAAATCGTCAGCTTGCCGGCACCGCCATCCCTAACAGTTTCACGACCGGTCGTTCCGGTCGCGTTGGGCTTTACTCAATATTCGGAATGCCGTATGAACGAGAGAGGGGCGCAATGACATGACCAGAACACGCACAATCCCCGCACGTGTTCCTGCCGCGCACTGGATCACGCGGCCGGCCAGTACGGTGCTCATCCCGGTTCTGCTGATGCTCGGCGGTTTGCCAGCACTGGCAAACGATGCCCAGACCCGGTCCCTGGGCATCCAGCCCTTTCTCAGCCCCCCAGCCCTCTTCGAGCGATACGCACCGTTGCGCGACTGGCTGAGCGAGCAACTCGAGGTTCCGGTTCGAATCGAATCTGCGCGAACCCGTGACGTCTTCCACCAAAGGCTCGCTGCCGAACGCTACGACCTGGTGTTCACCTCGCCGCATGTGGTGCCGTTCCTTGAAACGGAGACGCGCTACCAGGCGATAGCGGCCACCCGGGACCGGCTGGCGATCCTGATTGCGGTGCTCCCCGAGTCGCCATTCGACCGTGTCGAGGATCTGGCGAATGCACGCATTGCCGCACCCTTCGAGGAAAGTCTGGCAGCGGCCTATCTGAATCACGCGCTCTCCAGGCAGTCATGGACAGACGAAGAGTCCCGGCCGATCGTCCGGCACCACCACCATCACAGCGCCGCCGTCACTACCTTCCTGCGCGGGGAAACCGAGGCCCTGGTTCTGGTCACGGATGGTGACCTGGTGGAATCTCTCACCCGTCTGGGTGCTACAACCATGCTGATGTCACTCGGGGATGGGACTCTCGTGCGTGTCATCGAGGCATCACCCACTTTCCCCGGCATGACGCTTCTGGCACGCGACACTGTCGTGGCGAACGCCGGCGATTTGACCCGCTCGCTCATCAGGCTTGAAGACTCCGCCCAGGGGCAGCACCTCCTGCGTGCGATACGCCACCGAGGTTTCGTTGCCGTTCAGGACACCGATTTCCTGCCTTTTCGCCAGGACGCGTTCAAGAATGCTTTTGATTCGTTCGAACCCAAGGCGAAATGAAGTGGGCTCCAGAAACCTGTGGGGCGACATTGCCACGATGGGCATCTACGGAACAGTCCCGTAGAATATGCGCGACAATTTCGGCTTTTGACCAATCATCCCTACTGGCAAGCCCCCGACTCGGAACCCTTCCATGAACCGCTCCGGCCTGGCTCCAACCAGCTTCGGCCCCAGCCTTCTGGTGGCGCCGCGAACACGCGAGCCAAGCCCCGCATGCGCCTGAATTTCGCCTGGCAGATCATCATTGGCACCGTCGCGATCCAGGTCGCGATGGTCGCAGTACTGATGTTCAGTGGCATCTCCCAGGTGCAGCAGAACCAGTCGCAGATGCTGGAGCGCTTTGCCGAGCAGCAGGGGCGCCTCCTGTCCAGCGCGCTGACTCCGGGGCTGGCCTACGCCGATCCGGCGATGCTGCAGGACCTGCTGGACCTGGTCGCGGACGACTCCCACGTGCTCTACGCGGTAGTGCTCGATGCCCAGGACCAGCCCATGGCCTCCGTGGGCATCTCGCCGGAGGCAATCCCCGAATCCGGCGACCGCATTCGCACTGCCCCCGGACAGATCGAGATCCTCCGGGACATCGAACTGGCCGGACAACCCCTGGGCACCCTCGCGGTCGGGTACTCGACGGACGCCATCGATGCCCTGTCCGCCGACCTCCTGCAGCGCAACGTCCTGCTGGCCATGGGGGTTCTGGTACTGTCGATGGTCGCCGCGATTGTGTTCAGTCTGGTGATCACCCGCCGGCTGCGCCTTTTGAATCAGGGCGCGAAGGCCCTGCAGGTCGGCCGCCTGGACCATCGCATCCCGATGCGCTCGAACGACGAATTCGGCGACCTCGCGCGCACCTTCAACGACGTCGCCGCCAATCTCGGCACAACCCAGACCACGCTGGAACAGCAAAACCAGCAACTCAACCGCTCGGTCGCGCGCCTGGAATCCATGCTGGGCGGGGCCAATGCCATCCTGTGGGAGGCCAACCCCGCCACTCACGAATGGGAGTTCGTCGCCGGCGACACCCGCCACCTGCTCGGCTTTCCCGCGCGCAATCTGGGCCGCGGCGAACTGCGGGCCCGCCACATCCATCCAAGCGACCTGCCACGGGTCCAGAACGCCGCCCGCGAGAGCCGCAACCAGTCGCGCACCGTGGACTACCGCTTTGCCCACCGCGACGGCCAGTGGATCTGGCTGCGCGACATCCTGTCCTGGGCCACGGACGGTGACGGCCGCGAGAGCCTGCGCGGACTGACCCTGGACATCACCGCCCACCGGCGCGCCACCGATGCCCTGGCCGAAAGCGAGAATCGCTACCGCGATGTCGTGGACCACATCTCCGAGGTCATCTTCCGCACCGATGCGGACGGACGCTGGACCCTCCTGAATCCCGCCTGGGAACACCTCACCGGCTTCAGCGTGGAAGAGACCCTGGGCCGCCCGATGTGCGACTTCGTGGCCCCGGAGGACACCGAGGACGCCCGCAGCTTCTGTGCCACCCTGCTGGAGGGCGGGTCCCATGCCCAGTCCGAGGAGATCCGCCTGCGCACCCGCGAAGGCGACATCCGCTGGGTCAGCGTCTATGCCAGTGCCCGGTTCAATGAACGCGGCGAGGTCACGGCGACCTTCGGCACGATGACCGACATCTCCGACCGCAAGCAGGCCGAGGACGAGATCCGCCGTCTCGCCTTCTTCGACGGCCTGACCCATCTGCCCAACCGTACCCTGCTGCACGATCGACTGAGCCAGACGCTCGGGAACACCGAGCGCAGCCATTTGCACGGCGCGCTCCTGTTCATCGACCTCGACAACTTCAAGGACATCAACGACACCCTGGGGCATGCCGTGGGCGACGACCTGCTGCGGCAGGTCGCCGAGCGCATGCAGGACTCGGTCCGCGAGGCGGATACCCTGGCGCGCCTTGGGGGCGACGAGTTCGTGGTTATCCTCAACGACCTCCACCCCGACCCGGCGCGGGCCGCGACCCAGGCGGAAGCCGTGGGACGCAAACTGATCGACCTCCTGCGCGACCCCTTCGAGCTCGCCGGACAGAAACGCCATGTCACCCCGAGCATCGGCGCCACGCTGTTCAGCGGCCGCAGCCTGGGCGTGGAGGAGATCCTGAAACAGGCGGACCTGGCGATGTATCGGGCCAAGAACGCCGGGCGCAACACCGTCCGCTTCTATGACCCCGACCTGCACCGCGCGGTCGAGGCCCGCTTCGAACTCGAGAGCGAGCTGCGCCATGCGCTCGATCAGGACCATTTCAGCGTGCACTACCAGCCGCAGGTGGATGCCTCCGGCGCGGTCATGGGCGCCGAAATCCTGCTGCGCTGGATGCACGAAACCCGTGGCGCGATCTCCCCCGCCGAGTTCATTCCCGTAGCCGAGCAGACCGGCCTGATCGTCCCCATCGGCCGCAAGGTCATGCGCGCGGCCTGCGAGCAACTGGCCGCCTGGCAGCACCAGCCGGCCTTCCGTGACCTGACGCTGTCGGTCAACGTCAGCGCCCGCCAGTTCCGCCACCGCCACTTCGTCCGCGACCTGGCGGCGATCCTGGACGAAACCGGCGCCCCCGGGGAACGCCTGAAACTGGAACTGACCGAAAGCATGTTGCTGGAGAACGTGGAAACGGTCATTGCCCACATCGAGGAACTGCGCACGCTCGGGATCGAATTCTCCCTGGACGACTTCGGCACCGGTTACTCGTCGCTGGCCTACCTCAAGCGCCTGCCGCTGGCCCAACTAAAGATCGATCAATCCTTCGTGCGCGATGTGCTGGATGACCCGAACGATGCCGCGATTGCCCAGATGGTGGTCAATCTGGCCCACACCCTGGACCTCGACGTGATCGCCGAAGGGGTGGAGAACGACGATCAGCGCGCCTTCCTGTTCGGCCTGGGCTGCCGTCATTTCCAGGGCTACCTGTACGGTCACCCCGACACCCTGGCCGTCCTGGAGGCACAGGTCCTCCGCCAGGCGGGAAACCGCCACCCGGCCGCCCACCGATAACCGTTCAATTTAAACGAACGTTAAGGGGCTTTTTTCGGCATTTTCTTTCGTATAAATCGGATCTAGGCTGACGGATATTCGATTCCCGACAAACGGAGGCCCGTCGACCATGAGCACCAAGATCCTGATCCTGTACTACTCCACCTGGGGCCACATCGAGCAGATGGCCGAGGCCGTGGCCCGGGGGGCCCGCGAAGTCCCGGATACCGAGGTTACGATCAAGCGTGTCCCGGAACTGATGCCGGACGAGGTGGCCCGCAACGCCGGCGCCAAGCTTGACCAGGCCGCACCCATCGCGAAGCCGGAGGAACTGGCGGACTACGACGCCATCATCATCGGCACCCCGACCCGCTTCGGCCGCATGGCCGCCCAGATGGCCAACTTCCTCGACCAGACCGGCGCCCTGTGGTTCGGCGACAAGCTGGTCGGCAAGGTCGGCAGCGTGTTCGGCTCCACGGCATCGCAGCATGGCGGCCAGGAGACGACCCTGGTCTCCACCATCGTCAATCTGCTTCACTACGGCATGACCGTGGTTGGTCTACCCTACACCGAGAAGCGCATGCTCGACGTCAGCGAGGTCTGCGGCGGCACGCCCTACGGTGCCACCACGCTGGCCGCCGGCGACGGCTCGCGCCAGCCGAGCGAGAGCGAACTGGGCATGGCCGCCTCCCAGGGCCGGCACGTTGCGGAGGTCGCCCGCGCCCAGCGCCTTGGGCGCGAGGCCGGCTGACCGAACCGGTCCATTTTCCAGGGCCCCCTCGTTCTGGCGGGGGCCCAGCCGAATCGGGCCCGGCGGCATCGCCCCGGGCCCCAACGCGGGCCACTGCCCGCCCTGCTACAAGGAGAGTATCGACATGGACCACACCCTCGACGACAGCGGCAAGCTGATCCTGCGACTGGCCCTCGGCATCATGATCCTGCTGCACGGCATCGCGAAGATCACAGGTGGCATCAGTGGCATCGAAGGCATGCTGGCCGACGCCGGACTCCCGACCATCCTGGCCTACGGGGTGTATATCGGCGAGATCCTGGCGCCGATCCTGGTCATCCTCGGACTCTATGCACGCATCGGCGCCGTACTCATCGCGATCAACATGGTCTTTGCCATCGCTCTGGCGCATGCCCACGAGGTCTTCCAGCTCACCGGCCACGGCGGCTGGGCCCTGGAACTGCAGGGTATGTTCCTGTTCGCGGCCATCGCGCTGGCCCTGACCGGCCCCGGCCGTTTCGCGATCAACCGCCAGTAGTCCTAAAGGAGACGCTGATTGAATCGCGCGTCCGCGTTGGTGCCCCCTGTTTTCCGAGACAAGGCGCGTCGTGCAGCGGGTAGTGGTTCTACCCGCAAGTGGCGCAACGCTGGCTCGGGGAACAGGGGGCACCAACCCGACAAGTGATTGAAAGAGCGGGCTCGGCCGCCCGTTGTTGATCGAAAACGGGCGCGCACACGGCGTTGCGGCTCCCTTGTGCAGAATGACTGCACGGCGGTCACCGCGCCTTGTTCGCACGCAAAAGCGACTCGAGCGCGGACGCGCGATTCAATCAGCGTCTCCTTACCGCCCCGGGGCGGCGCAACGCCGCCCCTTTCGGGTACCATGCGCGACCCTGTATCCCGCGCAGACCGTGTCCCATGAACCAGACCCAGACGCTGATCCTCGGCGCCCCCCAGATTCTCCCGGTCATCCCCCGCGACACCATCTTGCGGGATCACGCCCTCATCATCCGCGACGGCGTCATCCAGGCGATCGAGCCCACGGAGACCGCCCGCGCCCGATACCCCGATGCGGAGTACCGCGACCATCCCGGGCACGCCCTGATTCCCGGCCTGGTCAATGCCCATACCCACTCGGGGATGAGCCTGCTGCGGGGCATCGGCAGCGACCACACCCTGATGGACTGGCTCAAGCGCTACATCTGGCCGGCCGAAGGCAAGCTGCTCTCGCCCGAGTTCGTGCGCGCCGGCACCCGGCTCTCGGTCGCGGAGATGCTGCGTGGCGGCACCACCTGTTTCAGCGACATGTACCTGTTCGTGGAGGACGCGGCGCGAGTGGTCGACGAGACCGGTATCCGCGCCTCCCTGGGCCTGACCGTGTTCGATTTCCCCACCCCCTGGGCGAGCACGGCCGACGAGTACTTCCAGCGCGGCGCCGACGTGGTGACCGCCTGGGGCCGACACGAACGGATCGCCTTCAATGTGGCCCCGCACGCGCCCTATACCGTTGGCGATGCGAGCCTGGAGCGCGTGGCCGATCGCGCGCGCGAACTCGACGCCCCGATTCACATGCATGTCCACGAGACGGCCAGCGAGGTCGCCGACGCCGTCCGTGACCACGGCGAACGGCCCCTGGCGCGCCTCGCCCGACTCGGCATGCTGGACCAGCCCTTCATCGCTGTGCACATGACCCAGGTGGACGAATCCGATCTGGACCAGCTGCGCGACCGGCCGGTGTCCGTCGCCCACTGCCCGGAATCCAACCTGAAGCTGGCGTCCGGGTTCTGCCCCGTCGCGCGTCTGCAGGAAGCCGGGATCACCGTCGGCCTGGGCACCGATGGCACCGCCTCCAACAACGATCTGGACATGATCGGCGAGATGCGCACCGCCGCCCTGCTGGCCAAGGCCGTCAGCGGCGACGCCGCGGCGCTGCCCGCCGCCTCGGCCCTGGAGATGGCCACCCTCGGCAGCGCCCGCGCCCTGGGGCTGGACGACCGCATCGGTTCGCTGGAGCCCGGCAAGCAAGCGGACGTGGTCGCGGTGGACCTGCAGGCCCTGGAGCTGCAGCCGGCGCACGACCCCAGCGCGCAAATCGTGTATGCCGCCACGCGGGATGCCGTACGCGACGTCTACGTGGCCGGACGCCCGTTGCTGCGCGACCGGGAACTGCTTACGCTGAACGTGCAGGACCTCCGCGCCGAAGCCGATGACTGGCGCATCCGGGTGCTGGAAACCCAGCAGCCCATTGCCTGAGGGAAACATTGATTAATGTACACGCTCGCGTTGGTACCCCAGGTTTTCCGAGACAAGGCGCGGTGCGCAGCCGGTAGTGGTTCTACCGGCAAGGGCCGCAACGCAGGATCGGGAGACCTGGGGTACCAACCCCACAAACGATTGAAAGCGGGGGCTCGGCCGCCCGTTGTTATCGAAAACGGGCGCGAGAACGGCGTTGCGGCTCCCTTGTGCAGAATGACTGCACGGCGGTCACCGCGCCTTGTTCGCACGCAAAAGCGACTCGAGCGCGAACGTGTACATTAACCAGTGTTTCCCTGAGCGAGACCGATCCCATGAGCCCGCAGACTCAATCCCGTTCGCAGACGCACGCCAACGTCGATAGCGCCGAGATCCACAAGTTCACGCACCGCGCCCGCGAGTGGTGGGACCCCAGCGGCCCCTTCGCCACCCTGCATGCGATCAACCCGCTGCGTCTGGAGTGGATCGACGCCCAGGCCGACCTGACCGGCAAGAAGGTGCTGGACGTCGGCTGCGGTGCCGGCATCCTGTCCGAGGCGATGGCGGTGCGCGGCGCGCACGTCACCGCCCTGGACGCCGGTGCCGAACACCTGGAAGTTGCCCGCGAGCACGCCCACGAAGCGGGGTTAGAGATCCACTACCTGCATACCACCGCCGAGGCCCATGCCGAACACCACGCCGGCGACTACGACGTGGTCACCTGCCTGGAGATGCTGGAACACGTGCCCGACCCCGAAGCGGTCATTGATGCGCTCGTGAAGCTTGTGCGTCCCGGCGGCTGGCTGTTTCTGTCCACGATCAACCGCACGCCGCGGGCCTTCGCCGAGGCAATCGTCGGGGCCGAATACCTGCTGAACATGCTGCCCGCCGGCACCCACGAGTACGGCCGCTTCATCCGGCCCTCGGAACTGGGCGCCGCGCTGCGCCGCCATGGGTTCGAGGTCACCGCGATGACCGGGCTGACCTATTCGCCGCTCAGCGGTCGCTACCGCCTGGTGGGGCGCACCGACGTGAACTACCTCATGGCCGCCCGCCGGGGCGACGACACCACCGCATGACGCGCGATCTGGGTTCGCTCCTGTTCGACCTCGACGGGACGCTGCTGGATACCGCGCCGGACATGCATGCGGCGCTGGTCACCCTGATGGCCGAATACGACCGCGCGCCACTCCCTTTCCAGGCGGTGCGCAACCATGTCTCCCACGGCTCGCAGGCCCTCGTCGCGCTCGCCTTCCCCGACGCCGATGCCGCCTTCACGGAGCACCTGAAGAAGCGCTACCTGGAGATCTACGCCCGCGACCTGTGCCAGGCCACCGCCCTGTTCCCCGGGCTCGCCGAGCTCCTGGACCGCTGCAAGGCCCGGGGCTGGTCCGTCGGCGTGGTCACCAACAAGCCGGGCTGGCTCACCGATCCACTGCTGGAGGCGCTCGGCCTGCGGGCACGCATGGCGGCCGTTGTCAGCGGCGATACCCTGCCCCAGCGCAAGCCTGACCCCGAACCCATGTGGCTGGCGGCGCGGCAAACCGGCCTGCCCCCGGAGCGCCACTGCTACTGGGGCGATGCCGAGCGCGACATCGCGGCCGGACGCGCCGCCGGCATGCCCACCCTGATCGCCAACTGGGGCTACATCGACGCGGACCAGCAGCCGGATCAATGGGGCGCCGACGGCGCCCTGGAGCAACCCGACGATTTCTGGGCCTGGTACAACGGCGCCCCCGCCCCGGAGCGCAGCCTTGCCGGCTGATCACGCCCGCCACCCCGCGGGGGCTGATGGTTGATGGAACCCCGGATCCGCCAGGCCTATCGCCACTGCCGTCAGCGTGCCACGGCGCACTACGAGAACTTCCCTGTGGCCTCCTGGTTGCTGCCCGGCCGCCTGCGCGACCCGGTGGCGGCAATCTACTGCTTTGCCCGCGACGCCGACGACCTGGCCGACGAGGACCCGCGCCCGGTCGAAGAACGCCGCCAGGCACTGCTGGCCATGCAGGAACGCGTGCAGGTCCTGGAGGACCCGGCCGCGGAACACGATCCCGAATGGATCGCCCTGGCGGATGCCCGCGCCCGTTTCCACCTGCCGGCGGCACCGTTCTCCGACCTGATCGATGCCTTCCTGCAGGACCTCGACCAGACGCGCTACGCGACCTTTGGCGAGGTGATGGACTACTGCCGGCGTTCGGCCAACCCGGTAGGGCGGCTCATGCTGCATCTTGACGGGAACCCGACCGAGGAAATGCTGGGCCATTCCGACGCCATCTGCTCGGCCCTGCAACTGATCAACTTCTACCAGGACCTGCAGCAGGACCTGGAGGAGAACAACCGCATCTACCTGCCGCAGGAGGAGATGGACCAGTACGGCGTCACCGAGGCCATGCTCGCGGCCGGAAAGACCACCTTCCAGCTGCGCAACCTGATGCAGTTCCAGTACGCCCGCGCCGACCGCCTGCTGCGGGCCGGCGCACCCCTGGGCGGGATGCTGCGCGGGCGCCTGGGGCTGGAGATCCGCGCCATCATCAATGGCGGCGCCCGCATCCTCTGGCGCCTGCGCCAGCAGGAGGACGTCTTCGCCCGCCCGCGCCTCCGCACCCGCGACGCCTGGATCATCCTGAGCCACAGCCTGCGCCCGCGTCGGCGCCCCCGAGCCCGCTAAACCACCTTGCTGTACCGCGGCTGGCCTTCGGTCGCCAGATAGGCGTCGAATGCCATGGCCACATTGCGCAGGAGCAGGCGACCGCGCGGCAGCACATCCAGCCGGCCCTGTTCGATCCGCACCAAGCCGTCGTCCTGCATACCCTCGAGGCGCCCCAGCGCATCCGCGAAGACCTCGCCGAACACGATCCCGTGGCGCGCCTCGATCGCGGCAAAGTCGATCCGCGAGTGGCACATCAGCTCGCTGATCACGTCGCGCCGCAGGCGGTCGTCGGCACTCAGCTCCAGCCCCCGAAAGACCGGGAGGCGGCCCGCATCCAGGCGGGCGTAGTAGGCATCCAGCTCGCGCAGGTTCTGGCTGTAGGTCGCGCCGACCTTCCCGATGGCCGTGGGACCCAGCGCCACGAGGTCGTACTCCGCGCGGGTGGAATAGCCCTGGAAGTTGCGCTGTAGCGTCCCGGCTCGCTGCGCCTCGGCCAGCTCGTCGTCCGGCAAGGCAAAGTGATCCATCTCGATGTAGACGTAGCCCGCCGCGGTCAGCCGCTCGATGGTCGTCTCCAGGATCGCGAGCTTTTCCGCCGCATCAGGCAGGTCCGCCTCGCGGATCTGGCGCTGCGTCTTGAACATCTGTGGCAGATGGGCGTAGTTGTAGATCGCCAGGCGTTCGGGGCGCAGTTCGAGGGCACGTTCCAGGGTGCGGGTGTAGGTCTCCACCGTCTGCAGCGGAAGCCCGTAGATCAGGTCGAAGTTGGTGGACTCGAACCCATGGGCCCGGGCCTGCTCGACGGCGCGCGCGGTGACCTCGAAGGGCTGGATGCGGTTGACCGCCCGCTGCACATCCGGATCGAAGTCCTGCACCCCGAGGCTGATGCGGTTGAACCCCAGTTCGCCCAGCAGCGGTATCGTCCCGGGTCGCACCGCGCGCGGGTCGATCTCAATGGAGAATTCGCGCGCGGCACTGGCATCGAGACGGAAGTGGCGCCCGAGCAATGCCATCACCAGGCGCAGATCCTCGTCCCCGAGATAGGTCGGCGTGCCCCCGCCGAAGTGCAACTGCCCCACCGTGCGCTCCGCGTCAAACAGCTCGCCCTGCAGCGCGGCCTCGCGTTCCAGATACGCGAGATAGCGCTGCGCCCGCTGGTAGTTGCCGGTAATGACCTTGTTGCAGGCGCAATAGAAACAGACCGTGTCGCAGAACGGGACATGCACGTAAAGCGACAGCGGACGCGCCGGGTCCGCCCCGTTCGTGGCCTGCGCCGCGTCGGCATACGCGCGGTCGTCGAAACCCTCGTGGAACTGGGGTGCCGTGGGATACGACGTGTAGCGAGGTCCGCTCACGTCATAGCGACGCAGGATCTCCGGATCAAATACCAGGCGCTGCTCCATCGGGTCCCCCTCGAGCGTGTACCGCCCATTTTCGGCATCGGATCGCCACAGGCTACGACCACGACCCGGTAGCGGGCTTGATACAGGTCAACAATCCGCCTTCGGGGGCAATCTCCCGCCTCGCGCACTGCCTGTGCTAGCCTTCCCGTCCCTGTTCGACACCCGCCACGCGAGAGCGCATGTCCCCCGACGAGTATTGCGAGGAGAAGGCCGCACAGAGCGGCTCCAGCTTCTACTACGCCTTTCGCTTTCTGGAGCCCGACCGGCGCCGCGCCATCACAGCGCTGTACGCCTTCTGCCGGGAAGTGGACGACATCGTCGACGAGGTCCGCGAGGAGAGCGTCGCCCGGACCAAGCTGGACTGGTGGCGCCAGGAGATCGAACGCCTGTTCGCGGGCGAACCCCGTCACCCCATCTCCCAGGCACTGCAGCCCCACATCGCCGCCTTCGACCTGGGCCGCGAATATTTCGACGAGATCATCGACGGCATGCAGATGGATCTCGACTACGACAGCTACCCGGATTTCACCACCCTGTCGCTGTACTGCTATCGCGCCGCCAGCGTGGTCGGCATCCTCTCCGCCCACATCTTCGGCTACAGCGACCGGCGCACGCTGAAGTACGCCCACGACCTCGGCATGGCCCTGCAGCTCACCAACATCCTGCGCGACGTCCACGAGGACGCCATGCGCGGCCGCGTCTATATCCCGCTCGACGAGCTGCGCAAGCACGAGGTCAAACCCGAGGAGTTCCAAGTCAACATCACCGATGACCGTCATCGCGCCCTGTTCGCGGAACAGGCCGAACGGGCGCGGCGCTACTACGACAGTGCCGAGGAACACCTCCCCGCTGCCGACCGCTATCCCCAGCGCCCGGGCCTGATCATGGCGGCGATCTACCGCACTCTGCTGGACGAGATCGAGGACGACGGCTTCCGTGTTCTGGAACACCGCGTACGCCTGACCCCGATCCGCAAGCTGTGGATCGCCTGGCGCACCGCCCGACGCCTGAAGCGCGAGCATCGCCGCCGCGCGGCCTGACGCCATGGCCTCCAGCCCTCCCGCGCACCCTGTCGCCGTGGTCGGCGCGGGCTGGGCCGGCCTGACCGCAGCCCTCGCCCTGGCGCGCGCCGGACACCCCGTACACCTGATCGAGGCCGGCAGGATCCCCGGCGGGCGCGCCCGCAGCCTGGAGCTGGACCACACCCCACTGGACAACGGCCAGCACATCCTCGTGGGGGCCTGCCAGCAGACCCTGGAACAGATCCGCGCGGTCGGTATCGACCCCGACTCGGCCTTTCACGCCGTCCCGTTCGGGCTGCGGATGTTCGACCCCGACCGCCGGCCAGCATCCCCGGCCTTCGCGCTCGAACCCCGCTCGCCCCGGCTGCCGGCTCTGGCCACGGCCCTCTATCGTTCCCTCCCCGGCCACGCCACTGGTATCCGGCTGCGCGCCCTGCTCGGCGCGGCGGCCCTGCTGCACCGTCCCCTGCGACACGACCTCCCGGTGCTCGACTGGCTGCGGCGCCGCCACCAGCCGGAAACCCTGATCCAGCGGCTGTGGGACCCCCTGTGCCTGGCGGTGATGAACACCCCGACTCGCCTGGCCTCCGCGCGGATCTTCCAGAACGTGCTGCGACGGGCCCTGAATCACGGGCCGGAGGCGGCCCGACTGCTGATCCCTGCACGGCCCCTGGGCGAGGTGTTCCCCGACGCCGCCATCCGCGAGCTGCGGGCCCGGGGTGCGCGCGTGGACCTTGGCCGCCGCATCACGATGATCCAGCGCGACGCGACACGCCCGGATGCCCCTTATCGACTGCACGATCGCCAGGGCGACACCAGCAACGCCCGCGCGCTGATCCTGGCCACCACGCCCACCGCCACCGCCAGCCTGTTGCCAGCGGACGCTCGATGGGGCGCCACGCATCAGGGGCTCAAGGCCATGGGCGCACGCAGCATCTGCACCGTCTACCTGCGCTACCCGCGGCGGTTGACAGACCGGCCCCCTCTCCAGGGGCTGCTCGGCCAGCATGGCCAGTGGCTGATCCCCCGGCACGTCGCGGGCGCCCCGCACTGGCTGGCTGTCGTGATCTCGGCCGCCGACGACCTCGAACCGTTGACGGCGGATGCCCGATGGCGCACCGTCGCCCGCTCGCTGGCACGGACCTTTCCCGAGCTGGGGGAGCCCGCAGCCGGTCACTGCGTCTGCGAGCGCCGCGCGACGGTGGACGCCAGGGTCGATCTGGATGGGCACCGTCCACCGCCCCGCACGCCCTGGCCCGACTGCTACCTGTCAGGGGATTACCTGACCCACGCACTGCCGTCGACGCTCGAAGCGGCCATACAATCTGGACTAGAATCGGCGCACCTGTTCCTGGAGGACCATCCTTGACCGACCTCGATATCCCTCGCCTCCTCGCCTACCGTCCCGAACCGGGCGCCTTTGACCAGCGCGTGATCCTCGTCACCGGCGCCGCCGACGGCATCGGCCGGGCAGTCGCCGAGGCCTGCGCCGCCGCCGGCGCCACGGTGGTCCTGCTGGACAAGGACCTGAAGGGCCTGGAGGCGGTCTACGACCGGATCGAACAGGCCGGCCAGCCCCAGCCCGCGATCTACCCGCTGAATCTCGAGGGGGCTACGGTCAAGGATTACGGCGACCTGGCGGAGAACATCCGTGACTCGCTGGGTCGCCTCGACGGCCTGGTGCTGAACGCCGGCTGGGCCGGGGCCCTGATGCCGATGAAGAACTACGACCCGGAGCTGTGGTTCAAGGTCATCAACAGCAACCTGCACGGCCCGTTTTTCCTGACCCAGGCTGTGCTGCCCCTGCTGGAGGCCAGCCCGACCGGAAGCCTGGTGGTCTCCACCCAGAACGCGCGCAAAGCCTTCTGGGGGGCCTTCGGGATGGCCAAGGCAGCGCAGGACGCCCTGATCGACATCCTGTCCCATGAGCATCGCAACGAGCCGCGCTTCATCCACGTCAATGGCGTGGACACCGGTCCCGTGCGCACCCGTTTCCGGGCCGGCCACTATCCGGGTGAGAACGCGGAACTGCTGCCCGAACCCGAGGCGGTGGTGGGCCCCTACCTGTACTTCCTGGACCCCGGCGACCGCACCACCACTGGCCTGAACCTCAGCCTGGAAGGCCAGGTACCGACGCCCGACGCGTCGGCCTGAGCCACTGCGCCGTCAGGCGCGCGGCCGCTTGCCGGCCGGGCGCCCCTTCTTGCGGAGCTTCCCGGCACCAGCCCGCGGCTTGCCACCGTGGGGCGCCGGCGAACGGCCGCCCGCCTTGCCCGCCGACGCGGCCCCGGCCTTTGGTTTCGCCCCCGGACGGGCCGCGGCCTCCACCCCGTTGTGCTGGGTCTGGAAGGTCTGGCCACGCTTTTTCAGAGCCTTCCCGCCGCGGGTCATCCGCCCGCCCGTGGATGGGCGCGCCGCGCCCTGCCCCGTCCCGGCCGGCTGCCAGGTCGGCACCAGATGGTGCTTCCCGTTCCCGATCAGATCGGCCCTCCCCATGCGCTGCAGGGCATCGCGCAGCAGCGGCCAGTTGTTCGGGTCGTGGTAGCGCAGAAAGGCCTTGTGCAGGCGGCGGGCGCGGAAGCCCCGGGCGACCGGCACGCGTTCGCTCGCCTTGCGGCGGATGCCACGCAACGGATCCCGGCCCGAGTGCCACATGGCCGTGGCGAGAGCCATCGGGCTGGGCAGGAACGCCTGCACCTGGTCGGCGCGAAAATCATTGCGCTTGAGCCAGAGCGCCAGTTGCAGCATGTCCTGATCGGTGGTCCCCGGGTGCGCGGCAATGAAATACGGGATCAGGTACTGCTCCTTCCCTGCCGCTTTCGAGTATTTCTCGAACATGGCCTTGAACCGGTCATAGGTGCCCATGCCCGGCTTCATCATCCGGGATAATGGGCCCTTTTCCGTATGTTCCGGCGCAATCTTCAGGTAACCACCCACATGGTGGGTGACCAGCTCCTTCACGTACTCCGGGGACTCGATCGCCAGGTCATAGCGCAGCCCCGAGGCGATCAGGATCTTCTTGATCCCCGGTAGCGCGCGCGCCTTGCGGTAGAGACGGATGAGCGGGGCGTGATCGGTATCCAGGTTACTGCAGATCCCCGGGTACACACAGGACAGCCGCCGGCAGCTCTGCTCGATCTTCGGGTCCTTGCAGGCCAGGCGGTACATGTTGGCCGTCGGCCCGCCCAGGTCCGAGATCACACCCGTGAACCCGTCCACCTTGTCGCGGATCTCCTCGATCTCGCGCAGCACGCTGTCCTCCGAGCGGCTCTGGATGATCCGCCCCTCGTGTTCGGTGATCGAACAGAAGGTACAGCCACCAAAGCACCCGCGCATGATGTTCACCGAGAAGCGGATCATCTCCCAGGCCGGGATGCGGGCATCACCGTATGCCGGGTGCGGGGCGCGGGCATAGGGCAGGTCGAACACCGCGTCCATCTCGGGGGTGGAAAGCGGGATCGGCGGCGGGTTGAGCCAGACCTCCTTGTCGCCATGGCGCTGCACGATCGCCCGCGCGTTGCCCGGATTAGTCTCCAGATGCAGTACCCGCGAGGCATGGGCATACAGCACCGCATCCCCCTTCACCTGCTCAAACGCAGGGATGCGGATCACCGTCTGGTCGCGCGGCGTGCCCCGCGGGATCTGCCGCTGAAAGCGCACGACCTTTGTGCCCGGCTCGCCCTGTACCGCCGAGCTGTCCTGCCCTTCGGCATCGGCACAGGTTGCCGTCGAGACCATCGCGTAGGGGTCGGGGTTGGCATCCACCGGCCCCGGCGTATCGACCTCGCTGGAGTCCAGTTCGACAAAGCCGGCGGGGACCGCATCCCGCAGGAAGGCCGTGCCCCGCAGATCCGTGATCTCGCGCGGGTGCTCGCCCGCGGCCACGCGATGCGCCAGCTCCACCAGGGCCCGCTCGGCATTGCCGAACAGCAGGATGTCCGCGCGCGAATCCAGCAGCACGGAGCGGCGCACCTTGTCCTGCCAGTAGTCGTAATGCGCGATCCGGCGCAGGCTGGCCTCGATACCGCCGGCCACCACCGGCACATCCTTGTACGCCTCGCGGACCCGCTGGGCGTAGACGATCACCGCCCGGTCGGGGCGCTTGCCGTGCACGTCCCCCGGGGTGTAGGCGTCATTGGAGCGGACCTTCCGCTCCGCGGTGTAGTGATTGACCATCGAGTCCATGTTCCCGGCGGTCACGCCAAAGAACAGGTTGGGCCGCCCCAGGGCGCGGAAGGGCTCGGCCGACGTCCAGTCCGGCTGCGCGAGAATGCCGACCCGGAACCCCTGCGCCTCCAGCAGCCGCCCGATGATCGCCATACCGAAGCTCGGGTGATCGACATAGGCGTCGCCGGTGACCAGCACGATGTCACAGCTGTCCCAACCGAGCGCGTCCATCTCCTCGCGCGTGGTCGGCAAGAACGGTGCCGTGCCAAAGCGCTTGGCCCAGTAGGGCTTGCGGGCAAACAGGGTCTCGGGGGCTGCGGACATCACCAGGCTTCTTCCGGCGGGCACCGGCAACGGGAAAACCCCGCATTACACGCCCGGGAGGCACCGAGATCAACAGGGCATGCCCACGGGCGGGGCTTCGTCCTTCAGTCCCCGCCGGGTACGCGCCTGGCGTCAGTAGCGTTCAATGAACAGGTCAATGGCCGGGCTCAGCGCCCCGCGCCAGCGCTGCGCGAGGGATTCGTCCCAGCGCGGGTCCACCTCGCGGGCCGTCTCCACCATGCAGTCCAGCCACACCCCGTACAGCTCCGGCGCGACCGGCACCCGGCCATGGCGGCTGTGCACCTCGGCCATCTTTTCCATGGTCGGTGCCACGAAGCTCTCGCCCTCCGCGTAGCTGATCGCGGTGGAGACCGCCTGCCCCAGGGCCCGCTTCTGCTGCGACCAGTTCGTGGTCGTAAAGGCCTGCGCCACCCGCTCGTCCGCCGCGAGAAAGCGTTCATAGAAGCGGTCCACGAAGTTGCCGGCCCGCCGGCAACGCCCGTAGCTCTGGTGCACATCGGAGTAGCTCATCCAGATCCCCCAGTCCCGAAAATGCGCGAGTGTAACGGGATTGCTCCGGCGGTTGCTGATCCAGATCAAGCTCCGGGCAGTACCATCTGCTATCAACTGCCTTCGAGCACACCCGCGTACTGGATACCGGCCAGCCGCGCCAGGTCGCGATCGAACGTGGTCAGGTCATTGGGCCCGAAGTCCTCCAGGCTGGCATGCCCGCAGGCCCGCGCCAGCACCTTCATCAACTCCGTGGAGCCCTCCAGAAACCGACCCAGACGTTCCGCTCCTTCCTGCGGATCCAGCCGGGCGCGCAGGGCGGGATCCTGCGTGGCCACGCCGCTGGGGCACTGATTGGTGTGGCACATCCGCGCGCCCACGCAGCCCACCGCCTGAATCGCCGAATTGGCCAGGGCGATACCGTCGGCCCCCAGCGCGAGGGCCTTCACGAAGTCCGCCGGGGTGCGCAAGCCGCCCGTCACCAGCAGTGTCACGCGACCGGAGACCCCGTTCGCGTCCAGGAATCGACGCGCGCGGGCCAGCGCCGGGATGGTCGGAACGCTAATGTGGTCGCGCAGCAGGGCCGGTGCCGCGCCCGTGCCACCTCCGCGGCCGTCGAGGATCAGGTAATCGGCCCCGGCCTCCAGGGCAAACGCCAGGTCCGCCTCGATGTGGTTCGCCGAGAGCTTGAAGCCCACCGGCACGCCGCCGGTCTTCTCGCGCACCGCATCGGCAAACCGACGGAAATCGGCCGGGGTCTGCAGATCCGCGTTCGCCGCGGGCGAATGGGCATCCTGGCCGGCCTCGATCCCGCGCACCCGCGCGATCTCGTCGCTCACCTTGCTCCCCGGCAGGACACCCCCAACACCGGTCTTCGCCGCCTGGCCGGCCTTGAAGTGAAACGCCTGGACCTTGTCCAATACCGCGTCGGAGTAGCCAAACCCGGCGGGACCCAGCTCGAACAGGTAGCGGGAATTCTCCGCCTGCTCCGCATCCAGCATGCCGCCCTCGCCAGAGCAGATGCCCGTCCCTGCGCGCTCGGCCCCGCGCGCCAGGGCGATCTTCGCCTCCCGCGACAACGCGCCAAAGCTCATGTCGGACACCAGCAACGGGATCTTCAGCTCCAGCGGCCGCTTCGCCTCCGGCCCGATCACCAGCGATGTCCCGATCTCGGCCCCCTCGTCCAGCGGCCGCGTGGCCAGTTGTGCCGCCAGCAACTGCATCCCGTCCCAGCTCGGCAGCCGGTCCCGCGGGACCCCCATGGCGACCGTGGTCCCGTGTCGTCCCACACCCTCCAGTCCATCCCGCGCCAGCGCGTGGATCCACTCGACATGCGGCTCCGTCTCACTGTTGCGCGGGCTCGGCGCCCGATCCCCGGGCTCGGCGTCACGTGCTTCGCCCTCGGTGTCAGCATCCGCGGCACTCGCCGGCCCGCCGACTGCATCGGCCTCGAACTGCGCATGGGTCCCGTCACAGTACGGCAGGTTCCCGGACTGCTTGCACTGACACAGGTAGGCCTCGCCATCCTCTTGTGCGGTGAATACCAGAGGCTCGATGCCCGTCCCCTGGTGCGAACCGTCGCAGAACGGCTGATCCTGCGAACGCCCGCAGCGGCAGAAGGCGTACTCCTCGCCCTTTTTCAGCTCCACACCCCGGGGTTCCACTGCGGCGATAATCGGCTCGGCCATCGTATGCTCCTTGCGTTCTGTGATCGTCCCCCAGTGTGACAGCGAAACCGCGACAAATTTCCGAATCCGGCGCGCCGCCGTATGATGGGCGCCTCTCGCTCAAGCACGAGGCCCCTCATGACGACCGCCGACCACCGCCACACCCGCCGCGACTACACCCGCGCGGAACTGCGTCGCAGCGACCTTCAGGCCAACCCGCTCGGCCTGCTCAACGACTGGCTGGAGGCCGCGCGCGAGGCCGGCAACCCCGACCCGACCGCCATGATCCTCGCCACCGCCGATGCCGATGGCCAGCCGTCCGCACGCACGGTGCTCCTGAAGCATGTGGATGCCGACGGGCTTGCCTGGTACACCGACTCGCGCAGCCGCAAGGGCCAGGACCTCAACGAGAACCCGCGCGCCGCGCTCCTGTTCTACTGGCCGGAAACGGAGCGCCAGATCCGCATCGAGGGACCCGTCGCCGCCCTGCCCGCCGATCTCGCCGACGAGTATTTTCATCAGCGTCCACGCGGCAGCCAGCTCGCCGCCGCCGCCTCCACCCAGAGCCACCCGGTCGCGAACCGCGACGAACTGGAGCAGCGCGTACGCGCGCTGGAACAGCAGTATCCGGATGGCGACATCCCGCGCGACCCCGCCTGGATCGGCTATCGCCTGCAACCGGAGCTGTTCGAGTTCTGGCAGGGGCGCGCCAACCGCCTGCACGACCGGTTCCAGTACCACCGCGTCGGGAGCGACTGGGAAATCACCCGCCTGATGCCATAGGCATCCCCGGCGGCCGCTACCGCTCGCCCGGCCGAATCTGCTAGGATTCGCTCCGCCGTGGCGGCTCGACCCCGCCCGGTTCAGCAAATACGGAGAGGTGCCGGAGCGGTCGAACGGGGCGGTCTCGAAAACCGTTGTACTCTCGCGAGTACCGAGGGTTCGAATCCCTCCCTCTCCGCCAGATTCAAGCACAGGGGGCCCGAGTGGCCCCTTTTGCATGTATAGCCCCAACGTTCTGGGATTCGAACCCGAGGAATTAGAGAAGATGGTTCGACCGGTGGCGCGCAGCGACACCGGAACGCCGCAGCGCAGCGAAGGCGGCCCGGAGGGCGGCGACCACGTCGCCGTAATCCCTCCCTCTCCGCCAGATCAAAGCAAAGGGGCCCAAGTGGCCCCTTTCGCATGTCTGGCCCCTGAGGTTTCAGGATTCGAACCCGAGGAATCGAAAACGATGGTTCGACTGGCAGCGCGAAGCGATGCCAGAACGTCACCGCAGGTGACGACCCGAAGGGCGAGGCGCACCGCGCCGAGTAATCCCTCCCTCTCCGCCAGATTCAAGCAAGGGGGCCCCAAGTGGCCCCTTTCGCGCGTCTGAATACCCCCAATTACGGCGAGAATCGAAACCGACCATCCGACTGGCAGGCCACGGAAATGCCGGAACGTCGCCCCGGGGAGACACGGCGCACCGGAGTCACGGCAGGCGCCTGTGCCAGCCCCGGACGATCCGGCCTCGGGCCCTCCACGCGCACAAAAAAAGCGGCCCGGTTTCCCGAGGCCGCTTTCCTTTGATCCGAATCTGGTGGGCGGTACTAGGTTCGAACTAGTGACCCCTGCCGTGTGAAGGCAGTGCTCTACCGCTGAGCTAACCGCCCGGAGCGCGGACAAGATTAGGGTTCGCGCGAGCGAACGTCAAGCATTGTGTGCCGCATTTCCCCGTGATCCTCGGCTCCATCGAGCGGCGCAGCCGCCGCAGGACGTTGCCGTCAGGCAACGCCCGAAGGGTGAGGCCCACAGGGCCGAATCCATCCCTCCCTCTCGTGGCCGCCAGGCCACGCAGCCCGCCCACCGGTTGCCAGCCCGAGCCCCGTACCAGACAATGCCCAGCCTCGGAGAGGTGGCAGAGCGGTTGATTGCACCGGTCTTGAAAACCGGCAGGGGTGAAAGCCCCTCGAGGGTTCGAATCCCTCCCTCTCCGCCAGATTCCAGCAAGAAATCCAAATGCTATCTAACGCATGGGCCAACCCCGCCAATCCGGGATTCGAACCCTCGAGATCCAACGCTCGGGTTCGACCGGCGACGCACAGCGACGCCGGAACGCCGCCGCGAGGTGGCGGCCCGAAGGGCGGCGCCCGCGGCACCGTAATCCCTCCCTCTCCGCCATTCCCCCACCCCACTCGCCGCACCCTCCCCGCACCCCACACATAGCCCATCTAACATGTTTCACATAGAACAAGTTAGATAGAAGAAAATGACTGAAGGCACTATAATCGGCGCCGTTTTCCCGCTTGCGCCCGCGAACCTCCAGCGGGCCCAGCTCCGGCTGCCAGTTCTGTGACGACGGCCCTGGCACGCCCTGGCCCGGAATGCCTTCCGGCGCCCCAGCCCTGGTTTCGGCCGTCGTCGTTTCTCACGAACTGGCCAAGCGAGTGACCCGATGAATCCGATCCTGCTGCGAGTGTTTCCCTTTCTCGGCTGGCGCCCGACCAAGCAAACCCTCAACGCGGATCTCATCGCCGGGATCTCGGTCGCCCTGGTCCTGATCCCGCAATCCATGGCCTATGCCCAACTGGCGGGGCTCCCGCCGGTCTACGGGCTGTACGCTTCTCTGCTTCCTGTCATGGTGGCGGCCCTGTGGGGCTCTTCGAATCAGCTGGCGACCGGCCCGGTGGCGGTAGTTTCCCTGCTGACAGCCTCGGCACTGATACCGCTGGCGGCCGAAGGCTCTTCCGAATTCATCATGCTCGCCATCGCCCTGGCGTTCATCGTTGGCGTGATCCAGTTGATGCTGGGGCTGTTCAAGCTGGGTGCGCTGGTCAGCTTCATCTCGCACCCGGTGATCGTCGGATTCACGAATGCGGCCGCGATCATCATCGCCCTGTCCCAGGTAAACAAGATTCTGGGCGTGCCGATCGATACCAGCGGCCATTTCATGCTCGGTCTCTGGGGCGTGCTCATGGAACTGGGCAGCGTGCACTGGCCAACCCTTGCGTTCGGGATAGGCGCGATCGCCCTGATGGTCGCGATGAAGCGTTTCACGCCCAAGATCCCCGGCGTGCTGGTCGCGGTGGTCGTGGCGATCGTCGCCAGCTGGGCGATCGGCTACGAACAAAAGGCCGAGACCTCCATCGAGCAGATCGCCCCGGCCGAGGTCCTGACCCTTGCCCAGAACATCGAGCGCGAAAGCGCCCGCCTGGCCGAACTCGACGACCAGATCCGACGCCTGGAGGCCGAACTGCAACAACAGGAAGGCGCCGAGGCCGTCCGCCTGCGCCACGAGGCCGACCAGCTGCGCCTGGAGCGCGAGGAACTGCGCCCAGAACTGGCGACCATGCGCGACGAGATCCGCGACCTCACCCTGCGACGGGTGCCCGGCACCGATGACGAACCCGCCCGCTTCATTGCCGACGAACACCTGACCGACGCTGAGCGCGAGCGCGCCGACCGGGCTGCCTGGCGCATCGAGCGGGTGGGCGACGACACCGTGCACCTGAACGGGGGCGGAGCCGTAGTCGGGAATGTGCCTCAGGGCCTTCCCGGCTTCTCGATTCCGGAGATCAGCTTCGGCACGTTCACGACACTCCTGACCACCGCCTTCGTCATTGCCCTGGTGGGCTTTACCGAGGCCATCGCGATTGCCAAGGCCATGGCGGCCCGGACCGGCCAGCGGCTGGACCCCAGCAAGGAACTGATGGGCCAGGGCCTGGCGAATATCGCGGGTGGCTTCACCCAGGGGTACCCGGTCAGCGGCTCGTTCTCCCGCTCGGCCGTGAACCTTAATTCCGGCGCGAAGACCGGACTCTCGTCGGTCTTCACCGCCGTGATCATTGGCCTGGCGCTGCTATTCCTGACTCCGTTGATCTATCACCTGCCGCAGGCGGTCCTCGCAGCCATCATCATGATGGCGGTGGCCGGCCTGGTGAACTTCAAGGCGATCAAGCACGCGTGGGTGGCCAACAAGCACGACGGCGCCGCCGCGATCGTGACCTTCATCGCCACGCTCGCCATGGCCCCGAATCTGGACTACGGCATCCTGACCGGTGCCGGCCTGGCCATCGTGCTCTACCTGTACCGCACCATGCAGCCGCGTGTATCGGAGCTGGCCCGTTACGAGGACGGCACCCTGCGCGAGGCCCAGCGCTATGGTCTGGAGACCAATGAGAAGGTCGGCATGATGCGCTTCGACGGCTCGCTCTACTTCGCCAACGTGCCGTACTTTGAAGACGCAGTGCTCGACCTGGTCGCACGGCACCCGCAGGCCAAGTACCTGATCGTGGTCGGCAAGGGCATCAACGAGATCGATGCCTCCGGCGAAGAGGTCATCCATCAGCTGGTGCATCGCCTCAAGGCGCGCGGGATCACGCTGGTGTTCGCCGGGGTGAAGGCGCAGGTCATGGAGGTGATGCAGCGCACCGGGCTGGACGAGATCATCGGCGAGGACAACATCTTCAAGTCCACCGATCACGCCGTGAAGACGATCTCCGAAAAGGTCGGCGAACCCATCAAGTAGGGGACGCCAGCGCCCGTTGCCCCACGGCCGGCCGGATCTCCCGGACCGGCTGTGGAAACACTGCAACCGGGCGCGCTTATCGCTACACTGTGGCTTATTCGAATGCATTGAGGAGTTGACCCGTGTCCCGAGACCAGATCGTCCGCTCGAGTCGCAACCCGTCCAGCACTGGCTCCATCAGCGAGACCATCTCCACCAACAAGGTGATCCGGCAGACCTACATGCTGCTGTCGCTCACCCTGGCGTTCAGCGCGGTTACCGCGTTCATCGCCATGGCGGTCAATGCGCCGCCGGTACACTGGATCATCATGCTGGGCGTGCTGATCGGCGGCCCGTTCGCCATCCACGCCGCGCGCAATTCGGCACTGGGCATCGTCCTGACCTTCGCCTTCACCGGCGTGCTGGGCTTCTTCCTCGGCCCGATCCTGAGCATGTATCTGGGCCTGCCCAACGGCCCGCAGATCGTCGGCAACGCCTTCGCCGCCACGGCCATCGCGTTTGTCACGCTCTCCGGCTACGCCCTCGCCACCAAGAAGGACTTCAGCTTCCTCGGCGGCTTCCTCGTCGTCGGCCTGATCGTGGCCCTGCTGGCCATCGTCGCCAATCTGTTCCTGGCGATCCCGGCGCTCTCGCTGGCCATCTCGGCCGCGGTCGTCCTGCTGCTGTCCGCGGCCATCCTGTTCGACACCAGTCGGATGATTCACGACCCCGAGGCCAACTACATCGTGATGACCGTCTCGCTGTACGCGAACCTCTACGTGATGTTCCTGCACCTGCTGAACCTGTTCCACGCCTTTATGGGTGACAACTAAGGGTCCAGCGCCAACCGCAGGAACTCGTTCAAGGGCCCCGCCGCGCGGGGCCCTTTTCGTTGGACACCGCTTACGCAGACTCCCGGGGACTTCGGCCCATGACCCAGCTCCAGCGCGGCGTCTTTCTCGACCTGAACACGGTTGACCGGGACGACCTCGACCTCACCGGGCTACGCGCCTGCCTGCCCGAGTGGACCTTCCACGACCGCACGCGACCCAACCAGTGCGCCGAACGGATCGCGGACGCCGATGTCGTGATCACGAACAAGGTCGAACTGGATGCCGATCTGCTGGCCGCCGCGCCCCGCCTGCGACTGATCTGCGCCGCCGCGACCGGCTTCAACAATATCGACGTGGCCGCCGCCCGCCGACAAGGCATCGTCGTCAGCAACGCGCGCGACTACGCCACAGACTCCGTGGTGCAGCATGTCTTCGCCCTGCTCCTGACGCTGGTCACGCGGCTGGATGACTACCGAGCCGACATCCGCGCCGGACGCTGGAGCGCCTCGGATCAGTTCTGCCTCCTCGACCACCCGATCGGCACCCTGGCCGGGATGCGCATCGGGATCATCGGGTGGGGGGTGCTGGGCCGGGCCACCGCCCGTCTTGCCGAGGCCTTCGGCATGGAGGTACGGGTTGCGCAGAGTCACGATCCCGCGCAGCAGACGCACGCGGATCGCCTGCCGCTGGAGCGCCTGCTCGCGGAGTGCGATGTGATCAGCCTGCATTGCCCGCTCACGCCCGCAACGCGCCACCTCATCGACGACGACGCACTGCGCCGAATGCGGCCGGGAAGCATTCTGCTGAACACGGCCCGCGGCGGTCTCGTTGACCCTGAGGCCCTGGCGCGTCACCTGCGCAGCGGTCATCTCGGCGGCGCGGGCATCGACGTCCTGGAACCGGAACCCCCGCCACCGGGTCATCCGCTGCTGGCAGACGACATCCCGCGCCTCGTGCTGACCCCGCATACCGCCTGGGCGGCGCGCAGCGCCCGTCAGGGGGTGATCGACGAAGTCACGCACAACATCCGCAGCTTCGCATGCGGTTCACCGCGCAACGTGGTGGAATGACGCACATGGACACCGACCCCCTGCAACAGCGAATCGAGGACCTGGAGATCCGCCTGGCCCACCAGGAATACACCCAGGAGGAGCAGGCCCGCATCCAGATGGAACTGCAGCAGGCCAATGCCGACCTGCGCCAGCAGGTCCAGTGGCTGCGCGACCGCCTGCGTGAGCTTGAGGAACGCGGGGGCGGGCGCGAAGACGCCGAACCACCCCCGCCGCACTACTGACCCCATGGCGCTGACCGTACGCGCGGCTCCGGGCTACGACAGCGCTGCCGACGCACTGCGCAAGGCCCTCGAGGCGCGCGGCTACCGGCACGGCGGCGCGGCTCGGCTGGTCCTGGAAACGGGCGATCACGGCCTGCAGCTCATCCGCGAGGACGTCCACCCGGCGCTGCGACTGCACCTCGACTTCCCGGCCGGACGCCAGGGCTATCGACTGGCCCATGCCGGCCATCAGCGCGAAGGGCTGATCCGCGCCTTCGGCAAACTCCCGCGCGACGGCCACGTACTGGATGCCTCCGCCGGTCTCGGGCGCGACACCCTGCTGCTGGCCGCGCACGGCTTTCGCGTGACCGCCTGGGAACGTCACCCCGTGGTGTATCGCCTGCTGGCCGATGCCCTGGCGCGCGCTGCAACCCACCCGGAACTGGCCCCCGTCATCCAGCGCATCACCCTGCTCGAGGGCGTCGCCGAGCCCACGGCCGTGAGCCCGCCCGCGATGGCCGCGGTCTTCGACCCCATGTTCCCGGAGCGCGCCAAACGCGCCGCGGTCAAGAAGGACATGCAACTGATCCAGGCGCTGATGGCGGATACGGCCGACGCCGACGCCGACGCCGAACAGACCCTGGCCACCCTGCGCGGCCACGTGGAACGCCGGGTGATCGTAAAACGCCCGCTGCACGCCCCGGCTCTCGGACCGGACGCCCCGCAGGCCAGCGTCAAGGGCAAGAGCGTGCGCTTCGACCTCTATTCGGCCACGGGGCCCGCCGAAGCGACCGCGGCGTCCGGCTGATATCGCTCCTCGCCCGTTTCAGGGGCTGCCCAGGATCAGCCGGTCCTCCCCCGCGAACCGGTAGTCCGGGATGGGCAGGTTACGGCGGGCGTTCTGATCCGCGTAGACCCGCCCCGCCCCGTCATAGCGTCCGCCCCGGCAACGATCGACGAACCCGCCACTCCAGCCATCGGCTTCGTCCGGGTGCACCAGATCCAGCTCGCAGCCCAGGTCCGTCCCCTCACCGATCACCACCAGCCATTCGGGGCGAAAGCTGCGCAGCGGCAGGTCCAGCCCGTCCGGCTGCTGACCGCGGCGCGCAGCGGGATCGACCAGTTCCTCGTCGCTCGCCAGCGCACCCTGCCAGGCCGCATCCCGGTGGACCACCAGGACATGCCGGTTCCCGTGGACAAAGCGTCCCGCCTCGCCCGGCGCGATCTCCGCAAGGTCCACCCGAAGGGTGTCGCCACGGGTGTCCACCGATCCGGAAAATGCGTACCGCAGCATAACCCCCACCAGCAGCAATGCGGCCCCCAGCACCATCAGCTTCATGAGCGCGCGGATCCGCACCCGCGTCAGTGAATCGTTCCCGGTTTGCACCCTGATCTCCGTTTTTCTCGCCCACCGGCGAAAACGCTTTGCCTGAGCCCTAGTCGCCCCTACACTATGCGGCATGAAAGGACCCAACCGTTCCAACCGCACCTACGTCGGCCTGTACAACGACATGTACGGCGGCATGACCCCCATCGGCAATTTCATCCGTGATGCCTGGGTATTCGGCATCCTCCCGGAGACCGAAACCTGCGACGGCTGGGATGTCTCGCGCATCCAGATGCTGCACGACCAGGTCAATGCCGAATGGGACAAGTACGACCTGCGTATCAGCAATCTCCCGCCAGAACTTCGTGAACGTCATGAACGCATCCATCAGGAAGCGATCGAGCGCGCCCGGGAACACGGCTGGGTCGCCGGACAGGACATCGATAGCGAGATGGGCGACGACGCCTGATGGTCGCCGGCGAGCCCCTGATTCGCCCCCTGATCGTCATCGCCAGTCTGCTGGGCGGGATCGCGGTCGTGCTCGGCGCCTTCGGCGCCCACGCCCTCCAGGAACGCCTTTCGGAACACGCCCTGACGACCTGGCACACCGGCGTTCAGTACCACTTCATCCACGCCCTGGCCCTGCTGCTGGTCGCCGCCCTGTGGGCGCAGCTGGCCAACGGCTGGGCCGCCGCCAGCGCGGTGGCCTTCGTGATCGGCATCCTCCTGTTCTCGGGCAGCCTGTACGCCCTCGCGCTCGGGGCACCCCGCATCCTCGGGGCGATCGCGCCACTCGGCGGGACGGCCTTTATCCTCGGCTGGGCGGGGTTGGCCATTGCCGCCTGGCGCGGCTGACCTAGGGAGACGCTGATTGAATCGCACGTCCGCGTTGGTGCCCCCTGTTTTCCGAGACAAGGCGCGTCGTGCAGCGGGTAGTGGTTCTACCCGCAAGCGGCGCAACGCAGGATCGGGGAACAGGGGGCTCCAACCCCACAAGCTATTGAAAGCAGGGGCTCGGCCGCTTTTGCGTGGGAACGGCGTTGCGGTTCCCTTGTGCAGAGTGACTGCACGGCAGTCACCGCGCCTTGTTCGCACGCAAAAGCGACTCGAGCGCGGACGTGCGATTCAATCAGCGTCTCCCTATAATCGCGCCCTGCCTGACCCCAACCTTCACCACCGGACCGAGCGCCCCATGAGCCAGACCTCCTTCGCCGTATTCGCCGAGAAAGCCCTGGACGACATCCAGACCCGCCTGAGCGACCAGAGCGCGCTGGACGACCTGGATATCGACCTGATCGACGGCGTGATGACCATCGAGTTCGACGATGGCGCCCAGCTCATCCTGAACCGTCAGGAGGCCGCCGAACAGATCTGGCTGTCCTCCCCCGAGGGTCCGGCCCACTTCGGCTATTCCGAGGAGGAAGGTGCCTGGATCGATGACCGCAACGGCGAAGACCTGCACGCGACCCTGGTGCGCGTGATCGAGCAGAAGCTGGGCGTGCCGGTCGAACTCTGAGGCGCCGCCGCCGGGCGCCCGAACTCAACAGCTCCTAGTCGCCCTTGCCAGACCCCTTGTCGGCATCGTCCTGCCCGGATGCGGCGCGATCCGTGGTCCGATCGGCGGCGGCGGGCGGCTCGTCTTCCAGCGCGCGCAGATGCGCCTCGACCTCGGCCAGCACCGGGTGCGGCTTATCCTGTTCCAGCGCCACGTCGATCGCCCGCAGCGCCTCCACCGCCTGCGGGTCGCCCCGCAGCGGCATGCGTGCCACCCCCAGCGCCAGCATCCGGAACTGGCGGAATACCAGATAGCTGACGGTCGCCACTACCAGGGCACCCCACATGTTGTCCTGGAACCAGAGCCACACTGCTACACCGTAGCCCCCGAAGGTCAGCACGAAGATCCCCAGCGCAACACGGTGGGAACGGGCCACGATGCCTTCCAGCACCTCGCGGTTGCGGATCACGAAATCACGTTCGAAATGCAAGGGGCAGTTTCCTCGGTTCGGGGTGTCGTCAGGGACGCGCCGGCTGCTGCGCCCGCCAGCGTTCGAAGGTCGCGTATTCCTCGTAGCCCCGCGTCAGCACGTAGTCCATCACGTTGCGCAGTCGATTCAGGTGCACCACGGAGTCGATGCGGATGATCTCCTCACCCTGTTCGTCGAAGAAGATCAGGGTCGGCGCCCAGTGTATATCCAGCGCCGCTGCCCACTCCTTCGGGTTCGTGCGTTCCCCGCCGGGGGTCAGCACCGGGGTATCGGCATCGTCGGCATCCAGCTGCACCGCATCCATCAGCGCGATGCGTTCCAGCACCTCATCCTGTTGCAGTGGCTCGGAATGCAGGATATCGCAGGCATGGCAAGCCTCGCGCTCGAAGAACACCACCAGCGGCCGATCCGCAGGGATCCGGCTGCGATCCAGCGCATACGGCGGGTTCGCGAAAAAGTCGCGCTGGTTCATGTCGTCCAGGTCAAATTTCGGCGGCGGGTCGGCCCGGTCCAGGTAGTCACGGAAGCTCCCCTCCCGGTCGTGGCGGTCAATCACGTACTCCAGCAGCGCGCGAAAACGATACGGCGGGTAGTAGCCACGCATCTGGTGGATGCGCTCGCCCTCCTCGTCGTAGAAGGCAATCGAAGGGGTGAAGTTGAGCCGCTGTTCGGCCGCGTAGCGCCGCTCGATCCAGGTCTCGCCATCGAGATCGGTAACTTCCCGCGTCCCCAGGGCATCAATCGCGACGACATTGAAATGCGCCGACAGATACTCGCGGATGTCGTCCTGCGCGAAATTCTTGTCGAACAGCGCCTCGCAGTAGGGACAGTCGTCCATGCCGAAGTAGACCGCCAGCCCCATCTTGCCCTGCTCGACCGCATCGTCCAGGTCCTCGCGCAGGTCCAGGAAACTCAGTTCGAACCAGTCCGGCGTATGCAGGCCAATCGGCCGCGGCGTGTCGTCGAAGACCAGTCCTTCATCCGCCCCGGCCCCCTCGTCCGCCGGCACGGGCGACGCCACAAGCATCCACGCCAGCATCATCAGCGCGAGACCGGCCAGCAGGCCGGGATGGCAAATTCGGCAAGACGGGCGTTTCACGTGGGCGGTTTTCCAAAAGGGCCTGCTACTCGGACGGCGGCTCCAGCACCGAGGTTCCCCCGAGATACGGACGCAGCTTTTCCGGGATCCGGATGGAGCCATCCGCCTGCTGATGATTCTCCAGCAACGCGACCAGTGCGCGCCCCACCGCCACCCCCGAGCCATTGATGGTGTGAACCAGCTCGGGCCGCTCGCCGGCCTTCGGCCGGAAGCGCGCCTGCATACGCCGGGCCTGGAAGGCCTCGAAGTTCGAGCACGACGAGATCTCGCGGTACGCATCCTGCGCCGGCAACCAGACCTCGAGGTCATAGGTGCGCGCCGCGGCGAAGCCCATGTCACCAGCGCTCAGGAGCATGACGCGATAGGGCAGTTCCAGTGCCTGCAGCACGGCCTCGGCGTGCCCCAGCAGGCTCTCGAGCGCCACATCGGAGTCTTCGGGCCGAACAATCTGCACCAGCTCCACCTTCTCGAACTGGTGCTGCCGGATCAGGCCGCGTACGTCCCGGCCGTAGCTGCCCGCCTCGGAGCGGAAGCACGGGGTATGGGCCACCATCCGCAACGGCAGCTCGTCGGCCTCCAGGATCTGGTCCCGCACCAGGTTGGTCAGCGTGACCTCGGCCGTGGGGATCAGGCGGTAGCGCTGATCACAGTCCACCGAGAACAGATCCGCATCGAATTTCGGCAACTGGCCGGTGCCCTCCAGCGACTCGGGATTCGCCAGGTAGGGCACATAGGTCTCCTGGTAGCCGTGCGTACCGGTGTGCAGGTCCAGCATGAACTGGGTCAGCGCCCGGTGCAGCCGGGCCATCTCCCCGCGCATGACCACAAACCGCGACCCGGCAACACGAACGGCCGCCTCGAAATCCAGCCAGCCGCCCGGCAGACCCAGATCCACGTGATCCCGCGGCGTGAAGTCGAAATCCGCCGGCGTACCCTCGCGCCGGATTTCCACGTTGGACTTCTCGTCCAGGCCGTCCGGCACATCCGCCTGTGGCAGGTTGGGGATCCCCATCAACAGCGCGTCCAGTTCCTCCTGCACCCCGTGCAGGTCGGTCTCGCACTGCTTGAGCTCGTCGCCCAGGCGCCCGACCTCGGCCTTCAGCGGTTCGATGTCCTCGCCCCGGGCCTTGGCCTGGCCAATGCCCTTGGAGCGGGTATTGCGCTCGGCCTGCAGCTCCTGGGTGCGCACCTGCAAGGCCTTGCGCCGCGCCTCCAGGGCCTCGAAACGTTCGCGGTCCAGGGTGTACCCACGACGCTCGAGCGCGGTGGCGGTCGCATCCAGATCCTGACGCAGGCTGCGGATATCAAGCATGACGGCTTTCCAGTACGGGGTTGCGGGAACGACGGGGAAGTCTACGGTCGCGGCCCCGTGGCGTCCACGGGCACCGAGCCCGGAGACGCCCACCCCGCACAGCCCGGCGGCCGCGGCCAGACCGGAAACCCGACCTGTCCACACCACATGCCCGGTTCGCGGAAAAGGCCTACAGTTTATGCGATCACATCGCGTGTACCCAGCAGGTCCCTACCATCGAAGCCATGAGTGCACATCCGTCCATCGACCCGACCGAGACCGCCACGCAGGCACTGGCCACGGTCATCGAGACCCTGGCGAACGCGTTGCCCGCCGACGCCCTGGTCACCGAGACCGCGGAACGCCGCGCCTACGAGTGCGACGGTCTCTCTGCCTACCGCCAGATCCCCGGGGCGGTCGCCCTCCCGCGCACGCGGGAAGAACTCCTGACCTGCCTGCGGGTCTGCCGCGAACACGGGGTGCCGATCATCCCGCGCGGCGCGGGCACGGGGCTGTCCGGCGGCGCACTCCCGAGGGAGACCGGACTGCTGCTCTCCATGGCCCGCTTCAACCGCATTCTCGAGATCGACGCGGACAATCGCTGTGCCGTGGTGCAGCCGGGGGTGCGCAACCTGGCGATCTCCGAAGCCGCCGCACCCCAGGGCCTATACTACGCCCCCGACCCTTCCTCGCAGATCGCCTGCTCCATCGGCGGCAACGTAGCCGAGAACGCGGGGGGCGTGCATTGCCTCAAGTACGGGCTGACCGTGCACAATGTCATCGGGCTGGAGATCGTCACCCTCGACGGCGAGACCATCCGGCTAGGCGGCAAGACCCTGGATACCGCCGGCCTGGACCTCCTCGCCTTCATGGTCGGTTCCGAGGGCATGCTGGGCGTTGTCACCGAGGTCACCGTCCGCCTGCTGCCACGCCCGGAACGCACCCAGGTCCTGCTCGCCAGCTTTGCCGACGTGGAATCGGCCGGGCGTGCCGTGGCCGGGATCATTGCTGCCGGGCTGGTCCCGGCCGGGCTCGAGATGATGGACAACGCCGCCATCCGCGCGGCGGAGGACTTCGTCCATGCCGACTATCCGACCGACGCGGCGGCCATCCTGCTGTGCGAACTCGACGGGACCAATGCCGAGGTCTCGGAGGACATCATGGTCGTGCGCAAGAAACTGCTGGACCTGGGCGCCACCGAGGTGCGCACCGCCCGCGACGATGCCGAGCGTGCCCGCTTCTGGGCCGGGCGCAAGGCGGCGTTCCCCGCCGCCGGCCGCATCTCGCCGGACTACTACTGCATGGACGGCACCATCCCGCGCCACCAGCTCGGTACCGTGCTGGAACGCATCAACGGGCTGTCACAAGAGCACGGCCTGGGGGTGTGCAACGTGTTCCACGCCGGCGACGGCAACCTGCACCCGCTGATCCTGTACGACGCCAATCAGCCCGGACAACTGGAGACCGCGGAGACCTTCGGTCAGCAGATCCTCGAGCTGTGCGTGGAGGTCGGCGGCACCGTCACCGGGGAACACGGCGTCGGTGTGGAAAAGCTGGACGGGATGTGCGTGCAGTTCGCCGCCCCGGAGCTCGAACAGTTTCACCACCTGCGCCGTGCGTTCGACCCGCTGGGCCTGCTCAATCCCGGCAAGGCCGTCCCCACCCTGGCACGCTGTGCCGAATTCGGGCGCCAGCATGTACACGGCGGCCAGGTGTCGCATCCCGATCTGCCGCGTCTGTAGGATGCCAGCCTCAACCCCACCGCACGCGACCGCTACCATGTCCGCCACGACGCTGGCCACCCCGCTGGCCGACGAGTTCTCCGGTGCCGTCGATGCCACCCTGAACGCGCTGCAGGCCCTGGTCCCACTGGACATCTGGATGCTGACGCGAGTCGAGGCCGACGACTGGATCGTCCTGCACACACGCGGGCGGGCTCCACGCTTCCGCCCGGGTGCCGCCTTCAGCTGGCAGCACTCCTACTGCGTCCACATGCACGCCGGCGAGGGGCCGAACGTGGCCGCCGACGCGCGCAGCGTGCCCGCCTACGCCAGTGCCCCGATCAATGACATCGCGGCCATCGGCTGCTACGTGGGATTCCCCCTGCACGACGCCGAAGGCCAGCTGTTCGGCACCCTGTGCGGTCTGCACCCCGAGCCCGTGGATCCCGCCATCGAACGCCACGAACCGGTCATCCGCGCCCTGGCCGAATCCCTGAGCCACGTGCTGCGCCTGAGCCAGCGCGCCGAGGTCCTGGACCGCCTGCGCCAGCACACGGCCCTGTCCGTGCACAGCGACCCGCTGACCGGGGTCCTCAATCGCCACGGCTGGGAGCTCGCGCTGGAGGCCGAAGAGACCCGATGCCAGCGGCTCGGGCAACCCGCCGGGATCATCGCGCTGGATTTCTTCCCGCGGGGCTTGTCCTCCGAAGGCGCCGAGGGCCACGACGACACCGAACTGGTGCGGGCGATCCTCGCCCTGCAGGAGCGGGCACACCCCACTGACCGGATCGGACGCCTGGGTGGCGGCCGCTTCGCCCTGCTCGCGAGCGAGATGAAGAACCCATCGCTCGCGGAACGCGCCCGATCACTGCAACAATACCTGGCGGATCAGGGCATCCCGGCCAGTGTCGGGTACGCATCACGCGAACCGGGCACCGGCAGCCTCGCAAGCGCCCTGCAAAACGCCGCACGCGGAAAACGCAACGCGCCACAACCCACGGCTAGCTGAACCACCCGTCCCGCCCCAGCGCTCGCTCGACAGGACACATCATGGCCCGGACCTTCGACCCAGCCGACCCTTCGCACACGCCGTTCAATCTCGGGGTCGATCACACCCTGAAGCTGCTCCACCGCCTCGCGCCGCTGGATGTCTGGATGCTGACCCGCATCGAGGACAACGAGCAGATCGTGGTACGCGCCGACGATCACGGCTACGGGATCGAACCGGGCACCGCCTTTGACTGGGGCAACTCCTTCTGCATCCGCATGCTGGCCGAGCGCGGCCCGCGAATCGCTCCGGACGTGACACAGGTGCCCGCCTACCAGGAAGCACTCGCCGCGCAGACGGATCCACCCGCCATTGGCAGCTATATCGGCTTTCCGGTACACGACCGCGAATACGGCATGTATGGCGTACTGTGTGCAATGCATCCCGAGCCCGTCTCCCAGGCGATCGAATCGCACGCGGGGGAGATCGACTCCGCGGTCCAGGTGATCGAGGCACTGCTGCGGTAACGCCGCCAGATCGATGAACTCGAACGCGAGCGCGAGGCGCTGATCCTGAAGGCCTACAACGACAGCCTGACCGGTACCCGCAACCGCCGCGGCTGGCAGATCGCGCTCGATGCCGAGGAACAGCGCTGCCAGGACCACAGCCTTCCGGCGGGCATCATCGCCCTGGATCTCGACCACCTTAAGGCGGTCAACGACCGCGAGGGCCACGACGCCGGTGACCGGATGATCCAGACGGCGGGCCAGGCCCTGCGGGACGCCAGCCGCGAGATCGACGTGGTCGCGCGCCTGGGCGGCGACGAGTTCGGCGTGCTCCTGCCGGAAACCCCTGCCGACTACCTGCCCGAGATCGCCGAGCGGCTGCGCGCGGCGCTCCTGGCGGCGGGTGTCGAGGCCTCCATTGGCTACGCCTGCCGCACCGTAAGCGGCTCGCTGGCCACCGCCCAGACCAACGCCGACGCCGCCATGTACGCCGACAAGCGCCAGCGCCGCGGCCCATCCGCCCGCTGATCGCCGCAGACCTGGGAAACACTGATCCATCGGCGGCACCCGCGGTGCACACCGCCTACACCCCGCAGTCGCGCAAGCGCCGCGCGACGGGTGTCGAGAACCGGCTGCCCGTCCCGCTCCACCCCGCCCGAAACCCGCTGCCGCAGGGCCGCCTTTGGTTTACCATTGGGGTCTTCGCATCCGGGCGACCCCAATTCCACGAGGCCGTTTCATGAGCAAAACCGTCACGCTGACCGACAACACCACCGGCAAGAGCATCGAGCTGCCGATCCAGGAGGGCTCGCACGGGCCCAACTGCCTCGATATCCGCGCCCTGTACAAGGAGCTTGGCTACTTCACCTACGACCCGGGCTTCATGTCCACGGCCAGCTGTCGTTCGGACGTCACCTTCATCGACGGCGACGAAGGCACCCTGCTCTATCGCGGCTACCCCATCGAGCAACTCGCCTCCGAGAGCACCTACCTCGAGGTCTGCTACCTGCTGCTGAACGGCGAACTGCCCTCCTCCGACGATCTCCACGACTTCTCGCGCATCATCAAGGAACACTCGATGCTGCACGAGGCGGTGCGCCGCTTCTTCGACGGCTTCCGCCACGATGCGCATCCGATGGCGATCATGGTCGGCGTAGTCGGCGCCCTGTCGGCCTTCTATCACGACAACGTCGACGTGCATAACCCGGAGCACCGCCGCATCGCCGCGCACCGGCTGATCTCCAAGATGCCGACCATCGCCGCCTGGTCGTACAAATACGCCCACGGCCAGCCATTCATGTACCCGGATAACAACCTGTCCTACACGGCCAACTTCCTGTCGATGATGTTCGGGGTCCCCAGCGAGCCCTACCAGCCGAACCCGGTGTTCGTGCGCGCGCTGGACCTGATCCTGATCCTGCATGCCGACCACGAGCAGAACGCCTCGACCTCCACCGTGCGCCTGTCCGGCTCCTCGGAGGCCAACCCGTTCGCGGCCATCTCCGCCGGCATCGCCTCGCTGTGGGGCCCGCTCCACGGCGGCGCGAACGAGAAGGTCATCCGCATGCTCGAGGAGATCGTGAACTCCGACAAGAGCGTCGAGGACTTCGTCGCCCGGGCCAAGGACAAGAACGACCCCTTCCGCCTGATGGGCTTTGGCCATCGCGTCTACAAGAACTACGACCCGCGCGCCAAGATCATCCGCAAGATGTGCCACGAGCTACTGGAAGAGATGGGCGACATGGGCGCCGATAACCAGCCACTGTTCGACGTGGCCATGGAGCTCGAACGCATCGCGATGGAGGACGACTACTTCATCGAGCGCAAGCTCTACCCGAATGTCGACTTCTACTCCGGCATCATCCTGCGCGCGATGGGCATCCCGCTGAACATGTTCACCGTGATCTTTGCGCTGGCGCGCACGGTCGGCTGGATCTCGCACTGGAACGAGATGATGATGGACCCCGAATCCCGCATCGGCCGTCCGCGCCAGCTCTACACCGGCTACCCCTCCCGCGAATACGTCGCCATCGAGCAGCGCTGACCGGGACAGCAAAAAGGCTGGCCCGGCCCGCACGGCCGTACCGACCAAAGACCAGCCGACAGGCTCCTAGCGTCGGGCGCGAAAGAAGCGGCGCAGCTGCTCGGCGGCTTCCTCCCCGAGAATCCCGCCGGTCACCTCGAGCCGATGGTTGTGCGCCGGATGCTCGATCAGATCCAGCGCACTCCCTGCGGCGCCGGTTCGCGGATCGGGCGCGCCGTATACCAGGTGGGCTACCCGGGCGTGGATCATGGCACCGGCACACATGCTGCATGGCTCCAGGGTCACGTAGAGGGTGGTGCCGGGCAGCCGATAGTTCTGCAAGCGCTCGCCGGCTTCGCGCAGCGCCCGGATCTCGGCATGCGCCGTCGGGTCGTGGAGCGCGATCGGTGCATTGTGGCAGGCGGCCAGACAGGTGCCATCGGCGTCCACCAGGACCGCGCCGACCGGGACCTCGCCGACTGCGGCCGCCCGATCCGCCAGGGACAGGGCGCGCTCCATCCAGTAGTCCGCCGCTCCCGGCGCGTCGGGCGCCGGGCCGGTCTCGCCCGGCGCCACGCTACGCGGCACTGGGGGGCCTCGGGGGCGGCTCGTCCAGCGCCGCCTCGATCGCCTGGACCAGCTCCGACGGCTTCTTCTGCGGGGCAAACCGCCGGATCACCCGGCCGTCGCGACCGACCAGGAACTTGGTGAAGTTCCACTTGATGCCCTGCGTACCCAGGGCCCCCGGTGCCTGTTCCTTGAGGTGTCGAAACAGCGGATGGGCCTCGGTACCGTTCACCTCGACCTTGGCGAACACCGGGAACGACACCCCGAATCGCGTGCCGCAGGCGCGGATCTGCCCGGCATCCCCCGGCTCCTGACCTCCGAACTGGTTGCACGGAAAGCCCAGCACGCGGAACCCCCGTTCGCCATAGCGTTCGGCCAGGGCCTGCAGACCCTCGTACTGCGGCGTGAAACCGCACTCGCTGGCCACGTTCACGATCAGCAGGACATCCCCACGCCAGGCGGCCAGCGGCTGCTCGTCGCCGTCGAGCAGCGGGGCGGAAAAATCGAACACATCGGTCATTCGTCCATCCCGTGCCCGGTCTCGCGCAGCGCTTCGTCTTCCAGTTCCGCCAGCACGTCGGCGGCGGCTTGCGACAGTGCGGCCACCAGGCGTGAGGCCGATCGCCGGTCGAGCGTGTGGGCCGCCTCCAGGTGTACCAGGCGCGCCTGCGTGTCCGTGCGGAGTTGGGCCCGCAGTCCGACGCGACCCGTGCCCTGTACGGCCTCACCGGTGTCCACAGCGCTCAGTGCCTCCAGATTGGCGGCATCCAGATCGCCGTACAACGCCGTAACGAGGATGTGCAACTGCACCGCCGGTCGCCCTTCGGCCCAGGCGTCCGCCGCGTTATCCACCAGCTCGATGGCGGTACCGTTGCGGGTCCAGCGTTCGCGCAGCAGCTGCTCGAACTGCTCGGCCGGCCGCAGGAACCACTCGTTGTAGTAGTCCGACTCGTAGCGATGGTCCCCCAGGCGGTAGACCAGTCCCTTGCCCGAATAGGCCGGCGCCACGCGCACAGATCCCAGTTCGACCGCCAGGGGCTCGGCGTCTCCGGCCATGCGCGGCGCCGGCTCGGCGGGCAACTCCAGCAGGAACCACGAGCGGTCAACGGCCTCGCGTTCGGGGATCAGCGTGCAGCCGCCCAGTGTCCAGGCGATCAGCAACAGTGCGGCAACGCTCCATCGGGTCATCCGTCTACTCCTTGTCCATGGTGCTGCGGGGCGGCGGGGCACCGAACAGCGCGCCCCCCGGGTTGCGGCGTACGTCATCGGACAGGCTGCGCAGTCCGGCAATCGCGGCCTGCAATTCGTCCAGGGTTTCCAGCAGCTTGGCCTCGCTCACATCCATGCCCCGATCGAGGCGTTCGACCATCGAATCCATCCGGTCGACCAGCCGTCCGACATCCGCCGCTTCGGCCGTCTCGCGCAGTTCCCGCAGCACGGCCCGCGTCTCGCTGGGCAATGCCTGGGTATCCGGGTGCTCGATCAGGCGCTCGACCGACTCCATCACCCGGGTGGCCGTGCGGGTCGTCGTCTGGAGCTCCTCGATCATTTGATCCGCCTGGTCCGCCAGGCGGGCCGTATCGAGTTCCGCGATCGTGGTCTCCACCGTGACCAGCAGGCTCGTCAGGTTGTCCACCACACCCTCGATGTCCAGCTCGTCGATACGCTTGAGGAGGTTCTCGGCATACTCCAGGAACTGCATGGCGGTGCTGGGCGAGGACGGGATGTAGATCCCCGCCGGGTCCCAGTCATGCGCCAGTGGCGGGTGGGCCTCGGGGTCCGCGAAGTCCGCTTCCAGATAGTTCATACCAGTGATCCCCTGAGCGGCCATGCGGACCCGAAGCCCGGCATCGATCAGGTTTTCGAAGACCTCCACGCGGAACTCGCCCTCCTGGGCGCTCGCCGCGAAGCGATCCGGGTACAGCCGCGCCCGCACCATCACGTAGCGTTTGCGATCACGCGGCGGGATATCCGCCTCGTACACCACCGAGGTAAACGTCATCTCGGTTACCTCGCCGATGGTCACCCCGCGAAACTTCACCGGCGCCCCGACCTCCAGGCCCTGGACCGACGCGTCCATATAGGTCTCGATCTGGATCGACGGGCGCAGGAGATTGCCCGCCGTCAGGATCAGCAGCGCCGCGACCAGCGCGGCCAGGCCCCCGAGGATGAACAGCCCCAGCCGGAAATGATGTCGGGCACTCATGCGGGCCTCTCCTCGTCGGAATCCGTCCGCCGCAGGAAACGCTGTACCCACGGGTGGTTCGATGTATCGCGCAGGGTGGCCGGGTCGCCCTCGGCCGCAATCCCCTGACTCTCCTTGTCGAGCATAATCACCCGGTCGGCGATCGCAAAAATGCTGGCCAGTTCGTGACTGACGATCACGATCGTCATGTCCAGGGTGCGGGCCAGACGCTGGATCAGGCGGTCCAGATCGGCCGAGGTAATCGGGTCGAGTCCTGCCGAGGGCTCGTCCAGGAACAGCACCTCCGGGTCCAGCACCATGGCCCGCGCGATCGCCGCCCGCTTCTGCATCCCCCCGCTGATCTCGGAGGGCATGAAATCGGCAAACGCCCCCAGCCCCACCAGTTGCAGACGCGCCCGCGCGATCGCGTCCATCGCCTCGCGCGGCAGATCCGTATGGACCTCCAGGGGCAGGCGCACATTCTCCAGCAAGGTCATCGAGCCGAACAGCGCGCCCATCTGGTACATCACCCCCACGCGCCGCAGGATCGCCTCCCGCTGCGCCTCGTCGGCCTCGGCGATATCCGCGCCGGCCACCCAGATATGCCCGGCCAGCGGCTGGTAGAGCCCGATCATGTGCTTGAGCAGCGTGCTCTTGCCACTGCCGGAGCCGCCCAGGATCACGAAGATCTCGCCCCGACGCACGTCGAAGTTCAGATCACGCATCAGCACCAGATCGTCAAAGCCCATGGTCAGTCCACGGACGCGGATCACCACGTCGCGGTCGTCGTCAGGGTCCGTCGTGTTCGTGTGCGTCTGGTTCATGTGTCAGACCCCGAGATGGTAGAACAGCACGGCAAACACGCCGTCCAGCACCACGATCAGGATGATCGACGTCACCACCGCGCTGGTGGTGGACAGCCCCACCGAGGCCGCCCCGCTCCCGGTCTGCAGCCCGCGCAGGCACCCCACGCCGGCCACCACTAGGCCGAATACCACGGCCTTGACCAGCCCGGAAAACAGATCCGACGGGCTCAATGCGGATGTCACCTGGTTGAAGTACGCCACCCAGGGGATGCCGAAGCCCTGCATCACCACCGCGCCACCAATCAGCCCGATCATGTTGGCGTACAGCGCCAGCAGTGGCGCCACCAGCAAACCGGCCAGCACCTTCGGCAAAACGAGAAAGTGCACCGGATCCAGCCCCATCGTCTTCAGGGCATTGACCTCCTCGTTCACCTTCATGGTCCCGATCTCGGCCGCGAATGCCGCCCCGGAACGGCCGGCGAGCAGGATGGCCATCATCAACGGCCCCAGTTCGCGGAACAGCGAAACCGCCACCAGGTTCGCCACAAAGATCTCGCCGCCGAACTGGCGCATGGCGATCGCCGACTGAAACGCCAGGATCACCCCCAGCAGGAATGCAATCAGCGAGACAATGGGCAATGCCTGAAAGCCCGCGGCCTCCGCCACGCGCAGGGTGTCGCCCCAGCGCACCTGGCGCGGGCGCCGCAGAGAGCTGCCGATGGCCCGGGCCAGCTCGCCCACGAAGGTGAACTGCGAGTGGGCGGCGCGCCCCACGCGGTCGATCCCGTCCAGCAACCCCGGCCACCAGCCACGGCCCCGGGCGGCCCGCGCCGGCTCGACCGTCTCCAGCTCGCGGTATGGCGCCAGCTGGTCCCGGACCATCGACCCCATCCCTTCGAACCGGACCTCGGCCCCTGCCCTCCCGAGGTCCTGCTCCAGCGCATGCAGCAGTGCGGCCCCCGCGCCATCGCAGTACTCGACGCCCTCCATGTCGACGACCACACCCTGCGCCCCCGCCTGCTGCGCCAGATCGCGCACACGCCGCCGCAGTGTGCCCCAGTGACGTTCCACCGCATGCACATCCAGCCGCCCGGTCAGGCGCAGGCGGGGCGCCGGGTCGGCTGTGGCATCATATTCAAACGACTGTCGCCCACCGGCGGCCGTGGAATCCATCGCGCAACTCGCGTAGAACGTGCGGCCATGGTAGCCGCAACACGGCCCCGGGAACCATTCGCCCACCCGGAACATTCCAAGGCCTGTCCGCCATCACCAATCACGAGGCTCGCATGCCATCGGCTCAGGAAGCCCTGCAACAGATTGAACACGCACTCAACGAAGTGCTCCTCGGCAAACCCGAGCCGGTGCGACTGGCCCTGGCCTGTCTGCTGGCCAACGGGCACCTGCTGATCGAGGATCAGCCCGGTGTCGGCAAGACCACTCTGGCCCACGCCCTTGCCCGGGCGATGGCCCTCGACTACCAGCGGGTACAGTTCACCAGCGACCTGCTGCCCGGCGACGTACTGGGCGTCTCCATCTTCGAGCAGGGGAGCGGCGAGTTTCGCTTCCATCCCGGCCCCGTCTTCACCCAGGTGCTCCTGGCGGACGAGATCAACCGTGCGCCCCCCAAGACGCAAAGCGCATTGCTGGAGGCCATGGAGGAGCGCCAGGCCAGTGTCGAGGGCGCGACCCGCGCCTTGCCGGTACCGTTCTTCGTGATCGCCACCCAGAACCCGGAGGAGCAGGTTGGCACGCACCCGCTGCCGGAGTCCCAGCTCGACCGCTTTCTGATGCGCATCCAGCTGGGCTACCCGGATGCCGGAGCCGAACGCGCCCTGCTCGAGCGCAGCGGCCCGGCCCCAACGGCCGCGCCGGTCGCGGAGACCCACCCGACACCCCCGAGCCTGGCGGCCCCGCACCAGCTGCGCGAATGGCAGGACCAGGTGGCCGGCGTCCACGCGGATGCCGCAGTCCTCGATTACCTGCAGGGCCTGTTGAGTGCGAGCCGCGACCGGGCGCGCTTCGCCCACGGACTGTCGCCCCGCGCCGGGCTGGGCCTCCTGCGCGCGGCCCGGGCCCATGCCTTTCTCGACGGCCGCAACTACACCACGCCCGACGACGTCGCCCGTGTACTGCCCTCGGTCGCCGGCCACCGCCTGCGGTCACGCGAGCCGGAGAGCCCCGAACGCACGGTCGCACGCCTGATGGAATGCGTCCCGACTCCATGACCCGTTCCCCCCGCGCGCGAGGCCGCATGGCGCGACTGCGGGACGACGCGATCCGCTGGATCACCCGCCGCCACGCGCACGACGGTCAGGCGGCCCGCCTGGGCCGAGACCGCATCTACATCCTGCCCACGCGGGCCGGCTACACCCTGCTCGGGATCCTCCTGGTGATGCTCCTGGGTTCGATCAACTACTCCAACAACATGGCGTTCCTGCTGACCTTCCTGCTGGTCGGCATCGGCCACAACGCCATGTGGTACACCCACCGCAACCTGCTCGGCCTGCAGGTGGCCACCCTGCCCGTGCCGCCGGTCTTTGCCGGCCAGCCACTCGGTATCCCGCTGCGCCTGAGCGAGACAGACGGGCGCGCCCGCGAGGCCCTGGTGCTGCGTGTCGGCCACCGGGCGACGGGCCCGTTTCCGGTACCGGGCCGGGGCGCCGAAACCGCCCGCCTGGAACTGTCCGGTCAGCCGCGAGGGCTCTACCGTCTGCCGCGCCAGCGGCTCGACACCCGCTACCCGCTGGGCATCCTCGAGGCCTGGACCTGGCTGACGCTGACCCCGGAGATCGTGGTCTATCCGGCCCCCATCGACCCGGGCGCCACACTCGGCGGGACCGGAGAAGACGAGGCGCCCGCCTCCACCGGCCACGCGGGGGATGCCCCGGACCAGATTCGCCCCTACCGACCCGGGGACCCGCCCGGACGCATTATCTGGAAGGCCTTTGCCCGCAGCGGAAAACTCCACGTGCGCGAGGCCGCCAGTGGTCAGGGCGATCGCCTGTGGCTGGAGTGGGACGCGATGCCCGCCCCGGATACCGAGACACGCCTGTCCATGCTGTGCCATCAGGTGCTGGCGGCCCATGCCGAGGGTCGTTTCTTCGGCCTGCGCCTGCCCGACCAGACCCTGGAACCGGGCCAGGGTGTCAGCCACCGGGATTCCTGCCTCCGGGCGCTTGCCGGGTTTCGGACCGAGCCCATCGAACTCGACCCGGAGCCCCGCTCATGACACCCGCGCCCACCCCGGCGGACCCGCGGGCCGAGCTGCGCGGCCTGGACCTGGCCCTGGTCGCGTTGCCGGTGGCCGCCCTGCCGCACGTCTGGCATCAGCCCCCGTGGATCACCGCGCTGGTGGTGCTCGCGATCGCCACCCGGGCGTGGCTGCTGGCCACCGGACGCGCTGCCCCCTCGCTGGCCGTCATGAGCGTGCTGGCCGTGATCGCCGGCGGACTGACCTTTGCCCAGTTCGGCACCGTGTTCGGCCAGGAGGCCGGCACCGCCCTGCTGCTCGTCATGATCGCCTTCAAGCTGCTGGAGACCCGCAACCGACGCGACATCGTGATCGCCCTGTTCCTCGGCTATTTTGTGGTCGTCACCACCTATTTCTTCGATCAGTCCATCCTGATCGCCGGCTACTCGCTCCTGGCGACCGCCCTGCTCACCGCCGCGCTGATCCAGGTCCACGCCGGGCGTCCGCTCCCGCGCCAGCAACTGGCGCGACAGGCCGGGACCATGCTGCTGCATGCCCTGCCCTTCATGCTGATCCTGTTCTTCGTCTTCCCGCGCGTGGAAGGTCCGCTGTGGGGAGACCCGCAGCGCGAGGAGAGCGCCCGCACCGGGTTGTCCGGCGAGCTCAATCCCGGTGACATCGCCAGTCTGCTGCAGGACGACTCCACCGCCCTGCGGGTCGAATTCGCCGACGCGGTGCCCCCTCCGCGCGCGCAGTACTGGCGCGCCCTGGTGATGACGGATTTCGACGGTCGGCGCTGGTCCGCCGACGAAAACCGGTCCGTGATCGAGGTCCCCGCACCGGATGACGACGACCGTGTCACCCGCTATACCGCCACCCTCGAGCCGACCCGCGCCCGCTATCTCCCGGTGCTGGACTACCCCGTCGCCCTGCCGGAGGACGCCGAACTGCGCGCGAACCACCAGGTCCTGCGCGATCGCCGCATCACCAGCCGCATCCAGTACAGCGCCGGGGCGGATCTTGTCACCCCGCCCGGCGCCGGCGAGCCATCACTGGACCCACAGGAACGTGCCCGCGCCCTGCACCTGCCCCCCACCGCCGCGCCCCGCTCGCGTACCGAAGTCGCGTTGTGGCGCGCGACCCACGGCGACGACGACCGCGCGATCATCCAGGAGGCGCTACGCCGTTTCGCCGGCGAACCCTATCGGTACACCCTCCAGCCCCCGCGCCTGCAGGACGACACCACCGACCAGTTCCTGTTCGAGACCCAGGCCGGCTACTGCGAGCACTACGCCTCCGCATTCGCCGTGCTGATGCGGGCGGCCGGCATCCCCACCCGCGTCGTCACGGGGTATCAGGGGGGTGCCTGGCAAACGCGCGGGGAATACCTGCGCCTGCGCAATGCCGACGCCCATGCCTGGAACGAGGTGTGGCTGGATGGCGAGGGCTGGGTGCGTGTGGACCCCACCGCCGCCATCGCGCCCGAGCGGATCGAGCAGGGGCTCACCGGCCTCGCCCGCGACACCGGGGAGGACATACCGGGCTTTCTCCTGCGCGGAGAGGGACTGTCGTGGCTGCAGCGGGCGCGCTTCGGTCTCGAGGACTGGGGCGATTTCGTGCGCTTTCGCTGGGAGAGCTGGGTGCTGGCGTTCGACCCCGAGCGCCAGCGCGAGCTCTTCGCCCGCCTCGGGCTGGATCCACGGGACTGGCGCTCGGTCCTGATGGCACTGGGCGTCAGCTTTGGCAGCCTGGCGCTGATCGCCATCATCTGGGTCTGGCTGCGCCGTCCGCGCCAGCGGCGCTCCCCGGCCGATCGCCTGCTGCAAAGGCTATCCGAGCGTATCGCACGGCATGACCGCAGCCTGGCGCGCCAGGCTCACGAGCCGGTGGATGCGTGGACCCGGCGCGTCGGCCGGGCGCGCCCGGACCTCGCGCAACCACTGACAACCTTCGCCCGCGTCTACAACCGCCAGCGCTTCGCGCCGCTGACCCCGGAGCAGCGCAAGGACCAACTTGATCACCTGCGCGACCTGCTGCGACAGGTTCCACGCGGAAAGCCCGCCGCGCCGCCAGCCCGGGAGCACGCATAACCGTCGCGCTCACTCCCAAGGGGGGCGCCAAAAAAACGGGGCCGACCGGTGCAGTTGGACCGGTCAGCCCCGTTGGCCGTTCGCGACCCGTTTCACCGGGTCGCTCCGCGTGGCGCGTTATGCCGCGTCGTTGCGGAAGATGAAGTGGTGCCGGGCACCGCGGCGCTCGTCCTGGCGACGTGCCACCTTCTGCACCTCCGGACGATTGGCGAACTGCGCCAGGGTAATCCCGTCCAGGAAATCGTACAGCTGCTGGCTCAGATCATCCCACAGCTCGTGGGTCAGGCAGCGGTCGCCGTCCTGGCAGTCCTTGTGACCCTTGCAGCGGGTGACATCCACTGATTCGTCCACCGCGGTAATGATATTCGCGATGCTGATCTGGTCGGCACGCTTGGCCAGGCGATACCCACCGCCCGGGCCACGCACACCTTCCACCAGGTCGGCCTTGCGCAGCTTGGCGAACAGCTGTTCCAGATAGGACAGCGAAATGCCCTGGCACTGCGAGATGTCGGCAAGCGTCACGGGCCCGATCCGGTCGTGAATCGCCAGATCCATCATGGCCGTCACCGCGTAGCGGCCCTTGGTTGAGAGTTTCATGATTTCTGCCTCCGAATAACCTTGAGTATGTGTCCTGCTCGACATCCGTTCGCAGGCTTGCATCCGTTCTTAATTCCTGACCGTGTTCGTCAAGAATAATTCCCGTCTTACCTGACAGCAACAGTCGGGAATAATTCCCTTATTCTAGCAGGCGAATGAACAAAGATCACGGAATGCTAACGTAGGTATTCAGAACCCCCCGGGGCGCGGGAGTTCCCGGGGAGGATGCCGGGGACGAACGTACACGGGTTTACCCGACGCGGCGGGGTTGCGCAGAGGGGTGCCGCAGGCCAGTACAGGACAGACCTGCATGGGGACGAACCGACGCGCCGCGAAGGTTCTACCCGAGGCGAGGAACCTCGGGGCCGTCCAGGATCATGACCAGCGTCCCCGTGGGCAGACGAGGGAACAATTCGATCACTTCGTCGTTGCGCATGCGCACACAGCCTTCCGAGGCCGGCTCGCCAATGCGCCCCTCCTCGTCGGTGCCATGGATGTAGATGTATCGGCGCAGCGAATCGACGTTGCCGCCCCGGTTGATCCCCGGCTCCAGGCCCTCCAGCCACAGGATGCGCGAAGTGATGTTGTCGCGCGGGCTGCGGGCACCAGGCTCGGTCAGGATATCGGCGATCTGGCCGGTGTTGCCCCGGGCCCGGAAGATGGTCCCGCGCGGCGCGCCCTCGCCAAACCGCTCGGCGATCCGATGCAGCCCCAGCGGTGTGGTGTAGGTTCCCTCCTCGAACCCCACCCCGCGCGCGGACGTGGACACGTCGAAGATGTCGGTGACCCGGTCGTCCTCCCAGACGTAAAGGCGTTGCTGGTCCACCCGCACCACCACGACGGGCACATCGCCGGCATCCGGGGCCCGTTCCCGGGCATCCCGTACCACGGGTTCGATCCAGCGGAGACTCGGCACAAGCACCTCGCGTCTACTTCTTGTTGGCGAGATCCAGTACCTCGCCCGCCACCGGCGTGTTCACCAGCCCGTCGCCGCGCAGGGCCGCCAGGTGCTCCAGATAGTCCGGGGGCAACCCGGTCACGTACTCCCCGGTAAACACCGAGCAATCGAACGCCTCGATATTCCGGTTGCCCCGGCGCACGGCCTTTTGCAGATCTTCCAGATCCTGGTAGATCAGGCGGTCGGCCGCGATCGCCTCGCACACCTGCTCTTCGTCGCGGCCATGGGCGATCAGTTCCTCGGCCGCCGGCATGTCGATCCCGTACACATTGGGATAGCGCACCGGTGGCGCGGCCGAGGCGAAATAGACCTTCTTCGCACCCGCCTCGCGGGCCATCATCACGATCTCGCGCGACGTGGTGCCACGCACGATCGAGTCGTCCACCAGCATCACGTTCTTGCCCCGGAACTCCAGCGAGATCGCGTTCAGCTTCTGGCGCACGGATTTCCGCCGCTTGGTCTGGCCCGGCATGATGAACGTGCGTCCGATATAGCGATTCTTGATGAAGCCCTCGCGGTACTTGATGTTCAGCTCGTGCGCCATCTCCAGTGCCACGGTGCGGCCCGTGTCCGGAATCGGCACGATCACGTCGATGTCATGGTCCGGCCAGATGCGCCGGATCTTCTCGCCGAGAGCGGTGCCCATGCGCATGCGCGCGCGGTGCACGAACACATTGTCGATCACAGAGTCCGGGCGGGCGAAGTACACGTGCTCGAAGATGCAGGGATTCAGGCGGGTCTCGGCGGCACATACCCGCGTGCTGACCTCGCCCTCCGGCGTAATGAACACAGCCTCGCCCGGCGCCAGGTCGCGCTCCAGATCGAAGCCCTGGGACTCCAGTGCCGCGCTTTCCGAGGCGACCATCCATTCGCGTCCGCCCTCCTCGGACTCGCGAGAGCCGTAGACAATGGGCCGGATGCCGTGCGGATCGCGAAACGCCAGCAGGCCACGCCCGGCGATCATCGCGACCACCGCATAGGCCCCCTCCGCGCGCTGGTGCACCCGCTCCACCGCATCGAACACCGCATCCGGGGTCAGCCCGTTGTCCAGGAAGCGCAGCAGTTCCTGGGCAAAGACATTCAGCAGGATCTCGGAGTCCGAATCCGTATTGATGTGCCGACGATCGGTCGCGAACAGTGCCTGTTTCAACTCGCGCGCGTTGGTCAGGTTGCCGTTGTGCCCCAGCGTGATCCCGAACGGCGAGTTCACATAAAACGGCTGCGCCTCGGCCGAACTGGACGAGCCCGCGGTCGGATACCGCACATGCCCGATGCCCATGTTCCCCGTCAGGCTCTGCATGTGCTGGTTGTTGAAGACGTCGCGGACCAGCCCGTTGTCCTTGCGCAGGTGCAGGCGGCCGTCATCATCACAGGTCACGATGCCTGCGGCGTCCTGCCCGCGGTGCTGCAGCACCAAAAGGGCATCATAAAGGGGCTGGTTCACCGGGCTGCGCCCGACGATTCCGACAACTCCACACATACGGCTACAGGCTCCAGGTCTACGGCGATTCGTCGCCGTCGGGGATCACTTCTTCGACAGGTTCGTCGCTCGCCAGCAGGTCATGGATCTGCTCCTGCCAGCCTTCCGGCAACTGGGCGATCAGCCAGTCCACCACGCGTTCGAACTCGGGGATCAGGCGGCTGTTCTCCCACCAGGGTTCGTCCGGCATCAGCGTCAACGAGGCCAGGAAGACGAGAACCGCCACCAGCAGCACCCCGCGCAGCAGGCCAAAGATCACGCCCAGCGAGCGGTCGGTACCGGTCAGGCCGCTTCCCTTGACCAGCCGATTCGCCAGCACACCGAGGATGCCGCCCACGATCAGGACGGCGATAAAGATCAGTGCGAAACCAATGCCCAGGCGCAGCGTCGCGTCGGAGACCGCCTGCGGCAATTGCTCCGCGACCTCCGCCGCATAGCGGATGCCCAGCCACACCCCGATGATCCACGTGGCGAGTGAGAACGACTCGCGCACGAAGCCGCGAAAAAGGCTGATCAGCCCGGATACGACGATCAGGGCGATGATGACGAGGTCGATCCAGTTCACGGGGCCGGCGTCACGTGCTGAAAGGGCGCGTAGTTTACCGCAGCCATCCGTTCCTCGCAGGGGCGTCCTGGACTGGCCATCAGGGGTGGGCCACCACGATGCCGGAGAGCTCCAGCTCGTCCTGCAGGCGTTCCCCCAGGGTGACCGCATCCTCGCGCTGCGCCAGCGGCCCAACCTTCACGCGGTAAATCGGACGCCCATCCGCGGTGGAGTCATCGATAAACGCCGGCCAGCCGGCCTCGCGCAGGCGGGCGGACTGTTCGCGTGCGTTGTCCTCGTCGCGGAAACTCCCGACCTGGACCGCCCAGCCCGCCTGCACCGGCTCGTCCGCTTCCGCCAGGCGGCGCGCGTCTGACGATTGTGGCTCCGCAACATCCTCGCGGGCTTCTCCGCCGTTCTCCAGGCTGTGCAGTTCCGCCACCGGTCCCTCGCGTTCCCCCGTCGGCGCGGCCGGGGCCACCTCCCGACGCGGCGTCGGCCGCTCCGACGGCAGGGCGATATCCGGTTCGGCAAACGTCGGGGCCGGCGGCACCGGGTCCTCGATCCCGCTCATGTACTCGTAACCGGCCCCGTCGAAAAGCCAGGGCAGAAAGATCACCGCCAGCACGATCAGGATGACCGCGCCCACCAGGCGAAAACGAATGGGATTGTCGCGGGTCATGCGCTCATCCGACGGCGGGGGCTGGAAGACACGGGGATCCGGGAAGCATCACGTTGCAATGACAGTACGCCCGCTGGCGCTGCCGTCGCAAGCCGATGCCAGATGGCGACATGGCCTTCAGACCGCATGCACGGCCTCGCCATCCGGCCAGTCAGGCTCCACCCGACCGGACAACGCCGCCGGGGCCAGCGCCGGCGCGTGTTCCAGGACGGCCGCAACGGTGTGGAAGGATCCGAACACCACCACCCTGCCCCGTGGCCCGGCGCGGCGCGCGGCCTCGCTGAGGGCACCATCGACGCCGTCCACGCGACATACCGGCCCCTGCCCGGCCGCTTCCAGCTCGTCGGCCAGTGACCCGGCCGGCAATGCTCGCGCCAAATCCAGCGGGACCGGGATCCAGGCATCGACAAGGCCTTCCAGCAGGGGCCACATGGCCGTCCGCTCCTTGTCCGCCATCACCGCCACGAGCGCGACCACCGGGCCATCGACCGGGTGTGCCTCCAGCCAACGCGCCAGTTCCCCAACCGCATGGAGGTTGTGGGCCACGTCCAGCAGCCATTCCGGCGTGCCCCGTAGCCGTTGCAGGCGGCCCGGCGCCGAGATCTCCAGCGCCTGGCGGACCACGGCTTCGGTCAGGCCCGCGCCTCGCCCCAGGCTCTCGACCACCGCCAGCGCGGTGGCCGTGTTCAGCAATGCCGCCCCGTCGATCCGGGCGCCCACGCCCGCGAGCCGCCATTCGCGAGACTGCCCCTGCCAGACCCACTGCAGCGCCGCCCCGGACCGCGTCAGGGTGAAGTCACGCCCGCTGCGAACGGCCCGCGCCTCCAGGTGGTCGGCATGCGCCAGCACGCTGGCGGGCGGCTCCGGTTCGCCCAGCACCACCGGCCGTCCGGCGCGCATCACGCCGGCCTTCTCGCGCCCGATCGCCTCGCGGCTGTCACCCAGCCAGGTCTGATGATCCAGGTCCACCGCAGTGATCGCGGCGACATCGGCATCCCAGATATTGACCGCATCCAGGCGCCCGCCCAGTCCGACCTCCAGTACCTGCACGGCGACCCCGGCATCACGGAACAGCCAGGCCGCCGCCAGCGCGCCAAACTCGAAATAGGTCAGGGAATCATCGCCACGGGCCTGGTCGACGGCCTCGAACGCCCGGCACAGGGCGCTGTCGGAGAGGGGGTCACCGTCGATGCGGATGCGTTCGTTGTAGCGCAGCAGGTGCGGAGAGGTGAACAGGCCGACCTTCAGGCCCTGGGCCTGCAGCAGGGCCGCGGTACGCGTGGCGACCGTGCCCTTGCCATTGGTGCCGGCCACGATCACCGTGCGCGGCCCATCGGTATCCCGCAGGCCGAGGCGGTCAGCCACCAGCGCAATGCGCTCGAGTGTCAGGTCCATACCCACGGGGTGGAGCTGTTCCTGGAAGGAGAGCCACTCCGCCAGGGTCGCGAAACGCATCGGCCGCCTCAGGAGGAACGCGGCGGGTCGACGCGTTCCACATCCGCCCCGTTCTCGGGGCTGATCACCTCGACGGCCCCCTCGGCATCCTCCTCACCCGCATCGGACCCGGGCGCCGGCCCGTGCGTCAGCATGCCCAGCACCGTCGCCAGACGGCTGCGCATGTCGCGGCGGTCCACGATCATGTCGATCGCACCGTGCTCCAGCAGGAACTCCGATCGCTGAAAACCTTCCGGCAGGGTCTCGCGCACGGTCTGCTGGATCACGCGCGGTCCGGCAAAGCCGATCAGCGCGTTCGGCTCGGCCACGTTGAGATCGCCCAGCATCGCCAGGCTGGCCGAGACGCCGCCCATGGTCGGATCCGTCATCACCGAGATGAACGGGATGCGCTCTTCCTGCAGGCGCGCCAGCACCGCACTGGTCTTGGCCATCTGCAGCAACGAGAACAGCGCCTCCTGCATACGCGCCCCACCAGAGGCGCTGAAGCACACCAGCGGGATGCCCTGCTCCAGGGAGCGATTGGCCCCGCGCACGAAGCGCTCGCCCACCGCGGAGCCCATGGAGCCCCCCATGAAGCGGAAATCGAAGGCGGAGGCCACCAGCGGGCGGCCCAGCAACTGCCCCTGCATGACCACCAGGGCGTCACGCTCGCCGGTGGCCTTCTGGGCGGCCACCAGGCGATCCTTGTACTTCTTGGAATCGCGGAATTTCAGCACATCCGAGGATTCGATATCGGCCGCGATCTCCTCGCGGCCCTCGGCATCCAGGAAGGTCTCGAGCCGCCGACGGGCGCTCATCCGGCGGTGATGGCCGCACTTCGGGCAGACGTCGAGATTGCGCTCCACCTCGGGGCGGTACAGCGTCGCGTCACAGCCCTCGCAGCGGACCCACAGGCCCTCCGGGACCCCGCGCTTGGTCGCGTTGTCGGTGCGGATGCGCGAAGGCATCAACTTCTCGAACCAGCTCATGCCGTCTCCCCGTCGTCCGAATCGGCGCCGCGCATTCTACACCGTGGCCGCCGCGCCCGGGGAGCGCGCCGCATCCATGGCACTGCGCATCTCCCGGACCACGGCCGCCGCGGCCCGGGCGAAACCGTCGCCGTCCCCGTCGTGCTCCTCGGCCAGGCGCACGATCGCGCTGCCCACCACCACGGCATCGGCGACCCGCGCCACCTGTGCAGCGGTCTCGGCATCGCGGATGCCGAAGCCCACCCCCAGCGGCAGCCCGGTGTGCCGTCGCAGACCGTCCAGACGCGCGGACAGGGCCGAGACATCCAGGCTCTGCGAGCCGGTCACGCCCTTCAGGGACACGTAGTACACGAAGCCGCGGGCGGCCCGCGCCACATGGTCGATACGCGTCTCCGAGGTGGTCGGCGCGATCAGGAAGATCGGATCGATCCCGGACTGTTCCAGCAACCCGACCACGTCCTCGCTTTCCTCCGGCGGCAGGTCCACCGTCAGAAGCCCGTCGAGCCCGGCCGCCTGTGCGGTCTCGGCAAAGGCGTCGTAACCCATGCGTTCCACCGGGTTCAGATAGCCCATCAGCACCACGGGCGTGGTGGTGTCGGACTTGCGAAACTCGGCCACCATCGCCAGCACGTCGCGCAAGCCGGTGCCGAAGCGCAGCGCGCGTTCGCAGGCCTTCTGGATCACCGGACCATCGGCCATCGGATCCGAGAACGGCACCCCCAGCTCGATCAGGTCGGCCCCGGCCTCCACCAGCGCGTGCATCAGGGGTACGGTCGCGCCCGGCTCCGGATCGCCGGCCGTCACATAGGGAATCAACGCGGCGCGATTCTGTTCGCGCAGTTCCGCAAAGCGCTGCTCGATTCGGCTCATAGCGTAATCCCCTCGCGTTCGGCCACGGTGTTCAGGTCCTTGTCGCCGCGCCCGGACAGATTGATGATGATGCTCTGGTCAGCGCGCATCTCGGGGGCCAGGTCCAGCACATGGGCAATCGCGTGACTGGTCTCCAGCGCCGGGATGATCCCCTCGGTGCGGGTCAGGCGGTGGAACCCGGCCAGGGCCTGATCATCGGTCACCGACACGTAATCGACCCGGCCGATGTCCTTGAGCCACGCATGCTCCGGCCCCACGCCCGGGTAGTCGAGCCCCGCCGAGACCGAGTGCGTGCCGATGATCTGGCCGTTCTCGTCCTCCATCAGATAGGTCCGGTTGCCATGCAGCACGCCCGGCTGGCCCGCGCACAATGGCGCGGAATGCCGGCCCGTCTCGACCCCGTCACCGCCGGCCTCGACCCCGATCATCGCCACCGACTCATCGCCCAGGAACGGATGGAACAGCCCGATCGCGTTGGATCCCCCGCCCACGCAGGCCACCAGGGTATCCGGCAGCTTGCCGGTCATTGCCAGATGCTGCTCGCGCGCCTCGCGACCAATCACCGCCTGAAAGTCGCGCACCATCGCCGGATAGGGGTGTGGACCGGCCACCGTACCGATGATGTAGAAGGTGTCGTCGACGTTGGTCACCCAGTCGCGCATCGCCTCGTTCAGGGCATCCTTCAGCGTGCGCGTGCCGGATTTGACCCCCACCACCTCGGCGCCCAGCAGGCGCATGCGATAGACGTTCTGGGACTGCCGCCGGGTGTCCTCCTCGCCCATGTAGATCACGCATTCCAGCCCCAGACGCGCGGCCACGGTCGCGGTCGCCACCCCGTGCTGACCAGCGCCGGTCTCGGCAATGATCCGCTTCTTGCCCAGCTTCTTCGCCAGCAGCGCCTGCCCGATGGTGTTGTTCACCTTGTGCGCACCGGTGTGGTTCAGGTCCTCGCGCTTCAGGTAGATCTGCGCCCCGCCGAGCTCCCGCGACAGGCGCTCGGCGTGATACAGCGGGTTCGGCCGTCCGACGAACTGCTTCAGGTCGTGGTCCAGTTCCGCCATGAACTCGGGATCCCCGATGTAGCGCTCATACACCTGCTGCAGTTCATCGAGCGCGCCCATCAGCGTCTCCGACACGAAGCGCCCGCCATACGGACCGAAATGCCCGCGGGCATCCGGGAATGCCGCCCAGTCAATCTTGTTCATCAGTCTCCACCTCGCATTGGCGCACGGCCCGCACGAAGGCCCGCATGCGCCGTGCATCCTTGACCCCGGGCGCGGATTCCACCCCGGAACTCACATCGACCCCGTACGGGCGCAGGTGTTCCAGCGCCTCCCGCACCGAGTCTGCATCCAGTCCCCCGGCCAGCAGCCACGGCCGCTCCAGGGCATCGGGCACACGCTGCCAGTCGAAGCGATGCCCCGAGCCGCCGCTGCGCCCGCCACCGTGGCTGTCCAGGAGAAACCCCTGGGCATCGGGATGCGCGTCCATCGCCGGACGCGGATCGTCGCCGTCCCCCATCGCGATCGCCTTCAGGTAGGGTCGCCCGAAACGCGCGCAGGCCGTCGCGCTCTCGTGCCCGTGAAACTGCAGGCAGTCCAGTCCTGCCGTCCGCAGGACCTGTTCCACACGCGCAGGCTCGGGGTCCACGAACAACCCCACCGTAGTCACGAACGGCGGCAGCGCGGCCGCAATCGCCGCCGCCTGCGCCGGCTCCACGGCCCGCCGGCTCGGGGCGTGAAACACCAGCCCGATCGCATCCGCCCCGGCCCGAGCCGCGGCAAGCGCCTGCTCCACCGTGGTGATTCCGCAGATCTTGACCCTGTAGCGCATGCCCGCCATCCCGAAAAACGCAGCCGCAAGCCTACCAGAACCCGGGCGCAGGCCCGGCTTTCCCGTAATCACCCCGCCCCATTCCCCGGAACGCCATCGACGGCCGGTCCGGCGGCCAGCGGCAGCGCAAACTCCGAGGGGTAGTCGACATGCACGAAATAAAGCCCGCCCGCCGGGGCCGTGATACCAGAAGCCCGGCGATCCCGCGCCGCCAGCACCTCCAGGGGCCAGTCCGGATCGGCCCGGCCGTCCCCGACCGCCAGCAGCACACCCGCGATGTTCCGCACCATATGGTGCAGAAAGGCATTCGCATGAACATCAAGGACCACGTAATGCCCCTGGCGGCGTACCGACAGCGAATGCACGCAGCGCACCGGCGATTTCGCTTGGCACGCCGCCGCCCGAAGGCTGCTGAAGTCCTGCTCGCCAACGAAGGCCTGGCCGGCCTGATGCATCCGTTCGGCGTCCAGTGGTCGGCGCCACCAGGACACCCGCCCCGCCTCCAGCGCCGGTCGAATCTCGCGGTTCGCGATCACATAGCGATAGCGCCGCCCGAACGCGCTGAACCGCGCATGGAAGGTCGCGGGCACCGCCTGCGCCCAGGTCACCGCAATCGCGTCCGGGAGGCGGCTGTTGGCCCCCAGAATCCACGCATGGGGCTCGCGCCGGGCCGGCGTATCGAAATGCACCACCTGTGCCGTGGCATGCACCCCCGCATCCGTGCGCCCGGCACAGACCAGTTCCACCGAATGATTCGCCACGAACCCCAGCGCTGCCTCCAGATGCCCCTGGACACTGGGGCCATCCTTCTGGCGCTGCCAGCCCAGCAGCCCGCGTCCGTCGTATTCCACGCCAAGCGCCCAGCGCTGGGGTGCCATCGCGTCCGCATCGGCCCCGGGCGTCGCGACTCCGCCATGCACGCGTTCTCGCTCGCTATTCAATCCAGCCCCCCACCAAAACCGCCCAGACCAACATCACGCCCACCCAGAGCCAGGCCAGGCCCCACCAGGGCACGCCTCCCTCCGCATTTCCAGCGTCCGCCTCCCAGGCCTCGGGTTGCAGCTCCGCTCCCCCCGCGAGCGCCTGATCCAGCCGCTCAACCAGCCACTCCCGGACCGCCAGCAGCCGCGCCCGGCGGGACCCACACAGGCCTGCGCGACGCTGCTCGACGGAGCCCTGCTCGTCCTCGAACAAGGCCAGTGCCAGGAACAGGCGCCGAGCGAAACGCTCGCCCCAGCCCCCCAGTACCTGGCGCGGCCCGCCCAGGAGCGCGCCCAGGGCGCCCACCAGCGCCGATCGCGAGAACCGTCCCGTCAACCACACGACCAGCACGACCACGAGCATCAGCGCGGCGATTCGCCAACCCGCCTCCTGCAACCCCTGAAACGCATCCCCCGTGTCGGCCGGCCACAGCCCGTAAAACACGGCGAGCGACAGGTAAAACCATTTCAGCCGCAGCACCAGGCGTACCGCGCGCCGCCAGTCCACGCCCCCCGTCAGCCCCAGCCCGGCGCACAGGCCCGCCACCAGGACGACCACCAGCGCATCCGCCGGCACGAGAGCCGCCGAGGCGGCCAGCACACCAAGGATCGCCAACCCGGCGGCTGGAACCTCGCGCGAACCGGATCGCACGATGTTGGATCGTTCGGCAGGGGTCACGCGACTGGCCTCCTCGAAACCAAAAGGCCCCGCCCGGAACGCCTCCGGGCGGGGCCGTACACTGCCATCCATTGCGGGAGGGCCGAACCCGGCCCGCGTAGGGTCAGGAGCCCTGGATCTGGCTCCGGATCGCCTCGGCCTCCTGCTTCTGTTCGTCCGTGCCGGAGGCGAGGACCTCGTCGATCAGCTCCTGCGCCCCTTCCGCATCGCCCATATCGGCATAGGCCTGCGCCAGGCTCAGGCGGGTTACATTTTCGTCGTCTCCGGTCCCTGCGTCATCCCCGGCCTCCGCGCGAGCATCCTCCGCAGACGGTTCTCCCGGAACCTGCAGATCCTCGTCCATCGACAAACCGCTGTCCTCGGTTTCGCCGCTGTCCCCGCCGCTGGCCGGCGCATCCAGATCCGGCAGTTCACTGTCGTCCAGGTCGAACGACAGGTTATTCAGGTCGTCTCCGGACGCGGCTTCATCGCGATCGGCCTCTGCCGCCGAGGCCAGGTCGTCCTCGAGGTTCTCGTCAATGTCGAACGACAGGCCCTCATCGTCGCCCGCCGGGGTGCCTTCGGTAGCCTCCGAAGTGTCCGACGTCTCGACGTCCGGGAGGTCCAGGCCGGAAAAGTCGATCTCGTTGCTGTCCGCGTCGGCATCGGCGGAGCCCGAGTCGTCGCCCGCAACCGCGTCGTCCAGCGAATCGGCCGCAGCATCTCCCGCCGAACCCGCGGAACTCCCGAGACGGGATTCCAGCTCCGAAAGACGATCGCGCATCTCGTCGTCGTCCGGCCCCAGACGCTCGCGCAGGGCATTCGCGGCCTCGCGCGCACCCGCCTCGTCTTCCAGCGCGACATGTGCCTCGACCAGCTTCAGCCGGTACTGCTTGTTGTCCGGACTGGTTTCGAGCGCCGCGTTCAGCGTCTCGACGGCCTGATCATTCATGCCGTAGGCCAGGCATACATCCACCTCGGCCAGGACGTCGTCCATGCCCGCCGCACCCTCGCTGGTGCTGGCAACCACGACTTCCCCGACCTCTTCCTCCGGTTCGGCCGGCGGATGCGCGGATTCCTCCTGCGTGGTTTCGGTCTCGTCGTCGGATCGGGCCGCGGCAGCCCCCATGATGGTCCCGGCCGCGGCGCCGGTCGCCGCACCGGCCATCGCCGAATGCGAACCTTCGGTGTGGTCGACTTCCTTCGCCTCATAGCCGGCCGATTCGACGCCGGACGCCTGAACCTTGCTGTTGTCGGCGCGCGGCTTCAAGCCGGCACCCCGTTCGTCCACCATCACCTCGCGGCGGCCGCCGCGTGCAAAGGCCAGCAGTACCAGCAGCAGCAGGACCACCAGTGCGATCGCCATCATCAGCAACAGCGGGTCATTCATAATGCGCTCGTGCAGCGGTGCGTTCCGCTCCGCATCGGCGCGATCCAGGCGGGTACGCAGCTGTTCGCGCTCGGCGCGAAGCTGGCTCAGCTGCTCCTCGAGTTCGGCCATGTTCTCGCTGGAGATCTCGGCCAGGCGACCGCGTTCCCCGAGTTCTTCGCGCAGTTCGGAGAGCTCCTCGCGCATCCCCTCCATCTCGGCGCGCTGGGACAACAGGGCCTCCTGGAGCAGCTCCTCGGAACCCCCCTGCGCCACACCGGCTTCAGCGTCTTCCGGCAGCAGATCGGCCACGATCTCCAGGCGGTCTTCCACCCCTTCGTCGGCGACGGACTCCTCGGCAACCGCGGGATCATCCTCGGCCACCGCCGTATCGGTGTCAGCGACTGCAGCGGCGTCATCCTCCGCCGCTGGCTCGGACTCTTCGGCCGCGACCGTCTCTTCGTCCTCGACGGCGGCCGCGTCGTCCTCCACCGCCGCGTCCTCTTCGGCGGCGGCCACGGCGTCATCGGCCGGTGCCGGCTCGGGCTCTTCCTGCGCGGCACGCGTAGACTCCTGCCACGAGCGGGTCTGGTCGGCCACCTCGGCGCGCGCCGCAGCGGCGCTGCGGGCCTCCAGTTGTTCGCGCGACGGCGTGCGCAGCTCGGCGTCCGCCCGGAGTGCGTTGATATTGTTCCCGATAAAGGCCTGGGGATTGGCATCCAGGAAGGCGAGCATGGCCTGCTCGTCGCTGTAACCGGAGATCCCGCTGCGGCGCACGATCGCGTAGAGCGTATCGCCACTGCGAACCTGGAGGGTTTCACCGGCGCGGGGGGTGCGTGGTGCCGCGGCGTCGGCCTGGCTCACAGAAGGTGCCGAGGCCCCGGACGGCATGGTCCCGGGCGGGTCCAGCAGCAGGGAGACCTCTCGCATGGCACGCCCTCCATCCCAGCGCGCCTCCAGCAAAATCCCGACGTACGGTTCGCGCACCGGCCGGCGGGTGGTCAGGATCACGCGATCGCCATCCAGCTGGATGTTCAGGTCACCCGGAACACTCCCTCGGTTGAGACCGGCACGGCGGTACGCATCCTCGGACGCCTGGCGAATGCGGAGGGAGTCCGCGACCCCCGAGGCGCCGCGCAAGGGAATCTCCGCCCGCAAGGGCTGGTTCAGGAAGGATTGCAGGTTGACTTCACCAAAGCCCACGGAGCTTGACGACGCCGGGGCCACCAGCAGCAAGAACAAAAACCCAACCAGAAACTTGCGCACGAATTCCCCCTGAAAGTGCCGCGTGGCCTAAACGCCCCCGCCGGTACGGCTGGCGACCCCCTGGCCACGAATGTGCCGGGCCGATGCCCGGCGTTTTCCCGGATTAAATCACAGGTAATCGCGGATCAAAACCTCCGCGATCTGGATTGTGTTCAGCGCAGCCCCCTTGCGCACGTTGTCCGACACCACCCACAGGTCCAGCCCGCGCGGGTGCGAGATGTCCTCGCGGATACGCCCGACGAACACCGCATCCTTGCCGGAACCCTCGGTCACGGCGGTCGGATATCCCCCGTCCTCGTGCTTGTCGAGCACCGTGATCCCCGGCGCGGCGGACAGGATCTCGCGGGCCTTTTCCGCACTGATCTTCTCGCGGGTCTCGATATGCAGGGCCTCGGAATGGCCGTAGAACACCGGGATGCGCACCGCGGTCGGGTTCACCAGGATGGACTCGTCGCCCATGATCTTGCGGGTCTCCCAGACCATCTTCATCTCTTCCTTGGTGTAGCCGTTGTCCTGGAAGACATCGATGTGCGGCAGCGCGTTGAACGCGATCTGCTTGGGATAGACGTTGCACTCCACCGGGCGGCCGTTCAGCAGTGCCGCCGTCTGGTGGGCCAGTTCCTCGATCGCATCCTTGCCGGTCCCTGAGACGGCCTGGTACGTCGCGACGTTGATGCGCTCGATACCGACCGCGTCGTGCAGCGGCTTCAGCGCCACCAGCATCTGGATGGTGGAGCAGTTCGGGTTCGCGATGATCCCGTGGCGGGTGTAGTCCCCCACCGCATCCGGGTTGACCTCCGGCACGACCAGCGGGATCTCCGGGTCGTAGCGAAACTGCGAGGTGTTGTCGATCACCACGCAGCCGGCCGCGGCCGCCTTCGGCGCGTACTCCGCGGACACCGAGGCCCCCGGCGAGAACAGCCCGATCTGCACGGTGGAGAAATCGAAGGTGGCCAGGTCCTCCACCTCCAGCTCGCGGCGGCCGAAGGCGACCGTTTTGCCGACCGAGCGCGCACTGGCCAGCGCATGCACCCGGCCCAGCGGCAGGTCGCGCTCGGCCAGGATGGAGAGCAGGGTCTCGCCGACGGCGCCGGTTGCGCCCACCACGGCCACGTCAAACTTGCGGTCACTCATCGTTCATTCCCGGTTTAATTTTAATCTTCAAGCTACTGATATTTCGTTAGTCATCCAGCGCGGACACCAGGGCATCACCCATCCCCTGGGTGCCGACCAGCGTCATGCCCTCGCCGAAGATGTCCGGCGTGCGCAGGCCCTGATCCAGCACCCGACCCACGGCCTGTTCGATGCGCTCGGCCAGGTCATTGCGGTTCAGGCTGTGGCGCAGCAGCATCGCGACCGACAGCACGGTTGCCATCGGATTGGCCTTGCCCTGCCCGGCGATATCCGGCGCGGAGCCGTGGATCGGCTCGTACAGACCGACCCCCTCGCTGTTCAGCGAGGCCGAGGGCAGCATGCCGATGGACCCGGTCAGCATGGCCGCGGCATCGGACAGAATGTCGCCGAACATGTTGCCGGTGACCATCACGTCGAACTGCTTGGGATCACGCACCAGCTGCATCGCCGCGTTGTCCACATACATGTGAGACAGCTCGACCTCGGGGAATTCCTTCCCGACGCGCTCGACGACCTCGCGCCACAGCTCGGAGACCTCGAGCACATTGGCCTTGTCCACCGAGCACAGGCGCTTGCCGCGCTTCATCGCGGCCTCGAAGCCGACGCGGGCGATACGTTCGATCTCCGATTCGCTGTAGGCGGCCGTATTGAAGCCGTAGCGCTCGCCGTTACGCTCCTCGATCCCACGCGGCTGGCCGAAGTAGATCCCGCCGGTCAGCTCGCGCACGATCAGGATATCCAGCCCGCTGACCACCTCCGGCTTCAGCGTGGAGGCCGAGGCCAGCTGCGGATACAGGATCGCCGGTCGCAGGTTTGCGAACAGCCCCAGATCCGAACGGATGCCCAGCAGCCCGCGCTCGGGGCGGAGATCACGTTCCAGCGATTCGTACTGCGGGCCGCCGACCGCGCCCAGCAGGATGGCGTCGGCGCGGCGCGCCGCCTCGCGGGTGGCCTCCGGATAGGGATGCCCGGCCGCGTCGTGCGCCGCGCCCCCGATCAGGCCCTGCTCGATCTCCAGGTCCAGTCCGCCGATCTCGCCTACACGCTCCAGCACCTTCAGCGCCTCGGCCACGATCTCGGGCCCGATCCCGTCCCCGGGCAATACCAGAATTCGGCTCACAAACCTCTCCTAACCATCAGATCCATCGAATTTCTTCTCTACCTGCAGGAGGCCAGCCCTCTGGCCGATGGGCCTGTCCTGGCGCCCTATCGGCCAGAGGGCTGGCCTCCTACAAAGGGGCACGACTCAGCCCTGCGAGTGCTCCGCCATCCAGGGCCACTCGCGGCGCTGGCGCTCCTCAAAGGCGCGGATGTCATCGGCGTACTGCAACGTCAGGGCGATATCATCCAGGCCGTTCAGCAGGCGGTGGCGCCGGTCTTCGTCGAGCGTGAAACGAAACACCGTACCGTCCGGCGCCGTTACGGTCATCTCTTCCAGGTTCACCTCGACCTGCGCGCCCAGGTTCGCCTGGACCTGCTCGAACAGCGCCTGCACCTCGTCCTCGGCCAGCACCACCGGCAGCAGCCCGTTCTTGCAGCTGTTGGAGAAGAAGATATCCGCGAACGACGGCGCGATCACCGCGCGAAAGCCGAAGTCGGTCAGGGCCCACACCGCGTGCTCGCGCGAGGAGCCGCAGCCGAAGTTCTTGCGCGCCAGCAGGATGCTTGCCTGGTCAAACGGCGCCTGGTTGAGCACGAAATCCGGGTTGATCCGGCGCTGCGAGCTGTCCATGCCGGGCTCGCCCGGGTCCAGGTAGCGCCAGTCGTCAAAGGCGTTCGGGCCAAAGCCCGTGCGCTTGACCGACTTCAGGTACTGCTTCGGGATAATCGCGTCGGTGTCGACATTGGAGCGGTCCAGCGGCGCGACAATCCCCTTGTGTACGGTAAAGGCCTGCATCGCTTACGCCTCCTTCAGTGCCGACGGTTCGACGAAGTGCCCGGCCACAGCGGCCGCGGCGGCCAGCGCCGGGCTGACCAGATGGGTACGCCCACCCTGCCCCTGGCGGCCCTCGAAGTTTCGGTTCGAGGTCGAGGCGCAGCGCTCGCCCGGCTCCAGCCGGTCCGCGTTCATCGCCAGGCACATGGAACAACCCGGCTCGCGCCACTCGAAGCCGGCGTCCAGAAAGATCCGGTCCAGCCCTTCCTGCTCCGCCTGCTGCTTCACCAGCCCGGAGCCCGGCACCACCATCGCCAGCTTGATGTTGTCGGCCTTCCTGCGGCCCTTGACCACCTCGGCGGCCGCACGCAGGTCCTCGATCCGCGAGTTCGTGCAGGAGCCGATGAACACCTTGTCCGGACGGATCTCGGTCATCGGCGTGTTCGGCTGCAGATCCATGTACTCCAGCGCCCGCTTCATGCCCTCGGCGCGCACCGGATCGGACTCGGCCGCCGGGTCCGGCACGCGACCGGTGATCGGCGCGACCATCTCTGGCGAGGTGCCCCAGCTCACCTGCGGGGCGATCTCGGCGGCATCCATCTCCACCACCGCATCGAACTCGGCATCCGGGTCGGAGACCAGCGTGCGCCAGTACTCCGCCGCCTGTTCGAACAACTCGCCGCTCGGCGCCTGTGGCTTGTTGCGTACATACTCGATGGTCTTCTCGTCCACCGCGACCATGCCCGCGCGGGCCCCGGCCTCGATGGACATGTTGCAGATGCTCATACGGCCCTCGATCGACAGGCTGCGGATCGCCGAGCCGGCGAACTCGATCGCATAGCCGGTGCCGCCGGCGGTGCCGATACGACCGATGATCGCCAGCACCACATCCTTGGCGGTCACGCCCGGGCGCAGCTCGCCCTCCACGCGGATCTGCATGGCCCTGGTCTTCTTCTGCCACAGGCACTGCGTGGCCAGCACGTGCTCGACCTCGGAGGTGCCAATACCGAAGGCCAGCGCGCCCAGCGCGCCGTGGGTCGAGGTGTGCGAGTCGCCGCAGACGACCGTCATGCCCGGCAGGGTGGCCCCCTGCTCGGGGCCGATCACATGCACGATGCCCTGGCGCACATCGGCCATCGGGAAGAACTTCAGCCCCAGGCTCGTGACGTTGCTCTCCAGCGTTTCCACCTGGGTGCGCGAGACCGGATCCTCGATCCCGCGATCGCGATTGGCGGTGGGCACATTGTGATCCGGTACCGCCAGCACGGAATCCCCGCGCCAGGGCTTGCGCCCGGCCAGACGCAGACCCTCGAAGGCCTGCGGGCTGGTCACCTCATGCACCAGGTGGCGGTCGATGTAGAGCAGCGTCGAGCCATCCGGCTCCTCGCGCACCACATGCGCCTCCCACAGCTTGTCGTACAGTGTCTTGCCTGCCATTACCTGCTCCCGCGGCCACGCCGCGATGTTCCAGCCATGTTTTCGATGCGCGGCCGCCAAAGCCCCCTGTAGGAGGCCAGCCCACTGGCCGATGGGCCCCGACGTCGGATCGGCCAGAGGGCTGGCCTCCTACAGACGAGCGGCACCACCGCATTGCCAGTCTGCGGCCGCTCTTCCATTCTTTCAAATCCGATTTATTATCTTTACCATTCCATATGGTTATGGATTGGCGATCCGGCACCACCTCAATCAGCCGGTCATTATCCCATGGAGGCGGCGGATGCGTCCGGAACAACTGAGCATCGAGTCCCTGCAGGCCTTCGTGGCGGTGGTCGATACCGGCGCCTTCTCCGCCGCGGCCGAGCGGCTGCACCTGACCCAGCCGGCGATCAGCAAGCGCATCCAGTCGCTGGAAGCGACACTCCAACGCCCCCTGTTCGAGCGTCAGGGGCGCCGCGTGCGGCCCACCGAGGTCGCCGAACGCCTGCTGCCCGAGGCACGCGAAATACTGGCCCGCCTGCACGCGATCGAGCAGCAGGTGGCCGACCTCGACCAGGTCGTGCGTGGCCGCATCCGCATGGCTACCTCCCACCACATTGCCCTGCACCGCCTGCCCGCCCCGCTGGCCGCCCTGCGCACCCGCTACCCCGAGCTGGAGCTGGAACTCGCGTTCATGGATTCCGAGGCCGGCATCGAGGCGGTGATGCACGGCGACGCCGACCTGGCCCTGGCCACCCTGCCGGACGACCTGCCGAAGGGCTCGGAGGCCCAAGCCGTCTGGACCGATGACCTGGTCCCGATGATCGCCCGCGGCCGCGCCCAGGATGCCCCGCTGGAGACACTGCAACGGCTGCATGACTGGCCGGCGATCCTGCCACCGGTGGACTCCACCACCCGTCGCCAGATCGATCAGGCCCTGGCCGCACAGGGCCTGCACCCCGCCGCAGCCCAAGAAAGCCCCTACCTCGAAGTCATCCGCATGATGATCGCCGCCGGACTCGGCATCGGTTTCCTCCCCCGCACCATGGCCACCGACGACCTGGCCATCCTCGAATGGCCCGCCCCACCCATCACCCGCCAGCTCGGCTGGGTCCGCCACGCGGACCGCTACCGCTCCCGGACCCTTGCGGCTGTGATCGAGGGACTACATAACGGAGAGGATCAGGAGCCCCCGGACCTTACCGATCTCCAGGCGTGAGCCTGCTGGGCAGATCCATTGCATCATGGAGCACGCGCAATAGCTCTACACAACGGGGTTTGTCGGACGCGGGCCGGAAAACGAGCACGTGTCGGCCTCTCCGCCCTCCGCGTGCGACATGGAGCGTGCAGATACCCGGACCGATATCCTCGCGGCTGCGCACAGTCGGGATGGCGGGCCCGCCCTGCAATGCCCGGATCGCCGCGGAAAGGGTGCCGGCATAGGCACGGGCCTGCTGCTCGCCAAGGTGCTCCGCCGTCCACGAAACAATATCCCGCAGATCCTGCTCGGCATGCGCCGCGAGACGGACAGTCCATTGTCCGGATGATTCGTTCACGGGTTATCGCTTCGCGATGGCCTGTTCTGTCAGTTCCTGCAAATGCGCCTCGAGGTCGCGCTCGGTATCCAGTTCGATGTAGCGGCCTGCCTCCAGGTCCGCGATACCTTCCGCAGTCGCCCGCCGCAAGGCTTCCAGTCGCGCCTCCTGCTCACGCTCGCGAGCCTGTACGAGGCGGAGCCCGTCACGCAGAACCTCGCTGGCATTCTGGTAGCGCCCGGATCGAACCAGCTGCTCCACAAAACCGCTTTGTTCCGGCGTCAGGACAATGTTTCGTGTAGGCATGGTTAACCTCCGTCCATCACTATTGGCAGTTTATGCCAAGAGCCACAGGCGATCCAGGCGCCGCCCCGCTGCACGCCCCTTCTCTGCGGGTTGTGCACTCAACAAAACGAGCGCTACACGATTCTCGACAACGGCAACCGAGCCTTGCCGGCATCAGGCGCGGGCGGCCTCGCGGGGGAGCAGGGAGGAGATCATCCAGGTGGCGAAGATGAACAGGGTGGAGGCGATCAGCGCGCCCTCCAGGCCCCAGACCATGAAGATGGCACCGGAGGCGACGGTGCCGACCAGACGCCCACCGGCATTGGCCATGTAGTAGAAGCCGACCTTCATCGCGACCCGGTCGGCCTCGGCGTAGTCGAGGATCAGGAAGGAGTGCACGGCGGAGTTGATCGCAAACACCACGCCAAACACGCCCAGCCCGACCATCAGCACCCAGGCCGGGTCCAGGCCCGTCTCCAGGCCGATTACGATGCCGATGGGCAGCAGCATCAGGATGAAGGCCCACAACCGCGCGGTCAGCCCGGTCGGATGCAGCCCGCCGCGGCCCAGCAGGCGCGGCACCGAGGCCTGTACGATCCCGTAACCGATTACCCACAGCGCCAGAAACGCCCCCACCTGCATGTGGTTCCAGTCCAGTGTCGCACTGAGGAATACCGGCAAGGCGACCACGAACCAGACATCGCGCGCGCCAAACAGGAAGAACCGTGCCGCCGAGAGCACGTTGATCGCGGCGGAGTTGGAGAACATCTGGGTGAATTTCGGCTTGCCGCCGACCCGGCCCAGCCCGCGGGGCAGGCCGACGATGGAGAACAGCATCACCACCGCCAGCATCCCGGCCAGGATCACCAGCGCCATCTGGAACCCGACCGAGTACAGCAGCGCGCCGCCGACGAAGAAGCCGACCCCCTTCAGCGCGTTCTTCGAGCCGGTGAGCACCGCGACCCAGCGAAACAGCCGCCCCTCCCCGTCGCCGGCCACCAGCTTCACCCCGGACTTGGCACTCATCTTGTTCAGATCCTTGGCGATGCCCGACAGCGCCTGCGCGAACATCACGTAGGCCACGCCCAGCCAGGCCTCGGGCACCGTGAGCATCAGCAGCGCCGCAACCTGCAACAAGGTCCCGCCGATCATCGTCGTGTTCACCCCCAGCCGCGCGGCCAGCCAGCCGCCGGTCAGGTTGGTGATCACCCCGAACAGCTCGTAGAACAGGAACAGGAACGCGATCTCCAGCGGGCTGTAGCCCAGCTGGTGGAAGAACAACACGACCAGCATGCGGATCGCGCCGTCGGTGACGGTAAACGCCCAGTAGTTCGCGGTGATGCGCGCGTAGGCGCCCAGCCCCAGGAAGGGCGGTGCGTTCGGCGTTTCGGCCGGGCTGCCCATTCGTCTTACACGCCCTGCTCGGCCACGCGCGCGACCAGTTCGACCAGCCGGTTGGCATAGCCCCATTCGTTGTCGTACCAGGCCAGCACCTTCACCTGCGTCCCATCCACCACCATCGTCGACTGCGCATCGACAATGGACGAGCGCGGGTCGGTGCGGAAGTCGCTGGAGACCAGCGGGCGTTCCTCAAAGCCCAGGATGCCGGCGAGCTCGCCCGCGGCCGCCGAGCGCAGCAGTTCGTTCACCTCCTCCGCGGAGGTCTCGCGCGCCGCCTCGAAGGTGAAGTCCGTCAGCGAGGCATTCATCAGCGGCACGCGCACCGCATGGCCGTTCAGCCGTCCGTTCAGTTCCGGGAAGATGTCGCCGATCGCCTTCGCCGAGCCGGTGGTGGTCGGGATCAGGTTCAGCCCGGCCGCACGGGCCCGGCGCAGATTGTCGCGCGGCAGGTCCACAGGCGACTGCGTGGCGGTCATGTCATGCACCGTCAGGATCGTCCCGTGGCGGATCTCCAGAGCCGGGTGCAGCACCTTGACCAGGGGCGCCAGACAGTTGGTGGTGCAGGAGGCAGCGGTTACGACATGGTGCCGGGCCGGATCGTAGGCGGCATCGTTGACGCCCATCACTACGTTCAGCGCACGCTCGTCCTTCACCGGTGCCGCGACGACCACGCGCCGAGCCCCGCGATCAAAGTGCGGCTGCAGGGTCTCCATGGTGCGGAAGGCGCCGCTGGCATCGATCACGATATCCACACCGGACTCGGCCCAGGGCACCTGCCCCGGCTCGCCCAGCTGCGTGTGGCGCAGACTGCGGCCATCGATCTGCAGGGCGTCCGGCTCGGCCTGGATGCCGCGATCCCAACGCCCGTGCACCGAATCGAACTCCAGCAGGTGCCCGGTGACCGTACCATCCGCCGCGACCTCGTTCAGGTGCACGATCTCGAGATCGTCCCGATCCCAGGCCGCACGCAGCGCCAGGCGGCCAATCCGCCCCATGCCATTGATGCCAACCCGTACGGCCATGACGCCCTCCCGCGAAAAATCGCGTCAGGATACTCCGCCCACATGACCAACGCATGACACCCGGCCGCTGCAAAGCCCGGTTCCACCACGAAGCTCACGAAGGCACGAAGAAGGTCAAGATCAAGGGCGATTCACAGGAAGGTTGGAAGACTGGAAGAGGGGCTGGATGGGCAAACAGCATTGCGTCTCGCCCGATCCAATCAACGAAAACCCTTCCATCCTTCCCTTCTTCCTGTGAATCGCTTTTGACCTTGTTCGTGGTGCCGATCAGTTGAGCCAGACGATGCCGGCGTTGAGGTAGATGGCGAAGCCGACCCACAGCAGGTAGGGCACCAGCAGCGCGCCGGCGATGCGATCGATGCGCCAGAAGGCGATCAGCGTGGCGAGGATCAGCGGCCACAGAATCAGGATCTCGGCGAGCGCCAGATCCGGGCGCTGCAGGCCGAAGAAGAGCACCGACCAGCCCAGGTTCAGGGCGAGTTGCGCCAGGAACAAACCCAGCGCGATCGGTGCCCCGGTCAGGCCCACGCGGCGCCACACATGCCACGCCGCCAGCCCCATCAGCCCGAACAGCACGCTCCAGACCGGGCCAAACACCGCATCCGGCGGATTCAACGGCGGCCGGGCCAGGGTTGGGTACCAGTCGGCCACCGAAAGACTGGTGGCCCAGCCACCCAGCCCCGCCACGGCAAACACCAGTACCATCCAGGCCAGCAGCCCGAGCATGTCCCCACCGAAAGAGCGTCGCCGCGGACGCGACGCACGGGCCGTATCGCGTGTCATTACAGAATTCTCCTCGAGATTCGCGGTCGCATGGCAGGATGCCCCGAACAAGGCCCGGATTCCGAACCGAATTCATTCAGGATTCAGTGAACCACGCCACACTCCCCCTGACCACCCCGAACAAAAGCGAGCTGCAATGCCCCGCCCCGCCACCCTGATCACCGCGGTTCTCTTCCTCCTGGCCGCCGGCCTGCTGGGCTGGATGCTGCTCGCTCCGGATGACGATGCAGCGCCAAGCAGTCGCCCCGGCGGTGGCGAGACGCGACCGGTGGCCGTGGCGGTTGCCGCCATCGAGACCCGTGACCTGGTCGAGCGCCGGCGCTTCACCGGGAGCATCGAGGGTGCGGACCGCATCGAGATCACTCCCCGTGTCGGCGGCCGGGTCGCCGAGATCTTCGTCAATCTGGGGGACCGCGTGGAACCGGGCGACCCCTTGCTGCAACTGGACACCGAAGAGTTCGAGCAGGACGTCGCCCAGGCCGCGGCGGAACTGGAAGTGGCCGAGGCCAGCCTGGCGGAGGCCATCGCCAGCCGCGACGCGTCCCGGCGCGAACTGCAGCGCACCCGTGAACTGCGCGATCAGGGGATCGCCTCGCGTTCCGAGCTGGAGGCCGCCGAGACCGAACTGGCCCTGGCGCAGACCCGAGTGGCCCTCGCCGAATCGCAGATCCGGCAGCGACGCTCCGCACTGCGCACCCGCGAGATCCAGCTCGGCTATACCCGCATCGAGGCGGATGCATCCAGCAGCACGCGCTGGGTGGCAGAACGGCATGTGGATCCCGGCACGGTCATCAGCGCCAGCGAGCCGGCGCTGGCGCTGGTCCGGCTCCAGCCGGTCCGGGCGATCCTGGCCGTGACGGAGTCCGACTACGGTCGGCTGTCTCCCGGTAAGGCCACTGAGGTACGCACCGGCGCCTACCCCGACACCGCATTCGCGGGGACCATCGCGCGGATCGCACCGGAGTTCCGCCCCGGCTCGCGCCAGGCGCGGATCGAGGTGGAACTGCCCAACGACGACGTCCGCCTGCGCCCGGGCATGTTCGTCGAGGCCGCGATCACCCTGGGCCAGCGCGACGGCGCGCGGGCCATCCCACGCGACGCGATCATCCAGCGTGAGGCCGGGCCCACCGTATTCAGCGTGGACCGAAGTGGCGAGCGCCCAACGGCCCGGCGCCATCAGGCCGTCACCGGTGTCCGTGACGGGAACTGGGTCGAACTGCTGGAACCCGATCTGCCGCCGGGCACCGAGGTCGTGATCCTCGGCCAGCACCTGCTTGCGGACGGTACCCCGCTGCGGCTGAGCGAACCGGGCCGCATCCCCGACCGCGATGACGCGCGCGAGGCACAGACCCCGTGAATCCCGCGCGCCTGACCGTCCACCGCCCCGTGCTGACCAGTATGGTGGCCCTGATCGTGGTCATCCTCGGGCTGACCGCGCTGACGCGCCTGCCGGTGGACCTGCTGCCCGACATCACCTACCCCGTGGTCACCGTGATGACCTCCTACCCCAATGCCGGGGCCGAGGAGGTCGAACAACTGGTCACACGGCCGGTGGAACAGGCAGCGGCCGCGATCACGGGTGCCCAGGAGATCCGTTCCACCTCGGCCGAGGGCAACAGCAACGTCCGCATCAACTTCGCCTGGGGCACGGACATCCGCCAGGCCGTGGACGACCTGCGCGATCGTCTGGCACGCATCGAGGACCGCCTGCCGGATGATGCCGACCGCCCGCTGGTGCGCCAGTTCGACACCCAGGACTCGCCCATCATGCGCCTGGGGGTGGGCTCGCAGCTGGACGCCATCCACCTGCGCACCCTGATCGACAACCGCATCGCCCCGCGCCTGGAGCGCATCCCCGGTGTGGCCGCGGTCGACACCTTCGGCGGGCTGGAGCGCGAGGTCCGCGTGGAGGTGGACCCGGAGCGTCTCGAGGCCATCGACCTGGGCCTGGACGACCTGCGCAACCGCATCCGCGACGCCAACGTGATCACCCCCGGCGGGCCGATCATGGACGGCCGGCGGGAGTACCGCCTGCGCACCCCGGCCGAGTTCCGCTCGGTGGACGAGGTCCGCGACACCATCGTGCAGCGCAGCGAGGATGGCGTGACCCACCTGCACCAGGTCGCGGAGGTACGCGATACCCATCAGCGCGTCACCCGCCGCTTCCGGGTCAACGAGGAAGAAGGCGTCCAGCTCGCGGTGCGCAAGCTGGCCGACGCCAACACGGTCGAGGTCTCGGAGGCGGTGCACGCCGAACTGGTACGCCTGAACCGCGACTTCCCTCAGATCGACATCCGCGCGGTCACCGACGAGGCGGGGTTCATCCGCAACTCCATCACCAATGTCGGCCAGGCCATCCTCTACGGCAGCGCGCTGGCGGTACTGGTGCTGCTCGTGTTCCTGCGCAATATCCGTTACACCCTGGTGGCGGCCACCGCGATCCCGCTGGCCGTGATCGCGACCTTTGGTCTGGTGTACTTCGGCGGCTACTCGCTGAACCTGATGACACTTGGCGGGATCGCGCTGGGGGTGGGGCTGATGGTGGACAACGCCATCGTGGTCATCGAGAGCATCGCCCGCCGACGTGAAGAACGCGCCGAGCAGACCGCCGCCGAGGCCGCGATCAGCGGCACCGGACGGGTCGCGCCCGCCATCATCGCCAGCACCCTGACCACGGTCGCGATCTTCCTGCCGCTGTTCTTCGCCGAGGAACTCGCCGGCCAGCTGTTCAAGCCCCTGGCGGCCGTGGTCGCCTTTGCCCTGGCCGGCTCGCTGATCGTTGCCCTCACCCTGGTGCCGATGCTGATGGCCCGCGCCCCGATGCCCAGGCGAGACACCAGCGCCCTCGCGCGCATGGAACAACGCTACCAGGGCCTGCTGCAGCGCACCCTGACCCAGCCGTGGATGGTCATCGGCATCAGCCTGCTGCTGATGATGATCGCCCTCGCCGGCCTGCGCGGCGTGGGCACCGAGTTCCTGCCCGCCACCGACGAGGGCGAGCTGCGCGTGCATGTATCCATGGAACCCGGCACCCCGCTGGAAGAGCTTTACGCCACCATGGCCGGGCTGGAGGCGATCATCCGCGACGAGGTCCCGGAACTGGAAAACCTGGTCTCCAGCTCGGGCGCCTCGGCGTTCCGGGCCTCCTCGCCGGCCTCCGGCAACATGCGCGTAATGGTCGGTTCGCGCGCAAGCCGCAGCCGCTCCTCCGATGCCATCGCCGCCGCGCTGCGCGAGGCGCTGGGCAGCCCGCCCGGGGTCGAGATCCGCGTACGCGCCTCCAGCGGAATCTTCTTCCGTGGCTTCGGCCGTGGCGCGGACGAGGAGAGCCTGTCCATCGAGGTCCGCGGCTTCGAACTGCCCACGATGAACGCGGTGGTCGAGCGGTTCGAGGCCGCGCTGTCCGACATCCCCGGCGTGACCGATACCCGCGTCGGCTCCGACGGCGGTCAGCCCGAGTTCGCCACCCGCATCGACCGCGCCCGCGCCGCCGACCTGGGCGTGGACGTGCGCACCATCGCCCAGACCCTGGAGACCGCGCTGGGCGGCTCCAGCGCCGGGCAGCTGCGCGCCGGGGGCGACGAGACCCGCATCTGGGTCCAGCTGCGCGACGCCGACCAGAGCTCGCTGGACGACCTGCTGAACCTGACGGTGCGCAGCGAGGACGGCGAGCGCGTCGCCCTGCGCAGCCTTGTTTCCTTTGAAACCGCGATGGGCCCCGACAGCATCCAGCGCCGCGAGCAGGCGCGCATCAGCACCCTGTTCGTGAATATCGGCGACCGTTCATTGGGCGAGGTCGCGGCGGACGTGCGTGCCGCCCTGGCGGATATCCCGCTGCCGGAGGAGATCGACTTCTCGGTCACCGGCGATATCGAGGAACAGGAGGCCGCCTTCTCCGAGCTGCTGCTGGGCACCCTGCTGGCCACGCTGCTGGTGTATATGGTCATGGCCAGTCTGTACGAATCCCTGCGCGACCCGCTGATCGTGATGTTCTCCATCCCGCTGGCCCTGATCGGCGTCACCGCGGCGCTGCTGATCACTGACACCACGCTCAACGTGCAGTCGCTGATCGGCATCCTGCTGCTGGTCGGGATCGTGGTGAACAACGCGATCCTGCTGGTGGACCGGATGGCCCGGCGCCACCGCGACGACGGCATGGAACTGAACGCGGCGATCGTGGCCGCCGCCGGCGAGCGCCTGCGCCCGATCCTGATGACCACGCTGACCACCATCCTCGCGCTGTCGCCGCTGGCGATCGGTATGGGCGACGGCGGCGAGGCCCAGGCCCCGATGGCGCGGGTGGTGATCGGCGGCCTGCTGTCTTCTACCCTGATCACCCTGGTGCTGATCCCGACGCTGTACCTGCTGTTCCACCGCCGGGGCGAACATCCACAACCGGTCTATCGAGTCGCAACGGAACATGCCTAGAAAAACGCTGACCTTCCTCGTCGCGCTCGCCCTGACCCTCCCGGCCCAGGGCGCCGACGCCCAGGACGCCACCGAGGGCCTGCGCCTGTCCCTGCCCGCCGAGGCCCTGCTGGACACCCGCCCGTTCGAGCGCGAGGCGGTGGCGGAGGAGACGCTGTCGCTGGAGGAGGCCGTCGCCCGCGCCCTGGAGAACAACCGCGGCCTGCGCGCCGAGCGCCTGCAAACGGCCATCCAGGGCACCTTCGAGGCCCAGGAGCGCGCGGTGTTCGACCCCGAGCTGTTCGCCGAGCTGGAGATCAGCCGCGACCAGAGCGTGCGCCAGCTGGAACAGATCGGCGAGACCGACACGGTGACAACCACCCGCCGTTTCGGGGAGGCCGGGATCACCCAGGCGCTTCCCACCGGCACCGACCTGACGGTCTCGCTGCGCAGTTCCCGCGCCTCCAGTTCCCGCGTGGACACCCCGCAGTTCACCACCCGCGCGGGGCTCAGCCTGACCCAGGCCCTGCTCCGGGGCGGCCGTATCGAATCCAACCTGGTGCGCCTGCGCCAGGCCAGCCTGGATGTGGAGGCCTCGGAATACGAGGTGCGCGGCTTCGTGGAGCAGCTGATCACGGACGTGGAGGGCCGCTACTGGGACCTGGTACTGGCCGACGCACAGATCGCCATCTTCGAGGAGGCCCTGGCGGTCGCCCGCGCCCAGCTGGACCAGACCGAACGCCGCATCCGGGCCGGCGACCGCCCGGAGACCGAGGCCGTATCCGCGCGCGCCGAGGTGGCGCTGCGCCGCCAGGGCCTGATCGACGCGCGGGCCGACCGTGCCCGCGCCCAGGACGCGCTGGCCCGCCTGCTGCAGGCCGACAACGGCGGGCTCTGGGATACCCGGCTAGAGGCCCGTTCGGAGCCGGAGCTGGAGCGCTACGCCCTGGAGCCCCTGGATGCCTACGTGGCGCTGGCTCGCGACCACCGCGCCGACCTCAACGAGACCCGCCTGCGCGTGCAGCGCAATCAGCTAGAGGTGGTGCGCACCCGCAACGGCCTGCTGCCGCGCCTGGACTTCTTCGTCACCCTGGGCCAGTCCGGCTACGCTGACAGCTTCAGCCGCACCTGGCGCGACCGCCAGGGCGACGGCTACGACCTGGCCGCCGGCCTGCGCTTCGAGATGCCCATCGGCAATCGCGCGGCCGAGGCCGAGCACACCCGCGCGCGCCTGACCCGCCAGCAGATCCAGGAGACCCTGGCCAACCTGGAACAGCTGGCCATCGAGGACGTGCGCGCCACCTGGTTCGACGCCGCCCGTGTGCGCGAACAGATCCAGGCCCAGAAGGAGACGGTGGAACTGCAGGAAGAACTGCTGCGCGTGGAACAGACCCGCTTTCGGGTCGGGGCCGGGACCGCCCTGGCCGTGGCCCAGGCCCAGCGCGACCTGCTGGAGAGCCGCCTGAACCTGACCGAGACGGTGGTGCGCTTTCGCCAGCTGAGCACCGAACTGCTCAATGCCAGCGGCACCCTGCTGCTGCACCGCGGCATCGACGCCCCGGGTGCCGAACGCGTGGAGATCCGCCTGTAATCCGAATGCTGGAAGGACCGTCGCCCCGCTCAGGACGCCCGCCTATTGTCCCACGGGACGGGCACTGCCATCGGCGTTGATCTCGACGACGAGCATCGCCCCGGCCCCGATGCTGCGCCCGCTGAGCTCCATGATGTTGGCCCGGTGGGTCACGTAGACCGCAGGTCCCTGCGCCTGCCGGTATTCCTCCGCCAGGTGTTCGCGCCACGCCCGCATGCGCCGCTCACGGTGCGGGGCGTTGGTGCGAAACACCGATCCCAGGGCCTCCAGGACCACCGGTTCGCCATAGCCCAGCAGCTCCGCGGTATCGAAATTGCGACACCAGGGACCCGCGAATACCCGGATCGAATCGAGCCCGGCGGCCCGCAGGCGTTCGCCGGTCTCGCGGGCCTGCGCGCGGCCCTCCTCGGATAGATTGCGCTGCGTGGCGCAGTCGTCGACATCAAAGCCCGATGGGTCGCCAATCCCCGGCGCCAGGGCATGACGCATCAGCAGGATGCGCTGCGGCTCCTGCAACTGCGCCACGATCACACGTTCTTCGGCCAGATCGTCCGCCGCCAGCGGCACAGCGAGTGCCAGCACGATCACGGCCCAGACCCCCGGGAATACAGAGCGTTTCATGACGCCGTTTGCCTCGTACGACGACGCCGGCAGGCGTCGGAACAGTAGCGCACCTCGTCCCAGCAGCGCGCCCACTTTCTACGCCAGGCAAACGGCCGACCGCACACGGCGCAGGTCTTTTGCGGCAGATGAGGCTTGGCATGCGCCACGGCGGCCGTTATCCCCCCGGGCGGCAGACCCCGTCGTCGCAGCGGGACCGCCAGCGATAGCGGGCGATCACGTTGTAGACGCGGTCCATCAGCCAGACGACCGGCGGAAGGCGATGCAGCACGCCGCCGAGCCAGCGGTAATACGGCAGATGCCGCCAGACCAGCACGAAGGCCCAGGCCCCGCTGCGGATGCGGCCCTCGGGACTGACGGCATGCATGCGCTGCATGGCCTGGTCCCAGGTGATGCCCCAGGCGGCGAGCGGCGCCGCATCGGCGTGAATGTCGCGCCAGTCGACCGCGGCAGCGGTATCCAGGCGCTGGTAGTGTCCGATCTCGCGACGGCACAGCGGGCAGCCGCCATCGAAGAACACGATCGGGCGTCCGGGGGCCTTTGGCGGTCGGTTCGCGGCCGGGTCAGGCATGTCCTACCGGCCCGGTCTGCTGGTGCTGCGCCTCGCCCAGCGATTTCAACGCGCGCTCCACCACATCGCGCGCGAGTCCCTGGGTCATCTCGGGGTCGGCCGGGATCATCTCGGTACGTACCGCCAGGGCCATCGCCAGGGCCTGCAGCACATCCCCGTTACAGGTGTCCCCCAGCACCCCGATCTCGTTATCCAGGGTATCGGTCAACCGGTCCAGCAACTGCTGCACCCGCACCGCCGAACCCGTCTCGGGGTGCAGACGAAACTCGAAGGACACGGCCTCGCCGCTCGGGGTCACATAGCGATAGGGCAATACGTCCATGGCTCTCTCCTTCGCGAACGGTCGGGTTGTCGAGGCGGATTTCGGGGTCGGTCGGGCAGCCCCTCCGCCATTGGGCCACGAAACGGGCAAACAGTTCGACCGGCAGCGGGCCGACACGACCGGATCGCATCGCGAAAACCGCCCCGGCCGGCACGCGCAAGCGTTATCCTTGCGCCTCATGGAGACCCGCATCCGCAACATCGACTTCGCCGGTGCGCCGCGCGCGGCAGGGGTACGGTAATGGCGGCCCGCCGCAAGCGCCGCCCGCTGCGCCGCCTGCTCCTCTGGGTGGCCGGGCTGACCGCATTCCTGCTGGCGCTGGGCATCGGGGTTATGTTCGCGCTGGTCGTGCTGTTCGCTCGCGTCGACCCGCCCTACGGCATGGCCATGGTGGTGGCCACCGACTGGCAGACCGCCTCCAACCGGCGCCCGGACTGGCAGCGTCTGGATGACCTGCCCCGCCACCTGATGCTGGCGGTGATCGCCGCGGAGGACCAGCATTTTCCCAACCATCGCGGCTTTGACTGGGGCTCGGTGCGCCAGGCGCTGGGCGATCATGTGCGCGGCGGGCGACTGCGCGGCGCCAGCACCATCAGCCAGCAGACCGCCAAGAATCTGTTCCTGTGGCACGGCCGGTCCTGGGTGCGCAAGTCGCTGGAGGCCGGGTTCACGCTGGGGATGGAGACCCTGTGGCCGAAACGACGCATCCTCGAGATCTACCTGAACCTGGCGGAATGGGGCCCCGGCATCTACGGCATCGAGAACGCCGCCCAGCATTACTTCGGTGTCTCCGCCACCGAACTGGACCGTCACCAGTCCGCGCGCCTGGCCGCCATCCTCCCCAGCCCCGGGCGCATGAACCCGGTCCAGCCGGGCCCGCAACTGGACCGCCGTATCGCCTGGGTGGAGCAGCAGATGGCCCAGCTCGGGATCGCCTGGCTGGACCCGATGCTGCTGGAGTAAGCCTCGTGCCCGGCCGACGCCGAGGTCGGGCACGGAGATCGCCCCGCGCCTTTGGCGCTCGCGATGAGCGTGCTTTCCCCCATCATGGCAAGGCTCCGCCAGGGGCGGCGGCCATCCCCGGACGCACCCCCGGCCCGCATTGTGGCGGGGAACTTCGAGCCTTTAGACTGCTCGCACTAACCGCACGGGCGAACCGCCGCTCAATAGGTCCATCGACATGAACGCCATGAGCGCGGCTCCCATGGATGCCCCCCGAACATTGAGGTTTGCCGTGACCCACCAGCGCTCGCCGTTTCGCTTCTTCTCCCGCCTGCTCGTCCTCGCCGCCCTGCTGTTCTCCGTGCCGCTGGGGGCCGTCTCTGCCCAGGATGCCGGCGCGACGGAATCCGGCAATGACCTGCGCCAGACGCTGATCGACGCGCTGGAAAACGAGGAGGCACGCGAACGCCTGCTGGAAGCCTTGCGCGCCGACAGCGGCGCCAGCGAGAGCGAGACGGCCGAAGATGCCGTCCCGGTGGACACCGGCGAGAGCGAATCGGTGGCGCGCCAGATTGCCCAGCTGACCCAGTCGCTGGCCGAGGGGACCGTGGCCGAGATCCGGGCCCTCAACGACATCGCCGCGGACATCGCCGAACAGGTCCGTGCAATCGAACCGACGGTTTTCGGGATGGCCGTGCTCGATCTGGCGATCATCATTGTATTCACCGTGGTGGTGTTCCTGATCCTGCGCCGCCTGGGTGCCCCGTTGTTTACCGGCATCGACCGCTGGGCCCTGAATGCCGCGGAGCACATGCGCCTGATGCGGGCACTGCCCGCCGTCGTCCTCGCCGCCGCGATCGACTTCCTGATCGTCATCCTCGCCTGGCTGGCCGGCTATGCCCTCGCGCTGTTCGTACTGGGCGAGTCGGGCGAGATGAACACGCGCCACTCGCTGTTCCTGAACGCCTTCCTGCTGATCGAGGTGACCAAGGCGGCGCTGCGCCTGATCTTCGCCACCCGCTACCACGGTCTGCGCCTGCTGCCGATGGCCGGGGACGAGGCCGCCTACTGGAACGCCTGGCTGGCGCGCATCGTGGGCTACATTGGCTACGGCCTCCTGCTGCTGGTGCCGATCGCCAACAACCAGATCTCCTCCGAGGCGGGGCGCTCGCTGGGGCTGATCGTGATGCTGACGGCGTTCCTGTACGCCGCCGTGATCATCCTGCAGAACCGCAGCCGGGTGCATGACCGCCTGATCGCGATGGCCAACCGGGCCGAGTTCGCCTTCACCCGGATCGTGATCTCGCTGCTGGCGAATTTCTGGCACTGGATCGCGCTGCTCTACTTCCTGGCGCTGGCCGTGGTCAGCGTCACGCGCCCGGAAGACGCTCTGCCCTTCATGGCCAAGGCCACCGGTCAGACCTTGCTCGCGGCCTTCGTGGGCGTGTTCGTCGCCAACCTGCTGACGCAGCTGATCGGCCGGCAGATCCGCGTGCCCGACGAGACCCGGGAGAAGTTCCCGTCGCTGGAACTGCGCCTGAACTCGTACATCCCGAAGGCGCTGAAGGTCATGCGCCTGGTGATCCTGCTGATCGTGCTGGCGGTGATCGCGGATGCCTGGGGTGCCTTCAGCCTGACCACCTGGCTCGCCTCCGACACCGGCATGGCGGTACTGGGCACCGCGATCTCGGTCGCCCTGATCCTGCTGGGCGTGCTCGCCATCTGGCTGGTATTCGCCAGCTGGATCGAACACCGCATGAACCCCAACACCGGCGACGGCGGTCCGACGGCCCGCGAGGCCACGCTGCTGACCATCTTCCGCAATGCGGTCGCCATCGTGCTGATCGTGATGACCACCATGATCGTGCTGGCCGAGATCGGCGTGAACATCGGGCCGCTGCTGGCCGGCGCGGGCGTCCTCGGCCTGGCCGTCGGCTTCGGCGCCCAGAAACTGGTCCAGGACGTGATCACCGGGGTCTTCATCCAGCTCGAGAACGCCATCAACGTCGGTGACGTAGTCACCGTCGCCGGAACGACCGGCGTGGTCGAACGCCTGACCATCCGCTCGCTGGGTCTGCGCGACCTGTCCGGGACCTACCACCTGATCCCGTTCTCCTCGGTCGACGCGGTGTCCAACTACATGCGTGAATTCGCCTACCACGTGGGCGAGTACGGCGTCGCCTACCGCGAGGACATCGACGAGGTCATCGTGCGCCTGCGCGAGGCCTTCGAGGAACTCAAGGAAGACCCCGACCAGGGTCCGAACATCCTCGACGAAATGGAGGTGCACGGCGTCACCGCCCTGGCCGACAGCTCGGTCAACGTGCGTATCCGCATCAAGACGCTGCCGGGCACCCAGTTCGGCCTGGGCCGCGCGTTCAACCGCCTGGTCAAGAAGCACTTCGACGCCGCCGGCATCGAGATCCCGTTCCCGCACCAGACCATCTACTTCGGTCAGGAGAAGGACGGGTCGGCCCCCGCAGCCAACCTGCGCATGATCGAGGCCGCGCCGGAGGGCAACGCCGACGACCGGGACTATTCGCGCGACCGCCGCGCCCGCCCGAACCCGAAACACAAGGGCGACTACGACGAGTCCGAGGACTGACGCAACCAGCGGGGCGAACGGCCGGCTGAGGGGCCTGCCGCCACGCGCGGTCATCCCGAACCGGCTTACCCTTTCCGCCAGGGCGGGATTTGGGTCAATATAGCCGCATGCGACTGTTGATCCTGCTCGCGCCGTTGCTGTTGTTCCTCGCCTGGGCCCCGGGCCTCTGGGTACGTCACGTCATGAAGAAGTACCACCAGCCGGGGGACCGCTACGACGGCACCGGCGCGGAACTGGCCCGCGATCTGCTGGACCGTCACGGGCTGCACAAGGTCCGGGTGGAGACCACCACGCACGGAGATCACTACGACCCCAACGCCCGCACCGTACGGCTGTCGCCCGAAAACCACGAGGGCCACTCCCTCACGGCGGTCACCGTGGCCGCCCACGAGGTCGGACACGCCATCCAGCATGCCGAGGGCTACGCCCCGCTGCGCATGCGCAGCTACCTGGTCTGCGTCGCGGGATACGGACAGCAGATCGGCGCCTGGCTGCTGGTCGCCATTCCCTTTGTCACCCTGCTCGCCCGACATCCCGCGCCCGCGTTCCTGTTCCTGCTGGCCGGAGTCCTCTCCATGGGGCTCGCCACGCTGGCCCACCTGGTCACCCTCCCCACGGAGTTCGACGCCAGCTTCCGCCGGGCCATGCCGATGCTGCGCGACGGGCGTTACCTGCACCCGCCCGACTACCCGCATGCGGAGCGCATCCTGAAGGCCGCCGCCTATACCTACCTCTCGCAATCCCTGATGAGCCTGCTGAATATCGCCTCGTGGTTCCGCTACCTGCGCCGCTGAGCGGCTCCGCTCGGCCTGCCTGCCCGTTGTGCGGCCAGCCGACCCGGCTGTTCCATCACCGCGGTCTCGGCGACCCCTCACCCGGTGACTATCGCCGCTGCCACCACTGCCGCCTGATCCACCTCGACACCGGGGTCTGGCCCGACCGCGAGACGGAACGTGCGTACTACCGCACCCACGAGAATCGGCCCGATGACCCTGGTTACCAGGCGCATCTGCAGCGGCTGATCGAACCGCTGCTCGAGGCCCTGCCGCCACCTGCCCGCGGCCTCGACTGGGGCTGCGGACCCCAACCCGTTCTCGCGGCCCTGCTGCGGGCGGGCGGCTACACCATGGATATATGGGACCCCACCTTTGCACCCGCCTGGCCCGACGCACCCGACTCCGGCTGGGATTTCATCACCTGCACCGAGGTGCTGGAGCACCTGCACAGTCCCCTGCACGCACTGCAAACGCTGCGCACCCACCTGCGCCCGGGCGGCGTTCTTGCCGTAATGACCGAATGGCCGCCCGAGGCGGACGGCTTCCGCCGCTGGCACTATCGCCGCGACCCCACCCACGTCGCGTTCTACGGTCCCGACACCCTGCACTGGATCGCCGACCGGCTGGGTTGCGCCCTCGCGCTGCCCGCGCGCGACATAGCGCTGTTCACGCGCAGCGATCCGCCCTGATCAACCCGAAACCGCGACGGGCATCACACGGATACGCCCGCCACGGGGCCCCGGGGAACTCCTCCATCCGCGGATCGTCTTCGCCAGGTGCCACTCGCCTGGCTCGACGCCCCTTGTCGGGCATGAAAGCGCCACGCTTGTTAAGCTGGGGTTAAGTGCGCTTGTCTAGGCTACCGTTACTACTTACGCAGGAGAGACTCTATGAAGATTCGTTCCCGGTCCGTCGCCGGACTGATCGCCGCGGCCGCCCTTGCGCTGGCCAGCCCGCTCGCCATGGCGCAGGGCATGGGCCAGCAGGGCCAGGGCGGCATGGGCATGCAGGGCGGTCAGGGCGGCAACCCGCAGATGGAGATGCAGCAGCTCCAGCAGACGCTCGCCGAGACCCAGCAGCAGGCCATCCAGAACAATCCGCAGCTGGAACAGAAGGGCGAAGAGCTGGAAAACCTGGTCCTGGACAAGATGGAGTCCGCCGGCTATCAGCCGCGTCGGGACCTGGAAACCCTCGAGTCCGCCGAGGAACGCCTGCGCGATCCGGACCTCAGCGCCGAACAGCGCCAGGAAGTCATCCAGTCCGAAGACGTGCAGCAGGCGCAGATGAACCTGCAGGAAGCCCAGCAGGCGGTCGCGCAGGATGAAGAAATCCTGGAGGCCCAGGAAGCCCTGCGGGAAGACCTGATGGCCGCCATGCGCCAGGAAAACGCCGATATCGACGACGTCATCCAGCGCATGCAGAGCCTGCAGCAGCAGATGCAGCAGCAACAGGGTGGCCAGGGCGGCGGCATGATGCGCTAATCGCGCCACCGTAGACCCAATGAAAAAGCCCGGTCCCCGTCAAGGGGCCGGGCTTTCTTGTGTCGGGCCCATGCCTGCACTGAGGCGCGCGGGCCGAACGGTCCCTCATTCCAGGCGGCGGGTCTCCTGCGCCAGCGCGCGCAGCGCCTCGGTCTGTCCCTCGGGCAGCTGACTCCAGTCAAAGCGCCAGGTCCAGTTGCGTTCGTCCACCGTACCGGGAATGTTCGTGCGCGCGTCCGAACCCAGTTGCAGGGCATCCTGCATCGGCAGGATCGCGAGCTGTGCCGGCGAACGGCAGGCCGCACGGATCAGCGGCCAGGGCATCTCCTCGGCCCCGCCCTCATCCAGCGTTGCGATCACGTGCTGCTGCAGGGACGGCTCCAGGGAACGGAACCAGCCCAGCGTGGTGTCGTTGTCGTGGGTACCCGTGTACACCGCGCTCAGTTCGTCGTGATTCGCCGGCAGGTACGGGTTGTCCGGCCCACCCTCGAAGGCGAACTGCAGGATGCGCATGCCCGGCAGATCGAAGCGCAGGCGCAGGGCGGTCACCTCCGGCGTGATCACGCCGAGGTCCTCGGCCAGCAACGGCAGCACGCCGAGACGGGTCTGAAGCTGTTCGAAGAAGTCCGCGCCCGGCCCCGGCACCCAGTGCCCCTGCGTGGCATCCGGCTCGCTCGCCGGCACCGCCCAGCTGGCCTCGAAGCCGCGGAAGTGATCAATGCGCACGGCGTCTACCGTCTCCAGGGTCCAGCGCAGCCGCTCCACCCACCAGTCGTAGCCGCGTTCGGCAAGGCGGTCCCAGCGGTAGTGCGGGTTGCCCCAGCGCTGCCCGGTCTCGGAGAAGTAGTCCGGTGGCACGCCGGCCACGGTCAGCGGGTGCCCCGTGTCGTCCAGATCGAACAGGTCACGGTGGGCCCAGACCTCGGCCGAGTCGTGCGCCACGAAGATCGGCATGTCGCCCAGGATCAGGATGTCCCGTGCGCGGGCATGCTCGCGCACGTCCTGCCACTGATCGAACAGCACAAACTGGGCGAAGCGTACCGCCTCCAGCTCCCGGGCCGCATCGACCTCCGCAGCCGCCAGGGCATCCGGATCGCGGTCGCGCAAGGCGGCCGGCCATTCCCACCAGGGACGGCCGCCTTCACGGGCCCGGATCACCACGAACCGGGCAAAGTCCTCCAGCCACACCGGGCCCTGGGAATCCCGAAAAGCCTGGTAGGCCTGCGCCCAGCCATCGCCGGCCTGCTCCAGCCGCTCCCGCGCCTGTTCCAGCAGTGTGTCGACGGGCAGCGTCGGGTCCGCAAGGCCCGCGCGCGCCGCCAGGCGCTGCGGGTCGATCAGGCGCACATCGCCAGCGAAGGCGGAGATACTGGCATACGGCGAACCGTCCTCCTGCGGCGGGTGCAACGGCAGGATCTGCCACAGGCTGAAGCCAGCATCCCGCGCCCAGTCGAGGAAACGAAAGGCCTCGTCCCCCAGCGTCCCGACCGGACCCAGGCCCGGCAATGACACGGGGTGCAGGAGGACCCCCGCGCGGCGGCGCTGCATCAGGGGGTTGCAGTGTTCTTCGCCCGCCTCCATCCGCTACGGCCCCTCGTACATGGTTACCGGGCACATGGTTACTTGGCACACAGTTACTGGCCCTTGCGCATGGTACCGCCCGCCGCGGGATCACCGCCCCCGACCGAGAGGACCTCGCCCAGCGAGTCGGGCACATCGAGATCCGCCAGCTGGTACAGGCGGGCCAGATGCCGACGGTAGAGCTGTTCGAAGTCGCTGACGGAACCCGCGGGGTTGTATTCCCCGAACCACCAGCACCAGTCGGAGCCCTCGCATACCGCGAGCTGCTTGCGCAGCTCCGGCGTATCCAGTGCCGGATGCCGCGCGATGGCCTGGTCCACGGCGGTCCAGGCCTCGATCAGGCGGTCCCAGCCAAGGTTCTTGTCCGGGTCGCCAATCCAGGTGGAAAAGGTCCCGTAGACCCAGGAGCCCGCCACCATGCCCGTGAGTTCGCCGCGATCCGTCCGCGGACCCGTGCGCTGGCAGACGTCCGAGAAGGTGCACAGGTTCAGCCGCGGATTCTCCGCTACCCGCTCGTACAACGCCCGCAGGAAGTAGAAGCCGTTCTCCGGGTAGTACTCCCAGGCGTTCTCGCCATCCAGGATGACCGCCACCACGCCCCCGTCGGGCGAGACGGCGGCAATATTCTCGAGGTGATGCACGAAGTCCCCGACCGCGTCGTCGGCGTGCCAGTCGGCGTAGCGAAACCCGATCGCATCGGAAAGCCCGTCGTCGCGGAAGAACAGCTCCGTCCGGGCCCCCTTCAGGCAATACGGACGATGCAGCCAGCCCTCCTGCTCCGCCGAACCGGTATGCGACTCGGCGGTCTCCCCGGCCGCCGCCAGGCTGTTGCCGAGTACGGTCTGGCCACTGGCGGTCCAGCAGATGTCGTAGTCATCCAGCAGGCGCACGGTCGCCTCGCTGAGACTGCCCTCCGAAGGCCAGCAGCCGCGTGGCCGGAAGCCGAAGTACTGCTCGAACACCGCCAGGCCGCGTTCGATATGCCAGCGCACCCGGGCCTCGCCGTCCGGGTACGCCGGCGCCTGCGGCAATTCGACATCCGGCATCGCCTCGCGCGCCGACTGCAGGTCCAGCAGCAGCGGCATGATCGGGTGGGCATACGGGGTGAACGAGAGCTCCACACGCCCCTGCTCGGCCAGTTCGCGGTAGCGCGGCAGGATCGCCTTGACCTCGTCGCGGATCAGCTTCAGCAGGCGGCCCCGCACGTCGCGGTTGAAGCCCTGATCCGCCTTCAGCCAGCCCTGCACCTCGGGATAGGCGCGGCGCACGGTCTCCCCCAGCCAGGCCAGGTGATAGCAGGTCGCCAGATCCTGGAAGAAGCGGTTGTCCAGATGCGCCAGCAGCACGGCGTCTTCCAGCGCCTGGCGGGCCAGGGTCGCCAGGCGCTCGAACAGCGGGAACGGCTCGATCATGCGCGGGGCATGCGCGCGCAGGCAGACGCGCAGGATCTCGCGCCGCTGCACCGGATCCACCGGGACGATATCCAGCTGGAGCAGGTCCAGCACCGGGTCGCCGAAGCTCGAGCGATTGCCGATCCCGGCCTCCAGCCGCTCGCCGTAGTCCGCGATCTGCTCCAGCAGGATCGGCGCGAAATTCACCACCGCGCGCGCCTGGGGACAGGCCTCCAGGTGCGCGGCCATGTCGGTGTAGTCCTTCAGCGCGTGCAGGTAGGTCCATGGCAGGACATACTCGCCAGCCCCGGAGTCGTAGTACTGCGGCTGGTGCATATGCCAGCACAGCACCACGTCGAGCTGGGGCGGCTGGGTGGCTAGCGCGGTGGTACTGCCAGATTCAGCGGACATGGTGGGTCGCCTGTCCGAGCATCTCCGGCGTCACCACGCGCACCCCGCCCGGGGAGACGAAGTAGTCGCGGGCGTCGGCCTCGTCGTCCACCCCGATCTCGGTCCCGTCCGGGACCTTGCAGCCCTTGTCGATCACCGCATTGCGGATCACGCAGTTCTCGCCGACGGTCACACTGGGCAGGATCACCGAGTCCTCCACGCTGGCACAGGCGTTGACCTGCACATTGGAAAACAGCAGGGAGTGGCGCACGGTGCTCCCGGAGATGATGCAGCCCCCGGAGACCATCGAGTCGATCGCCATGCCGCGGCGGTCCTCGTCGTCGAACACGAACTTGGCCGGCGGCAACTGCTCCTGATAGGTCCAGATCGGCCATTCCGAGTCGTACAGGTTCAACTCCGGCGTCACCCCGATCAGCTCCAGATTCGCCTGCCAGTAGGAGTCGATGGTCCCCACATCGCGCCAGTAGCCCTGGCGCACGCCTTGCTCGTCACGGAACGGATAGGCCATCACCTGGTTTCGCTCGATGATGCCGGGGATGATGTCCTTGCCGAAATCGTGGCTGGAGAAGGTGTCGTCCGCATCCTTGATCAGCTGGTCGAACAGGAACTCGGTGTTGATCACGTAGATCCCCATGGAGGCCAGCGAGTGGGTCTTGCTGCCGGGGATCAGCGCCGGGTCCTCCGGCTTTTCCGCAAACGAGGTAATGCGGCTGGACGCATCCACCCCCATCACGCCGAAGGCCTTCGCCCGCTCCTGCTCCACCTCCAGGCAGCCCACGGTCATGTCTGCGCCGCTCTCCACGTGGAAGGCGATCATCTGGCCGTAGTCCATCTTGTAGATGTGGTCCCCGGCCAGGATCAGCACATAGCGCGGATTGTGCTGCCGGATGATGTCGATGTTCTGGTAGACCGCGTCGGCTGTCCCCGCGTACCAGGAGGTCTCGATGCGCTGCTGCGCCGGCAGCAGCTCGATGAACTCGCCGAATTCCCCGCGCAGGAGGCTCCAGCCCCGCTGCATGTGCTGGATCAGCGAGTGTGCCTTGTACTGCGTCACCACGGCGACCTGACGGATACCCGAGTTGATGCAGTTGGACAGGGGGAAGTCGATGATGCGGAACTTGCCGCCGAAGGGCACGGCCGGCTTGGCGCGCCACAGCGTCAGTTGTTTCAGTCGCGAGCCGCGTCCGCCGGCCAGGATCAGGGCAAGGGTCTCCCGGGTCAGGCGGCTGACGTAACGTTGCGGTTGTGGACTCATGCACCCATCCTTGTCGAGGCAAACACGTCCGCATGTACCCGCTCGCTGGGTCCTCGCTCCCACCCGCGGACAAGGCTCGGTGTGTGCCCTGACCCGCCTCGTGGAACCGCGGTATCCGACAAGCGCGCGTACATCCGTTCGTGTTCTCCAGGGAAACACTGATTAATGTACTCACTCGCGCTCGAGTCGCTTTTGCGTGCGAACAAGGCGCGGTGACTGCCGTGCAGCATTCTGCACAAGGGAACCGCAACGCTGTGCGCGCGCAAAAGCGGCCGAGCCCCTGCTCTCAATAGGTTGTGGGGTTGGCACCCCAGGTTCCCCGATCCTGCGTTGCGCCGCTTGCGGGTAGAACCACTACCCGCTGCACGACGCGCCTTGCCTCGAAAAACCTGGGGTGCCAACGCGAGTGCGTACATTAATCAGTGTTTCCCTAGTATGTTGTACTCACGTGTTCTGCCGACCCGGCCTGAACCGCACTATTCCACGACCCAAACGCGAGCTTGATCCGAGTATGGCAACAGCCCCCGACAAATGCACCCGTTCCGTCGCCGATCCGTTAGCGCGCCTGGCCGAGGCCCGGCTCCATGATCCGCACAGCGTCCTGGGGCGCCATGCGCTGGATCAACAAACCACCTGTTATCGGGCCTGGCTACCGCATGCAACGGAGGCCTCCATCACACTTTGCGACGGGCGCCACATACCCATGGACGCCGCCTCGGGATTCCCCGGGCTGTTCCTGTGGCGTGGGCCGGTGGACGCCCTCCCCGCGCACCCGCAGCTGGACTGGATGCCCGAGGGTGGCACATCCACGTTGCAGGCAATTGACCCCTGGAGCTTTGCCCCGGACATCCCCGAATTCGATCGCCACCTGTTCGCCGAGGGCCGCCACTGGCATGCCCATCGCATGCTGGGCGCCCATCCGATGGCCCGCGACGGCATCCACGGCGTGCGCTTCGCCGTGTGGGCGCCCAACGCCGAACGCGTGTCGGTGGTGGGCGACTTCAACCGCTGGGACGGGCGCTGCCATCCAATGACCGTCCACGCGGGCAGCGGCATCTGGGAGCTGTTCATACCGGGGATGACCGCGGAAACGCTGTACAAGTTCGAGATCCGCAATCGCGAGCACGGCAGCCTGCACCTGAAGACCGACCCGTACGCCCGCGCCTACCAGGTTCGCCCCGAGACCGCCGCCCGCATCCAGGAGGCCAGCACCTATGCCTGGAATGACGAGCACTGGATGCGCAACCGCGATCCGGAGGCCTGGAAGCATCGGCCAATGAGCATCTACGAGGTGCATCTGGGCTCCTGGCAGCGCAGTCCCGAGGGCCACTGGCCCAGCTACCGCGAGCTGGCCGAGCGCCTGGTGCCCTACGCCCGCGACATGGGCTTTACCCATCTCGAATTGCTGCCGGTCACCGAGCACCCGTTCGACGGATCCTGGGGCTACCAGAGCACCGGCTTCTTTGCCCCCACCTCGCGCTTTGGTCAGCCGGACGACTTTCGCCATTTCGTCGACCAGGCCCATCAGGCCGGTCTTGGCGTGATCCTCGACTGGGTCCCCGGCCACTTCCCGCGCGACGAGTTCGCGCTGGCCCGGTTCGATGGCACCGCGCTGTACGAACACGCCGACCCGCGCATCGGCGAGCACCGCGGCTGGGGCACCCTGATCTTCAACTACTCGCGCCCCGAGGTCCGCAACTTCCTGCTCTCCAGCGCCCTGTGCTGGGTCGAGGACTTCCACCTCGACGGCCTGCGCGTGGATGCCGTCGCCTCCATGCTCTATCGCGACTACGACCGCGAAGGCGAGGACTGGCTGCCCAACATCCACGGCGGCAACGAAAACCTGGAGGCCATCGACTTCCTGCGCCACCTGAACGAGACGGTCCAGACCAGTCATCCGGGCGTCGCCATGATCGCCGAGGAATCCACCGCCTGGCCGGGGGTCAGCCGCCCGCCGTCCATGGGCGGGCTGGGCTTCACCATGAAGTGGAACATGGGGTGGATGCACGACACCCTGACCTACTTCGGGATGGACCCGATCTACCGCATGCACCACCACGGCCAGCTCACGTTCGGCCAGCTCTACGCCTATAGCGAGAACTTCGTCCTCCCGTTCTCGCACGACGAGGTGGTACACGGGAAGCGCAGCCTGCGCGGACGCATGCCGGGCAACGAGTGGGAACAGCACGCCAACCTGCGCCTGCTCTACAGCTGGCAGTGGCTCTACCCCGGCAAGAAACTCCTGTTCATGGGCCAGGAATTCGGCCAGGGCCCGGAATGGTCGGAGGATCGCGAACTCGACTGGTACGTGCTGCAGTACCCGCTGCACCAGGGCCTGCAGAACCTGGTGCGGGATCTGAACCGCGCCTACCGCGCCGACCCCGCCCTGCACGCCCGGGAATTCGAACCGGACGGCTTCGACTGGCTGGACTGCGACGATGCCGCGCACTCCACCCTGAGCTTCGTGCGCCGCGACCACCAGGGCCGCCAGGTCGTGGTGGTGCTGAACCTGACGCCGGTGGAGCGCCCGGCCTACCCCGTACCCGCGCCCCACGCCGGGCGCTGGCGGGTCACCCTGAACAGTGACGCCGAGGTCTACGGTGGGGGCTCGCGCGGCCCGGCGGAGGCCTATGCCGAGCCGGTGGAACGCCACGGGCACCCCGCGACACTCTACCTGCATCTGCCGCCACTGGCGGCCCTGTTACTGGAGCCAGCCGGCGACTGACGTCGGGGCGCCTCGGGCCGAAGCCGCTAAGACCGGCTCCTGTTTGCAGGCCCGTGCGGGCCCGGAACTCGCGGCCCCAATGCCGGCCATGGGCTCGGGATCGGGATCGGGCTCATTCCAGGCGATAAAGCCCGCCATCCGAATGGTCCGTCAGCACATAGATGTGCCCCTCCGGTCCCTCGCGGACATCACGAATGCGCCCGATCTTGCCGTGCAGCAGCTCTTCCATGTGCACGACTTCGTCGTCCTCGATCACGATGCGCAGGATCCGTTCGGCACGCAGGCCACCCGCCAGCAGATTGCCTTGCCAGGACTCGAAGCGATCCGCGGTCACCATCGCCAGCCCGGACGGCGCCAGCGTCGGCAGGAACTCGTAGACCGGGTCGATCATATCCGCGTCGTGACGCGCCTCGCCAAAGGGTTCCTCGGACCGATAGTCGCGCCCCCGCGACACCACCGGCCAGCCATAGTTGCCCCCGGCTTCCATACGGTTCAGTTCATCCCCACCCCGGGGCCCGTGGTCCGTCAGCCAGATCGTGCCGTCCGCCGGATCCACCACCAGACCCTGCGAATTGCGCAGGCCATAGGCAAAGATGTGTGGCTGGGCATCATCGCGGTCGACAAACGGGTTGTCCGCCGGGGCCTCGCCATCCTCGGTCAGGCGCAGCAGGGACCCGGTATGTGCAGAAAGGTCCTGGGACGGGTCTTCCTGCCGACGATCGCCGATCGTCATCAACAGGGTGCCATCGGCCTGCCAGGCCAGCCGCGAACCGAAGTGGCCCGGATTGCTGCCGCCCCGGTCCTGACGGAACAGTTCCTCCACCTCGTGCAGGGCCCCGTCCTCCAGACGCCCGCGCCCCAGCGCGGTGTAGGACTGGTCGGAATCCCCGGTGACATAGGTGAAATACACCCGGTGGTTCGCCGCGAAGTCCGGGTGCAGCACGACATCCAGCAAGCCGCCCTGGCCGCGCGCCACGACCTCCGGCACACCCTCGACCGAGCTCACCTCGCCATCGCGCACCTGTTTCAGCGCACCCGTCCGTTCGGTCACCAGATAGCCACCGTCCGGCAGGAAGGCCACCGACCAGGGGTGCTCCAGATCACCGGCTACCCGCACAAGATCGAAACGTTCGTACTCGCTGGAGATGCCTTCCTCGACCACTTCGCCGGCCGGCGCCGAGCCCATCAGGGCCAGCCCTGCGACCAGCGCGCTGGCGCGAGCGGCGTGTCTCCGTCCCATCCCGTTTCGCATGCCTCACCTCCGGTTGTATGCCTTCGCAGAGTTCGGACACAACGAATCCGGTTATGTTCACGGCACGCACATGCGCGCTGCCTGGTCCCTGTTACCCGGGGGGCTCGATGCCGAGGCGTTTGATCTTTCGCCACAGGGATACGCGGTCGATCCCCAGCAGCCGCGCGGCCCGGGTACGATTCCCCCCGGTCTGATCCAGCGCCTGGCGGATCTGTACGGCCTCCTGCTCCTCCAGCGTTCGCACCGGCGCCGCGGCCTCGTCCACCACCCGCGCGCTCGCCTCGCGCAGCGCGCGCGGCAGATCCGCCAGGGTCAGGTCCGTGGTGCGCGCCAGAGCCACCCCGCGTTCAATGATGTTGGACAATTCGCGCACATTCCCGGGATAGTCGTGCTCGACCAGACGCTCCAGGGCCGCGGGCTCGATGTCATCGATACGCTTGCCCATCGCCAGGGCGTGGCGCTTGAGGAAGTAGTACGCCAGCAGCGGGATGTCGTCGCGCCGATCCCGCAACGGGGGCAACACCAGATTCACCACGTTCAGGCGAAAGTAAAGATCCTCGCGCATGTCGCCACGATCCACCGCCCGGTCCAGGCGGCGATTACTGGCCGCGATCACCCGCACATCCACCGGGATCGGCGTACGCCCCCCGACCCGCAGGACCTCGCGCTCCTGCAGCACGCGCAGCAGGTTCACCTGCATCGCCGGGCTGGTCTCCGCCACCTCGTCCAGAAACAGCGTCCCGCCCGCGGCGGCCTCGAACAGGCCCTTCTTCTGCTGCGTGGCCCCGGTGAAGGCGCCCTTCTCGTGCCCGAACAGTTCGCTGGCCAGCAGCTCGTCCTGCAGCGCCCCGCAGTTCACCGCCAGGAACGGCCCCTCCGCTCGGGTGCTGTGGTTGTGGATGTAGCGGGCCAGCAGCTCCTTGCCGGTCCCGCTCTCGCCGGTCAGGACCACGTTACAGTCGGTCGGGGCGATCTGGCGCGCGGTCTCCAGCAATCGCTGCATCGCGGTGTCCTGCGCCACCAGCGTCGCCTTGCGCCCGCCCTGTTCCACCTGATCGCGCAGCGCACGGTTGTCACGCCGCAGCCGGGTGAACTCGACCGCCTTGGCCACCACCTCGCGAACCTCGTCGATGCGGAACGGCTTGGCGATGTAGTGGAAGGCCCCGGCCTTCATCGCCTCCACCGCCGAATCCAGGGTCGCGTGGCCGGTGATCATGATCACGGCCAGGTCCGGATCCCGTTCCCGCGCCCGGCGCAGGATCCCCATCCCGTCCACCCCGGGCATGCGCAGATCCGTGAGCACGGCGTCGAAGCGTTCCTGATCCAGGGCCTGCAAACCGCTGGCTCCGTCCTCCCGCGTGACCACCGTAAAGGGCGAGTGCCGGAACACCTGTTCCAGCTGGCGGCAGGCAATCGGTTCGTCGTCGATCACCAGCAGCCGCGCCTCGGGCGGGTCGGTGGCGGTCGACCCCGGCTGCTGCGGCGCGTCACTCATGGCGTTTCCTCGCATTCGCAGGGCAGCCAGACCTGGAAGCGGGTACCGCCCAGCGGACAACGGCTGACGCCGATCGCCCCCCCGTGATCCTGGATAATCTCCTGGGCCACGAACAGGCCCAGCCCGGACCCGCTGCCCTCCTCGCGGCCCCGGTAGAACGGCTCGAACACATGGTCCAGGGCAGCATCCGGTATCCCCGGTCCGTCGTCATCGACCGAGATGCGGACGACCGGGAGCGTGTCCTCGCCATGCACCAGCAACGCGCCCACCACGTGGCCACCGGGTCCCGGCCGCAGGTCCCCCAGCCGCCCCCGCTGAGCCTGGATGCGTACTTCCACGTCTTCGCCCCCGGCCTCGAATGCATTGCGCAGCAGGTTCACGAAGACCTGCTGCAGGCGTTCCGGATCCACGGTCACCTGCAGCCCGGCATCCACCCGGATCGTCACCTGATCCACCGGCAAGGTGGCGCGGATCAGGTCCAGCGTCCCGTCGAGAATCAGCCGCAGCGACCGGCACTCCTCGCGCCGGGGTCCCTGCGGTTGCTGGCGCGAATAAAGTAGCAGCCCGCGCACGATGTTCTGGGCCCGCGCGGTCTCGCCCTCGGCTTGTTGCAACCACTCGGCGAGCAGCCCCGGGTCCCCGGCCGGGCCCTCCTCGGAAACCAGTTGCAGCGCGGTGGAGATGTTGCCCAGCGGGTTGTTCAGTTCGTGGGCAACCCCCGAGACCAGCACGCCCAGTGCCGCTAGCCGCTCGGAACGGCGCAGGTCCGCCTGGCGCGCATCCAGCTCGTCGAGCATCCCGTTGAAGGCCTCCGCAAACGAGACCAGCTCCCGGTCCCGGGTTGGGGCCGTCAGCCGGGTTCGCGAGCCCGCGCCGATCGCGCGCAACTGGTTCTCCATCGACCGCAACGGCGCCAGGATCCGGCGGGCCAGCCACCAGCCCCCCAGCAGCACCAGCAACAGCACGAGACCGGTCGCCACCAGGAGTTCGGTGCGCGAGACCTGCACGCCCGTACGCAGATTCTCGCGTTCGCGCTGACTCAGCACCTTGGTCAGCGCCGAGGCCTCGCCACCGGCATCGCGGATGCGCTCGACCAGCTGCTCTCGCTCGAGCCCGGCGAGCCGCGGATAGCGTTCCAGGCCATCGCGATACGCCACCAGGGCGCCGCGCAGGCTGCCCAGCTCGTCGCCGCCGGCGTGTTGTTCGAGCGCCGTCTGATTGTCCTCCAGGCGCTCCAGCGCGGCCTCTGCATGGTCTCGGGCGGCCGCCAGGTCGCCATGTTCGCCGGAGCTGTAGAACTTCTTTTCGAAGCGCCGCATCTCGAGGCTGTCCTGCAGCAGCTCGGCCACCACATCGCCCTGTTGCAACCGGGTCTCGATCGTCGAGAGCGCCACGTACTGGGCAACGACGAGCCCCATTACCAGGACCAGGACTCCGGCGTATACCCAGCGAACCTTGCTGCGCAAGCTGCGACCCATGATGTTACTCGTTGCAATATCGATTGTTACATTTTGCAACTATTTTCAACCGCTTGGCAATGGCGTTTCCGGGCCGCCGACCGAAATCGATGCAACCTGCAACACTCCACCAGCAGTAACGCACCCGGAATTGGTGTAAGTCATTGTTTTTACGATCTGGCACGCAGCGTGCAATGACTCCGTTGACCCACCCAATGGAGACACCAATGCCCGCCCTGACCCAAGCCATGAAGAAGATGCTCGAAGGTCTGGCCTACGCCGACCTGGCCGAGATGCAGCCCATGGGGGACAAGTATCGCTCGCTGGCCAGCGATGCGCCGGACTCGAACCCGACGGCCCCCAACGCCGAGGACTCGGTCGAACCGGCCACGACCCGCCGCCGCATCGGCCTGTTCGTGGGCCCGTTCGCGCCGCGCCACGTGTTCGATTACGCCGCCGACAGCTGCGAACGCCTCGGGGCCGATCTGGTCGTGCTGACGTTCCTGGGTGAGACCGAAGCCCGGGTGCTGATCGAGAGCTTCACGCGCGTGGGCAGCCCCCTGCCCCACGACGTCCATATCGAGACGCTCAGTGGCGATCCGGAACGGGCTCTGCGCCGGGTGCTGGGTCGCGGCATCCGCATCGACTTCCTGGTCTGCGACGAACAGGGCTACCTGGGTCATCACGTCCTCGCCAGCGAGACCGCCGCCGAACTGCCCGTGGTGATGGTGGCCACGCCGCGTGATCCGGGCCCTGGCGGAAAGCCCCGGAATGCCCCGGCGGATGGCGCGCTGCCCGCCGCAGGGTAGCCCGGTACCGCGGCATCCCCCATCCGCCGGCCGCGGCATCGCCCGGCCGGCACCCGCAACACCTCACCACGTCCGACCAAGGAAGACTCCACCTGCATGAGTAACGACTGGATCCAACGCCTGCTCCCCTTCGTCCACTGGTTCCCGATGTCCGGGAAATCGGTTCGCGCCGATATCATGGCCGGCCTCAGCGTCGCGATGATCCTGGTTCCCCAGGGCATGGCCTACGCGACCCTCGCGGGCCTGCCCGTCGTCTACGGCCTGTATGCCTCGGCCATCCCGGCGATCATCGGGTCGCTGTGGGGCTCCTCGCGCTTCCTTCATACGGGACCCGTGGCAATGCTGTCCCTGCTGTCGGCCGCCTCCCTGGCGCCCTTCGCGGTCGCCGGGACCGAATACTTCATCCAGCTATCGATCCTGCTGGCGCTGATGGTTGGCATCATGCGTCTGTTGCTGGGGGTGTTCCGCCTCGGCATCCTGATGAACTTCGTCTCGCAGCCGGTCATCGTGGGCTTCACCAACGCCGCGGCCCTGATCATCGGACTGTCGCTGATCAACACCTTCTTCAACGTCCCCAAACCGGATACCGGCGCGTTCCTGACTGACTTCGCCGGCGTCCTCACCCAGCTGGGTCATGCCCACTGGCCGACTATCGCCTTCGGCGCGGGTACGCTTGCCACGCTGATCGTGCTGCGCCGGATCATGCCGCGCCTGCCCGGCGTGCTGGTCGTGGTCGTGCTGGGCACGCTGATCAGTGCCCTGACCGGATTCGAGAGCAACGAGACGATTACGCCGGACCGGATCCAGGCCACCGACGTGCGCAACCTGTACCAGGAACTGGCCGACACGCGCGCCGCACTCAACACCACCTCGGAGGATCTCAGCGAGGCCAGCCGGGCCCTGAAGGAGGCGGAAAAGGCAGGCGAGGAATCGCCCGATCTCGCGGTGCGCGTGGCCCGCCTCGAGGTACGCGAGACCCGGCTCAAGCGCGAGCTGAGCGACCTGCGTGTCGCCGCCCACAAGGAACGGCTCGAGCGCGCCGAAACGATGGATGGCGAGGCGCAGTTCCGCGCCTGGAACGAGGCTTCCGAGGGCCGCCCGTGGCGCCTGTCCGGCTTCGACGGGTACCGCATCATTGTCGCCTCCGGCGGCCAGGTCGTCGGCACCATCCCGCAGGGCCTGCCCAGCCTGCAGCTGCCCGTCCTGGACTGGGAGGTCATCCCCGCCCTGCTGCCGGCCGCCTTCGTGATGGCCCTGATCGGGTTCATGGAGGCCACCTCCATCTCGCGCGCGCTGGCTGCCCAGCGCCGCGAGAAGCTGAACCCCAACCAGGAACTGATCGGCCAGGGGCTGGCCAACATCGTCGGCAGCTTCTTTCAGTCCTACGCGGTCAGTGGCTCATTCTCGCGCTCGGCGGTGGCGGCACGCTCAGGGGCGCAGAGTGGCCTGTTCGCAGTGGTCAGTGCCATTGGCGTGCTGATCACCATGCTGTTCCTGACTCCATACCTCTATCACCTGCCGCAGGCCGTCCTGGCCGCCATCGTGATGTCGGCGGTGTTCGGTCTGCTGGACTTCAAAACCCTCGCGCGTTCCTGGACCATCAGCCGCGCCGATGGCCTGGCCGGCTTCCTCACCTTCGGCGTGACGCTGTACATGGCGCCGGATCTGGCCAACGGCGTCATCGTCGGTGTCATCCTGTCGTCCCTGCTGTTCCTGGTCGGCACCGTGCGCCCGCGCTCCGAGATCCAGGGCCTGCGCCCCGACGGGTCCCTGGCTGGCGCGCTCAGTAACGACCTGCGCCCGGCCGGCGACCACTTCACGGTCCTGCGCTTCGACGCCTCGCTGGTGTTCATGAACGTGGCCCACTTCGAGGATGCGGTCATGGACGCAGTCGCACGCAACCCGAATGCCCGCGCGGTGCTGGTGCTCGGCAACAGCATCAACCGCATCGACGCCTCGGGCGTGGACAAGGTGCGCGCCCTGATCGGCGACCTCGCGGCGGCCGACTGCAAGCTGATGTTCAGTGGCCTGAAGAAGCCCGTGCGCGAGGCCATGGAGCGCGCCGGCCTGCTGGATGAGATCGGCCGCGACAACATCTTCCCGAACAAGCGCGTGGCCCTCGCCGAGCTGCAGCAGCGCGCCCTCGGTACCCCGGACCGCGTGACGGATGCCGAGACGGGACCAACGGACCCGTCACCCCGCACGGGAGCTACTTCATGACAGCGGAATCAAAACCCTGCGCCGCGGGCTATAAAGCATTCAATGTTCAACGGAGGTTCCCCCAGTGAAACGACCCCTGCGTTACGCGTTTGCCACCGCGCTGCTCTTCGCCCTGCTCGCCTGCAGCCCCACTCACGCCGACTCCATGCCGCTGGACAACATCGAGCGCATTCTGGAGATCGGCAAGCAATACGGGTTTGACAGCTACAGATCGATCGAGGCCGAAGGCGGAAACCGCTTCGAACTGGAAGGCTGGAACGCCAGCGAGCGCCGCCTGGAGGTCACGTTCGATCTCGACGGCCGCGTACTCGAGGAGGAGATCAAGCGCGGCTCCGACCGCAAGCGTGGCCTGACCGACGACGAGATTCTGGAAGGGGTGGCCATTGCCCGCGAACACGGGATGGCAAGATTCGAGGAGATCGAACTGGACGACCGTGATCGCATCGAGATCGAAGGGCGCGCAAGCGACGGCACCGAGCTGGAGCTAAAGCTCGAACGCAGCAGCTTTACCGTGCTGGACGTCGATCGAGACTGACCTCGATGCCCGGGCCTGAACGGCCCGGGGGATTCCCAGCAGCCGCTCAGGCCTCCGGGCGCAGGTGCGGGAACAGCAGCACGTCGCGGATCGAGGCGCTGTCGGTCAGCAGCATCACCAGGCGGTCGATGCCGATGCCCTCGCCGGCCGTGGGCGGCAGGCCATATTCCAGGGCGCGGATGTAGTCGGCGTCGTAGTGCATCGCCTCGTCGTCGCCCGCGTCCTTCTCCGCGACCTGGGCCTGGAAACGCTCGGCCTGGTCCTCGGGGTCGTTGAGCTCGGAGAAGCCGTTGGCGATCTCGCGCCCACCGACGAACAACTCGAAGCGATCGGTCACGAACGGGTCGTCGTCGTTGCGCCGCGCCAGCGGCGAGACCTCGGTCGGATAGGCGGTGATGAAGGTCGGGTGGCGCAGCTTGTTCTCGGCGGTGTACTCGAAGATCTCGGTCCACAGCTTGCCGAGGCCGAAGCTCTGCTTGATCGGGATCTCCAGACGCTCGCAGTGGGCGCGCACCTTGTCGATGTCCGCCAGGTCCTCGCTGCTGATCTCCGAATTGTGCTCGAGGATCGCCTCGCGCACCGTCATGCGGGTGAACGGCTGGCCGAAATCGTAGGTCTCGCCCTGATACTCGATGGTGGTCGTGCCCAGCACGTCCTCGCACAGCCCGCGCAGCAGCGTCTCGGTTCGGTCCATCAGCGCGTGGTGGTCCACAAACGCCTCGTAGAACTCGAGCATGGTGAACTCGGGGTTATGGCGGGTGGACAGCCCCTCGTTGCGGAAATTGCGGTTGATCTCGAAGACCTTCTCGAAGCCGCCGACGACCAGGCGCTTCAGATACAGCTCCGGCGCGATGCGCAGGTACAGCGGCATGTCCAGCGCATTGTGATGGGTGGCGAACGGCCGCGCGGTCGCGCCGCCCGGGATCACCTGCATCATCGGGGTCTCCACCTCGATGAAGTCCTCGCGCTCGAAGTATTCGCGGATGTAGCGCACGATCCGGGTGCGGGTGCGGAACAGCTCGCGGCTGTCCGGGCTGGTGATCAGGTCCACGTAGCGCTGGCGGTAGCGCTGTTCCTGATCGGTCAGGCCATGGAACTTCTCCGGCAGCGGGCGCAGGCTCTTGGTCAGCAGGCGCAGCTCGTCCACCTGCACCGTCAGCTCGCCGGTCTTAGTCTTGAACAGCGTGCCCTGCCCGCCGACGATATCGCCCAGGTCCCAGTGCTTGAAGGCCGCGTAGACGCCCTCCGGAAGGCTGTCGCGCTGGGCGAACAGCTGGATGTCCCCGGACTGGTCGCGCAGGCGGACGAAGCTCGCCTTGCCCATCACGCGCTTGCCGATCATGCGCCCGGCGACAGTCACGCGGATCCCCTGCCCCTCCAGCGCCTCGCCTTCGGTGTCGTCATGCGCGGCGTGCAGATCGGCCGCCAGGGCATCGCGGCGGAAGTCGTTGGGGAAGGCCGGGCCGGCCTCGCGCAGCTCGTTCAGCTTGGCGCGACGCTGGGCGATCAGCTTGTTCTCGTCGGTAATCTCGGTCATCGGGAATCCCGGTAAAAGATAGCGTTACAGCCCGCTCTTCAGGCTGGCTTCAATGAACTGATCCAGGTCGCCGTCGAGCACGGCCTGGGTGTTGCCGACCTCCACGCCGGTGCGCAGATCCTTGATCCGCGACTGGTCGAGCACGTAGGAGCGGATCTGGCTGCCCCAGCCGATGTCGGACTTGGTGTCCTCCACCGCCTGCTTCTCGGCATTGCGCTCCTGCAACTCGCGTTCGTACAGCTTGGCGCGCAACTGATTCATCGCCATCTCGCGGTTCTTGTGCTGCGAACGTCCCGCCTGACAGGCGGTGACCACCCCGGTCGGGACGTGCGTGATGCGGACCGCGGAATCGGTCGTGTTCACGTGCTGCCCGCCGGCGCCGGAGGACCGATAGGTATCCACCCGCAGGTCGGCCGGGTTGATCTCGATCTCGAAGTTCTCGTCGATCTCCGGCGAGGCGAACACGGAGGCGAACGAGGTATGCCGGCGGTTGCCGGAATCGAACGGCGACTTGCGCACCAGACGGTGCACACCGGTCTCGGTGCGCAGCCAGCCGAAAGCGTACTCGCCCTGGATGTGCACGGTGGCACTCTTGATCCCGGCCGTCTCGCCTTCGGAGAGCTCGGTGACCTCGGCCTTGAAGCCCTTGTGCTCGGCCCAGCGCAGGTACATACGCAGCAGCATGTTCGCCCAGTCCTGGGCCTCGGTGCCGCCGGAGCCGGCCTGGATGTCGAGGTAGGCGTTGGCCTCGTCCATGTCGCCCGAGAACATGCGGCGGAATTCGAGCCCCTCGACGCGCGCGGTCAGGGCGTCGACATCGGTCTCGACCGACGCCGCCGTCTCCTCGTCGTCATCCGCCTCGGCCATCTCCAGCAGGTCCCGGCTCTCGTCCAGCTGAGTGCCGATCTCGCGGATGTTGATGACCACACCCTCGAGCTGGGCCCGCTCCTTGTTCAGGGCCTGGGCCTGCTCCGGGTCGTTCCAGATGTCGGGGTTTTGCTCCAGCTCCCGCTGGACTTCTTCCAGCCGTTCTTCCTTGGCCGGGTAGTCAAAGATACCCCCTAAGGGCGTCCAGGCGGCCCTTCAGGTCATCGATCCGGGAGTACAGCGCGTTCAGTTCCATGGCAGTTTCCGTCGGGTGTCGTGGCGCGCACGGCACGTTCCATCAGGTGGCGAGAAAAGCCGCGCAGTATAACACCGGCACGCGGCTTCAGGGCCGCCTTGGGCGGCGCCAGAAGGCCAGCGCCTGGCGGCGGTCGAGCCGCAGTACGGGGTGGGTGGACTGCGGGTCCACGAACTCCAGCGCACGCAGTTCCCCGCGGAACACGCCGCGCACCCCGGGCGCGACCACGTCATCGGCGACCGATTCCAGAAGCTCCAGGCGTCGTTCGGGGGACGGCGGCCTCCCCAGCGCGTCGACCACGACCACCGTGTCGCCGGATTCCGTCGGCGTGCAGGCCGGATCCGGGCACCAGTCGATACCGGCGCCCCGTGCCAGCCAGCGGCCGATCGCCCCGCCGCCACAGACGCGGCCCACGCCGCTGGCTCCGCCGGCAAAGCCCGGCGTCCATAGCCACAGCCCATGCACCGCACCACGTCCCTCACGCTCGCGTTCCAGGTTGACGGGGTGCTGGAACCACGCCATCTGCAAGCCGGTCGCCAGGACCTGGAGACGCCGCGCGACATCACCCTGCAGCGAGTGGGCCACCATGGATCGACCGAGCCCGACAGACGGCGGCGGGCCGGAGGCCTCGCCCTCGGCGTCCAGCTGCAGCTCCCACAGGCCGTCTTCGCCCAGGCCCAGGGTCGCGCCGGCCGCCTCCAGTTCCGGCTGCGCGGCCGCCCACAACGCCTCGCGCTCGGCGTCCGCCACGGGCTCCACCGCCGAGGCCACCAGGTCCTTCATCCCGGGCGTCAGCTGGACCGGCTGGGCCAGCCAGGTCCGTGCGCCCTCGCCCTGCGGCCGATAACCCAGCCGTTCGGCGAGCGCCGCCTCCCAGCCCGGCGCCGCCCCGGAATCGCCGGTCGCCCGCGCGCGCCCCAGCCAGCGAGCCAGACGCCGCACCGGGCGTGATGGCTCACCCGCGGTGGCCCCCGGTGCCGCCCACAGGCCGGGGAGCAGGTACGTCACCCGCCGGTCGGTCCGGCCTCCCGTCATGAAGCCCCCCCGCAACACGCCGGGTCGAGGAAAAAGCTGGGCACCAATGCAAGCCTGTACATGGATCAGTGTTTCCCGGGGGACTGTCGGATCTGGATAGTCGCCGCGAGCGTGGCGCAAGCGCGGGCCCGTTGATGCCCACTGTCTCGAGGCGCAGATCGCGCGTCGGCTAACCAGAGCCGGCGTGAAAAATGGCGCCATTCTACGACGCGCACAGCAGATCCGTCCCCAATCGGACCGACCCCGGGTCCTCGAGCAGTGATCAAGCGGGCATCCTGCCACACCGCCCCGTGCCGAACGCGCAATCCTTCAACTGGTCTATACCAATAGACACAAGCCCGGAAAGTGCCCGCGATGACCGGACCCTTCTACAACCCAGGCCCTTCCGTCGCCAGCGCCCTTCGTGGCGCCGCGCGCGGGCTCCTTGCGGGCGCCGCCCTGCTGGCGCTCGCGCTGCCAGTGGCCGCCGAGGACTATCCGGCCGACTCCAGCATCGACTGGCAAAGCTGGGACAGCGGGCTGTTCGACGAGTCCGAGGCGCGCGAACGCCCGATCTTCTTCTATTTCCACGGCCAGTGGTGCACCTGGTGCCGCGACTTCCAGGACGAATCCCTGGAGAACCCGTCGGTGGTGGATGTCATCGACGAGCACTACATCCCCGTCCTCGTCGACCTGGACGAACGCGCCGACCTGTTCCGCCGTTATGGCGGGCGCGGCCTGCCCTTCGTGGTCATCGTGAATCACGAAGACGAGATGCTGACCCGCTTCACCGGCCACGTGAATGCCCGTGACCTCGAGAGCATCCTCCAGGCGCAGCGCGACATGTTCTCGGTCACCGGCCGCGAGATCACACCGGACGACGCGGCGATCGACGGCCTCGAGGCCTTCATGGAGATGCTCGACGAGGTCTATGACGAGCGCGCCGACCGCCTGAGCGGCAGCGCCACATTCGGCACGCTCAGCAAGCGCCCGCAACCCTGGACCTACCGCTACCTGCTGGCCAGTGACGACTGGGAGGAACGCATGCCCGGCCTACTGGACCAGATCGCGGAGGATCTCTACGACGAGGTCGAGGGCGGCTTCTTCTTCTTCCACGATCCCGACCAGCGCGACCCGGTCCTGGCCCTGGAGACCTCCAAGCGCCTGGATCAGAACGCCGCGTTCCTGTGGCTGTTCTCCGAGGCCTACGAGCGCATCGGCGACGAACACTACGCGGAGATCGCGCGCGGCATTCGCGACTATCTGCGCGACCACCTGTGGGACGCGCGTCAGCTGCGCTTCGGCAACAGCCAGTACGCCGACCGCGACTACTACCAGCTGGACCCGGAGACCCGCACGCAGACCGACCCGCCCCGGGTCGATCGCAACACCTATGCCGACACCTCGGGCCAGGCCATTGCCGCGCTCGCCAACCTGGCGCGCGTACTGGAAGACCGCGAGACGCTCGACTGGGCCCGCGAGGCGCTGGAGGCGCTCGACCGCTATCTGCTCACCCGCAGCGGCTACCTGCACGGCATCACCGCCGGCGGACGACCGGCGATGGAGGGCTACCTGCCCTCGCAGATCTGGCCGGAGATCGCCCGCCAGGAACTGGCGCGCGCCGTGGAGGCACTGGATGGCGAACGTCCGGACCTGCCCGACCCGGTCGCCGCGCTGGATCGACTGGAGCCCTTCTTCGACGCGGAGCTGGGCACGCATGCCGAGCGGATCGGGACGGACCTGGAGCCCTGGTCGGAGACCCGCACCCAGGCCGCGCTCGCCTGGTGGCTGTATCGCCTGCCCGACGACGCGATCGAGGCGTCCCATATTGACCGCGACACCGTGCGTGACCGCCTGCGCATCGAGCCCGGCGCGGATCCCGACGACGTCGCCCTGGGCTTCGACGCCCTGCGCCGAGGCTTCTGAGGCCAGACCGGATCAGCCCTGCTGACGAAAGCCCGCAACCTCGTTCTGTAGCTGCTGCGCCAGCCCTTCGAGGGCCTCTACCGCCTGCTGCATCTCGTTGGCCCCGTCGGCGTTGCGCACCGCGATGTCATTGATGTGGTGGATGTTGCGGTTGATCTCCTCCGCCACCTGGCTTTGCTCCTCGGTCGCGCTGGCCACCTGGCGGGTCATGTCGTCGATGGTGGTCACCGAGTCGTGGATGTACTCCAGGGTCTCGCCCGCCTCGCCGGCCTTCTCCACCGAGGTCTCGGCGTGCTGCTGGCTCACCTCCATCGCCTGTACCGCGCGGGTCGCTCCGCCCTGCAGGCGCTGGATGATCTCGCGGATCTCCCCGGTCGAGTCGTTGGTTCGCTGAGCCAGATGACGCACCTCGTCGGCCACCACCGCGAAGCCGCGTCCCGCCTCGCCGGCGCGGGCGGCCTCGATCGCCGCATTGAGCGCCAGCAGGTTGGTCTTCTCGGCGATCTCCTCGATCACCTGCAGGATGGTGCCGATGTTGTCGCTGTCACCCTTCAGCTCACTGATCACGTGGCTCGCCTGGCGGATCTCGCCGGCCAGGGTGTTGATCGCGCCCTGCGTGGCCTGCACCACGGTGCGTCCGCCTTCCGCCGCCCGGGTCGCCTGACCGGCACTCTCGGCCGTGCTCTGGGTGTTGTTGGCCACCTCCTGCACGGTGGCGGACATCTGATTCATCGCGGTGACCACCTGCTCCACGTCGCCGCGCTGCTCGTGGGTCGCCCGGGTCAGTTCGTTGCTGCGACCCTCCAGTTGCCGCGCGGAGGCGGCGATGCCGTCGGCCGCATCCGCGACCTGCCGGATCAGCCCGGAGAGCCGGCCCATCACCGTGTTGAAGGCCGCACCGGTGCGGCCGATCTCGTCGTCCGTAGTCACCTCCACGCGGTGCCCGAGATCCGCGCGCCCCTCGCCGATCGCCTCCAGTCCCTCGGCCAGGCGCTCCAGGGGCCGCGTCAGCACATTGGCATAGAACCAGCCAATCCCCAGCGCCACCACAAACGCGACCACCCACAGCGCCCACAGCAACCACCACAGCTGCGTCACCAGGGCCTCATCCACCCCCGCGGCAAGATCGCCCTTCATGGTGTGGAACGTCACCCCGCCCATGATCGAAAGCGGCACCGTACTCACCACGATCACCAGGATCACCAGCTTCAGCCGCAGCCCACCCAACGGTCCAATCTTCATCGCCACCCTCCTTTGGCTTCGTTAACGACCAACCGCCCCCGGCCTTGAGCCCGGCAAAGTATCGCCCTGCCCAATCCCCGCCGCCCTGATCCAGCTCAACTCCAACGCCTCGCCGCAACTCGAAAACCGTATTCACCACGAAGCACACGAAGGCACGAAGAAGGGCAAGGGCAAAAGCATTTCACAGGACGACGCGAAATTTGGAAGTGTTTACGGGCCCTCGGCAATCACAACACGCTGTGATTAGCCTTGTACTGGGGCCAATCACCTGGCGCACAACACCAGCCCCTTCCTGTCTTCCAGCCTTCCTGTTATCGCTTTTCGCCCTTGACCTGGCCCTTCTTCGTGCCTTCGTGTGCTTCGTGGTGAATAAAGCCCTCCCCGCCAGGCCCGGAACGAAAAAACCCGCGGGCCCGGAGTTCGGGGCCGCGGGTTCGCGGTATGGCGCTGGCGCGTCGGACTAGCGGCTGCGCGCCGCCCGGTTGCCGTTGGAGGACGGGCGGCCGTTGCCGCCGCGACCGCCGCCGGGCTTGCCACCGCGGGCATTGCGCGGGGCGCCATTGCGGGCCCCGCCGCCCGGCTTGCCGCCACGACCGCCGCGGCGGTTGCCGTTGCCGTCATTGGCGGCCGGCTTCGGCGCGGCAAAACCTTCGGTCTCGATGCGGTCGATCGGGCGCTGGATCAGGCGCTCGATGCCCTTCAGCAACTTGATCTCCTCGCCATCCACCAGCGACAGCGCGGCACCGGCGGAGCCGGCACGGCCGGTACGACCGATGCGATGCACGTAATCCTCCGGCACATTCGGCAGCTCGAAGTTGACCACCTGCGGCAGCTGGTCAATGTCCAGGCCGCGCGCGGCGATATCGGTCGCCACCAGCACCGGCACCTGCCCAGACTTGAACTGCTTGAGCGCTTTAGTACGCGCCGCCTGGCTCTTGTTACCGTGGATCGCCTCCGAGCGCACGCCATCCTTGGACAGCTTTTCGGCCAGGCGATTGGCGCCGTGCTTGGTGCGGGTAAACACCAGCACCTGTTCCCAGTTGTTGGTGCGGATCAGGTGGCTCAGCAGTTCGCGCTTCTGGCTGGTCTCGACCAGATGCACACTCTGCTGCACGCTCTCGGCGGCCGTGTTGCGCGGGGCGATGTCGATCTCCGCCGGGCGGGTGAGCAGGCCGTTGGCCAGCGTGCGGATCTCGTCGGAGAAAGTCGCCGAGAACATCAGATTCTGCCGGCTCTTGGGCATCAGCGCGATCAGCTTCTTGATGTCGCGGATAAAGCCCATGTCCAGCATGCGATCGGCCTCGTCGAGGACCAGGATCTCCACACCGGACAGGTCGATGGTCTTCTGGTTGGCGTGATCCAGCAGACGCCCCGGGGTCGCCACCACGATGTCCATGCGGTCGCGCAGGGCCCTGATCTGCGGGTTCATGTTCACGCCACCGAAGATCGTCATCGAGCGCAGCTTCAGGTTGCGCCCGTAGGTCTTCACGGAATCGTGCACCTGGGCGGCCAGCTCGCGGGTCGGGGTCAGCACCAGGCAGCGCGGACGGCCATTGCCGGGCTTGGGCGCATCACTGGTGGAAAGGCGCTGCAGGATCGGCAGGGTAAAGCCGGCGGTCTTGCCGGTGCCGGTCTGGGCCGCGGCCAGCAGGTCGCCGCCCTTCAGGACTTCCGGGATGGCCCGGGCCTGGATCGGGGTCGGGTGCTGGTAGCCGGCGGAATCCAGCGCGCGCAAAAGGGTATCGGCCAACCCGAGGTCGGCAAAGGTCGTATCAGTCATGGAATGCTCCAACGCTACCCGCCACTCGTTCAACAAGAGCACCCATCGGGGGAAACGAAATCAGGGGGATCACTGCGAACCGGAATGGCTCTGGATCAGATGAACGGACGCTGACGGGCGGGGCGTTCGATGGACGCACTATACGCCTTTCGTCAATGAAAAGACACTCCACCCATTACCGTATGGATATATATTTGTTTTGTGAGGGAATATAGGCTAGCTTCCATCCAATCAGAATAAACCGGCGCCCACGCAGCACCGGTCCGGCCGACGCGACCCGCCCACGAGGATGCGTCCAGGGGAGTCTTTACAACCATGTTCGTGCATCGCGTCGCATGAGCTCGCGCTCTGATGACTTTCTGCGTCGACACATCGCGCTCACTGCGAGTGCGTTGCTCGTCTTGTTGTTGGTACCACCCACGATCTGGCTACTCGGGCTAGATCTGCCGCGGGTCCTGCCCCGCGAGCACTTGACGGCCTTCCACACGGGTGTGGAGCTGTTCTCGGTCGTCGTCGCCGTGCTGGTGTTCGCGGTCGGGTATCACGTGATCGACCGGCGGCGGGTGGCGGCCTCCCTGCTGCTCGCCTGTGCCTTCCTGGCGGTCGCGCTCTTCGACTTCCTGCACCTGATGACCTACCCGGCGATGCCGGACTTCATCACCCCCAACTCGACGCAGCAGACGCTGTTCTTCTGGCTCGCCGCGCGGCTGGTCGGGGGCGCGGCCCTGCTGGCCTATGTGGCCTTGCCGATGGTCGCGCGCAGCGATGGCCCGCCGCGCGGGGTCTATCTGGCCGGAAGCCTGCTGCTGGTCGCGGTCCTCGCATGGGTCGGCCTGTGGCATGCCGATATCCTGCCGCCCCTGTTCGACCCGGTCAGCGGCCTCACGCCGTTCAAGCTGGGCCTGGAGGCCATCGTGATCGCCCTGCATCTGGCGACGCTGGCCATCCTGGCCCTGCGCCGCGATCTGCTGCAGCGCCCGGGCATGCCCCTGGTCGCCGCGGCGCTGGTCATCAGCATGGGCAGCGGCATGTTCTTCATGTTCTACGAGGATCTGACCGATACGCCGTTCGTGCTGGGGCATCTGTACAAGCTCGCGGCCTACCTGCTGATCTACCAGGGGCTGTTTCTGGAAAGCGTGCGCTCGCCCCTGGAGCGTCTGCACCAGGCCCACCGCGACATCGAGATGCGCGAGCGGCGCTACCAGCAACTGGTGGAGACGGCCCCCGACGGCGTCCTGGTTACCGATACGGAGGGCCGCATCGTGATGGCCAACCGAAACATCGAGCGCCTGTTCGGCTACCCCCGCCAGCAACTGATCGGCCAGCCGGTGGAGCGCCTGGTCCCCGACCGCCTGCGCGAGCGCCACCGGACCCATCGCCAGACCCAGGCCCGCACCATCAACCGCCGCACCATGGGGCAGGTACCCCATCTGCGCGGCCAGCGTATCGATGGCACCGAGTTCCCGGTGGACATCAGCCTCAACGCCTTCGACGACACCGAAGGCCGGCGGATTACCGCCTTCATCCGCGACATCACCGACCGCCAGCGGCGCGAGGCGCGCATCCAGCATCAGGCCACCCATGACAGTCTGACCGAACTCCCCAACCGCTGGCTGCTGCACGACCGCCTGACGCAGGGCATCGCCCAGGCCGAGCACAACGACCACCCGATCGCGGTGATGCTGCTGGATCTCGACAACTTCAAGATGATCAATGACACCTTCGGCCATGACGAGGGCGACCAGCTGCTGAAGGCCGTGGCCGCCCGACTCCAGGGCGCCCTGGACCAGGAAGCCACCATTGGCCGCTTCGGTGGCGACGAGTTCATGATCCTGCTGACCCACGTGGCGGACGAACAGGCGATCGCCCGGGTCGCCCAGCGCATCCTGGGTATCTTCGACACGCCCTTCCAGACCGAGCACGCCCGCAACCTCGTCTCCAGCGGCAGCCTCGGAATCGCCATGTTCCCGCGCGACGCCCAGGACGATCGCAGCCTGGTGCGTTATGCCGACATGGCCATGTACGAGGCCAAGCACTCCGGCCGCAACACCTGGGCCTTCTTCTCGCAGCACCTGGATGCGCAGGTGCACGAGGAACAGCGCCTGCAGCAACGCCTGCAGCAGGCGCTGGAGAATGACGACCTCGCGCTGCACTACCAGCCGCTGCTGGAGGTCGCGTCGAACCGCATCATCGGCGTCGAGGCCCTGGCGCGCTGGACGGATGCCGAGCTCGGCCCGGTGGCACCGGCCCGCTTTGTCGCCAGCGCGGAGGCCAACGGCCTGATCCTGCCCCTCGGTGACTGGGTCATCCGCGAGGCTGCGAACAACTCGCCCAATGGTCACGGTCCGGCGTCGGGCTCCGCGTCGCCATCAATATCTCCGCGATGCAGTTCCGCCAGCACGACCTGGTGGAACGCCTGCGTGCGGCCCTCGCGGCGACCGGCGCCCCGCCCGAGCGACTCGAGATCGAGGTAACCGAGACCGTGGCCATGGCGGATGTGGCCCTGACCCACGATCAGCTCCGCGGCCTGAAGGCCCTGGGCATCCGGGTGGCCCTGGACGATTTCGGCACCGGCTATTCCTCGCTCGCCTACCTGAAGTCCCTGCCGATCGACAAACTCAAGATCGACCGCTCCTTCATCGCCGACATCGGCGAGGACCCGGAATAGGAGATGATCCTGCGCTCCATCGTGCACCTCGGCCACAGCCTCGGCCTGACGCTCGTCGCCGAAGGCGTAGAAACGGACGCACAGCGAACCTTCCTGCGGGAAATCGGCTGTGACCTGTACCAGGGCTGGCTGCATTCCCCCGCCATGGGGGTGGAAGCGCTCAAGGAGTGCCTGCAGCGTGAACCGGTATAAACACCCCGAAATCACAACATTCAGCCAATCGCAGGGGCTGTTCGCACCCAGGGCAGCCGTAATCAATCACCGTCAGGTACGTTTGAGCGCGGCGAAACGCTCCACCTCGCCCCTTTTGTGAACACCGGATGCGTTTCGCTACGCTCAACGGCATCCTGCGATCAGGCAACTGGCTGCACCGCATTGCGAGTCAGTAAACAGAAAGGCCGCCCGAAGGCGGCCTTTGCTGCGGCTGTCACGGGAACGCACCGCCAACCTGGCGGTACGGATCGCATCAGTAGCCGGTGCTGCCGTGTACGTCCGGCGGCGCCTCGCGGGTCAGCATTGCCCAGGTCAGGTGGGCCATCACCTCCGGCGCCACCACCGTATGGCGGTTGCCGGTGTTCTGCATGCCCTCGCGCAGCTCCTGGCGCACCTGCGGCTGGCCGCTCAGGTCAAAGATCACGTCCACCTGGTCGCCACGCGCCACGATATCCGCGACCGACTCCAGCGGGATACCCTTCTCCTCGGCCAGCCGGCGGCCCTCCGTCTCGGCTTTCTCCGAGACCGCGCAAAGCGTCATCCCCGGCAGGCCGGACTCGAGCAACATCTCCAGGAAACGGCCGCCCACCCGGCCAAGCCCCACGACTGCAATGTGAATCGACATAAACACTCCATCCTTTTGGTTTTATTGTTGTCTCCATACACGCACCGCAGGCGCCACCCGCGAAACGTGTCCCCTGACTGTAGGCGATCCGCACCGCGCCTGCACGGCATCCCTCGCCCCGCCCCGCATCCGGCCATTTGGCGCGTATGGCCCCACGCCCTACAGTGCCCGCAACCCGTCAACGAATGGAGCCCCCATGGACAACGTGCACCTGCCAATCCGCGTCGACCGCCGCGAACAGGGCAAGATCATTCAGCGCATCGAACGCCTGGAAGGGGTGGAACTGGAATTCACCGACCTCGATGTGGGCGACTACCTGCTGCCCAACGGCGTCGTGGTCGAGCGCAAGTCCGCCACCGACATGGTGCTGAGCGTGGTCGACAAGACCCTGTGGGAAAACGCCGCCAAGCTGAAGGCCAACCACAGCCAGGTGGTCTATATCGTCGAGGGGGACCTGTACGAACCGCGCTTCCACCAGCAGGCGCTGGATATCCACCGTGCCCTCGCGCACCTGACCATCGCCCTCGGCATTAGCGTGCTGCCCAGCCCGGATGCCGACAACAGCGGCATGCTCATCTACCTGCTGGGCCTGAACGCCCAGATGGAGCCGGACCCGGCCGATCGCCCCACCAAGCCAGACACCCGGCGCAAGGCCGCCGAGTTCATCGTCAGCGGCCTGCCCGGCGTCGAGGCCGACACGGCACGCGACCTGCTGCGCGACCTCGGCAGCGTACGCGACATCATCAACGCCGACGCCGCCACCCTCGCCCAGACCGACGGCCTCGACGCCGAACGCGCCGAACGCATCGAATCCGTCGTCACCTACGGCAGCCGCACCACCTGAACGCTCCCAAGCCGCCAACCACACCACCCCCTGTGGGAGCCTGCTTGCAGGCGAAGCTCCTGCCCGCGCTGGAACTTACCTCGGGCAGGAGCTTCGCCGCCAAGGCGGCTCCCACAGGGCCGGCCAATATCCCCGTGGGAGCCTGCTCGCAGGCGAAGCCCCCGCCAAAGCCGGAACACCCCGGCATCGTCACCCCAACCGCAGCGCCACCCCCTCGTCATCCCGGCCGCAGCGCAGCGAAGCGCCGGGATCTCCCCCGCCGGATGTACCCCAGGCCCAGGGCCACCCCAACGCACGAGATCCCGGATAACCGCTACGCGGTTTCCGGGATGACACCACCGCCCCCGCACCTCCCTACAGCGCATCGTCCAGCCAGCGGCGCAGGCCGCCGCTGCGGCGGATCTGGCGCTGACTGGCCGCCGCCAGGGTGCCCGCGCGTGGCTCGAGCAGGCTGAACCAGCGGCTGGCGCGGGTGATCGCGGTATAGACGAGCTCGCGGGTCAGGATGGGGCTGTCGGCCTCCGGCAGCACCAGCGCGACATGCTCGAACTCCGAGCCCTGCGCCTTGTGCACGGTCAGCGCAAAGGCGGTCTCGACGGCCTCCAGCCGGTTGGGCAACACCCAGCGCACGCGATCCCCCGCCGCGAGAAAGGCGACGCGCAACACCGGCGCCGCCGCCTCCGGCCCCCCATGATCCCCGGTCGCCTCGGGCTCGCCCCGCGCCAGCCAGGCCGGAACGGCCAGGGCAATGCCGATATCGCCGTTGATCAGCCCCAGGGCATAGTCGTTGCGGGTCACGATCACCGGTCGCCCCTCGAACCATGGCGCGTGCCCCTCTGACCCGCCGCCACGGCCGGCCTCCATCTCCAGCAACCCGCGCGCCTGCAATGCCCCGGCAATGCGCCGGTTGAGCCTTTCGAGCCCCCACGGCCCGCGCCGCACCGCGCACAACAGCTGAAAGCGCCCGTGGGCCGCCAGCACGTCCCGCGCCCAGTCCTCCCAGGCGGCGCGCGGCGCCCCGGGGGCCGGCCGGGCCACGCGCAGGCCTTCCAGGTAGTCCGCATACCCGACCGCCTCGCCCTCGGGTGTGTCCGCGCGCCCCGCCACTGCCAGATCCACCAGGGCCGCATCCTCGGGGTGGGCGAGCACCCGCTGCCACACAGCATCGTCGCCCTGCGGCGACCCCGTAACCTCGCCCGAGTTCACCCCCGCGGCCAGGCGTCCGATCCCGCTGTCCGCGCCAAAGCGGTGACTCTGGCGCAGCATCACGATGTGCTGGTCCAGGGCCTGCCCGTGCGCATCCTTCATCGCCGCTGGCACGGCCTCGCCGGTCACCGCTTCCAGCCACTGCACGGAGTCCGGCGTGTAGTGCCCACCCCCGGCGCGGTGGCACAGCTCGCCCAGCACCGCGCCGGCCTCCACCGATGCCAACTGGTCGCGATCCCCGAGCAGGATCAGGCGCGCCGTGCGCGGCACCGCCTCGACCAGACTGGCCATCAGTTCCAGGTCGATCATCGACGCCTCGTCCACCACCAGCACATCCACCGCCAGGGGATTGCGCGCACCGTGGCGGAAGTGCCGCGTATCCGGCCGCGCCCCCAGCAGGCGATGCACCGTGACCACCTCGGCCGGCAGGTTTCGCCGCAGCGCATCACCATCCGGCAGTGTCTCCAGCCCCAGGCGATCCAGCGCCCCGCTGACCGAGGAATTCAGACGCGCCGCGGCCTTGCCGGTGGGCGCGGCCAGGCGGATACGCAGTGGATCCTCCGGACCCTGCAAGCCCTGCAGCAGCGCGAGCAGCCGCAACACCGTGGTGGTCTTGCCGGTGCCCGGCCCGCCCGTGATCACGCTGAAACCGGAGCCGGCCGCCAGGGCACAGGCCAGGCGCTGCCAGTCCGGGGCGGCGCCGTCCGCGGGTGTGCCGAACAGCCAGTTCAGCCACTCGCGCGCCGCGGCCGTATCCAGCGCGCCCTGCCAGGCCGCGCGATCGGCCACCCGCGCGCGGATCGCCTGCCCGATACGGCGCTCGGCCTCCCAATAGCGGCGCAGGTAGACCTGCGCGCCGGTATAGACCAGCGGCGTCGAGCCAACCGCATCCGGTCCGGCCAGTGCCGTCCCGTCCAGGGCCTGCGCGACCGCCGTCGCCGAAACGCCCTGCAGCACGGACGACGGCCGCGGCAGGGCCGGCGCGTTCGGTTCTCCCTCCGGCGGCAGGGCCAGCGTGGTATCCGGTTCCTGCAGCAGGGCGTCCAGTTCCAGGCACACATGGCCGCGCCCGACCTGGTGACTGGCCAGCGCGGCCAGCAGCAGCGCCAGTGGCGGTGCCCCGGGATCCTGCTCGTGCAGAAAGCGCACCAGCGCCCGGTCCACGCCGCGCAGCCACCCGGCCGCCTCCCATTCGCCCAGCAGCACCATCAGGGCCTGCACGGACCCCAGCGCCCCGCTATGCGACACCGCGTTCATGCCGCCCCCTCCCGATCGACCCCGTGCGTCATCCAGCGATCCAGCTGCTCGATCAGCGCACGCGGCGGGCAGTGGTGGAACACCCCGTGGCCCGGCGCGTCCACGCCGCGCAGGAACAGGTAGACCCCGCCGCCCATGTGCTGGTCATAGTCGTAGCCCGGCAGGCGAGCGCCCAGCTGGCGATGCAGTGCCAGCGTGTAGAGCACCAGCTGCAGGTCGTAGCGATGTTCCAGCACCGCCGCGCGCAGGCGCTCGGCGGTGTAGGCCCGAGCCGAGGGCCCCAGCCAGTTGGACTTGTAGTCCGCCACGTAATAGCGCCCGGCGTGCTCGAACACCAGGTCGACGAAGCCCTTCAGCATCCCGTTCAGCGTCACGTCCCCTACCGGCGGGCGCCCCTCGCCCGGCAGAATCTGCGCCCGCACCGCCTGATCCAGATCCCCGGCCTTGAGGCTTTGCGCCGGGTACAGGAACTCCAGCTCCGGCTGATACGTGGCCAAGCCCCCCAGCGAGAACGTCCCGCCCTCCTCCAGCGGGAAGCCGGCCGTCAGCAACTGCTGCATCCAGTCCTTGACCACCGTGGACCACTCGCCCCATCCCCGGCGCTCGCAGCGCGTTTCGATCTCCCGCGCCAGGCGTTCGGGCTGCGCCACCTGCGCGGCGAGGCCCTGCTCCGCCGCCCACTCCAGCAGCCCGTGCAGGAAGGTGCCCGGTCCCGGCCCGCGCGGGAAGGCGTGCAGCCCACTGGCCGCGCGTGGCCCGGGCTCGGCCTCGAGTTCGGGGAACTCCACGGCCTCGCGACCCGCATCCGCGACGCCCTCGCGCAGCACATCCTCGCGCGCCGAATCGGGCGCGATCGGTGCCACCCCCTCGTCGTGCGCGGCAATCGCGCTGTAGCTGGCCACCCACCAGCGCTCGAAGCGCCGCACCGGCGGTTGTCGGGCCGGTCCGGTGGTCGGGGCGTTGGCGCCGGTCTGCACCGCAGCGTCGCGCACTTCCGGCAGCGGGCCCACCCGGATCGCCGGCTCGTCGCCCGCGGCGGTCCGCAGCGCCGCCTCCAGCCCGCCGTCCGCCACGCCCTCGGGGCCGGCCAGCAGATACCCGGCCGCGGTCTGGTCGAAATGGTTGGTCTTGCTCCTTCCCGAGACAATCGGTGCAATCCCCAGCCAGCAGGCATGGCGCGCCCGGGTCATGCCCACGTACAACAGGCGCAGGTCCTCGGCCAGGCGTTCGCGCTCGGCCCGCTGGTACACCGCGTCATCCATGTGGAACACCCAGCTCGCCCCGCCCTGCGGCGGATGGTCGCGCCAGGGCACGTCCTTCTTCGCGTCCGTGGGCCGGAAATTGCAGGCGAACGGCAGGAACACCAGCGGATACTCCAGCCCCTTGGACTTGTGCAGCGTCACCACCTTGACCAGGTCCTCGTCACTCTCCAGGCGCAGGATCTGCTCCTCGCCGGTCTCGCCGTCGCCGTTCCGGTGCTCCATCAGGTGCCGGATCAGGGCCTGCTCGCCATCCAGCTCCGCGGCCGCCTGCTGCAGCAGCTCGCTCAGATGCAGCAGGTTGGTCAGCGCGCGCTCACCCCCCGCCGTGGCGCGCAACCGCCGGGGGACCTCGAAGTCGTGCAGCAGCCGGCGCAGCATCGGCAACACCCCGCGCGTCTGCCACAGGCGCCGGTAGTCGCGGAACTGCTCGACCCGCGCCTCCCAGGCCAGCTCGTCCACCGTCAGCCGGTGCAGCTCGGCCAGCGACTGCCCCAGCGTCGCGGTGGCCAGCGCCGCGCGCAGCAACCGCTCGCTGGTGGGCTCGGCACAGGCGCGCAGCCAGCGCAGCAGGTCCCCCGCCTCGTCGCTGGCATATACCGACTCGCGATCCGACAGGTATACGCTGCGCACGCCGCGTCGACGCAGCTCGGCGCGGATCGCGTCGGCCTCCGCGCGTCCGCGCACCAGCACCGCCATATCACGCGGTCGCACCCCGGTCAGGTCCGCGCCCTTGCGAAAGCCGCAGGTCCCGGCGACACCTCCGTTGAGCAGCTCCACCATATGGCTGGCGCACGCCTGCGCCATGCGCTCGCGGTAGGCGCCCTTGGGCACCGGCTCGCCGGGGTCATGGCACCACAGCGTGACCGCCGGGGCCGCCTCCCCGTGCTGCTCGAAGACCTCCGCGCGGCCATTGGCCGTAACCGGCACGAACGGCAGCGGGTTCTCCGCGCCAGTACGGAACAGAAACGCCCCGTCCGCCCAGCCCTCGGCATGCCCGAACAACCGGTTCACGCCATCCACCAGGGCCTCGGTGGAGCGGAAGTTGCGCTCCAGGGTGTAGTGACGACCGGCGGTGGCCGTACGCGCCGCCAGGTAGGTATGGATATCCGCCCCGCGAAAGCCGTAGATCGACTGCTTGGGATCGCCGATCAGCAGCACGCCGAGGTCGCGCGGGTTCTCGTCGATGCGATAGACGCGCTGGAAGATCCGGTACTGCACCGGATCGGTGTCCTGGAACTCGTCGACCAGTGCCACCGGGAACTGCGTACGCAGGGTCGCGGCCAGGTGCTCGCCCCCCGGGCCGTCCAGGGCATCGCGCAGCCGGGTCAGCAAGTCGTGGAAGCCCATCTGCGCGCGCTGGCGCTGAACCTGACGAAAGCGCGCATCCACCTGGCGCGCCGCCGCCTGCAAAAGGCGCTCGCGGTCATCCACGCAGACTTCGGCGTGATCGTCCAGCCCCGCAAAGGCCGGGTGCAGATCCTCCGGCAGCGTCTGACCGCCTTTCAGCCGGTCCTGCATGCCGGCCGCACTGAAACGCAGCAGCGGGGAGTCGCCGGAGACGCCACCGGGCCGCAGCGCGCCCGGATCCTCGGCCCATTCGCGCATCGCACCCAGCAGCTTGTCCGGGTTGCTGTACTTGCCCGGCTGCAGAACCGGGCCGCGCAGCGCGTCAAACTGCTCCTTGATCGCCTCGAAGTCCTCGCGCCAGGGCCGCTTCATCGCCTCCAGCCGCGCCAGCTTGCGTCTCAGCGCGGCCTCCAGACCCTCCGGGGTCTCCAGCTCCGCGTCCGCCGCATCCGCGGGCAGATGTCCGACCAGCGGCCGGGTCTTCTGCAACAGGGTCTCGGGATTGGGCCCGAAGGCATTGCGCAGCAGGGCCAGCGGCGCCGGCGGCTGCGGATAGACGAAGCGGCGCCAGTAATCACGCGCCGCCTCGGCCAGCAGCTCCTGCTGGTCACTCGCCAGGTCCTGGGTGAACAGGCTCCCGCTGTCGAAGGCGTGCTCGCGCAGCATGCGGTAGCACCAGCCGTGGATGGTCGACACCGCGGCCTCGTCCATCCACTCCGCCGCCAGTTCCAGCCGGCGTGCCGCGCCCGGCCGCTCCGCCTCGCTGTATTCGCCGCGCAGCTCCCTGTGGATGTCCTGCACGCCCGGCACCGCATCCGGATCCTCCGCGCGGAACACCCGCGCCGCGATTGCCAGGGTGTCGCGGATGCGGCTGCGCAGCTCCTGGGTCGCGGCATCGGTAAAGGTCATCACCAGGATCTGTGGCGGCGTCAGGGCGCTGGTGCCCTCGGGCAGCTCGCCGTGGCCCAGCACCAGGCGCAGATACAGCGCGGCGATGGTGTAGGTCTTGCCGGTGCCGGCGCTGGCCTCGATCAGGCGGCTGCCGTGCAGCGGCAACGCCAGCAGGTCCAGCTTGTGCGCGGTGGCCGTCATTCCGCGACCTCCGACTGGTTCACGACCACAAACACCGGTCGGTACACGCGGTCCCGCCAGAAGCCGAAATCGGGATCGGCCAGCAGGGTCTCGGGATCCGGCCAGGCCCGTGCCAGCGCGGGACTGCGCGACCACTCGCCAGGGCTGTAGTCGTTCCCCCGCAGGGTCTTCAACGCCTCGTCATACGGGTCCTTTTGCCCATCCTCCGCCTCCAGCCAGGCAAAAGCGGCGGCGCAGGCCAGCGGCAGCGGGCGCTCCTGTCCGGCCGCCCAGGCCTCCAGCAGCGTGCCCAGCAGTTCCTCCGCCAGACCCGACTCCAGCCCGGGGAGGGTCAGGCGTGTGTCCAGCGCGACCAGTTCGGAACCCACATCCCCCGCGCCGGCGTTGGCGAGCAGATGCATCACCCACGGCGCCATCAGCTTGTCGTAGCGCCACTTCTTGCCGTTGGCAATACGGCTCGCCGTGTAGTCCAGGCAGACCCGAACCCGACCCTCGCCATCGCCGCGTAGCGCGGGCGGCACCGCCTCCAGGCCCCAGTGCGCGTGTTCCAGGCGCAGCGGACGCCCCGCCTCCAGCCGTTCGGGATACAGCGCAAGGCGCTCGCCGATCCGCTCCAGCAGCCGCGCGGCCTCGTCCACCATCGCACCACGTTCCAGCTCGCCGGCCGCCCCCAGCGGCAGCCAGCCGGCGCGCTGCAGGCGTGCGGATTCGACCTGCAGGATCTCCGGCCAGGCGGCCGCATCAGCGGCGGATTCAAGCGCGGTGGCAACCAGATTCTGGCGCACCTGCCACTGCTCCAGCCCGCCCAGCCCGAACGGTTCCAGGTCCTCACCGGGGGCCTCTTCTTCGTCGAAGAACACCCCCAGGCGATAACGAAAGAACGCCTCCACCGGGAAGCGCAGAAAGCGCGCAAGGGCCTCCGGCGCCACCGCGCGCGGCTCGCGCTCGGCCTCCAGCAGCGGGATCGGCTCGCAGGCGCCCTCGGCCGGGGCCACATCCGCGGCGTGCACGGCCTCCCATTCCCGGGCATAGGTAAAGTGCCGCTCGTCGTCGCCCGCCGGGAAGTTCACCGGCGAGAAGGGCTGGAGTGGGTGCCAGGTGGTCAGGTGTTCCACCAGGGCCGGACCGGCCTCGGGCCCGTCAACCCCGGCCAGTCCCCAGCCGGCGGCCAGGTGATCGCGTAACTGCCCAACCAGCACCGAGGGCGGGCGCGGCTCGTTGTCGCGCACATGCCGCCCCACCCAGCTCACATGCAACTGGCGCCGGGCGGAGAGCAGCGCCTCCAGGAACAGATAGCGGTCGTCCTCGCGCCGCGAGCGATCGCCCGGGCGGTAGTCCTGTGCCATCAGATCGAAGTCCATCGGGGTCGGGCTGCGCGGGTAGTCGCCGTCATTCATGCCCAGCAGGCAGACCACCTGGAACGGGATCGCCCGCATCGGCATCAGGGTGCAGAAGTTCACCGAACCCGCCAGAAAGCGCTGCCCCACGCCGGAATCCTCCTGACTGGCCAGCCACTGCTCGCGCACCACGGCCAGCGGCAGCGCCTCCTCCAGCCCGGCGGCCGCACAGTCCTCGCGCCACTGCTCCAGGGCCTCGCCCAGACGCTCCAGGGTGAACAGTTCGGCGTCCGTCTCCGGCGCGAAGAACTGTTCCAGCAAGGTGGCAAGCCGCGCCGCCCAGTCCCCCGGGGCATGCGCCCGGCGCAGCCAGCCCCAGGCCTCTTCCAGCGCGGAGATCAGGGCCTCCAGCGGGCCCAGCAAGGCCGCGCTCAGCCCACCGATCTCGTCGTAGGGTTCCACCCCCTGCCACGGTCCCTGGTCGCCCAGGGCGTAGCCCAGCAGCATCCGCCGCAGGCCAAAGCGCCAGGTGTTCTGCTCCAGGCCCTCGGGCAGGCCCAGACCGGCGCGCTGCGCGGCATCCAGGCCCCAGCGCACCCCCGCGCCCGCGGCCCAGGCATGCAGGTGCCCCAGGTCCTCCTCGGCGATGCCGAAGCGCCTCCGGACCGCCGGCACGTCCAGCAGGTCCAGCAGTTCGCTGACGCCCATCCGGCTCTCCGGCAGGGACAACAACTGCTCCAGCGCGATCAGCACCGGGTCACGCCCGCGCGGCCCCTGGTCCGACAGCGTGTACGGGATGAAGCGCGGGTCGTCGGTCTCCGGCTGGCCGAACACCGCCTCGATGTGAGGGGCGTACTGGTCGATATCCGGCAGCATCACGATCACGTCGCGCGGGCGCAGCGCGGGATCGTGCGCGAAGTGGTCCAGCAGCCGGTCGTGCAGCAACTCCACCTCGCGCAGCGGGCTGTGCGCCACATGGAACTGGATGGAGCGGTCCGCCGCCGCAACCGCGGGCCAGGTCTCCCGCGTCTCGGCCAGCGGCCGCAGCGCGCGGATGTCCTCCTGCAACTGGTGCAGCAGGCAGTCCTCCGGCCCGCGCGTGCCGTGCGGCTCGAAGACATCCACGCGTTCCCAGTCCAGCGTGCGCAGCACCCGGCCGTAGTGTTCGGGGTCATCGTGCTCGTCCAGCAGCCCGATGTAGTCGCGCCCCTGCTTGCCCCAGGCGGCCAGCAGCGGATGCGCGTGGTTGTGCAGCTGGGCCTCGTCCAGGGCCTCCGGCATCCCGGTCTTGCGCGCCTGGCGCCTCCGGGTGGCGCGCAGCAGGTCCTTGTCGGCCACGATGTCGGCCCAGTAGTACTCGCAGGGGTTGTGCACGCAGACCAGCACCTGGCAGAAGCGCGCCAGCCCCTCCAGCGCCTCCAGGATCTGCCCCGGCAGCGAGGAAATCCCGAATACAATGACCCGCCGCGGCAGCCCCTCGGGGCGGCGCTCCAGCGTACGCACCGTATCCCGATAGCGCGCGTGCACCGCGGAGCGGCTCACCCCCTCCTGCGCGACACCGATATCCGCCTGCAGTAGCCGCCACAGCTCCGCCTGCCAGCGCTGCCCCGGCGCCAGGTCGCGCGCCTGCCCGCGGGCGTCGCGCAGCACGTCGCGCCCGGCCGCCCAGTCGGTCAGCCAATCCGCGCGATACACCTGGTACTGATCGAACAGGTCCGCCAGGCGCTCGGCGAGCTGGAAACGCTTGCGCAGGTCCCCGCCCTGGCCCGGGTCGTCGTCCTGCAGGAACTGTCCGAGCGGGGCGAAGGCCTCCTGCTCCAGGCACGTCGGCAGCAGGCGCATCAGCCGCCAGGTCAGCGGGCGCTTGGCATAGGGAGACTCCAACGGTACGGCATCGGCCCCAAGCACCGCGCGGTAGGCCGACCACACGAAGCGCGACGGCAGCTGCATGTCCAGCGCGGCCGCGATCCCGCAGCCCGGCGGATCGGCATCCGGCGGCGCCGCCAGGGCATGCCGCAGCCACTGCGCCATGCCATTGCTCTGCACCAGAATGGTCTCGTTCTCCAGCGGCGCCAGCGGCGCCCGCCGCATCCACTCCACCGCCAGCGTACGCAGCGACTCCAGGTGGTTGCCGTGCAGTACCACCATCCCGGGTTGCAGTTGACCTGATTTCACGTGATCCCTGTCCTTGCACCGATCGGCCCTACCCTACCACCTGGGCCCGACAATTCCCGCCGCCCGGATCCCCCGAATCGCCTGGCGCGCCTGCCACCACACGCGGGGAGCGGTTATGCTCCCCGATTTTCCGCCAACGAAGGAAGCGTATGGCCATCCTGCAAGCCGCCCTGGGCCTGGTCGCGTTCATCGCGATCGCCTGGGTGCTCAGCGAACACAAGCGACGTTTTCCCTGGCGCGAGGTGCTCGCAGGTGTGACCCTGCAGTTCGCTATCGCCTGGCTGCTGATCGAAGTGCCCGGGACCCAGCGCTTCTTCGTCTGGGCGAACCAGCTGGTGATTGCCCTGACCGATGCCACACGCGCCGGCACGTCCTTCGTGTTCGGCTATCTGGGCGGCGGCGAGGCGCCCTTCGCCGTGGAGGACCCGGCCAGCAGCTTCGTGCTCGCCTTCCAGGCCCTGCCACTGATCCTGGTGCTTTCCGCACTGTCCGCCCTGTTATTTTACTGGCGCATCCTGCCCTGGCTGATCCACGGTGCATCGCGCCTGCTCCAGCGGATCTTCGGCATTGGCGGGGCACTCGGGGTGGGCACGGCGTCCAACGTGTTTCTGTCCATGGTCGAGTCGCCGCTGGTGATCCGGCCCTACCTCAAGCAGATGAACCGCTCCGAACTGTTCGCCCTGATGAGCGTGGGGATGGCCACCCTCGCCGGGACCATGCTGGTCCTGTATGCGACGATCATCGGGACGGTACTGGACGACGCCCTGGGCCACCTGATCGTGGCCTCGCTGATCAGCCTGCCGGCCGCGCTGCTGATCGCCACGGTGATGATCCCGCCCACGGCACCGCCCACCAACGGCCAGCGCATCGAGGGCGAGGAGGGAGCCACCAGTGCCATGGATGCCATCACCCGCGGGACCCTGCGCGGGCTCGAGCTTCTGCTGCAGATTATTGCCCTCCTGATCGTGGTCATCGCCCTGGTCGCGCTGGTCAATACGGTGCTGGGCGCCCTGCCACCGTTCGCGGGCGCGGCGCTCAGCCTGGAGCGCATCCTGGGCTGGGTCTTCGCGCCGCTGGCCTGGCTGATGGGTATCCCGTGGGCCGAGGCCACGGCCGCCGGCTCCCTCCTCGGGATCAAGACGGTGCTCAACGAGATGGTCGCCTTCATGGCCCTGGCGGAACTGGAGGCGCAGGCGCTGTCCGATCGCAGCGAACTGATCCTGATCTACGCCCTGTCGGGCTTCGCCAACCTCGGCAGCCTCGGCATCCTGATCGGCGGGCTGGGAGCCCTGGTACCGGAACGGCGCAGCGAGATCGTCGCCCTGGGACTGCGCGCGATCGTGGCCGGCACGCTGGCCACCCTGATGACCGGGGCGGTGGTCGGGGTGATCCACCCCGCCTGAGGCCTCCGGACGCGGGGAAATCCACACCCCGAGCCGCTGGCTACTTCCGGTCGTCCGCCCCGCCCGGCAGGGCCGAGTTTGCAGCTTCCAGCAGCCGTGCAAACTCGGCGGCCGGGACCGGCCGACTGGCGTAGTAGCCCTGGTAGTGGTCGCAGCCCAGTTCGCGCAGAACGGCCAGTTGCTCGGCGGTCTCCACGCCCTCCGCCAGCACGCTCAGTCCAAGGCCATGCCCCAGCCCGACGATGGACCGGGCGATCGAGCGGTCGTCGGCATTGCCCGCGCCCTCTTCTTCGGCCAGCCCGTCGACGAAGCTCTTGTCGATCTTCAGCGTATCCACCGGGAAGCGCTTGAGCTGCGCCATGGAGGAATAGCCGGTGCCGAAGTCGTCGATCGCGAAGTGGACCCCGCGCTCGCGCAGACGCTGCAGGATGCGGCGGGCACGGCTCGGATCCGCCATCAACGCCGACTCGGTGATTTCCAGCTCCAGCTGATCCGCCGGGAAGTCGAAGTCCTCCAGCAACTGCCCCACCTGCTGGTCGATGGGCACGCGCTGGAACTGCAGCGCCGAGACATTCACCGCCAGCCGCAGAGGCGGGTGCCCGGCGGCGCGCCACTGATGTCCCTGCTCGATCACCCGGCGCAGTACCCAGCCGCCCAGTTCGACGATCAGCCCGGTCTGCTCCGCCAGCGGGATGAAGCGCCCCGGCGAGATCGGGCCCAGCTCCGGGTCGGTCCAGCGCAGCAGCGCCTCCGCCCCCAGCAGGCGGCCGTCCGCGACGTTGTACTGCGGCTGGTAGTGCACCTCCAGCGCATCCTGCTCGATCGCCCGGCGCAGCCGCGCGGACAGGTCGATGCGCTCGCGCGCCGCGCGGGTGAACTCGTCCGAGTAGTAGCGATAGCTGCCGCGCCCGTCCATCTTGGCCTGTGACAGCGCGGTGCTGGCCTGCTGCAGGAGGGTATCGGCATCCGCCGCATGCTCCGGGAACACCGCGATGCCCACCGTGGCGGTGACCTCCATCTCCATCCCGTTCCCGAGATCACAGGGGTAGCTCACCTCGCGGATGATGTTCTCCGCGACCAGCGCGGCGTCGTCCACGTGGCCCAGGTTCTCCACCAGCACCGCGAACTCGTCGCTGGCCAGGCGCGCCACGGTGTCGGTCCCGCGGCGCCCCACCTGCAGCCGCTCGGCGACCAGGCGCAGCAGGCGATCCCCGGCCGCATGGCCCTGACTGTCGTTGATGTCCTTGAAGCGGTCGATGTCCACGAACAACAGCGCCAGGTGCCCCTGACGCCGCCGCATCAGCGAGATGCCGTGCGTCAGGCGGGCGCGCAGCAGGCGGCGGTTGGGGAGCTCGGTCAGCGGGTCATGGTGGGCGAGGAAGTCGAGCTCCGCCTCGGAGGCCTTGATCCGCGAGATATCCGCGAACACCGACACGTAGTGCGTCAGCCGACCCTGGCTGTCATGCACCGCGGTGATGCTCTGCAGTTCGGGGAAGATCTCGCCGTTCTTGCGCCGGTTCCAGATCTCCCCCTGCCAGTGGCCGTTCACCTGCAGCTCGCGGAACAGGTTCGCGTAGAACGCCTGATCGTGGCGGCCGGACTGGAACATCTTCGGCGTGCGGCCGACCACTTCGTCCTGGGTATATCCCATCAACTGCGTGAAGGCGCGGTTCACCGACAGGATGTGCGCGGTGGCATCGGTGATCACCACCCCCTCGCGGGTGTTTTCGAACACCACCGACGCCAGGCGCTGACGCTCCTCCTGTTCGCGCCGTTCGGTGATGTCCTCGACCGTCGCGACGACGCGGTCCAGCGCACCCTCGGGCGTGCGGCTGCACTTGACGTCGATATCCGCGACCATCACCCGGCCATCGCGCCGCAGCAGGCGTTTCACGACACTGTAGCCGCTGCGTTCGCCGCGCCGCATCTCGGCGTCCAGTTCCGCCTCGCAGCCTCGATCCTCGGGGGTCGCCAGCCGGTTCCAGTCCATCGCCGTCAGTTCGTCCGGGGCATAGCCCAGCATGTCCGCCAGACAAGCGTTCACGCGCTCCCAGCCCTCGCCACCCGGACCCGAGATCGCCATACCAACGAACGGCATGTCGAAGAAGATCCCCAGCATCCGGTCCTGGTCGGCATGCGCCCGCACCAGCGCCAGGTTGCGCCGCAGCCATTGCTGGCGCCACAGCAGCCCGCCGGCCGCCAGCACGACCAGCCAGACCAGCAGCGTGGCCCCGGCCGCCCAGACCGCCTGCTGGCGGGGTGCCAGCTGCACGCCATCGAGATCCCGCTTCAGCACCAGGTCCCAGCCGGCCGGCGCCAGGCCCTGCACACCCGCGAAGAAGCGGCTGTCCGCGTTGTCGAAACGCTCGATCACCACCGCGTCGCGCGGATGGTCCAGGATCCGCTCGCGCAGCCGCGGGAACGCCGCCGGAGCCGGGATGATCACCCCGCCGGCTGCGCTGATTCGGGCAATCGTGGCCCGCTGGTCTCCGCCCCGCACCACGATATGCGCCTGCGCATCCAGCCCGTTGCGGCTCTCCGTCAGCGTCAACAGCGGATGCAGGCTCTCGACCGTGGACGACAGCAGCACCAGCCCCACCACCGGATCATGCGGCCGCGCGCGATCCCGCACCGGCACCGCCCAGCTGATCCGCGGGCGTCCGTCCGGGTCGGCATGCAGGATGGGTTCGCTCGTCTCCGCGCTGCGCCGCACTTCGCGCAGTACGGCATCCATCTGCGATTCATCCAGCGCGCTGCGCCCCAGTTCGATCACCGGCTGGCGATTAGCATCCAGCAGGGCGACGCCATCGTAGTCATAGGCCCGGCGCATCAGCTCCAGGCGATCACGCACCTGCTCCAGCGCCAGCACCGAGCGCCGTTCCAGCGCCGTCACCGCGAACAGATTGAATCCGCGCGCCTCGGCCAGCACCACGGCGTCCCCGGTACGCTCCGCCAGCCAGCGATCAATCACGCCCCCCTTCAGGAACGCCGCGCGTTGCAGGTCCTCGCGGGCCTGCGTCTCGGCGGCCGCCACCTGCCACTGCCACGCGCCCAGCCCCACCGCCGCGGTCGACCCGATCACCGCGGCCGCCAGGGCCAACCAGGGCCAGTAGCCGAAGCGCCCGAGTGCCTGACGGGACCCCGCCACCGGTGCCTCCGGGTTCGAGGCCGGCAGCCAGCGCATCGCCGCGTACAGCAATACGCCAGAGACCAGCACAAACCCGATGCCCTTGCCCAGGTTCGCGCGGGTCAATGCGTCGGGCACGTCCGCGCCGGCCCACCACGCCAGCGCCACATCGGACAGGGCGATCCACAACACCCCCACCACGACATAGCCCCCGGCGATCCAGCCGGCGGCGAAACGACGGGTCCTGCGGCGCGCGTCCGTCATTGAGCGCCCCCGCACGCCCATACGGCAAACGCAAAAAGGCGCCGTACCCCGTTTCCGGTCCGCACGGCGCCCCAAAGGCCTGGTTCAATGGTTGTCACGTCGTCAGTCGACACTGCCAAAGGCATTCGCACCCGCAAAGAGGTCTCTGTCCAAATCCGTTGTCACCGGCATACCGATGTACTGCCCGGCCCGAACAGCATGGGACCCGCCGAAGCGGGCCCCGCTGCATCCGTCGTCCGATCCTCACCGGCCTTTCTACCGGGGTTCAATACCGGACTGTACCGGATTACATTACTCGGCGACGGTCCGCTCGATGATCACCTCGATCTCTTCGGAGGACTTCTCCATCACCTCGGCCACACCTTCCGGCATCATCGGCAGAAAGCCCGGCACGTTCATCCGCGAGATGAACACATCGCCCTGGCTGTCCTGATAGATACTCACGCGGCAGGGCATGAACGCGGACACCGGACGGAAGGCATCCTCCTCCAGGATCTGCGCGCTGTAGCGCCCGCTGCACACATCCAGGATCACCACCGGATCAATCGTGAAACCGCGCTCCGACAGCGTACCGGCCATGTTGTTGCGGCCCAGGATGCTCCACCCCGCCTCGGACGCCTCCTGTTCAAACGCGGCAAGCGTGGCCGGGAAGGAATGCGGGCTCGGCGTCACCTTCACCATGTCCGGCTGCTCGCCCCCATGACTGCCGGCCTGCACCGCACCGGCAAAGGCCAGCGCAACCAGCATCGCCAGAAGCGCGAGGAACCGCGCACCATGGCGGGTGGTCATCATAGTAGATTGCATCTTGATTTCTCCTTTCCCTACAAGCGGGAATCGTCGTGATGGTCCGCCTCTTCGTTACGTTGGAGACGTCACCTGCACAAACAGACTAGCGACAACGGCCTGCACCCGTATTGATGCAGGTCAACCAGACACGAATCAGACCCGTTCCAGACGGGTCCCACCGGCGCAGCGTCGCCGCAAACGCAAGGAGATCGACATGGAAGCCACACTGAAAAACGGAACGGTCACCCTGAAGATCGACAAGAAGGCCGCCAAGGATATCGCAGAGAACATCACCGAACTCGACGGCGAGATCAGCAACGGCGCGCGGGCCCTCGGCTCTGTACTGCAGGAAGGCGTCTACGAACTGGAAAACGAATTCCGCCAGCCCCCGCACGCCTTCGACGAGCACGCCCCCAAGCAGCCCTCCATCGAGGACTGACGCGCCCGCCGCGGCCGCAACAAGCCAAACAAGAATACAAGGAGCACGACATGCACCTGGAAAAAGCCGAAAACGGCGAACTCGTCATCACCATGCCCGAGGCCGAAGCCGCCGACGCCCTGGCCACGCTGAAAAAGCGCGCCGACGAACTCGACGAATGCGAGGACCTCACCGAGGCCCTGGAAAACGCCGGCGTCCAGCTCCCCGAACAACCGGACCACATCCGCCACGAATACATGCCCCCGGCGGACCACTAACCCCGCCCCCGTCCCACACTCCTGGGGCGGGCACGCTGTCACACCCCAGGGCGATGATTCGGGCCTATCCAGCACCCCATCGCCGAGAGGCTCGGCCCCTGCAGGCCCGAAAGCCCCAGACAGCGTAGGAGCCCAGCCCCTTGGGCGATCCGACCTGTCCAACACCCCGATCGCCGAGAGGCTCGGCTCCTACGCATCCCGACACCACGGCCCCCGTAGGAGCGTGCTTGCACGCGAAGCCCCCGCCAAAGCCAGTCACGGAACACCTTCCGCAGCCCCCACCGGCTCACAAGCAAGAAGCCCAAATAAACCCATGCCCCATAAAGAGAAAGAGCCACCCCAGCATCCGTGCCCGGGCGGCTCTTTCAGGGGCATCCCTGTCCCCGCGACAAAAACTAGCACACAAAGTAGAGGATTCCACCCCATCCACGAAAAAAACGCCCAACGGTCGTTTTCGCCCCCTCAGTGGTAGCCCCACTCCCCACCATCGGACCAAATTCGAGCATTACCCGACACCGTCGCATATCCAGCATCCCGGCACCATGCTACAGCCCGCTACTCCCGGCTCCCCCAGATCCCGAATAACCGCAACGCCGTTTCCGCGACAACGCCCCCGATAAGCCCCCTGTAGGAGCGGCCTCGGCCGCGAAGCCCCCGCCAAAGCCCGAAAACCACCCGGTCAGGGCAAAAACCAAACCACAACCCTTGCGCCTCTCCAGCCCGGCCCAGCGAAGATGCCGTAAGAACCCAGATCTCTCACGCCGGACCGCACCCAACGCCGGAGCCATTCCGGCGAAACCCCGGATAACCACAACGCGGTTCCCGAGATAACCATCGATGCACACAAATCAGCCCAGCAATGCCTGTGTCTCCGCGTCCAGCCCACTCCAGTGCTGGCGCAACCGCTCGGCCAGGTCCTCCGCCTCCAGCAGCATCACCGGCATCGGCAAGTCCGCTGCACGCTCCCGCGCCGCGGCCGAGAACCCGCCCAGGTTCACGTACATTCCCCGGTCACCGGCGCCGCGTCCGGCGGCAAAGCGCTCCAGCTCGACCAGCCCCGTCTCCACCGTCGAATCGTTCGCCACACCCACCACCAACCGCGGCACATCGTCACCCCCGCCACCGGCCGGAACCGTCACCCGCTCCAGCCACGGCCGGTTTTCATCCTCCGACGCCTCGACCACCACATACCCCATTCCGCGCAACAGCCCCTGCACCACCCGCATCCGCTCCGATGCCGCCAGTTGCTCCATCCGCTCAGCCCAGTCATCCATCACAATCTCCTGCGTCCGCCTCCCCGACGCTAAGGGAAAACCCGCACAGAAACCAGATCCCCGCCCATCACACGCCAAACACTGAACCATTCCCCTGTAGGAGCGGGCTCGGCCGCGAAGCCCTCGCCAACGTTCGATAACCACCAACCCCACCTCTTCTATGCCCCGAAGCCCCATCACCCGGCACAGCACCCGCCTCCTGCGCCGATCGGCAGAACCTCGACCGTATCCCGGCAAGACTCGCCCTAGAACACGGACTTGTGTACACTGTACGCCTAGGCAGCACAGACATAAGGACATGTCTCCACGTGCTCCATGCCATTGAATTCATTGAAGCCCCAACGTTCACTCGGCAATTCCAGGCGATCGCTACAGAGGATGACCTGAAAGAAATCCAGAACACGCTGATCGCCCAACCCGACAAAGGCGACCTGATCCAGGGAACAGGCGGCCTACGGAAAATCCGCATCGGGTTGGGCCAACAGGGAAAGCGTGGTGGCGGCCGCGTCATCGACTTTCTGGCGAGTGCGCAGATCATCTATCTGATTCTGGCCTATCCGAAGAACGTGAAAGACAACCTCACCGCCACCGAAAAAGTGGCCCTGAACGCACTGACTTCACGGCTAAAAGAGGAAACTCCCCAATGAGCATCTACGACGAACTCCAGAGCTCACTACAGGAAGCCGTCGCCATCAAGCAGGGCAAGAAAGCACCCAGCCGCGTCACACGCCACGAAGTGGCGGACGTGAAGGCCATTCGCGCCCACTTGCACGTTTCGCAAGCCGAATTTGCCAAGGCCATGGGAACGAGCGTCGACACCATCAAGAGCTGGGAAGCCAAACGCCGCAACCCCACCGGACTTGCCGCAAAGGTCCTCGCCACCATCCAGGACAACCCCAGCTTTTACAGCGAAATCGCCGCGCACTGACCCGAGCGAAACGCAAAGAATCTTCGTATCCCCCGTAGGAGGCCAGCCCTCTGGCCGATGGGGCGTCGGGCTGGCGTGGGTGATCGGCCAGAGGGCTGGCCTCCTACATCGAATACCGCCCCCGGTGGGGGCGACTCGCCCACAAAGCCCCCAACGCGCTACTACACACACCTGATCAATGCGCCGCCACCCAGTTCTCTACCTGCAGCCCGGATACGCGCTCGAATTCACGTCCGTTATTCGTGACCAGCACGGCCCCAATGGCCCGAGCATGTGCTGCGATCAAAAGGTCGTTTGCACCAATCGGAGTCCCTACGCCCTCTAGCTCGGCACGGATGTCACCGTAATGTTCAGCTGCTTCTTCCGGCCAGTCGCACACCCTCGCGAAAGCCAGAAAGCGCTCCAGTGCGGCCTCGCTGCGTTCCTTCTGATTCGACCGGCGAAGCCCATACCGCAACTCCGCCAGAACCACAGCAGAAAGGCCCACCTCCCCAACTGGCACACCCCGCAGCCGCGCGTGCACCTCCGGCGGTCGGCGTTTCATGATGTAGATACAGATGTTCGTATCCAGCATGTAACGCATAGATCACAAAGCCTCGCGATCCTGCGCCACGCGATCCTCGATCGAATTGGGAAAGTCATCCGGCAGGGTCTCTCCAGCCCCCTGGAAGTAATCATCCCAGGATCTCGGCTTGGCACGCAGGATCAACGCATCGCCACGCTTCTCGATAACCACTTCATCCGCATCGAACGCAAAACCCTTGGGCAGCCGAACTGCCTGGCTGCGTCCATTCCGGAACAAACTCGCCGTGCGCCGCTTCATCGCCAACCCCACATCCTTTGCATATGCCTAAAGCATATCCTCCACCCGCTCCCATTCCAAGGCCCCGCTGCCACGCCTGTAGGAGCCCAGCCACCTGGCCGATTGGATGTTGGACACGCCCCATCGGCCAGGAGGCTGGCCTCCTACAACCAATGCTACCCCCCCCTGTGGGAGCGGCCTCGGCCGCGAAGCCCCCGCCAAAGCCCGAAAACCACCAAAGCCACACTGAACTTAACCCCGAACCCGATCCCCGGAACCCTTCCCGGTCACCGTCAAAACCAAGTACCGGAAATAGCCCGCCAGCGTCAGCGACCCAATCATCTTCGCATCCACCTCGGCCAGCCTCTCGGGGTCCGACATATCAATTCCGTTCACCTGCGCCAGCCCGGTAATGCCCGGGCGCACCGCAAACACCCCTCGAGCCTCGCGCGCCGCGATCAACTCCACCTGACTCACCAGGCAGGGCCGCGGCCCCACCAGGCTCATCTCCCCCTTCAGCACATTCCAAAGCTGCGGCAGCTCATCCAGCTTCGTTTTGCGCAGAAAGTGGCCCAAGCGAGCAATCGACGAGGCCTGCGCCAGATGCGTCGCCACCGACGCCGTATCCGGCCGCATCGTTCGAAACTTCACCAGCGTAAACGGCCGCTGATATCGCCCCACCCGCTCCTGCCGGAACAGCGGCGAACGCGACTCCATCCAGCCCAGCACCCACAACACCGCCATCACCGGCGCCGCCACCACCAGCACCACATCCAGAATCCGAATCAAAACGCCTCCTAAATCCCAACCAACAACACCCCCGTAGGAGGTCAGCCCTCTGGCCGATGGGGCCTGTCCAACATCCAATCGGCCAGGGGGCTGGCCTCCTACGCCGAATACCCGCTGTAGAGGCTCGGCCCGTGCGCGATCACCTTTCATTCAGAAGGAAAACGAAGGAAACCGAGATTCGCAGCAAGCCAATGCGCTACTGACGGTATACATGGTTCCGGTGCGCCACCCGCACGACGAGTATCCGCAGCGCGTCGTCTTCGATCGAGGCCAGCACACGATAAGGCCCCACTCGATACCGCCAATACTCGCCCAACTCCCCGGACAAACCCTTGCCTAGACGACGAGGATCAGCCGCAGGCGCAACCCGCTCGGCCAGATACTTCAGGATGCGGTTCGCTGCCTGCTTATCGAGCGCTCACAGTTCTTTCTCTACGCGTTTGTCGAACTCAATCGTCCAGCTCAAGTCGACGCCTCATCTCATCCATGGAGACCGTTTCTCCGCTTCCCTTGCGGTGGTCAATCAGGCGGTGCTCAGCCAAATACAGGTCTTCGAGATCCTCAAGATGCTGCACGATCGCTTCGCGCGCATAGAAGCTCTTGCTGCGCCCTGTCGCTTTCGCCAGGGCGGCCAGACGCTTCTCGACATCTTCAGGCAGACGCAAAGCCAACATGTATGTTCCTCCAAACAGGTGCTATACAAGTATAGCAAAGCGCCCTCTCGTAGGAGGCCAGGCCCCTGGCCGATTGGACGTTGGACAGGCCCCATCGGCCAGAGGCTAGCCTCCTACACCGAGCGCCGCCCCTGCGCGCCTGGCCTCAAAGAACCCGCTCCAGCGACTGAATACCCGCTTCCACCGAGCACCGAACAGCGTCATGGATGCCAACCGGGAAACCCGCCGGCAATTCGTGTTCTACCTGATCCAGTGCGGATGGGGCCTGCAGCACCACGGATGCCAGGACCTCGTGCACCATCGCCGCAGGCAGACGGGCCGAAGCGCCCGTCTCCAGAAAATGGCGACCCTGGATGCCATCCACCCGATAGTGGTTGCGCCGCCCCACAGCGAGCGCCAGCCGAACCTGCTTGCGCTCCACCTGGCGGCTAGCCACGCTGGGTAAAATCGTCAACACGTCATACAGCGGCGTCAGCCGGTACCCGCCGCCGGGTTGCAGGAACACGCTGAAATTCTTGGCGTGCCCATCCGTGGCGCCGATCAGCCAGAACAGGACTTGCGCCTTCAGCACCGTCGCCTGGTCCGCCCCCGGCGTATCACTGCCCCGCAACAGCCCCAGCACATCCACCAGCCCGGGGCCACCTTCGCTCTGATACTTGCGGCTCGGCGGCACGCCCAGTGGCTGGCAGCAGTCCTCCTGCGGCAAGCGCAGCAGCCGCCCATCGCGCGCCCAGTGTCGATCAAACCGCTCCACCACCAGCGCCCGCGCGCCCCCAAAGCGTCCGATCTCCGCGCGTGCCACCGACATGCCGAACGCCGCCAGCAATCGCAGGCAGTAAAACTCGTTCTCCACGCTGTCCGACAGATCCAGCCCGTTGGGTAACTGCCCAATCGCGGGCTTCAGGATATGCGTAGTCGGCGTCGAGCCATGCGGCTTGAGCCAGCGACCCTCATGCCACAGCAGTGCCGTCTTCTCCTGGACACCGGCAATCGAAATGCGGAAAGCATCGTCGCTGCCCAGACCCAGCGGCGCCTGTGCCAAACCGCCCAGCAGCTGTTCGATGCCCCTATCATCGAGCGGTTCCCCCCGAATCCCTCCAACCGGCCCGGACTCCTGCGCATCCGACAGCGAAAACTGCAACGCCCCCACACAGTCATGCCCGATCGCCGCCAGCAGGCTGTAGGCATCCGTCCCAGCCGCGCCCACGCGTTGCGCCACGCGCCGTCGCAGGGCATCCGCATCCGGCAACAGGTTCTCGAACACCGCGGCCACGGCCGCACCGTGATAGGCATCTTCCCGCAACGGAAGCGAAAGCGAGACCGGCAGCGCATGCTCCCAGCCCAACCAGGCCGGGTCATACCGAAAGTGGATCGACCCGGCCGCCGACTTCTCCAGAAACCCCACCAGGCGACCATTCAGCAACACGCGCAGCGGCGGATGGCGTGGCCTGCGCGGCATCAGAAAATCTCTTCAATGGACGCAGTCGACCGCGCACGGGGAGAAACCTGAAACTCCAGATCCAGCGCCGCCAGAACCGCAAGCAACGTCTCCAACCGGGTGGCCGGGTTTCCGTTCTCGATCAGGGAGATCGTCTCCTGACGCAATCCCGACTTCTCGCCAAGCGCGGCCTGCGTAAGGCCCTGCTTTCGCCGGACCCGGCGCACAATCGTGCCAATCTGCTTAGGTGTTCGCGCAAGCAATGTCATAACGCCCGATTATGCGCCCAACCCGATAACCAATCAATATCGGAATCGACCCATAAACCGACAACCCCACCGCCCCCAGGCCGATCACCCACGCAAAACACCCCCAGTAGGAGGCCAGCCCCCTGGCCGATTGGATGCTGGACAAGCCCCATCGGCCCGAGGCTCGCCTCCTACACCGACTGCTACCCCTGTGGGAGCGGCCTCGGCCGCGAAGCCCCCGCCAAAGCTCGAAAACCACCGACCCTCTCCACCTTATTGGGCGGCTCCACCCCCTCCGGTCATCGCGAGGAGCAACGCGACGTGGCGATCTGCCCGGGCAGCCCCGTAACCAGCGATACCACCCCGGCGAAGACTGCGCCGCGCGGCCCGCAGTGACCCGGTGAGCGCAAACGCATAAGTGCTCTCACTCGCTCTGTCGCACAGGCGCGACAGCCTTGGCAACGCCTCATCCAGGGAAAGCACCCGCCTGCATCGCAGCAAACCGGATTCCAGATCAAACCAACCTTCTCACGAGCACAACGACACCCCCAGAGGCAGCCACGAACCGCAGAACTTAGCCGGCAGAACGGTCCTGCGATACGACCCCGGCCTGCGCCACTCCTTCTACTCCAGTCGCACGGCCCATCACATCCACCACAGCATCGGCCACGGCGTGCATATCGGGCTCACTCAACGTGTGGTCCACCAGGAACATAACACTGGTCTCACCCAACTCGCGGGCAACAGGCAAGCGCCGCTCGGGCCGGTAGTCCGTCCCGTCAAAGGCCTTCTCCAGATAGACCTCGCTGCAGCTCCCCTGCAGGCATGGCACCCCACGGGCCTGTATGGCCGCCACCACCGCGTCGCGGTCCCAGCCATCCACCAGCGACTCCGGCTCCACGTAGGCGTAGAACTTGTACCAGGCATGGCCCACGCCCTCCGGTGGCACTGGCACGCGCAGGCCCCGCACCCCAGACAGCCGCTCCAGCAGGACCCCGGCGTTGGCACTCCGCTGCGCCAGCCAGCCCGGCAGCTTCCGTAGCTGCACCCGGCCAATGGCCGATTGCATCTCGGTCAGCCGCCAGTTGGTCCCAAACGACTCATGCAACCAGCGAAACCCCGCCTTATGTTCGCGGTTATACACCGCATCCCATGCCTTGCCGTGATCCTTGTAGCTCCAGGCGCGCTGCCACACAGCTTCGTCCCTCACCAGCAGCATCCCGCCCTCGCCACCGGTGGACATGATCTTGTCCGTGCAAAAGGAAAACGCCGCCGCATCCCCGAACGACCCCACAGGCTGCCCCTCCAGCGTCGCCCCATGCGCCTGGGCGCAGTCCTCGATCAGAAACAACCCCCGCTCATCCGCCAACGATCGCAGCCCGTGCATGTCACACGACCAGCCCGCCAGGTGCACGGCGATCACCGCACGGGTGCGCGGCGCCAGCACGGCCCGCACACTCTCCGGAGTAATGTTGCCCGAATCCCGATCCACGTCCGCAAACACCGGCCGCGCCCCGCGCATCACGATCGCCGAAGCCGACGCCAGGAACGTCCGCGGCGTCACCACCACCTCGTCGCCCTCGCCCACACCCAGCGCCATCAGCGCCAATTCCAGCGCGAGCGTGCCGTTCGCCACCGCAATCCCGTAGGACGCATCATGGAACGCCGCAAACTCGCGCTCGAACTCGCGCCCTTCGCTACCATTCCAGTAGTTCACGCGACCAGAACTCAGCACCCGCTGCACGGCCACCAGCTCGTCATCCTCGAACCGCGGCCACAAACTCTTCACCACCGTCACACCACCTAGGGAAACACTGATCAATGTACACATTCGCGCTCGAGTCGCTTTTGCGTGCGAACAAGGCGCGGTGACTGCCGTGCAGTCATTCTGCACAAGGGGACCGCAACGCCGTTCCCGCGCCCGTTTTCGTCAACAACGGGCGGCCGAGCCCCAGCTTTAAATCGTTTGTGGGGTTGGCACCCCAGGTTCCCCGATCCTGCGTTGCGCCACGTGCGGGTAGAACCACTACCCGCTGCGCGACGCGCCTTGTCTCGGAAAACCTGGGGTGCCAACGCGAGTGCGTACATTAATCAGTGTTTCCCTAGGGAAATTGATCCGCCTCACGGCCGACCTGCATAACCGTCCACCAACAAAAACTGGATAGAGACCCGATAAGGCTCTCGGCCTACTCGGCCGAAGGCGCACCACTGGAACGCATTCGCTCCAGGATTCGCGGAGCCACGAACAGCGCCACCATGCCGAACAGGTCGAGGGTCCCGATGATGCCGGCCGCAACGGCACTGAAAGGCGCAATCGCCACCGCCGCCGCCAGACCCGCCACCGCAATCACCAGACCGTAGCGCTGCCCCCGACGGTCCTTTGCAATGGCACCTTCCAATCCGCGTTCCCGCATTCGATGAGCATGCGCCTGCTCATCCATGGCCATCTGCACGATTGCACGGCGGGTTTCATCATCGAAACGGTTCAGAAGGTCGGGGTGCGGCAACGGCCCGCTGTATGACTCGTGGCGCGTCGCCGCCATCACCAGCTCCGAAGGTTGAGTGGCAAGGAGCCTCGCAAGCCTACCCTGGTCTTCCGGTGACAGGGCGCCACCTTCCAGCCCGGCCACCAGCTCCTCGAATGTACCGCTTTGGCTACCGGCCGTATCCGGCCGGTTGTCAGGCAGGCCCTCCGTTGGCCTTTCGTTCATCGTTCCTCTCCATTCCCTGGTCGGATTCCGCGCGATTCATCCCTTCACGCAGGCGCTCACCAACGTTGACCCAATGACCGGCGATTCGCTGCTGCAACGAACCGGAAGGCATAAAGGCCGAGTAGTCATGCGCCGGCCACACCTCCATCACCGAACCGGCCGCAAGCACTACCCGGCCGGCATCTCGCTTTCTTGTTTTCACCTGCTCACCTCCGTGCTTCACCCGGCCGATTACGGCATTTATCTTGGACCACGACTACAAAGCGCACAAATTCACGCCCACCACGTCATTCAACCGTCCCCGAAACCCGGCGACCGTCGACCGTACGACCCTAATGCCCCAATCGCCGAGGGGGCTCGGCTCCTACACGTCCGGGAACCACGCCACTGTAGGAGCCCAGCCCCCTGGGCGACCAGAGCCGAACCCACCCCATCGCTCAAAGCCGCCACGCCCCTACCGAAACACCGTCCGCCAGATATACCCAAGATCCTTCCGAAACGACCAGTTCTGCACATACTCGCGGTTAATCCGCACCTTGTCCGGAAAGATCACCTCGTGGTTGTACGCCTCCGGATCCTCCACCGCGGCCAGCATCGACTCCTCGTCGCGGTACTTCAGCGTCGCCGGCCCGGTGATCCCCGGGCGCACCGACAAGACCAGCCGGTCCTCGCCCTCCAGGGTATCGGCAAACCCCGGCACATCCGGCCGCGGCCCCACAAAGCTCATCTGCCCCAGCAGCACATTGAGCAACTGCGGCAGCTCATCGATCTTCGCGCGGCGGAAAAACCGGCCCAGCGGCGTAATGCGCGGATCATGCCCGGTGGTCACCGTGGTCGTGTGCGCATGGGAGGGTCGCATGGTGCGGATCTTCACCACCCGGAACACACGCCCTTGGCGGCCCACCCGCTCCTGCACAAAGAAACCGTTCTGCCGGGTGTCGATCGTCGCCAGCACCCAGGCCAGCGCGATCAGCCAGAAGGTCAGCAGCAGCCCCGCCGCCGCGCCCAGAAAATCGAAGCCGCGCTTCAGCGCGGCCTGCGAAGGTGAAAGCCCGTTCAATCCCATTCTGTCTTGCTACCCCATCCGGCCAGCATATTGGCGGCGCGCCGCAGCCACGCAGACTCACGCCTAACCGTCACCCGCCCACCCGAGCAGGATTCAGGCATAGCCGTAACGAACCAATGTGTCTCGCACCAGTGCTTCCAGTCGGTCCCGCGTCGGTTTGTCAAGAGCCTCTCGACCTTTTCCAATGCTGGTACTGCGCACCCCGGAAACAGCCTGCTGAATGGCCTGTGAATCGGCCTCGACGCCAGCAAACCACAGCACACGTTCCATCTCTCGCGCCGGTTCCCGCACAAAATCCTCGTAACCGACCTCGATCCAGCGTTCCGGCTCGATATTCGCCAGGGCTTCCACCGAGGCTTCCACACAACGCTGCCATTGCAGCGCGCACACTTCATCCAGCGGACGTTCCGCCAATAGCTGGTTCATATCGTCCAGTTGCGGACCCCACAAGCCCACGCGCCCCTCTCTGGAAACCAACCGATGCAGCCGGCTGCCGAGATAACGCGCCGCATACCAAGGCAGGTCTGTGACAGGCACGAAACGCGCCTTCCGCGCGAGGTACGGAATGTCCAGCGATGCTTTCCAGCGCACCATCGCCGAGCCCACGGCATCCAGCCCATCCCGCCGTATAAACACGTATTTCGCCTCCGGCACCACCCGGTCCACGAAAGGCACGCGCAGAGAGTTGGCACAGGTCTTTTCGACCACGACGCCGGCTTCGTAACGACGGGCCACCCAGTCAAACTTCCGCCGGATATAGCGCTGCACACGGGGCCGCGCCAGATCGACGGGGAACTCGTCAGAGGAATGGCGCAGATTGCCGTGTCGCCAAATGTAGTTGATCTCGTCGCACGGCCACGTCGCCACACCCGAAAACCGGGTGAGGACGTCGCGCAACATGTTCGTGCCGGAGCGAGGGGCGCCTATAATAACAAGTGGACAAAAACCATCGCCTTTCATCTAATCCGCCCCGATTCTATCGTTCGCTTCAACCGAAAACGCTCCTATTTAGCCGGTCTGCGACCACCCCAAAATCGTGATTTGTATCAAAATACTCCCTGCCTCTCTCGCCCATCTCCCGCGCAATATCCGGCTGTTCAATTAGCGTTTCGATCCCCCTCACTAATGGGGCATAGTCACCGGGAGAGGCCACAAACCCGCAACCCGCACGCGCAACGGGATCATAGCCTGCACGATAACTCCCAATAATCGGCTTCTCAGCAAACATGTATTCGTAAATTTTATTGCACGATATCCCGTACTGATGCACACCAAGGTCAACCAGACCGACGTAACATGCATCAAACAGTTTCAGAATAGGCCACACCTGGGCCTTAGGCACCGCCCCAACCATATGGACATTTCCCAATCCGGACTGCTCCGCTTCGCTACGGAGTGTATCTGCACCGTCCCCCTTCCCTACGATAATGAAACCCACGTCCGATCGGTGGCGAAAAAGCCGTGCAAGCTCCAACAGGTTCTCCAGACCGTAATAGGTGCTGATAGCCCCGGTGTACCCAATGACAAAAGCGTACCGCTCCCGCAGTTCATGGATTTCCTCAGGCGCGCTCTCTTGGCTATCTTCCGGAAGAAATCCATTGGGAACATAAGCAAATGAGCTCTCTGGTAAACCATAACGCATCTTAAAGTACTCCCCGTCGCCGGGCTTAACAGAGACCACCAAGTCCGACTGCTTGACCCCATATCTTTCTGCTGCCTTGAGCGCCAACATATATGGGTGCCATCGCTTAAAGCCGCCAAGCTCGATCAGAACCTCCGGCCAAAGGTCTCGTACTTCGTAAATGAATCTTGCCCCTGCCCTCTTCGCCAGAGCCTTGGCCGGAAACACCATGAGAGGATGGGGTGACGATGCAACCACAACATCCGGTTGACGCTCGGACAGGTACTTCCCCGCCCTATAGCAACCCCGGACAAAGTCAAGCTGATTCAAAACCTGCCCAAAGCCTCGCCCGCGATAAGGACGGGTCTTAATCCAATGATATTTTAGCCCGCCAACTAGTTGTGTTTCGACTGGCTGGCGGACCACCGGAGGGGCTGTGTACTTGTGAAAGCTCGACGAGGACACAACCTCCACCTCTATGCCGAAGCTCTTCAGCGCCTCGCCCAAGTAATACCAGCGCATATTGGGACCATGCGCCGGAGAACCACCAGCGTGCGTTACTACTAAAATGCGCTTCACCATGCGGGGGCCTCTACAAACAGCAACTCAGACCGTGGTTGTCACGGCCACCCAATTGGAGGCGCTCTTCGGTGCGCGGAGCAGGCGGCATTAGGCCGGAGCGTTCCACCCAATCCTGCACCCCCAGAGGAAGCCCTACCACCGCCTGCGCACGTGAATAGGCGAAGCCCTCGAGCTTGTGCGCTCCCCAGCGCAGCACCGGATTGTTCAATGCGCCCATAGCGATGGGCAGCTCCGGCCAGAGATCACGCACTTCAAATACCATCGGCACCTTCTGCCGCCTAGCGGCATACGCGCCTGGAAGGGCTATCGTGAGTGGCGTACTTGTCGCAAAGACTACATCGGCCGGCAGAGAAGCGGCCTTTCGAGAAGCCTTCCAGGCAAAGCGAAAGAATGCCTGAATGCGTTCGCGATAACTCATCTGGTTGGAATACGGCACGGGCAGCCAATGGACTCGAATTCCCGCCTCATCGGTCTCGTACCAGTCACGCTCACTGCCTTCTTCCCGCCACGAGGTGACCATGTTCACTTCGTGGCCCATGGCCACTAGGCGTCGCGCCATCTCGTACGAGCGGGTTCCACCCGCCATCTCCGGGGTATTGAAATACTGATGCAGGTAGGTGATTCGCATTCGTAGGTCTGTCCATTCACTATTCTTATGCCGGACCGGCGCTCACGCTGCGCCCAGCCTCAAGCAAGCACTGATTCATGTACGTGCCAAGTCGCTTCTCAATCGGACAAAAAAAGGGCCCGCCCCCTTTATCCCTCCACAACCTCGCCAACCCTATCCCAGCCCAGAACCCGCATATCCTTGCGCTGGTGCTCGCCCTCGCCCCCGTAAACAAGCGTCGGCGAACGAGCCATATCGCCGGCCAGCGCGGTCCAGCGCTCGAGCCCGGTGAAGAAATCCCGGTTCAACGTCTGGCCCGACTTGATCTCCACCGGCATCAGGCCACCCGCCCACTCGATCAGCAGGTCGACCTCATTGCCATTACTGTCGCGCCAGAAGTGGAAAAGCGGCGGCTCGCCGCGATTCAGAAAGCCCTTTCGCAGCTCCGAAATCACGTACGTCTCGAACACCTGCCCGCGTAGCGGATGCACCACCAGCTGTTCCGGCGTCTGCAACCCCAGCAGCCAGCACAACAGACCGGTGTCGTGGAAATACAGCTTCGGCGACTTGACCTGCCGCTTGTTGAAATTCGCATGGTGCGGCCGCTGGAGAAACAGCACATAGCTGGCCTCCAGCACCGAGATCCACGCCTTGGCCGTGTTGTGGGTAATACCGCAATCGGCCGCAAGCGATGACAGATTCAACACCTGACCACTGCGCCCGGCACACAGCCGCACAAAACGCTGAAAGGCGTCCAGATCCCGCACCTGGAGCAACTGGCGCACATCCCGCTCCACGTACTCCGTCACATATGCCGAAAACCAGTGCCGTGGAGACACCGGCCGGTCATACAATGCCGGATAACCACCGGTAAACATCATCGCATCCAGAGCCGTTGGTGCCTGCCTGGCCTCCACCAACTCCGCATGGCTCAACGGCAGCAACTCCACAAACGCCGAACGCCCGGCCAGAGACTGCGAAATCCCGGACATCAACCCGAACTGCTGCGACCCCGTGAGCAGAAACCGTCCCATGCGTCCATCGACGTCCACATGCGTCTGCAGATAGGAGAACAATTCCGGCGCCCGCTGAACCTCGTCCAGCACTGCCCCATCGGGGCACTGCGACAGAAACCCGCGCGGATCATCCAGCGCCAGCGCACGCACATCCGGATCTTCCAGGGAACGATAAGGACGGTCCGCCATCACCGCGCGTGCCAGCGTCGTCTTGCCGGACTGGCGCGGCCCCGTGACCGTAACGATGGGAAAGCCGCTCAACCGCTCCCGGACCAGTGTTTCGGCAGTGCGCGGTATCATGCGCCTACCCTACCGCGACCTATGCAGATTGGCAATTACCTTTACAATTTACATAAACCCGTAATTCGCGGGATAGCCCGCTCCCACAGAACCCCGGGCCCGCACCACCACCCCACAAACACCACCCCCCGTGGGAAGCCAGCATCCTAGCCGATGACCCAAACGAAAACCTGATTAGCAACGAGAGTCAGCTAGTCGCAGAACCCGCTCGGGCACGGGCCGGCAGTGCACGGCGGCGACCAGCAGTCGCGCCGGCAACGTCGCCAGATCAAAGCGTCGGTTGAAGCGGTAGGCGAATGCCGCGAGGTAACGGGCCGCGTACTTGGCGAACGCAAATGCATGGTAGCTCCCGCTCAGGCTGGTTTTGAGGTTGCCGAGCACGGTGTTGATCCATTGGAATTCGGGAAGATCCTGGGGTTTGCGCCCGGCCACGACCGTCGGCTGGTGCCGGCAGTCGGCCCTTGTGACGGCGCGGAAGCACGCCAGGCCATCGGAGTGGACCGTGCTGCCCGGCGCCAGATAGGCCCGCGCCCATTCGGTAACGGCGTGGAAGCTGAAGGCCGTGACTGGGGTCAACTTAACCCGCAGGGGATGCCCCGCGTCGCTGAGCGACACGGCGGCGACGAACGGAACCTTGTTCTCCGACCCGCGGCCCGCCTTGCTGCCGGTGCGCTCGCCACCCAGGTAGGCATCGTCCAGTTGCACGGTGCCACTGAGCCCATAGCGCGCTTCCCGCTCGGTCATCGCCTGCATCAGCTTGTGCTGCAGGGCCCAGGCGGTGCGGTAGCTGACGCCCAGCTGGCGTTTGAGCGCTAGCGCCGAGAGCCCCGTTTTGGCCTGGCTGAGCAGATGGATCGCCAGAAACCAGGTGGTCAGGGGCAGCTTCGTTCCCTGCATCACGGTGCCGGCGATCAGTGAGGCCTGATGCCGACAGGCGTTGCACTGAAACATCTTGCGCGGGCTGCCGTGCAGGACGCAATAAGCTTGGCACCCGCAACGCGGGCAGCGGAAGCCGTCCGGCCATCGGGCCCGCTCCAGCGCCGCCTCGCACTGGGCCTCGGTGCCGTACTGGGCGATGAATGCCGGCAACGACATCCCCGGCTGAAACTGAATCCGATTCTGCGCCATAAGGCCACTCTCCGCTCACTGTGTAGCCTCAACGTACGCCCGGGGGTGGCTCACCCAGTGAGCCTGGCTGACTCTCGTCGTTAATCAGGAACGAAAATAAATCTGTCCCCGTTTCCCGCACACGAGCCTGTCGGTCATAGGCCGTCGGTGTGCACTGCTTGACAGGAACGTTAGACCAAACCCCAAGCTGACGCGCACAGGCCCTACGCGAACCGGTACATCTAACGTTCCCCGATACCTGCGCCGCCTTTCCCGCTTGCCAACATCGATTCCCAAATCTCTATCCGCTGCTTCGTTGTCTTCTCCAGATCAAACCACTCTTCGACATGGCGGCGGCCATGTTCCCCCAACCGAGCCATGACAGCCTCGTCGCCGAGAATCTCCCTTAGCCGGTCCGCAGCTGCGTCGACATCTCCCGGTTCCACGATGTATCCCGTATAGCCAGGATGAACCAACTCATCGATACCAGGCGTTCGAGACACCACGCACGCGCAGCGCCGCGCCATGGCTTCTTTAACTACATTCGGCAAACGTTCCCCCGGTGACTGGGACATACTAAGAAGCACTCCGGCATCATCCATGCGCGAAAGCGCCTCATGGTGTGGAATGTGCCCAAAGAATCGAACGCGTTCCACAAGCCCTTCCGCCCTCACCCACGCTTCTAGCCTTGTTCGTTCGGCGCCATCCCCAAGCACGTCCAACCGGACCTTTGGATACTCTTGCGCAACCTGGGAAAAAGCTCTTAATGCGTCAAGAGTCCGCTTCGGGCCGATTAATCGCTCAGCCACCAGAATCCGCCGGCACTTCTGCCTGGGGCCAGGGTCTGGAGGGACAACCACCCCTCTATACACCACCTGAACGCTTTCATCCTTTACCCCACACACTCGCGAAACAAGCTCCCGATTTGCATTGGCATGCGTCATGATCAACGATGATTGCGCAACCACCCTTGAGATTGGGTACTCCCGGACCAAGTCGTACGCGCCTAACGACATGCTGACCCTTGTCCCTAATCCCATCTCACGAACCGCGATCGCCGCCAAGCTCGGATAATGCCCCCAAAAAAGGTGCACCACATCGACACCTTCAATCTTCAACTGTTCCGCCAAACCGAACGCCCTAGGAAGTAGCGCTAAGCTAATGAGGCATTCCCGCAGCGACCTCCAAGTACCCAACAATACCGTGCTCATCGCCCCAAGCGCTGGACGGGGCTTCCTAAGCATAACGAGCAACCCCCGAGCCAAAGCAATCGGATCACCGTAAGTTACTTTCAGATCTTCCAAACCTCTCGCTGACAACAACGCTCGACTGCCCCGTCGCTTTGCCCTCATACAACCAACCGATACCTCGACCCCTAACCGCCTTAAAGCGTGCACCTCAGCGGCAGCGAACGCCTCCGACGGAGCCGGAAACCGCATAAACACATAACACACCTTCATAGCCCAACCTTCCCATTCCGCAGCCCTCTAGGGAAACACTGATTTAATCCGCCGTTGCTCCCGCCCGGCGGGCAGGTTTGGGATAATGGCGCCAGGTTTCCTGCTCGAGGTGATGGCCGATGTCCCAGCGCAGCTTTTCCGATCTCGAGTACTCCGCCAAGCGTAAGCAGACGCGGCGCGACCGGTTTCTGGGGGAGATCGACGCGATCACGCCCTTGGCGGCACCGCTGGAGGGGATCGAGCCACACTACCCGAAGGGGAAGCGCGGCCGTCCGCCGAGCGGACCGGCGCGGATGCTGCGGATGTACGTGGCGCAGCAGTGCTTCAATCTGTCGGATGAAGGGGTCGAAGATGCGGTGTATGACATCCAGGCGATCCGGCGCTTTGTCGGGATCGACCTGAGCCGCGAAGACGCGCCGGATGCCACGACCCTGCTGCAGTTCCGGCGTCTGCTGGAGCAGCACAACCTCACCCAGATGATCTTCGACCGGATCAACGCCCATCTGCAGCAGCGGGGCCTGCTGCTGCACGAAGGAACGGTGGTGGACGCCACCCTGATCGCGGCCCCGACCTCCACCAAGAACCGGGAGAAGGCCCGCGATCCGGAGATGCACCAACCGAAGAAGGGCAACCAGTGGTACTTCGGGATGAAGGCGCATATCGGGGCCGATCTCGTCACCGGGCTCGTCCACACGGTGAAGGGCACGGCGTCGAACGTCTCGGACGTCTCGCAGGTGCCGAAACTGCTCCACGGCGAGGAAGAGAGCCTGCATGGCGATGCCGGCTACATGGGTGCGGCGAAGCGCCTGAAGGCGCATCGCCCCGAGACCCATATCGCGCGAAAGCGCGGCACCGTACGCGCGCTGCCGGAAGGCGCGGAGCGCGATCAGGCCCCCACCGATGAACGGCGCAAGGCCCAGTTGCTTTCGATCGTCGAGCATCCGTTCCATGTGGTGAAGAACCCCTTCGGGTATCGCAAGGTGCGCTACCGCGGCCTCAAGAAGAACACCGCACAGCCTAACAGCCTGTTCGCCCTGGCGAACCTGTACCGTGCGAGACGATGAGGGCTCCTGCCGCAGGGGTAGTGTGTCCGCAGGACCGGAAATCGCTCCTGTAACCGCACAAAACGGCGGTTACAGGGAGTAACGCAGGCCGCCGTGGCCCCAATCTCCTTCCCAAAACGCTTCGGCGGGACATGGAGCCGGCTGCGAGGCCATTCATCAGTGTTTCCCTAGTTCAGAACCAAGAGCACGCGCCCCCATTTAAGTTCTCGTCATAATCCTATACCGCAAATATACCACAACCATCAAAAGCAACAGAGCGGAATATCCTTCATAGAATAGGTACGGCCGCTGAAGCAACAGAAGCGCGGCCCCGACCAAAACCCATTGCGCGCGACCACCCGCCACTCCCGCAACAATAAGCCAAGATAACAACGCGTAATACGGCCACGATCCAACAATTCCTTTTTGGGCTATCGGCCAAGCTGGATTGACGTTTATCTTCCCATATTTTTGCCTGCATTCGACCCCATCATACATGCACATCGGAATCCCGAATGCGACCGCCTCCCATCCGTTATCTGCGATCGCAGTCACCGCGCCCTTAAACCTCGGGCCACGATTATCTCCCGCAATCAACCGATCGTCTTGGCCCACTCCAAATCTCGATACCAGTTCCTTACCCATCGGTGATGCCATAAACAATGAAAATACCACGCCCACCACAACAAATCCTACCACGACCCTGGCACTTCGGAGCCCTTGCCGAAACCTAAAATCCGCAAGAAAGTGTATTACCATATAAATAACATGAGCTAAACTCGCTGTCACTAGACCCAGAATTAGCAAAAACCAGGTCACCTTCTTGTTGCGGTCCAGAAAGTGCCGGAGAATCGCTAGGAAACACACGTAGAAGGAGAGAGATCCCGGTTCGTCAAAGATCCCGGACGGACGGATGTAACTTCCGGTATCGATGTTTGTGAAGCTCGTATAGAAGAAAAATGCCGTCCGCTCATCAGCCCCCAGGAATGGTGCGGTATACAGTGGCCCGACACCCACAGCATGCAAAACTACCGCGCCCCAGCCACCAACGAGAACGACAGAAAAGAAGCCCGTAAGAAACGTCACAAGGTGCTTAACCCACGCAAGGCGTGCTGATACGACCAATAAGATCGCGCCAATGAGATACGCCCCATACGCAACATACCTGGGATTACCCCAATACAAGAACAACAGGAAGCCGGAAAGTAAAACGCCCAACGAAAGGGCAATAGCGCTAGCAGGAAGGCGTGCCGAAAATAAGATTAGCGGCACCACAACGGACAGCAGCGCCACCAAGAAGATGGAGCGATGTAAAGGAAAAATATCGCTGAACACGGCTTGAGAAAAAACACCGTATATCAGGAATGCTAACACCCATAGGCTCATTGCAGACCAAGTCCGCCTATCTTGAAACGGGGCTTGCGACCTGCAGTTCAGAACAAACTCTCTCATCCGCATCCTCGCCGGTCGAACTAGAAGGCCTACTTAATAAACGCGAAGCGCGAATCGAACACCGTACGTCGCCGCCTGCCTCACACTGGATACGGTGCATAGTGCAAGCGCGACCGCTGGAAGTCCAGTAACTCAGGTTTGGTCGCGGTTAAATTTTTAGCCTCAGTTAATTAGAACCTCAGTCCGTCATGAACATTAGCTACATGTTGGATAACGGGAGATTCTATACTGCTCGGGAATGCGCCCGTGTTTCGCGCTCGAGAGTGGCTGAGTATCGTGTATGACGGCCCCCACAGGATGGATGGAAAGCCCAGACCGATCCATTCGAACGCGCACAGCACACACTTTAGTTGGCGGGAGCTGCAGGAAGCGCCGCCGGGCGTAAGCCATCCCGAGCTAGACCGCCGCTACGGCCTTACCGGCATGACCGTACGGAAGTAGCGCCATCGCCGGGACGTGGAACACGCGTCTCATTTCCCGGAGCGGCTGCCTACCAGGCTTCCATCGGACCAGGAATCGATCGTGGTTCAGGTCCCAGAAGTGCCCCTGCTGTCGATGGCTGACCTGCTGATCGTGGCACGGGAGCTCCTGAACCCGGAGCTGAGCCGGGCGGCGCTGGCGCCCTGCCTGCGCCGCCCGGCGTAGGCGACCCTCGAGCCCCGCAGCGGGAACGGGATGAAGAGCCCGAGGAGCTCGCCCACAAGCCGTTCCAGGACGATGTGCCGAGCTTTGCACATGTAAACGTGAAGCATCTTCCGCAGATACCCGACCAAGCCTCGCGGCGCTCCCTGTTCCTGGCCATCGACCACGCCCGCCGCTGGATCTACCTGCAGGTCCGCAACACCAAGAGCACCAAACCCGCACACGGCTTTCTCAAGGAGCTTCTCGAGAAAGCGCCGTTTCATATCACCCACCTCGTCACCGACAACGGCAAGGAGTTCACAGACCACTTTGCTGCGAGCGGCGAGCGCCAGCCGACCGGCCATCACCCCTTGGACCCGCTGTATGCCGAGCATGGCACCGAGCCTCGCCTGATACGACCCAAGCGGCCCCAGACCAACGGCATGGTCGAACGTTTCAACGGCGCATTGCCAATCTGTTGCGGACGCGCCACTTCGATTCCGTTCAACATCTGCAAGACGCCTTGCGACTGTACCACCGCCTGTACAACCATCACCCCGAGCAGAAGGCGCGTGGACACCGGATGCCGTTAGAAACCCTCAATACCTGGCAGCATGAACGCCCCGATTTGTTTCGCACACACCGATATGCTAAGCCGAGACATGACCCTTGGGTCTATCAATGAGAGAGCGCTTTTCCACGAACCCCCAATACCTAACTAGCGCCGAAAGCAACCAATTCGCCGTCTCACGCAGGCCTTAGCCGAACGTGGTACCCAAACCGTCGCCATCAGACGGACAAGCGACTTCGCACCTAACCCATGTTCTGCCCAAAGCTCACGTACAAGCTTCCATGAGCCCCGTACACGCGCGCCCTGACTCGCACGCCGGGCTAAACCTATACAGATAAGATCGTGACGCCCCTCACGCGTAATGCTGCCTTTCATCCGCTTGTACCACGTCCATGCCTCTTCGAAACGACCAGGGTGCCCCAGGCCACCGCCACTTACTCGAACACGTCGAACAACCGGAATCGGCGAACACACTACGTTGCCGTGACCACCGGCCGACAGTAACCACTCAACGTCTTCCAGAAGGTTATCGTTCTCCTCATTAAACGGACACTGCAGGAATCGCTGCCTCCGCGCGACTATCGTCGATGTGTTCACCCCCCCTCCTGGACGGAACAAAATCTCGTCAACGTGATAAAGATCCGACTCTATCCAACTAGGCCGGTACTGCACTCCGCCAGTGCGGCCGCAAATCTCCTCCACGCCGACGGCGATTGGATCAATACTCAGGTATCTACCGATAATTTCCAGTTGCACCTTAAGCTTATCAGGCAGCCATATGTCATCATCATCCAACAATGCGACCCACTTACCCCTAGCATTCCGTACACCAACATTCCGAGTAGCGGACGCATTACCTGACCGAGCCGCCTCGATAAATCGCACCCTTTCGTCCCCAATCGCTCCCAAAAGGCGGGATTTCTCCTCGTCCGGCCCATCGTTACAGACAACAACCTCTAAGGGAGGCACCGTTTGAGCGAGAGCACTGCGCACAGCTCGGCAAACTTCTTCATGTCGGCCATAAGATGGGATTACTACCGAAACCGATATATCCGCCACTGGGGGATTGCCCACGTTATGCTCCCACTGCCCATGAGGCGTAAAGCATTGTCAACCCAAAACACCAAACATCGAAAGCCTGAACAGCACGCATTTATCTAGACTCACCACATCAACAATTAATAGCCATAGCGCGCCGCTAAGGCCCTTAACTCCGGCGGAAGAGGCGTACTGAACGGGCTAATATCAGCATAGGTTTTCTTTAAGTTCGCCGGATCGCGACCAACTATATCCAACTCGATCCCCAAAAACTCCATCACCTCCCCCCATCGACCTTCAAGTTCTTCGAGCTTAACCCTCATGTAAGGGAGTTCGCACTCGTCCGATTTAGTTTCCACCAACCGATTCCAGTCATACCAATACGCACATAAGCGCTCAAATTCCGTTTCGAACTTCCAGCAGCTCGTATACATCTTCAAGAGCCTTCGATGTGCTCGGACATAAGTGTATCGATCACGGAGCGCTATAGGATTAAGGCGGTAGCTAGTCAGTGAACGCAAAAGACCGGCGCCTTTCGAAAAATGACGCATCGGCGAGTTTGCGCATAGGCCTATGCGATGGAATGATTCGATTACCTTTCGAGGTTCCCGCACTACATGCAAGACCCTTGTATCGCTCGGAAGATCACGCAGAAACGGCGCTGCAAACCAAGAGGAGTCACCGGCTAAGTTTCGCTCGTTTACAACAGGTCCATCAACAGTGAATACAGCCTCATGCCCACAATCGACCCCCGCCCCATTAAGGCAGTTGGCGACATACTGGGTTCCTGAGCGACCACAACCAGTTACAATAAACTTCATGGCATAGACCTTTAGGCGAAAATTTATTTTCTTATAAATACAATATTTCAAGAACGGCCGCGCTCACCGGGGCACAGTCGGTGTAGTACCCTCCCTCGCGGACGGTACAGTGCAGCACTATCGGTTCCTTCATGTTCAGAAGACTCGTAGCGTCATCGGCGTTGTGCGGGGCTTCTGCGGAGACGTCGTCAGGTGTAGGCGGCGTTGAGTGCGGAGTCATTCTGTCACCCACCCGAGGGTCGGGCCAGTGCCATGGTCTCGATTCCCAGCCTGCGTTTCACGAATGCCCGCAGGATCAGGTTCCAGATGACCAAGGTAAGGGCGGTGGCCGCCGCTGCTCCCTCGATGCCAAAAGGAGGGATCAGCACCAGGTTAAGCACGACGTTGCAAAGCGCGGCAATACCGATGCCCTTGACGGTATCGCGCTCGTGTCCGGTCATGTTCAGCAGCATGCCCACCGAGCCCATGCCTGCATTCACAACCTGTCCGGCGGCCAGGATGGCCAGCGCAGTGGCGCCGGCGCGGTACTCGGTGCCAAATACCCACTCGAGAAACGCCCCCCCGAACGCGATCATCACGATCACCGGCGGGATGGCAATCAGCAGGATGACGCGTGCGCTGTAGGTCACCAGGCGTTGCAGCCGCGCCATTTCTCCCTGTGCATACATCCGGGCGTAATACGGTTGCAGAACCTGGTTCAAGGCCTGAAGCCCGAAGATGACGAGCGTAGCCACCTGGAAGACAACACGATACACACCAACGTCACCATCGGTCTGTATGACGCCGAGAAGCAGGATATCGGTCTGTTGGTTGATGAGCTGCAGGCCAGCCAAAAGCGCCAAAGGAAAGGCAGCGTTGCGCCAGTACGCCACCTCGTATTCCGGTTCCGGGCCAGACGCCACTGGCTGTGGCCGAACGTGCAACAGCAAAAAGCTCCCGATCACAAACACCCCGAGCGCTGCGGCAGCGTGCAGAGCCATCACGCTGACTGCTGACAGGCCGAAGTCCGCCCAGAACCACGGGACCAACAGCACCAGGGCCAGCAACAACGCGGGGCGCAATACCGCTTCTGGGAGCTGCCCGACGACGGTCCGCCGTAGTCCGCGCAGAATCGCACCGCGAACGTTTCCCAGGGCAATAAGCGGGACAAGCAGAAGCCCGACAGCCAACGTTTGCCACCGAGCCTCGCTCAACCATTGTTCACCAAACCAAAGAAACAGCCCCCCGATTAATATCATCACCGCCGAAAACAATACCACGAAGCCGTTGCCCCAGCGCCAGAGGCCTCGCATCAAGCCCCATTGTTCCCGCGCCTCGGTCTTGGCGGTCTCACGCACCATAAGTTGAGGCAACCCAGCCTGAGCCGGAATCGCCAACAAGGTGAGCAACGCCATAACGAATGCATAGGTACCGTAGCCTTCTGGGCCAAGGGTACGCGCGAGTACTACCACGAGGACAAAGCTGATCCCCGTGCCCGCGATCTTGACGGCGATGCTGCCAACCCCGCCTCGCAACAACTGCTGTCGGATGCTCACGGCTTCACCGCCTCGGATCGGTCGCCGAACGCGTTCGCTTTGTTTGGCAACGGAGCAAAGAGGGCGCAGGGCAACCAAAAGCCATTGGGCTACTCATGACTTGTGCGAGGCTCTGCCACATAGGTTTCCAGCAACCGCTTGCCGATGCTGTGGCGCCGCATCTCGATGAAGCGGTTCATCGCGTAGTGCGTGAGCGAGCGGAAGAAGGCGGAGAAGAGGATGAGCCCGAAGGCGGCCGCGCCCAGCGCGAGGATGAAGGCATCCACCGAGGTGAAGCCTAGGCCCTCGTACGCGCTGTTGAGTACCGGGTTGGTCTGCACCACTTCGGGGTTGCCCAGCACGCTCAGAAACGGCATGACCGAGGCGACGCCGACGGTTTCCAGCACGGCCATGACGATGACCATGCCGAGCACCAGGCCGCCGCGGCGTTTTTCCCTGGGGGTGAGGAGGGCCAGGGCTTTGCGGTAGGTGCTGAACATTGCTGGGTACTGGATTCCGGGTGCTGGTTCTGGAGGGGGCAGCGCGTGCGAGAGGGGGTATGGCTCGCCTGGGTTTTCGCGTGCGAGCACGCTCCTACAGGGGTGTGTTCAGCGGTTGAACGCGGATTGGACCATGGTTGGGGGGTTGGGCTCAAGGTTTGGGGGTGGCTCGGACAACAGAAAGCAAGGTTGCCGGCCACAGGTAACGATGAAGAGCCCGGGGCTCTGGCCAGTTGGATTCGGGACGTGCCCCATCGCGCAGGCGCCGCATTCCTGCGACGGCGTTGCAATCAGCCGTACGAGCGTGTCTGTAGTAGAAGGCCCTGCCGGCGTCCGACGCGGGCAGGGCCTTCGCGGCCAAGGCTGCTCCCACAGGTGGAGGGTTTAGCGCACGGGGTGGATCTCGATGTCCAGGTCGAGATGGGTCCACGCCCGGTCGGCGGTCAGCACCGGGAGGGCCTTGTCCCTGGCCAGCGCCAGGCAGGCTCGGTCGGCCATTGACAGGCCATGCCGGCGCGAGGACTCCCACAGCTGTGCGGCGAGATCCGCCTGTTGCGCCGTGAACGGCTCGAAAACGAGCCCGACGTCGACAAACTCCTGCTGCATGCCCTGGACGTCGACCTTGCGTTGCACGGATTTTTGCAGCACCTCGGACCAGTTCACGGTGGACACGCATCCGCCATCAAGGGCGCGGGCGACCCTGTCCCCGCCCGGCTCGTCATGCAGGAAAGCCAACACGGCGGAGGCATCCAGCACGATGGTCATGACTCCCCATGCTCGTGTTTGGCTTCGGCCCGCCGATCGCCGATGAGTTCATCCACAAGGCTGACGTCCTGCGGGATGTGCCTGAATCGCTCACGGAGCCGCCGCTCGACCCGCTCGCGCCGTTCCAGCACGAGGCTCTCCCCGACCAGTCGGGCGACCAGGCGGTCGCCAGGGCGCAGCTTTAGGGTATTGCGCAACGCGGCCGGGATCACGACACGGCCTTGTGCGCCGACCTGCACCTCGTTTTCATTTTGTGCCACCGCTTTCTCCCTCTGCCACACTCGGCTCCAATATGGCACACAAAGGTGGAACGAGCCATGCTGGTCACGGGCGCCTGACATCCCCGCGCCTCGAACCACAACAACCTCCCGGAAACCGCTCAGCGGTTATCCGCCCCCCCTCGTCTGGGCCACTACAGGAGCAGTAGATCCCGGCTCTGCGCTACGCGAAGGCCGGGAAGGCTGGTGGAGGTTGCGTGGCTTGGCTAGTTGTGAAGATTGGGTGGTTTTCTGGCGTTGGCGGGGGCTTCGCGGCCAAGGCCGCTCCCACAGGGGGGGGAGTGGCATTGGGTGTGGGGGGCCAGGCCTCTGGCGGATTGTGCGCTAAGGGTTGCGGATGAAGCCCATGGCTTCGAGTTTGAGGAGGATGCGGTGGGCGGCTTCGTCCGGGGTCATCTCGCGGGTGTCGAGGCGCAGCTCGGGGTTTTGCGGCTCCTGGTAGGGGTCGTCGATGCCGGTGAATTCCTTGATGAGGCCGGCGCGGGCCTTGGCGTAGAGGCCCTTGCGGTCGCGGGCCTCGCAGGTTTCCAGCGGCGTGGCGACGTGGACCTCGATAAAGCCCCCTACCCGCTCGATGCGTTCGCGCACGCGGCGGCGCATGTCGGTGTATGGCGCGATGGGGGCGCAGATGGCGCAGCCACCGTTCTTGGTGATCTCGCTGGCCACATAGCCGATGCGCTGGACGTTGATGTCGCGGTGTTCCCTGGAGAAGCCGAGCTCGCTGGAGAGCTCCTTGCGCACGATGTCGCCATCCAGCAGCGTGACGGCGCGTCCGCCCAGTTCCATCAGCTTGACCCGCAGGGCGTTGGCCATGGTGGACTTGCCGGAGCCGGAAAGGCCGGTGAAGAAGACGGTGAAGCCCTGGCGGTCGCGCGGCGGGAAGCTGCGGCGAAGCTCCTGTACCACTTCCGGGTAAGAGAACCACTCGGGGATCTCCAGGCCTTCGCGCAGGCGGCGGCGAAACTCCGAGCTGGGGAGGCTGAGGGTGTGTTCGCCCTCGTGCACCTCGTCGGCCGGCACGAAGTCGGCCCGATCCTGCACGTAGGTCATGGCCTGGAACGGGACCATCTCGATGCCGATCTCTTCGGCATGGCGCTGAATCAGCTCCTGTGCCTCATAGGGGCCGTAGAAGCCCCGCTCGTTCGGGCCTGCATCGGGGCTTGCATGGTCGCAGCCGACGATCAGGTGCGTGCAACCGTAGTTGCGGCGGATGATCGCGTGCCACAGGGCCTCGCGCGGGCCGGCCATGCGCATCGCCAGCGGCAGAAGGCTCAGCTGCGTCGTCTGCTCCGGTGCCTGGCGCAGCACGTGCTCGTAGCAGCGTACGCGTGCGTAATGATCCACATCGCCCGGGGCGGTCACGCCCACTACCGGATGGATCAGCAGGTTGGCCTCGGTCTGGCGCACGGCGCGGCGGGTGAGCTCCACCTGGGCGCGGTGCATCGGGTTGCGCGTCTGGAAGGCGACCACGCGGTTCCAGCCGAACTTCTGGAAGTACTCGCGCAGCTCTCTCGGGCTGTAGCGGTAGGTGCGAAAGTCGTGGTGGACCGGCGCCTCCAGGCCATGTAGCGTGCCGCCCAGATAGACGGGGCCCGTGCGATGCAGCAGCTCGTTGACGCCCGGGTGCGCGGTATCGCTAGTGCCAAATACCTGTTCCGCCTCGCGAGTGCGATCGGGCGTCCAGCGATGCTCCACGTCCATCACCGCGATGAGCATGCCCTCGGCATCGCGCAGGGCGATGCGGCTGCCCTCCTCCACCTGCGCGGCGAAGGCTTCGGTCACGTCCAGCGTGATCGGCATCGGCCACAGCGTGCCATCGGCCAGGCGCATGCTCTCGAGCACGCCGTCGTAGTCCGCCGGGCCCATGAAGCCCGTCAGCGGGGAGAAGCCCCCATTCAGCAGCAGCTCGGTGTCGCACTGCTGGCGCTCCGTCAGATCCCAGGAGGGCATATCCCGCGCCGCTTCATTCAATTCGCGGGCCGTCGCCTCGTCCACATAACGCTCGCAGAGCGTGCCGCCATACGGCGTAATCAATTCCATTCCGTCATCCTTCGTCGTCTCGCCTTCTGTAGGAGGCCAGCCCCCTGGCCGATTGGGCATCACCCGCGCCCCGTAGCGCAGGGGGCTACGCTCCTACAGGGACATGCCACCGCCATACGAGCAGCCAGCGCGCGGGCCGCCACGGCGTGATCCATTCCATTCCGTCATCCGTCGTCGTCTCGCCTTCTGTAGGAGGCCAGCCCCCTGGCCGATTGGGCATCACCAACGCCCCATCGCGCAGGGGGGCTGCGCTCCTACAGGGACATGCCACCGCCATACGAGCAGCCAGCGCGCGGGCCGCCACGGCGTGATCCATTCCATCCCGTCATCCGTCGTCGTCTCGCCTTCTGTAGGAGGCCAGCCCCCTGGCCGATTGGGCATCACCAGAACCCCATCGCTCAGAGGGCTCAGCGCCTACAGGGGAGACTTTTCATGGTCCTGGAGCTCGGCGCGGAGTTGTTCGATTTCGGCCATCAGGGTTTCGTGTTCGACGCGCTTGCGCTGGAGCAGGCGGTAGGCCAAGCGGGCCTTTTCGTGAAGCCCGCTCGGGGTGAGTTTGTACAGATAGGCCGAGCGATTGTCGGAGCGGCGGAAGTTCTGTGCCTTGACCCACCCTCGATCCAGCACGGCCTTGAGGGCGTAGTGCGTCTTGCCGACCGACAGGCCCAGCGCTCGCGCAAGCTGGCGCTGGCTCATGTCCGGTTCGCGCTCCAGCAAGCGGAGCACTGCCAGATGAAGATCCTCGTCAATCAATGAATCATCCTGCCAGCCGGTAGCGTGTGGGAACGGTACGAGACAGCGCGACGCGACCGGGCTTTCGCATGCCCGGCCCGTCACCACTTGGGTTGGGCCTGGCGTTCACGGGGTGAACAATTTCCGGATTCGATCACATCCGGGCGTCACATCGCAACGAGGCGCGGGCGCAAACCGTGAGCGCGCGCCTACCCTTCAAGCTCTGGGATGACGAATCCGCGCACCCGGCGGATCAGTTCGGCTCCGGCCGGCGGCTGCGAGCGTTGCTGACGAACTCCCAGAAAAACGCCGCGAAGAGCCCGAGCATTCCCCCAAGCACCACAGACAGCGCGACGATTAGCGAGCGGCCCGCACCGACAGGGGTATCCGACTCCCCGGCCAGGAAGGTTTGTTCGGTGTCGCGACTCATCGCCTCGATGGTTTCGGCATTGGACGCGGCATCGGTGCGCGACGAACGCAGCCTGGAGAGTTCTCGGCGGATATCGCCGATCTGCTGGGCCACGATCAGGCCCGCGATTTCGTCTCCTTCACCCAGACGCGCATACAGCGTATCGAGGTCTTCCTGGAGGATCGCGATCTGCTCATCCAGCACTTCGATGCGATTGCGGTGGGGCCTGAGGCTGGTGGCCAGGCTTTGTTCGAAGCGAGGCGTCAGCCATTCGGCCAGGTCGGTGATGATCTTGTCGTGGAGATTTGCCACATGCTCCGCCGCCTCGCGCGTGCTGGCCGACTCCAGGATCAGGCTGTAATCGGAGCCGTGCGCACTCACGCGCACGCGGGGCCCTCGCTCCTCGCCACCAAAGAGCGCGTCACGCTGCTGCGGGATGATCACGTCCTCGAGCCGGGCCGTCGCCATCTCCTGCGAGACGACGTTGGTGAGCCCACTCGAGTAGACCCGCGGCAAATCGACCCCCGAGCGGTACTCGTACTCCACCGGCTGAAACAAGGCATACACAACACCCAGAGCCACCGTGAGCACGGCGACGCCCAGCATCACCGGCAACCGACGCATCAGCACATCCCAAAGATCGTACAGGCTGATTTCGTCGTCGTACGGGCGGGCTTGAGGACCGGCTGGGTCGTTCATGAGTCGTTTCCTGTGTTCTGTGTCATTTGGCGCGCGTAATGGCGAATGCCCCGGTGCGGGGCGATTGGACCGGAAACCAGGGGGCTTTTCAAGATTGTTCTCAATCGCTCCACCGCACCGTTACATCGATTCCGAACTTCGCACGACGGGCCAACCCCATGCCCAGGGGGCCTGCATCACCCGCGGGACCTCCCGACGCTACGTTTAGCTTCGACCGCGATGCCAGGTGCCGGTGTGCAATCACGGCTTGGATCCACCTAGTCCATGTAGAACGAGGCCTGCCGGCTGATGGGGCATAACGGCTTTGGCGGGGGCTTCGCCGGCAAGCCGGCTCCCACAGGTTGTTGGCTGGGTTCGGGTCAGTCGCTGTTGAAGAGGTCGCGGGTATAGATCTTGTCGGTCTGGTCGCGGATGTCGTCGGTGATGCGGTTGGCGACGATGACGTCGCTGATGCGCTTGAACTCGTCGAGGTCGCGGATGACGCGGGAGCGATAGAAGTCGTCGTCCGGGAGTTCCGGCTCGTAGACGACGACCTCGATGCCCTTCGCCTTGATGCGCTTCATCACGCCCTGGATGGCAGAAGCGCGGAAGTTGTCGGAGCCGCTCTTCATCACCAGCCGATAGATGCCCACCACCTGCGGATTGCGCCGAATGACCGCGTCGGCCACGAAGTCCTTGCGCGTGCGGTTGGCGTCGACGATCGCGCCGATGATGTTGTTGGGGATCTCGTCGTAGTTCGCCAGGAGCTGCTTGGTGTCCTTCGGCAGGCAGTAGCCGCCGTAGCCGAAGGACGGGTTGTTGTAGTGGCTACCGATACGAGGGTCCAGGCAAACGCCGTCTATGATCTGGCGGGTGTCCAGTCCGTGAGTCTCGGCGTAGCTGTCCAGCTCGTTGAAATACGCCACACGCATGGCCAGGTAGGTGTTGGCAAACAGCTTGATCGCCTCGGCCTCGGTGGAGTTGGTGAAGAGGATCGGGATGTCCGCGTCCACCGCGCCTTCCGCCAACAGACCCGCGAAGGTCTCGGCGCGGTCGGACTGCTCGCCCACGATGATCCGCGACGGGTGCAGGTTGTCGTACAGCGCCCGGCCCTCCCGCAGGAACTCGGGAGAGAACAGGATGTTGTCGGTCTCCATCTGCGCGCGGATCTCGCGCGTGTAGCCCACCGGCACGGTAGACTTGATGACCATAGTGGCGTGCAGGTTGATCGCCAGCACGTCGCGGATGACGGATTCGACGGTGCTGGTATTGAAGTAGTTGGTCTGCGGGTCGTAGTCCGTAGGCGTGGCGATGATGATGAAATCCGCGCCTTCGTAGGCCGCCTGCTTGTCCAGCGTCGCCTTGAGGTTCAGCTCGCGGTTCTCGAGGAAATCCTGAATCTCCGCATCGATGATCGGGGACTGCCGGCGGTTGATCTGCTCGACCTTCTCCGGCACCACATCCAGCGCGACCACCTCGTGGTGCTGCGCGAGCAGGACGGCGTTGGAAAGCCCGACATAGCCGGTTCCGGCGACTGCGATTTTCATCCCTTGCTTCCTTTCTGTCTGGATCTTTGTGTCTGCGTTTGCGGTTGCCCCGGAACCCGCTGGCGCCGCCTTGGCGGCGAAGCCCCTGCCAGGGTCCGGCTTTGGCAGGGGCTTCGCCTGCGAGCAGGCTCCTACGGGGGGCTGACCCACCGACCGCGATTATTCAGGGCCCGAGGATACTGGGGCGGCGTTAACCATGATGCGATCGGAGGCACGAAAGGCTAACGGCCTGCTTACCCCGCGAACCGTTCTTGCGGCGGGTGGTCGGCTGGGGCGTATTCGTGCACCACTGCGCGGATCGTGTGGCAGGCGCGCTCGGTATCCATCTCGCGGTCGGCCTGGTCCAGCTGGGTCAGGGCCGCCTGCAGGTCCTGTGGCGCGACGCAGTCCTCGCGGGCGCGCATGATCCGGGCATGCGCGGTGGGCTCGACATTGTCGCCGATCAGCAGTTCCTCGTAGAGCTTCTCGCCCGGGCGCAGGCCGGTGAAGACGATCTCGACCCCGTCCTCGGGCATGCCGCCTTCCTTTACCTGGCGCCCGTGCAGGCGGATCATGCGCCGGGCGAGGTCGATGATCCTGACCGGCTCGCCCATGTCCAGTACATAGACCTCGCCACCCTCGGCCATGGCACCGGCCTGGATGACCAGCTCGGCCGCCTCGGGGATGGACATGAAGTAGCGCGTAATCTCCGGGTGGGTCACCGTGACCGGCCCGCCATCGCGGATCTGCTGGTGGAACAGCGGCACCACGGAGCCGGAGGACCCGAGCACGTTGCCGAAGCGCACCATGCTGAAGATCGTACCGCGCCGCTCGCGGGCCCGATCCTGCAGGACCATCTCGGCCAGACGCTTGGTGGCCCCCATCACGTTGGTGGGCCGCACGGCCTTGTCGGTGGAGATCAGGATGAAGCGTTCCACTCCCGCGTTCAGCGCGGCTTCCGCCAGAACGGCGGTGCCAAAGACGTTGTTGCGCACGCCCTCGATCAGGTTCGACTCCACGATCGGCACGTGCTTGTAGGCCGCCGCGTGATAGAGCGTCTGCACGCCGTGCTCTTCCAGCACCGCGGCCACGCGCCGCGCATTGGCGACAGAGCCCAGGACGGCGTGGATCGCCGGGTACTGCTCCAGCTGTGCCGCAACCTCCTGCATCTCGCGCTCGATGCTGTAGAGCGCGAACTCGTTGCGCTCGAACAGGATCAGCGCGGCCGGCTCCAGGCGGATAATGCGCCGACAAAGCTCCGACCCGATGGAACCGCCCGCCCCGGTCACCATCACCACCCGGCCGCGCACGCTGCGGGTGAGCAGCTCCGGGTCCGGCGGAACCGGATCCCGGCCCAGCAGATCGGCGATGTCGACGTCCTCCAGCTGCTCGAGGCTCGCGTGTCCGGAGACCACTGCCTCCATCGACGGCACGGTCTGCACGTACACCGGCAGCGGTTCCAGCTGCTCGAGGATGCGGCGGCGCTCCTGGCGCGTCGCGGACGGGATGGCCAGTAGCACCCGACCGACCCGGAAGCGATTGACCAGACGCGCGAGGTGAGCCGGCTTGTGGACCGGAATCCCGTCGATCGAGCTGCCCTGCAGGCTGCGGTCCTCGTCCACGAACGCGACCACGCGGAAGCGCCCCCCGGCCTTGAGCCCGGACAGCAACTGCACACCGGCCTCGCCAGCCCCGAACACGACAACCGGTTCGGCACCCGCCGATGCCTCGATGATGGAGCGATACCAGGTCCGCACCAGGAACCGGCTGCCACCGACGTAGAGGAAGGCCACGATCGCGAAGTTGATCGGCACCGAGCGCGGGAAGCCTTCCACCTGCGCCAGGGTTGCCGCGGCCCACAACACCAGCGCCAGGATCACCACACCGGATCCCACGGACCAGATCGTGCGCGACCCCATGAAGCGCACCACCGCCCGGTAAAGCCCCAGCTTCACAAAGAGCGGGATACCCAACAAGACCACCAGCGGGAACAGCCACCAGGTGTCCAGCATGATCGGCGGGAACGGCTCGGCCAGGCGGATCGCGAAGCCGGACCACAGCGCCAGCGGCAGCATCACCACATCCGCCAGCACCATCAGCCAGCGCTTCTGCGAGCGCGGCAGATTGAACAGCCTTTCCAGGCTCCGACTCAGCATGTGCTGCAACACCCTTTACGCATTGGCCGCCCGACTCCGATGTCCACAAAGCCACCCGAATACACTACATCAAGCACACAATCCAGAGGCCGCCGCGATCCGTCACGGCCCGCGGAGCATAAGCAACCCCTGATAAAAATGCACCCCGACTGCGTGATACACACTGTGGGAGCCTGCTTGCAGGCGAAGCCCCCGCCCGCGCTGGGAAACCTACCTCCGGCAGGAGCTTCGCCGCCAAGGCGGCTCCTACAGGGGCTGCCCCAACCCGTACCATTCCCGTAGGAGTCTGCTTGCAGGCGAAGCCCCCGCCCGAGCCGGACTTTGGCAGGAGCATTCGCCTGCAAGCAGACTCCTACCGGGGATTGCGGGGCTACAACCAGATCGCATCCCACAGCGGATATTGGCCCAGATTACTCACCAGCCCAGCCCGTAGAGGATTAGCCACCACGTAACGCGCGACGGCCTGGAGTTCCTCCTCCCGGCGCAAGGCGCGGTCGTGAAAACCCTTTTGCCATACCCTGCACCGCGCACCGCGCACCGTGCCTGCGGCCGATGCGGCGCGTGGTGGACGCCTTGACCCTCTGCACCACCGTCGAGAGGTCGCCATGGTCCAGTTGCACCAGCCAGTGCAGGTGATCGGGCATGACCACAAAGCACAGCGTCTGCGCGGCGTCTTCGACCTCCCGCAACGCATGCACGCAGCACCGGCCTCGGGCGAGGTCCGCAAACCATGGCCACCGCGCGGCGCATACCGCGGTGACTAGATAAATTCGCCCCGGCTCGCTGAAGCGGCCGAGTCGCAGCCGGTGCCCGTGCGCCTTCCTTGGCATGGGACCTCCCTCTTTGTTTCGTTTCGTGCACGAGGGTATCAGGCTGTGAGGTGAGCGAGCTTTGGCAGGGGCTTCGCCGCCAAGGCGGCTCCTACAGAAGCGTGCCCCAGCCCGTGCCATTCCTGTAGGAGTCTGCTTGCAGGCGAAGCCCCTGCCCGCGCCGGAAACAGCTCCCAACAAGGGTGATCAAGCGAGGAGCTGGGCGAGGTCGTCGGGGCCGAGGATGGGGATGTCGAGGGATTCGGCCTTGGTGACCTTGGAGCCGGGGTCGGCGCCGGCGATGACGGCGGTGGTCTTTTTGGAGACGGAGCCGGTGACCTTGGCGCCGCGGGCCTCGAGGGCGGCCTTGGCTTCGTCGCGGGTCATGGTGTCGAAGCTGCCGGTGAGGACGTAGGTGTTGCCGGCCAGCGGGGCCGCGTCGCCCGACTCTGCCGCTTGTAGCCGGGGCGGATCGGGCCAGTGGACGCCGGCATCGCGCAGGGCCTGGATCACGTCGCGGTTGTGCGGCTCGGCGAAGAAGTTGGCGATGTGCTCGGCGACGATGGGGCCGACGTCCGGGACCTCCTGCAGAGCCTCGGCATCGCCCTGCATCAGTGCGTCGAGATCGCCGTAGTACGTGGCCAGGTTGCGGGCGGTGACTTCGCCCACCTCGCGGATGCCGAGGGCGAAGATGAAGCGCGCAAGCGTCGTCTCGCGCGCCTGTTCCAGGGCGTTGACGAGGTTGGCCGCGAGTTTGGGCCCTACCCGCTCCAGCGCCTCCAGGCGCTCGGCATCCAGCGCGAACAGATCCGCCGGGCTTTGCACGATGCCGCCGTCGGCCAGCTGCTCGATGATCTTCTCGCCGAAGCCCTCGATGTCCATCGCGCGGCGCGAGACGAAGTGCTTCAGCGCCTCGCGCCGCTGTGCGGGGCAGACCAGCCCGCCGGTGCAGCGGGCCACGGCCTCGCCCTCCGGGCGTTCGATGTGCGAGTCGCACTCCGGGCAGGTTGCCGGCATTTCGATCGCGCGGGTGTCCGCTGGCCGCTCGCCGCCGGCGCGGCCGACCACCTCGGGGATCACGTCGCCGGCGCGGCGCACGATCACGCGGTCGCCGATGCGCACATCCTTGCGCGCGATCTCGTCCATGTTGTGCAGGGTGGCGTTGCTGACCATCACGCCGCCCACCAGCACCGGCTCCAGGCGCGCCACCGGCGTCAGCGCGCCGGTGCGGCCGACGCGGAACTCGACATTGCGCAGCGTGGTGGTGCGTTCCTCCGCCGGGAACTTGTGGGCGATGGCCCAGCGCGGCGCGCGCGAGACGAAGCCCAGCACCTGCTGGTCGGCCAGGGCATCCACCTTGTACACGATGCCGTCAATCTCGTAGTCCAGCCCCGCGCGCCGGGCGGCGAGCCGTTCGTAGTAGTCGAGACAGGCCTCCACACCCTCCAGCACCTCCCGCTCCGGGCAGGCCGGGAAGCCGAGCTCCCGCAGCCAGTCCAGCGTGCCGGACTGGGTGTCCGGCAGGGTCCCGCCCTCGACGAATCCCACGGAGTAGGCGAAAAAGCTGAGCGGCCGGCGCGCGGTCACCTGCGGGTCCAGCTGGCGCAGGCTGCCGGCGGCGGCGTTACGCGGGTTCATGAATCCGCGCTGGCCGTCGGCCTCCAGGCCGGCGTTCAGGCGCTCGAAGTCGGCGCGGCGCATGAACACCTCGCCGCGCACCTCCAGCACCTGCGGGGCGTCGTCGGTAAAGCGGTCGCCCAAGTGCAGCGGGATCGGACGCACGGTGCGCACGTTGGCGGTCACGTCCTCGCCGGTCTCGCCGTCTCCGCGGGTGGCGGCCTGGACCAGACGCCCATTCTCGTAGATCAGGCTGATGGCGAGCCCGTCCAGCTTGGGCTCGGCCATATAGGTTACGGCGGCCTCGCTGCGTGCCGGATCGCCGGTCTGCTTCGCCAGGCGTTCGCGCACGCGGCGGTCGAAGTCGCGGATCTCTTCCGCCTCGAAGCCATTGGCCAGCGACAGCATCGGCAGACGGTGCCGCACCGTGGCGAAGCCCTCGGCCGGCGCGGCCCCGACGCGCTGGGTAGGCGAGTCGGGGGTGACGAGCTCGGGGTGCTCCGCCTCGAGCTGCTCGAGTTCGCGCATCAGCGTGTCGAACTCGGCGTCCGAGACTTCGGGATCGTCGAGTACGTAGTAGCGGTAGTTGTGGTGCTCGATCTGCCGGCGCAGCGCGTCCACGCGCGCCGCGGCAGCCGCCGAATTCTGCCCGGCCCGCGTACCCGACGGGCTCATCGCGTGCTGCGCCGGCGCAGCACGTCCGGGCGGTGGCGGCGCAACCAGTCGTTCAGGTCCTCGCGCATGTAGGCCAGGGTCTGGTTGGTCGCGGTGGACTGCTGCGCGTCCAGGATGCTGCCGCCCAGGTCGCGCGCCAGCACATGGGCATGCTCCAGCAGCGCCTCGAAGGCCCGCTGCGGCTCGGCACTGCGATGCACCTGGGTGAACAGCGTGACGCCGGGTGTCATCATGTCCGCCAGGTCCTCCTCGCGCAGGGTGCCCGGCGGCACCATATTGGCGGCGGAGAACAGCGGCACACGGTTGTCCGTCTCCGGTTCCTGGAAGTGGTAGATGTCCATCTCGCCGGGGGTCATGCCGGCGCGCTGCATGGCCGCGCCCAGGGCCACGCCGGTGAACGGCTTGTTGCGCGGGGCCACCACGTGCAGCAGCAGGATCTTCTCGTCGGTCGCGCGGCGCTCGGCCTTCGGATTGCGCCCGACCACGCGCGGCTCGGAGACATACTCGCCCAGGGTCTCCATATCCGGTGCCGGCTTCTCGATCAGGTCCGGGTCCACCTCGTGGTCCGGGTGCAGGTGCTCGCCCAGGGTGTCTTCGGCGCGTGCGGGCTTGAGCCGTTCCGGACGCACACGCTCCATGCCGGCGCGCAGGCGGGCGCCCATGCCACCGAGCGCCGCCCGCACACGCTCCACCGGCGCGCTCGCCCGGCCCTTGCGCCGGGTGTGTACCGGGCGGTCCTCCGGCGACGGCTCGAAGGCACCGTGCGGCGGGGGCGGCGTGGGCTCCTCGTCGCTGTCCAGCACCCCGTAGATATCCTGGGCGCGGTCGCCCCGGCGTCCGTAGTCGGGCTCCAGGTCCGGTTCGTCGTCGTTGGCGGTTACGCCCAGATGAGGCTCGTGGCGCTGCTCGCGATTCGCACCGGGGAGGTGCGGCTCCTCGAATGCGGGCTCGCGCGCCCCGCCGGTGCGAACGCTGCCGGTATCCAGCGGATCCCCCCAGCCCGCCTCCGGCTCGGAAACGCTGCCGGGCTCGGCCGGCTCGAACCAGCGCTTCTGCCCCGGCTGCTCACTGGCGCGGATATGCACCGCCTCATCGCCCCAGTCCGCGGCATCGTCCTCCTCGTCGCGCGCTGCCGCGCGCGTGCGCAGGCGATGGCCAAGCCAGATCCCCGCGATCAGGGCAATCCCCAGTATGACCAGACTGATGCGCATCCAATCCACGCAGTACCTCGTTTGATTGCAGTGATTTTGCCGCGGTTTTTCCGGGCGCCGGGGGTCCGATGGAACCCGTTGTGCCATCCCCTGGAGATTTGGAGCCTCGCAATGACGGGGGGCTTGGCTCAGGCCTCCGCCAGCTCCACGGCCTCGTCGATATCGACGCTGACCAGCCGCGACACGCCCGGCTCGTGCATGGTAACGCCAATCAGCTGCTCGGCCATGGCCATGGTCGCCTTGTTGTGCGTGATGAAGATGAACTGGATCTGCTCCGACATCTCGCGCAGCAGATCACAGAACCGACCGACGTTGGCCTCGTCCAGCGGGGCGTCCACCTCGTCCAGCATGCAGAATGGCGCCGGATTCAGCTCGAAAATCGCGAACACCAATGCCGAAGCCGTGAGCGCCTTCTCACCTCCGGACATCAGATGGATGGTGGACAGCCGCTTGCCGGGCGGGCGCGCCATGATGGTGACGCCGGTATCCAGCAAGTCGTCCCCGGTCATCTCCAGGCGCGCCTCGCCACCCCCGAACAGGCGCTGGAACTTGTGCCCCAGCCCGGCATTCACCTGGTCGAAGGTCTGCTTGAACAGCGCGCGCGTCTCGCGGTCGATGCGGTGCATCGCCGCCTCCAGGGTCTCCAGTGCCTCGATCAGGTCGGCGTGCTGTTCTTCCAGGTAGCGCGAGCGTTCCTCCAGGCTGCGTGCCTCGTCGATGGCCGCGAGGTTGATTGGCCCCAGCTTTTCGATCTTGCGGTCCAGTTCGCCGATCGCCTGCTCCCAGGCCGGGACCGTGGCGTCCTCCGGTAGCTCGGGCGCAAGGGCCTCGGCGGCAAAGCCGGATTCCTGGAACTGGGTCTTCAGTTGCTCGATCTGTACCGAGCGCTCGCGCAGGTCCAGGCGCAGCTCCTCGCAGGTCGAGCGCTGCGCCTCCACGCGATTGCCCAGCTCGGTGCTGGCACCGGCCAGTTCGCGCAGCCGCGCATCGCAGGCCTCCAGGTCGGCGCGCGCCCGGGTCAGGCGTGCCTCGGCCTCCTGGCGTTGCTCCGCGGCGGTCTGCAGGTCCGCGCGCCACTGCTCCAGCGGCCCCTGACGCTCGTCCAGCCCCTGTGCGAGGCGCTCGCGGCGCTGGGCATCGTCCTCGCGCTGGCGCTCCAGGCGTTCGCGCTCGTTGTGTTCGCGCTCCAGGCGGTGGCGCGCCTCCTGTTCGGACATGCGCGCCTGGTTGGCCGCGTCGCGCGCCGCGCGCAGCGCATCCCGGGCCTCGGACTGCGCGGCGCGGGCCGCCTCGACGCGTGCCTCCAGCGCCGCGCGGTCGGCCTCCAGGGTCTCGATGCGCGCCAGCGCCTCGTTGCGCTCGGCTTCCGCGGTCGCGAACTGCTCGCGGGCACGCGCGGCCTCCTCGTCCAGCTCGCCGGCCTCGCGGTCGATGCGTTCCTGCTGCTGCTCGAGCTGCCGGGCCTGGTCACGCAGGCGCTGCACGCGGCGCTCGCGGTCGTCGATCTGGGCCTGCTGCTCGCGGATCTGCCCGTCCAGCGCCTCGCGCCGGGCGCGGGTGGCCGCGAGGGTCTCGTTGCGCTCTTCCAGCGCGGCTTGCAGGCGGTTCATATCTGTCGCGAGCTCCTCCTGACGCTCCTGCAGCTCGCGCGCCAGACGCACCCGCGCGACCGCGCCGCTGGCCCCGCCCTCCAGCGTGCGATGCGCGACCCAGCCCGGCCCCAGCCAGGTTCCATCCGGGGTGATCACGCTCTCGCCCGGACCCAGCGTCGCCACCCGGGCGCGGGCGGTTGCGAGATCGTCCGCGCACTGCGCCGTGGCGAGCCAGGCGGTGACCACCGGCGAGCCCTGCACGCGCGCGGCCAGGCTGCCGGCCGGCGCCTGCGCGCCCTGCGGCACGTCGCTATCGACCAGGCGCAGCATGGCGTCGGGCAGATCCGGCGCGGCCTCGGCGGTGGCGGTCACGGCGGCCTCCAGCCAGGCCCCCAGGACCATCTCCACGGCGGTGTCCCAGCCCTCGGCGACCTCCAGCTGCCGCACCAGCGGCCGCGACAGATCCAGCCCGTGTTCGCGCGCCCAGGCGTCGCGCCGGGCGCGGGTCTCCTGCGGGTCGTCCTCGCCGGCGAAGTGCTCCAGCCCCGCCAGACGCCCGGCGACCTCGCGCGCCTCGCGTTCGGTGGCGTGCAGGCGGTCCTGCTCCTCGCGCTGGGCCTGTTCCAGTTCGGTCAGCGCACTCTGCTGCTGTTCCCGATCGCCCTGCAGGGCCTGCAGCCGCTCGCGCAGGCCGGCCAGTTCCGTATCCAGGCGGTCCGCCTCGGTACCCGGGTGGGTCTGCGGCAGGGCCGCGCGCTCGGCCTCGAGGCGCTCGCGGCGCTGGGCGACGCGCTTGAGCAGGTGCTCGGCGTTGTCCATGCGCGAACGCGCGAGCTGCGCGTTCTGGCGCGGCTCCGCCAGCGAGCGTTCCCATTCGGTGAGGGCCTCGCGCGCGGCCTGGTATTCGGTCTCGGCCTCTTCCGCGGCCGCCTCCAGACGCTCGCGCTCGGCCTCGGCGCTGGCGGTAGCCGCCTGGCGCTGCGCGCGCTCCTGCTCGGCCTGAGCGATGCGCGCCTCCACCGCCTGATGCTCGCCGGCGGCGGCCTCGATGCGGCTGTCCAGCTGGCGCAGCTCGGCGTGTTCGCGCGCCAGTTCGTCCTCGGCATGGCGAATGGACTGCTCCAACCGCGAGACCTCGGCGGCGCGATCGTAGTAGGCACTCTGCGCCTGGGTGGTGGCAGCCTCCAGCTCGAGGCGCTCCTGGCGCGCCTGTTCGGTGCCGGTCTGCGCCTTCTGGGCCTCGGCCTGCGCCTGGGCCAGCGCGGTCTCGGCATCGTTGAGCCGGGTGCGGCTGGCCTCCATCTCGCGTTCCTGCGCCTGCAGGCGCAGGAGGATGGCCTCGGCGCGCTTTTGCCGGCGTTCGGCCGCCAGGGCCTGGTAGCGCTCGGCGGTGGCGGCCTGGCGGTTCAGGCGCTCGGCCTGCTTGGCCACCTCGTCGCGCACGTCGTCCAGGCGCTCGAGGTTCTCGCGGGTGTGGCGTACGCGGTTCTCGGTCTCGCGCCGGCGCTCCTTGTACTTGGAGATGCCGGCCGCCTCCTCCAGGTACACGCGCAGCTCCTCCGGCCGCGCCTCGATCAGGCGCGCGATCATGCCCTGCTCGATGATGGCGTAGCTGCGCGGCCCCAGGCCCGTGCCGAGGAACAGGTCCACCACGTCGCGCTTGCGCGCACGCTGGCCGTTGAGGAAGTACTTGGACTGGCCGTCGCGGGTCAGCGCGCGTTTGACGGCGATCTCGCCATAGCCGCTGTACTCGCCGCCCAGGCGGCCGTCGGAGTTGTCGAAGACGAGCTCGATGGAGGCCTGCCCCACCGGCTTGCGGCTGGAGGAGCCGTTGAAGATCACGTCCTCGCTGGAGTCTCCGCGCAGGTGCTTGGCCGAGGACTCGCCCATCACCCAGCGCACGGCGTCGATGGTGTTGGACTTGCCACAGCCGTTCGGCCCGACCACGCCCACCCGATTACCGGGCAGGACGAGGGTGGTCGGGTCCACGAACGACTTGAAGCCGGCCAGCTTGATTCGGGCGAGTCGCACGTTCGGCGCTATCCGCGGTCAGGGAACTCGGGGTTAGAATGGTACACGCTTACACCCTCAGAGTGACCCGCCCCCGAAACCTCCCCCTATAGGAGCCTGCTTGCAGGCGAAGCCCCTGCCAAAATCCGGCGTGGGCAGGGGCTTCGCCTGCGAGCAGGCTCCTACGGTGGCACAGTCAGGCGCGGGACCTTTAATTCGATAACGAGAGACACCGATGCCCAGCCAGCCGAGCAAGACCCTGGAGACCTTCGACAATCCGGCGCCGGAGAACGACTTTGCGATCTATATCCGCGTACCGGAATTCACCTGCCTGTGCCCCGCGACCGGACAACCGGACTTCGCCGAACTGCACATCCAGTATGTGGCGGACCAGAAATGCGTGGAGCTGAAGTCGCTGAAGAACTACATGTGGTCCTACCGTGACGAGGGGGCCTTCCACGAGGCCGTGACCAACCGCATCCTGGCCGATCTGGTGGCGGCGACCGACCCGCGCTACATGCGCCTGACCTCGTACTTCAACGTGCGCGGTGGCGTCTATACCACCGTGGTGTCGGAACACCGCAAGCCCGGCTGGACCCCGCCGGAGCCGGTGCAACTGCCCTCGCCCACGCGCAGCCCGCTCGACATGAACGGCTGAGCTCGCGCGCGATGCACGCCATCGGCATCGACCTCGGCACCTCCGGGATCCGGCTCGTGCTGCTGGACCCGGCGGGCGAGCGGATCCATGCCGCGCAGCGGGCGCTGCCGGCCTCGGTCGGTGGCGAGGAGCAGCGGGCGGAGCAGAACCCGGCCCTTTGGTGGTCCCATGTGCGCGAGCTGCTGCGCGAGGCCGCTACGCATCTGAACGGCCAGCCGGCGGCGATCGCGGTGGACGGGACCTCGGCGACCCTGCTGCGCCTGGACGCCGATGGACGCCCGACCCACCCGGCTCTTATGTACAACGATGCCCGGGCCACCGACATGCTGCCCGTGCTGGCCGGGGTGGCCCCGGCCGCTTCCGCCGTGCACAGCCCCAGTTCCTCGGCCGCGAAGCTGCTGTGGTTGCGTCGCCACGAGGGACTCTCGGGCGTGCGCCGCGTCCTGCACCAGGCCGACTGGATCGCCGGGCGCCTGCGCGGGCGCTTCGACCACATGGACGAAAACAACGCCCTGAAACTGGGCTACGACGCCCTGTGGGGGGGATGGCCGAACTGGCTGCAGGAGACCCTCGGGACCGACGCCGCCCTGCTGCCGGAGGTGGTCCCCGCCGGCACCGTGCTGGGCCCCCTGGACCCACAGATGGCGGAGGCACTGCACCTGAACCCGGCCTGCCGGGTGGTGGCCGGCACCACCGACAGCATCGCCGGATTTCTCGCCTCCGGCGTCGCCGATGACACCACCGGGGTCACCAGCCTGGGCTCGACGCTGGTACTCAAGCAGCTGGCACCGGAGCCGATCTACGCCCCGGAACTGGGGATCTACAGCCACCGCTTGCTGGGACGCTGGCTGGTCGGTGGCGCCTCCAACAGTGGCGGCGCCGTACTGCGCCAGTACTTCGACGACGCGGCGCTGGAGCGACTGAGCGACACCATCGACTCGGAGAACGACAGCGGGCTGGACTACCGGCCCCTGCCCCGAACCGGCGAGCGCTTCCCGGTCAACGATCCCGAACTGGAGCCGTGTCTCGCCCCCCGCCCCGATGACGACGCGCGCTTCTTGCAAGGGCTGTTCGAGGGGATCGCCCGCATCGAGCGCGACGGCTACCGCCGCCTGACCGAACTGGGCGCCCCGCGCGTGGAGCACGTGGTCTCGCTCGGCGGCGGCGCCCGAAACCCCGTATGGACCCGCATCCGCAGCCGCATCCTCGAATGCCCGGTCACCCCGGCCGCGGATGACGACGCGGCGCGCGGAGCCGCCCGCCTCGCGCGCATCGGCGTGGGTCTGGAGCCCGGCTTCACGAACTGACCGTCTCCTGTGCCGACAAGACCCATGTAGGAGGCCAGCCCTCTGGCCGATGGGGGGCATCACCAGCATCCCATCGGCCAGAGGGCTGGCCTCCTACAGGAAATCCGGGGGCAGGGCCTAATGGTGGTGATCGATGCTACATTCCGAAGGGAACACCACAACAAAGGGATACGACATGCACTGGACGCGAGTTCTCGGGATTGCCCTGCTGGTGGGCGGGATCATTCTGCTGGTGATGGGCTATAACGCGACCGAAAGCCTGGGCGAGGAGCTGCACCAGGAATTCATGGGGCGCTACACGGACGAGACGCGCTGGTACCTGATCGCGGGCGGCGTGATGTCCGTCGTTGGGCTGGTGCTGGCGATCTTCGGGGTGCGCCGCTGAGCCCACCGTGCCGGCCCGTTCGCTCCGCCTGACCCCGCTGTTCGCGTTCCTGGCACCCTTTCGCGGGCTTTCGCGCGTATTCGAGCCGGGCCTGCGGGGCCTGGTGATCGGGCCCCTGATCATCAACATCGTGGTGGTGATCGGGCTTGCGGCGGCGGCCGCACTTGGCTTCGAGGCGCTGCTGGCCGCGTGGCTCCCGAGTGGCTGGGACTGGCTGGCCTGGCTGCTATGGCCGTTGTTCGCCCTGGCGCTGCTGGTGGCCTTTGCGGTATCGGCAGTAGCCCTGGCCGCGATCATCGCCAGCCCGTTCTCCGGCCCGCTGGCCTACCGTACCGCCCGCGGCCTGGGCCACGAACCGCGCCAGCCGGCGCGCTCGTTTCTCGGCGAGATGGGTCACGCGAGCATCACCGCGCTGCGCAAAACCGGGTACTACGCCCTGCTGTTCATCCCGGTCCTGGTGATCACGGTGATCCCCGGGCTGAACCTGCTGGCCGGACTGGCGTGGTTCCTGTTCGGCAGCTGGGTCCTGGCCGTCGAATTCATGGAAGCCCCGCTGGCGAACGACGGCCTGGAGTTTGCGGCGGTCCGCCAGACCCTGCGCGCCCACCGGCTGGAGACGCTCAGCTTCGGGGCCGGCACCACGCTGCTGGCGATGGTGCCGGTGGTGAACCTGCTGCTGGTCCCGGCCGCCGTAATCGGCGCAACCCACCTGCGCGTGCGCCTGCCCGACCCCCGGGGCAACGCCTAAGGAGACGCTGATTGAATCGCACGTCCGCGCTCGAGTCGCTTTTGCGTGCGAACAAGGCGCGGTGACTGCCGTGCAGTCATTCTGCACAAGGGAACCGCAACGCTGTGCGCGCGCCCGTTTTTGATAACAACGGGCGGCCGAGCCCCTGCTTTCAATGGCTTGTGGGGTTGGTGCCCCCTGTTCCCCGATCCTGCGTTGCGCCGCTTGCGGGTAGAACCACTACCCGCTGCACGACGCGCCTTGTCTCGGAACGTTTGTCTCGAACAACTGGGGGGCACCAACGCGGACGTGCGATTCAATCAGTGTCTCCTAAGGCATTTTTCACCACAGAGAGCGCGGAGGGCACAGAGAACTGCAAAAGCCGGGTTACAGGAAGTAGGGAAGGACGCTGGAAGGAATAACAACGGCCGGATCGATTCTTCCGGCATCACTCATCTCGGAGGCAAGCCTTCCGGGGCAAGGCGACTCGCCGAAACCCTGCGAGCCCCAGGCCCTCCAGCCCATCATCCCTTCCAACCTTCAAACCTTCCTGTAAACCGCCCTTGCCCTTCTTCGTGCCTTCGTGCGCTTCGTGGTGCCAAACGCCCTTGACCTCGTGAGAGGCGGGATCCGAATCAGCCCAGTAGCGCATCCAGCGGGTTGTCGGTCGGCAGCGGGCGCATGCGGCCCTCGCGCAGCTCCTGCGCGACGCCCTGCAGGGAATGGCGGCGGCTGGCGCCCTGGTCGAGCGACAGGAAGAGATAGCCGCGCGTGGCCTCGCCGCGCCACACGAGGCCCATGCGGTGCAGCTGCCCGCTGGCCTTGTCGACCAGTTCGAACCACTCGCCGGTGCGCATCCGGCTGGCATCGAAGACCCAGGGGTCGTCGAGTTCGGTCAGCAGATCCGGGTCGTCGTCCTCCAGGCGCGTGGCGCGACGCGCCTGGATGCGTGCCTGCGGGTCGAAGCGCGGCTCGTCGGCCGCGGCACGGATACGCTGCAGGTGCGCCTGCCCGAGGTGCTGCACCACCGCCTTGATGCGCGCCTCGTCGGCGCCATGCTCGCGGGCGGTGGCGACGATCTTCTGCACCAGCGGATTGACTTCCTGCGGGGTGACCCCGTTGCAGATCGCCCGCACCACCTCCTGAACCTCGGCGTCCAGGACCTGCACGGCCGCCTCGTCCACGGCCAGGAGGTCTTCCCAGGCCTCGGCGATCTGCTCGGCGGCGCGCTCCGGCAGCTCGGCACCGGTTTCCAGCACGCATACAGTCAGGGTGCGTCGGGCGCGGGCGGCGCGTTCCTTCTCGCACATCGGCTCGGCAAGTGCGTCCGCCTGCGCCTGCCAGTGCGCGTCCTGCTCCGCCCGGGCCGTATCCCATTCCTCGCGCAGGGCCTGTGCGCCGGCGCGATCGAGGACATCGACCTCCTTTTCCAGGCGTTCGACGCTCTGGCGCATCGCGTCGAGATAGCCTTTGACCAGCGCGGCATCCTCCGCGCCGTTGTCGGGGCTGATGCGCACACCGGTGTTGATCAGGCTGCCCACCCATTCACGCAGCGGGTGGGCGGAGTCGTGGAAGAATTCGAGATCGCGGCTGACCACGCGCGCGAGCAGCGGTTGCAGCTTCAGCATGATCGCGCGGAACTCGGGATGGCACTCGAGCTGGCGCGACACCTCGGCGAACACGCCCGCCAGCACACCCGTGATGACGTCCTCCAGGGGGGCCTCGACCGCCGAGCCACCGGCGCCCGCCGCCGGGCCCATACCCGCCCCGCCGGCGGCCAGCAGCCAGCCGGAGGACGCCGCCCATTGCTGCCAGGCCTCCGGGGCCGCATCCGCCGCGGGCATCGGCGCGCGGGCCGCCACGCCCACGCCAGCGCCGGCTTCCGAAGTGGCCGCCTCGTCCGCCTCGGTCGCGGGCGCCGCCGCGCCGTCGGGGGCCGGTTCGGCGCTGGCGGCGCCCCAGCTCGCGCGAGCCGCCGGCCGGTCCAGATCGCCATCCGGTTCCTCGGAAACCGGCTCGCGGACCAGCCCACAGGACTCCACCGTCTCGACCACGAAGGCCAGGGTCGGCGCGGCGGTGCTGCCCAGGCAGCGCACATACCCGCGCATCAGATCGAGGGTCATGTCGGTACGGCCGAACTGGGCCTCGGCGGTCTCGATCAGGCGCTCGTACCAGTTCAGCGGCGACCACGGCGCCCAGCCGGGGTGCTCGAAGCGATCCTCCTCGCGCGCCGCCTGCAGGAAGACGAACCAGGAATAGCGATTGTGCTCGCGGACAAGCCCTTCCAGCTTGTGCCGCAGGGAGCGGCGGGTGGACTGGTAATCGTCCAGGATCTGCAACCCGGAGTTGTCGCCCGCGTAGCTGGAACCGGAGAATTCGTACTTCGGGGGATAGGTCGTGGCCAGGAAGTCCCGTTCCAGGGCCTCCTCGAACTGGCGGCGCAGCACGAACTGATAGCCCTGAAGCTGGTTGGCCCACTCGCTGCTTTCGGAATCCTTGCCGCCGGCGGTCCAGTCCCGGGCGATCGCCTCCAGGCAGCGGTCGAGGTGGTCCGCCACTCGTGGAACGATGCCACGCGCCAGTTGCTGGCGCTGCGCATCCGACAATCCAGCCAGTCCCGACCAAAGCTTCGCTGGATCGGCCCCCGGGCCTTCCCGGCCTTTCTGCTCCGTGCCTGCCATTGCTTGGGTGCCCTCGTCTAGCCGCGCGATTGCCCCCGTAAGTTCAACGTGAGGCACCCAATAGTGTACAGGCGCGGCAAAAGCAGAGCATCCGGGGCAGCTTCCGGCTCGATCCTACGGAAACACTGATCAAGGTACACGCTCGCGATCGAGTCGCTTTTGCGCGCGATTAAATCAGCTTCTCCCTAGCCCGATTCAGTCGTCCAGTGGCTGCGCGCCCACCTGGACCATGTCGCCTTCGATGCGCACGGGGAACCGGGTCAGCGGCTCTTCCGCCGGCGGCTCCATGACCTCGCCGGTGCGCAGACAGAACTGGGCATCGTGCATCGGACAGGTAATGCAGTCGTCGGGGTCGATCTCGCCGTCGGCGATGGGTACATCCTCGTGGGTACAGAGATTCTCCACCGCGAAATACTCGCCGCCGAGGTTGAAGATGGCGACCTCGGTATCCGCCGTCTCCACCAGGCGATGGTCTCCATCCTCGATCGTCCCGACCGGGGCTACATCAATCCAATGTGTCATTGCGTCTCCCTTGGCAAAACCCGGGGTTCAGGCAGCAGATTCGTTCAACGGGCGGATGCACGCAGGGCCGCAGTGGCGGCCGGGTCAATCTCGATCCGCCGCCCTTCTTCCGGGTGATAGGAAAAGCGCCCGACTACGCGCAGGTTCTCGCCCAGGTGGTCGCGGACCGCCGAACCGGGGGTGACCGCCACCCGGTTGATGGCGTCGTCCTCGAGCCAGTAATGCTCGGGATCGTCGAAGCGGTTCACCACTCCCTCGGTTTCCACCAGCTCGCCGTCGAACGCCGGAGCCGACGCCGCCAGTTGCTCCAGCGTTACCGGCGCCACGCGCTCGCCACCGCAGGCTACCAACAAGGCTGACGCTACCAACCCCAGAATCAGGGCCTTCATCCCCTTCCACACGATCGTTTCTCCCGGTTCCGCTCACGGCGCATGCCGCATCCTTCTCCATACAGCCTAACGAAAGGGGCATTCGTCGTGCCGATTCACCCGCGAATCACAGGCTCAAGCGAGACGGTTCGCTGCCGTTACCCGGGAATGACGACCCGCACACGCACCCGACAGGGACGCTCCCTCGCATGAATTCGGCACATCAGAACCGCTCCCGCTCGCCCTCGCGAATGACCCGGCCTCGCGCGAGCGCCGGCCCGAAGGCCACGGGGGCACTGGACCCGGGCGAACGGCGACACCTCGCTCCACGGGAAGACTGGGTGGAACTGGCGGAGGAGACCCTCAGGCTGATCCGGCAACTGCGGGTTTAGGTACTGCGGCGCGCCGTGCGTTAGCGGGCGTGCTGGGCAAGCCAGCGGTCCAGGGCGTTGCCGAAGGCCTGGCGGTCGCGCGAGCCCAGGGAGGCGGGACCGCCGGTGTCCACGCCGCTCCCGCGCAGGGTATCCATGAAATCGCGCATGCTGAGGCGCTCGCGGATGTTGTCGCGGGTATAGAGCTCGCCGCGCGGATTGAGCGCCTGGCCGCCCTTCTCGATCACCTCCGCGGCCAGCGGGATATCGGCCGTGATGACCAGGTCGCCCGCCGCGAGGCGCCGGACAATCTCGTTGTCGGCCACGTCGAACCCGGCACCCACCTGGATGGAGTCGATCAGCTTGGACGGCGGCGTGCGCATCGGCTGGTTGGCCACCAGGGTCATCGGCGTCCCGGTCCGCTTCGCCGCGCGGAACAGGATTTCCTTGATCACAGCGGGACAGGCGTCCGCATCCACCCAGATCTTCATGGGCCTCCTTCCGGGGCGTTCAATGACGGTTGCGGCACAGGGTATCGGTTCGCGGCGCCCGGCACATTTTTCGCCGCCCGAGTTGGCACCCGCCCAAGCCCGTGCTATCAGGGACCTGGACAGGAGAGACCTGCTCCTGCCTTCAAACAGGGCGTGCGTTTCGGTCGGGCCACGCATCCAACCCGCAAGGAGCATCCCATGGGCATCGAAGTTACCGGCATTCTGGGCCTCGTCTGGCTGCTGATCGTAATTTAGGGAAACACTGATCAATGCACACACTCGCGCTCGAGTCGCTTTTGCGTGGGAACAAGGCGCGGTGACTGCCGTGCAGTCATTCTGCACAAGGGAACCGCAACGCCGTTCGCGCGCAAAAGCGGCCGAGCCCCTGCTGTCAATGGCTTGTGGGGTTGGCACCCCAGGTTCCCCGATCCTGCGTTGCGCCACTTGCGGGTAGAACCACTACCCGCTGCGCACCGCGCCTTGTCTCGGAAAACCTGGGGTGCCAACGCGAGCGTGTGCATTGATCAGTGTTTCCCTAAGCCATCGTGCGCACCGCGCAAAGCCCCGCCGGCCCGGTCGTCAAGTTGCTGTGGATCCTGATCCTGCTGTTCCTGCCGCTTCTGGGACTGATCGCCTGGCTGCTGTTGGGCCCCCGATAGGCGCCCGTCGCGCCCGTCGCGCCCTTCACAGGCGGCGCAGAAACGCCGCCAGGTCTACGTCCCGGCCCTCCAGTTCGCGTAGCCGCGCAAGCAGCGCTTCCTGGGATCCGAACCGCTCGTGATCAAAGCCCGGGGCACGGGATGTCCGCTGCGGCCCCGGGATACCCGCGTCCGGGTCCGCAGCACGCCAGCCGAAGTCCGGTGGCGGGGCGGCCGTCCGCGTATCGGCAACCGGAACGGCATCCCGCTCCGCAGGGGCCCGCGGGCTCGGCGGATCGGCGGGGCCCTGCGCCTCACCCAATGCGACATCCTCCGCAACCTCGGGGGTGGCCGCCCCTTCCGGCGGCGCATCGACCGAAGGCTCAACCCCCTTGATGGCCGGTCGCCCGGTGCGCGCCCGGTACTGCTCGTGCAGGGTGTTCAGGACCTCGGCCAGGGCTTCCGGGTGCGCCACCTCCAGCGCGGTCTCGAAGGCCCTGTGCAACTGGTCCAGGGCCCGATCGGCATCCGCCTCGGGCGGGGGCGTCTCGCCGGCCGGGGAATCCACGGGTTCCTGGACCGCCGTTGCCGGCGGGGCCGTGGCTTCGAATCCGTCATCCCCGGCGGAACCGACAGCGGATCGGGGAGCGGGTGGAGACCCCTCGAGCCGCCCGCGCCAGAAGCGGCTGAAGGCCGCGTCGGGCCCCTGCGGCGGGTCGTCGTCCAGCGCGTTGGCCAGGCGCTGAAACGGGCGGAACGACGGATCGCCCTCGGCAAACAGCGCGACCGGGTGCTGCAGGGTGACCGCCGTGCGCAGGCTCTCGTCGCGCTGGACGAAACCCAGGAAATCGACCCGCGTATGCAGGTATTTTTCCACCGCGTTGCCGAAGCGCTGGAACACGCTGCGCGCCTCGGCGACGTCCGCGACCATGTTGACGACCACCCGTACATCCAGCGCTTGCCGTCGCAAGGCCAGTTTCAGCAGGGAGAAGGCGTCCGTCAGGGAGGTCGGCTCCGGGGTGAGCACCAGCAGGACCTGATGGCTGGCCGCGAGGAAGTCCAGCGTGGTGTCGCCGATGCCGGCGGCGGTGTCCAGCAACAGGTCGTCGAAATCCGATTCGATGCGCGCCAGCTCCGTGACCAGGCGCTGCTGGTGGGCCTCGGAGAGCTCGGCGTATTCGCGGATGCCACTGGCGCCCGGGATGATCCGCAGGCCATGGGGCCCGTCCAGGAGGATCTCCTCGATGCCGCATTCCCCGGCCAGCACCTCGGGCAGCCCCCGTTGCGGACGCAGCCCCAGCAGGATGTTGACGTTAGCCAGCCCGGTGTCGCCGTCGAGGATGCACACCCGCCGCCCCCGGCGCGCCAGGGTAATCCCGAGGTTCACCGCGAGGCTGGACTTGCCCACGCCACCCTTGCCACTGGCCACGGCCAGGACCCGTGGCCGCGCCACCGCTGCGGATCGCGAATCCGCCGAGGCACTGCGATCGGACATTGCGGCTCCCTGCATGACACTCATCGGCATGGATTGAGGAAACCCTGATCGGTAAAGGATGACGGCGAACTCACGGCCGGTCTACCCCGTCCGGTAGCGTGTCCGAATACCGCACAGTATAGTCGGTTATCAAGAGCGGCCCGGCGCGCAGGCGCCACACGGTGCCAACACCGGGTTCGCGGTTCGGGCAACTGAGACGGCGGGTCGGCTACAGCGTCTCCGGGGAACAGCATGGCGAGGGTCAACACGGCAACGGACGCATTACCCAGCCTGCCCCAGGCGCTGATCCCCGTTCTTGATGCCACCCAGGCAGATGAAGCCGATTTCCAGTCCCTCGCCCGCGCCATCCTGCAGGATGCCGGGATGTCCGGCCGCCTGCTGCAGGCCGCCAACTCCCCCTTCTACTACCGTGGCTCGCCCTGCCGCACCATCGACCGCGCCCTGTTCAGCCTGGGCCTGGATACGGTGCGCAGTCTGGCGCTCACCGCCGCCATCCAGCAGCTGTTCGGCGAGTTCGCACCCCGGCATCGCGGCTACCTGCGCGTAGTCTGGCGCCGCGCCCTGACCACCGCCAGCCTCGCCCAGGTCCTCGCGACCCTGACCCGCTACCCCCGCCCGGAAGAGGCCTACCTGGCCGGGTTGCTGATCGACATCGGCCGCCTGATCCGGCTTGCCGGAGACGAGGGCCACTACTGGCCCCTGCTGCAGGCGGCGGAGGATGACCCGCACCTGGTGGCCCTGGAACGCAACAGCTTCGGGTGCCACTACGGCGAGCTGGGCGGCGACTGCCTGGAGACCTGGGGCCTCGGCCGTTTCGTGGCCGATGCCGTGCGCTACCACCTGGAGCCGGCCGAACGCGTGCGTGATGCCCACCACCTGGTGAAGCTGGTGAACCTGGCACATGCCATGGCCTGCCTTCCGGCCACCCTCGCGGCCAGCACCGAGGCCACCTGCAACGAAACGGCGCTGGCCGCCGCCGACACGCTGTTCGGCCTGAACGAGGGTCTGGCACGGGCCCTGCGCGAACGGGTGGCCGAAGATGTCCGGCGCATCGCCGGCTCACTCGAGATCGATCTCGACGCCCCCGCGTCGGGTCCAGAGACGCAGGACGGGCCGGAATCGGCCGACCGGGCGGCCGAACGCGCCCTCGGGGCACGGGTCCGGGACCTCACCGAACTGGAACGGATCAACGCGGAGATGGCCCGCGCGACCCGGTTGCAGGACCGCTGCCTGGCCGCACGGCGCACCCTGTTTCTGACCCTGGGCGTGAGCCAGAGCCTGCTGTTCCTGGTCGACGAAGACCAGCAGTCGGTCTCCGCCTGGGTGGAGGATGACGAGACACCCGATTTCACCCTGCCGCTGCTGCCCGGGCGCAGCCTGGTCACCGACACCCTGCTGGACCGCGAAATCCTGCGTCACGAGGAGGAAAACGCCGCCGGCCTCCCGGTGATCGACCAGCAGCTGTTCCGCCTGTGCGAGGCGGAACGCCTGTGGAGCTTTCCGCTGCTGGCCGAGGGTCAGCAGCCCGCCGGCGTGCTGATCCTCGGGCTGACGCACGGCCAGGCGGAGGGCCTGGAACCCCGCAGCGATTTCATCCGCTCCCTGACCCGCGAGATCGCACGCGCCCTGACGCAGCCACGCCCCGAGGCCCGAGACACGGACGCTACCGAACAGCGCATCCGCGAGACCGTGCACGAGGCCGGCAACCCGCTCAGCATCATCCAGAACTACCTGGGCGTGCTGCACCACAAGCTGGGTGCGGAGCACGAGGCCCGCCACGAGCTGGGCCTCATCAAGGACGAGATCGACCGGGTTGGGCGCATCCTGCTGCGCCTGCGCGATCCGGAAGCCGCCGCGGGCGGAGAGACCGGACCGGGCTCGCTGAATGCGCTGGTGCGCCAGGTCGCGGACATCGTCGACGGGTCCCTGTGCCGGACCCGGGGCATTCAACTCCACCTGGACCTCAGCCCCTCGGACCCGCCGCTGTCCGTGTCGGCGGATCACCTGCGCCAGATCCTGACCAATCTGCTGAAGAACGCCGCGGAGGCGCAGGAGAACGGTGGCGAGATCAGTATCGCCACCCGCGCCCCGACCACGGTCAACGGCCGCCGCGTAGTGCCCTTGTCGGTGACCGACAAGGGACCCGGCCTGCCACCGGCGGTCCAGGCCGCCGCGTTCGCGCCGGTGGCGTCCAGCAAGGGGCCGGGGCATGCCGGCCTGGGGCTCAGCATCGTCAAGCGCCTGACCGAGGAGATCGGTGCGGGCTTCACCTTTACCAGCACAAGCGCCGGGACGCGCTTCGAAATCACCCTGCCCCTGGTCACACAGGGGACAGCGGACGCATCAGGGATGACGCAATCATGACGCCCTGAGGCCTTGATGACCGACCGCGACACGCCGATCGACCCGCAGTCCGTCCGCATCCTGATCGCCGATGACGATCCCGGCCTGCTCGAAAGCCTGCGGGGCCTGCTGAGTCTGGAAGGCTATCCCGTACGCACCGCCCCGGGTGGCGGCGCCGCCATCGAGGCCCTGCGCGAAAAGCACTATGACCTGCTGCTGCTCGATCTCGCCATGCCGGAACTCGACGGTCTCGATGTTCTGCGGTTCATGCAGGCCGCCGGCCTGGAAACCCTGACCGTGGTGGTGAGTGGCAACAGCACCGTGGAGGACGTCGCCGGGGCCCTGCGCGAGGGCGCGCACGACTATCTGAAAAAACCCTACGAACCGGCCGAACTGCTGGCGACCGTGCGCAACGCGCTGCAGCACAAGGCGCTGGAAGACGCCAACCGCGCCATGCGCGCGCGTCTGGAGAAATCCGAGCGCCTGCACCGCATGATCGTGAACAACTCGCCCGACATCGTGTTCGTGCTGGATGCGGAACACCGCTTCCGTTTCGTGAACTCGCGCGTCCACGAACTGCTGGGCTATGCCCGTCAGGACCTGCTCGAGTCCTCCATCCTGGACCTGGTCGAACCCGAGGACCGCGACAAGGCCGCGTATTTCTTCGAACAGGCCACCCGCCGCCAGGCCCATATCCGCTCCGTCGAGCTCGCCCTGAAACCGGCGCGCCCGTCCCACACCCGGCACTTCTTCGAGGTCGCCGTGTGGCCCAACGGGGCCGGGGACGAAAACGCCGAGGGCCGGCATGAGGCGCTGACCTACGGCACCGCCCGCGACATCACCGAGCGCAAGGAATCCGAGGCCTTCATCAACTTCCAGGCCTACCACGACCTGCTCACCCGCCTGCCCAACCGCGCCCTGTTCCGCGACCGCGTGGATGTGGCCATTTCGCACGCCCATCGCTCCGGCACGCAGCTGGCCGTGCTGTTTATCGACCTGAACCGATTCAAGGTGATCAACGACTCGCTCGGGCACACGGTCGGCGACCGCCTGCTGCAGGGCGTGGCGCAGCGCCTGCAGGGCTGCATCCGCAAGGGGGACACGCTGTCGCGCTTCGGCGGCGACGAGTTCACCCTGCTGATCCCGGGCCTGGCCAGCAGCGAGGCCGCGATCCAGGTCGCCGAGAAGATCCTGGAGAGCCTGCAGGCCCCGTTCCAGATCGGCGACCACGAGCTGTTCGTCGGCGCCAGCATCGGCATCGCGATCTACCCGGATGCCGGCGACAACCTCGAGGCCCTGATCAAGAACGCGGACATCGCGATGTACCGGGAAAAGAGCACCGGCAAGACGGGGGTGCGCGTGTACAGCCCGGACATGGGCGGCCATCCCCCGCGCCGGCTGCAGCTGGAACAGGACATGCGCCGCGCCCTGGAGCGCGACGAGTTCCATATCCTCTATCAGCCTCAGGTCGACACCGAAACCGGCCAGATGGTCGGCGTCGAGGCTCTGATTCGCTGGGACCACCCGCAACTGGGGCTGCTGGGCCCGGCCGAGTTCATCCCGGTCGCCGAGGACACCCGCCTGATCGTGGATCTCGACCGCCTGACCCTGCGCACCGCCATTCGCGAGGTGCAGCAGCACATGCAGGCGGGCTATCCGGAACTGCATTTGGCCGTGAACCTCTCCCCCGTACTGGTGGAGCGCGACGATTTCGTCGAGGACTTCCTGGGCATCCTGGGCGAGGCCGGCTTCCCGCCCGATCTGCTGGAGGTGGAGATCACCGAGAACCTGCTGATGAGCGACACCCCGGACACGGTGCACAAACTGAACCGGCTGGGGGCCGCCGGCGTGCAGATCGCGGTGGACGACTTCGGCACCGGCTACTCGTCCCTCAGCTACCTTCAGAAGCTGCCGATCCATACCCTCAAGATCGATCGCAGCTTCACGCAGACCATCTGCCGCGAGGACGAGGCCTGCATCGTCAACGCGATCATCTCCATGGCGCGCGGCCTGAACATGAACATCGTGGCCGAGGGGGTGGAGACCGACGCCCACCGCGATTACCTGCGCAAGCTGGAGTGTCCGATGATGCAGGGCTTCCTGTTCGGTCAGCCCGCCCCGCTGCACCGCCTGCTGGAGAACGACGCGATCGCGCCCCGGCCCGTGGCCTGTCAGTAGGCCGCGACCACGACCGCCTGCTCGACCTACTCGACCGCGGCCACCTGCGACTCGGTATCCGCCAGGAAGCGGTGCCCCTGGCGCAGGCAGTAGCGCAGCCACTTGTACAGGAACCGGTTGTGCCGCCAGCGACAGACCAGGCCCGGGTGGCCGCTCAGCATCTCCGGGACGGCACCGTCCCCGATGGTCCGGCAGTGCAGCTCCAGCACCTCGGCCTGGCGCGCGTCATGGAACAGGCGCACGCGCATGTCTGGCTGCTCGCGGCGTTCACCCTGATGATCGAACCGGTAGGTGAGGTGCAGCGTGGTGGTATAGCGGGTGCGCTCCAGCACCTCCAGGTACAGATCCAGCGCGCCCGCCACCCGCGAGACCGAACGCACCGGCTGCCGCTCGAGTTCGGGACACAGACGGCGCAGCGCGAGGTAGTTCTCCTCGTACATCTCCATCAGTGCCGCGAAGCTCTCGGGCCTGGGTTCCAGGTGGGACGGGGTCTGACGCTCCAGCAACATGTCGCGCAGTCTAACAGGCCAGGGCGGCTTCGCCGCGAGCGCCAGTAGTGCCAGGCGGGACACCCCCCGGGGTTTTTGGTACCTTCGAATCGACCAACAAGGATCCGCGACCCCATGGACATAAGCGTCGTCACCACCCGGCCCTTTTCCGACCAGAAGCCCGGCACCTCCGGCCTGCGGAAGCGCGTCCGCCAGTTCCGCCAGCCGCACTACCTCGAGAACTACATCCAGAGCATCTTCGACGCCTGTCCCGACCTGAAGGACGGCGAACTGCTCCTGGGTGGCGACGGGCGCTTCCACAACCGCGAGGCGATCCAGCTGATCCTGCGCATGGCCCTGGCCAACGGTGTGAAGAAGGTCGCCGTGGGGCACGCCGGCCTCCTGTCGACCCCGGCCGCATCGCACCTCATCCGCTCGCGCGGGGCGACGGGCGCCCTGATCCTGTCTGCCTCGCACAACCCGGGAGGCCCGGAGGGCGATTTCGGGGTCAAGCTCAACACCGCCAACGGCGGCCCCGCCCCGCCCTCGGTGACCGACGCCATCTTCGAGCAGAGCACCCGCATCCAGCACTACCGCATCGCCAATGGCACCGAGCACGTGGACATCGATCACCTGCACACCGGACAGCTGGGCGACATGGCCGTCGAGGTGGTCGATCCGGTCGGGACCTATGCCGATTACATGGCCACCCTGTTCGACTTCGAGCGCATCGGCGAACTCCTGCGCTCCGATCACTTCCGCATGCGCTTCGATGCCATGCATGCCGTGACCGGCCCGTATGCCGAGGAGATCCTGGTCAACCGCCTGGGGGCCCCGGCCGAGACCATCCTGCGCGCCGAGCCGCTGGCCGACTTTGGTGGCCGCCACCCGGACCCGAACCTGTCGCACGCGCGGGAGCTGCGCGAGGCCCTGTACGGCCGCGATGCCCCGGATTTTGGCGCCGCCTCGGACGGTGACGGCGACCGCAATATGATCCTCGGCCGGCATTTCTTCGTCACGCCCTCGGACAGCCTCGCGATCATGGCGGCCAACGCCCACCACATCCCGGCATTTGCCGACGGCCTGAAGGGCGTGGCGCGCAGCATGCCTACCAGTCAGGCCGTAGACGTGGTCGCCAAAAAGCTGGACCTCCCCTGCTTCGAGACCCCGACCGGCTGGAAATTCTTCGGCAACCTGCTGGACGACGGACGCATCCGGCTGTGCGGCGAGGAAAGTTTCGGCACCAGTTCCGACCACGTGCGCGAAAAGGACGGCCTGTGGGCCGTGCTGTTCTGGCTCAACCTGCTGGCGGCCCGGCGCCTGTCGGTGGAGGAGATCGTGCGCGATCACTGGCGCCAGTACGGACGCCATTACTACACCCGGCACGACTACGAGGCCGTGGAGATCGACCGCGCCGAACAGGTGATGGCGCGCATCCGCGAACAGCTCTCGGTGCTGCCGGGGCAATCCCTGGCCGGCATGCGCGTGGCGCGCGCGGACGACTTCGCCTACCGCGACCCGGTGGACAACAGCCTGACCGAGCACCAGGGCCTGCGCGTGCTGTTCGAGAGCGGTGCCCGCATCGTCTTCCGGCTGTCCGGCACCGGCACCGAGGGCGCCACGCTGCGCCTGTACATCGAGCAGCACGAGACCCATCCGGAACACCTCGATGCCGACCCGCAGGAACTGCTGCGTCCGCTGATCGAGGCCGCCTCCCGGCTCGGCGACATCCCCGGCCTGACCCGCCGCGAGAAACCCGACGTCATCACCTGACCGGGCCCACGCGGCATGGATATCACCGCCACCCGCATCCGCTGGCGGCACGGCTATGCCTTCGTGCTGGCCGCCACTGCCTCGGCCGTCGGGCTGGGCAACATCTGGAAGTTCCCCTATATCCTGGGCGAGAACGGCGGGGGTGCGTTCCTGCTGGTCTACCTCGCGGCGATTGCCGTAATCGGTATCCCGGTCATGATGGCCGAGGTCATGATCGGCCGGCGCGGGCGCCGGTCACCGGGCTATGCGGCGCTGGCCGTAGCCCGCGAGAGCCGGGCGCACAATGGCTGGCAGATGGTGGGCTGGATCGGGATCCTAGCGTCATTCGTGATCATGGGCTTTTATGTGGTGGTGGCGGGGTGGGTGTTTTCCTACATCCCGCAGGCGGCGGCCGGGGCCTTTTCCCAGGCCGATGGCGAACAGGTACGGGCGGTCTTCGTGGCCACCACCACCTCGGCCAGCGGAATGCTGTCGTGGACGGCCTTCGGGATCGGTGCCACCTTTCTGATCCTCGGCCTGGGGCTGCGCGGCGGCCTGGAACGCAGCGTCAGCGTCCTGATGCCCCTTCTGTTCGCGCTGTTGTTGCTGGCAATGGCCAGCGGCCTGTGGATCGGCGACGTCCGCAGCGCGGCCGCCTTCATGTTTTGGCCCGATTTCGCGGCACTGGAGCCGCGCAGCCTGCTGATCGCCGTCGGTCATGCCTTCTTTACCATGACCCTCGCGGCCGGCGTGCTGATGATGTTCGGGGCCTACCTGCCACAGGAGATCTCGATCGGCGGCACCGCCGCCGGCATCGCAATCGCGGACACCCTGATTGCCCTGACCGCGGGGCTCGCGATCTTTCCCGTTGTATTCGCCTTCGATCTCGATCCCACGGCCGGCCCCGCTCTGATGTTCGAAGCCCTGCCCCTGGCGCTCAGCGCGATCCCGGCCGGCGCGCTCCTGACCGTGCTGTTCTTCGTCATGCTGGGCCTTGCCGCCTTCGGCACGATGATCACCGGCGTTCAGGTCTTCGTGCACCTGCTCCACGAACGTTTCGGGCTTGGGCACTGGTGGGCGTCCCTTACGGCCACGCTGAGCATCGGGGCGTGCAGCCTGATCACCATTTTTTCCTTCAGCGGGGCGGAATGGGCGCAAATCGATATCACGCTACTTGGGCGCGAACTGCCAACGCTTTACCACCTGCTGGAACACACCTCGATCAATATCCTGCTGCCCCTTTCCGGGCTGATGATCGCGGTGTTCGCAGGCTGGGTGGTCCCGGCGCACATCGCGGCGCAGGAGCTGCCGCACCGGACGCTTGTCCTGGCCACCTGGCGCTGGACCCTGCGTTTCGTGGCCCCCGTCGCACTCCTGCTGCTGTTCTGGCAGCTCTCGTCCTTCGGCAGCCACCTGCCCCGCCTTTAGGAAATCTGGAGTCACTAACCCAGCAGGGTCTGCAATCTCTCCACGGCCTCGCGCAGTCGGCTCTCGGACTGGGTATAGGCGATCCGCAGGTAATCTCGCCCCCGGGTCGGACTGAAATCCGTACCCGGCGTCAGGGCCACGCCGGCCTGGTCGAGAATGCGCGCGCAAAGCGCCTCGGAGTCCGGTCCGTGAGCCGTACAGTCGGCATAGATGTAGAAGGCCCCCTCCGGCCGCGCCTGGACCTCGAGCCCGAGCCCCGGAAGCGCGTCCAGGAGCACGTCGCGCCGCTGTTCCAGCTCGCGCACCTGCGTCTGCAGCAGGGCCTCGGTCGCCGGGGTGAAGGCCTCCAGCGCCGCCGTCTGGGCCATCGTGGCCGGGGCCACGAACAGGTTCTGCGCCAGGCGACGCACCGGGTCCACCCAGGTCTCCGGCACCACCATCCAGCCCAGGCGCCAGCCGGTCATCGCGAAGTACTTGGAGAAGGAGTTGATCACCACCACGTCCGGGAAACCGGCCGCGGCACTGGGCTCGGCGTGGTCAAAGACGATCTGGGCGTAGATCTCGTCCATGATCACCAGCCCGCCGCGTTCGCGCACGACCTCGACGATCGCGGTCAGGCGTTCGCGCGACAGGCAGGTCCCGGTCGGGTTCGCCGGGGAGCCCAGCAGCACCGCCCGGGTATTCCCGCCCCATGCCCCGGCGATGGCCTCGGGCGTCGGCTGGAAGGCATCCTCGGCGTGCACTGGCAGGCCCACGGGCAGCGCGCCACGCGCGGCGACGAACTGCCGGTTGCAGGCGTAGCCCGGGTCCGGAAGCAGGACCTCCTCGCCCGGATTCACCCCGGCCGCCAGGGCCAGCAGGATCGCCGCCGATGCGCCCGCCGTGATCACGATCCGCTCGGGATCCACATCGGCACCGTGGCGCCGACGGTAGTCGGCGGCCAGTGCCTCGCGCAGCGCGCGGGTCCCGTGGGCGGGGGTGTAGCGCGTATCCCCGGCGGCCAGCGCCGCACGACCGGCGGCAATCACCGGAGGCGGCGTCGGGAAATCCGGCTCCCCGACCTCCAGATGGATGATATCGCGCCCGTTGCGCTCGGCCTCCTGGGCCCGGGCGAGGATGTCCATCACGCGGAACGGCTCGACCACCCTGGCGAATGCCGACAGGTCCGGGTCATGGGCCGGGCTGGCGAGAGGCGCCGAGGTCATCCTGGACTCAGCGGCGCACGTGCCGCATCAGGCGCTTGCGCTTTTGCTGCTGCCGCGGAGTCAGCTTGTTGCGCCGGCCGGCATACGGATTGCGACCGGACCGGAACTCCAGGCGCAGGGGCGTCCCGACCAGCTTGAGGTGCTTGCGGAAGAAGTTTTCCAGGTAGCGCTTGTAGCTGCCCGGCAGGGAATCGGTCTGGTTGCCGTGGACCACGATCACCGGCGGATTCTGCCCGCCCTGATGGGCGTAGCGCAGCTTGATCCGGCGGCCGCTGACCATGGGCGGCGCATGCTCCGCCACCGCGGCCTCGAGCAGGCGCGTAAGTTCCGGCGTGGAGACCTTGCGAAAGGCGCTGGCATGCGCCTCGCGCACATCGTCCAGCAGGTGCCCGACATTGGTGCCGTGCAGTGCGGAAATCAGGCGCATGCGGGCGAAGTCGACAAACCCCAGGCGGCGGTCCAGCTCGTCCCGGATGCGCTCGCGCGCATGGTCCTCCATGCCATCCCACTTGTTGACCGCCAGCACCAGCGCGCGCCCGGCCTCGATCACCATGCCCAGCAGGTGCGAATCCTGGTCCGACAGCCCGGACTGGGCATCGACCACCAGGATCACCACATGCGCGGCCTCGATCGCCTGCAGCGTCTTGATCACGCTGAATTTCTCGATCACTTCATGCACCCGCGCCCGGCGCCGCACACCGGCGGTATCGATCAGGGTGTAGTCGGTGCCGTCACGCTCGAAGGGTACGAAGATGCTGTCGCGGGTGGTCCCCGCGACATCGGTGGCGACCACGCGCTCGTCACCAAGGATGCGATTGACCAGGGTCGACTTGCCGACATTGGGCCGCCCGACAATCGCCACGCGGATGCCCGGCCAGTCGTCCAGGGCCGCCTGCTGCGAGGCCTCGTCGAGCCCGTCGCTGGACGCCGCTTCACTGGCCTCATCGCCGCCGGCCTCCAGCGCCGCGCGGCGCGCCGCCGCCACGTCCTTGCGAACGCCCTGCATCAGGCCCTGGACGCCCCGCCCGTGGGCGGCCGCGATGGCCGTGATCGCGCCCAGGCCCAGCGCGTAGAATTCGGCACTGACCGAGTCGGCGTCCAGACCGTCGGTCTTGTTCACCACCACCCGGGCCTTCACACCGGCCGCCCGCAGCTGGTCGGCGATGGCCTGGTCCTGCGGCGTCAGGCCATCGCGGGCGTCCACCAGGAACAGCACGTGATCGGCCTCGGCCACCGCGCGCCGAGTCTGCTCGGCCATCGCGCGGTCCATTTCCGCGCCCTCGCCCGACAGGCCGCCGGTGTCCACCACCAGGTAGGGGAAGTCGCCCACCTTGCCAATGCCGTACTGGCGATCCCGCGTGAGCCCCGCGACATCGGCCACCAGGGCATCACGCGAGCGCGTGAGCTGATTGAACAGGGTGGACTTGCCGACGTTGGGGCGCCCGACCAGCGCGATCACCGGGATCATCGGCGTTCCCGACCCCCGCGGTACCCAGAGCCGGCTGGCCTAAGCGGGCTCACTCGGCGCCCCGAATCGCGGGGTTCACCGCGGTCAGTTGCCCGTTGTCGGTCACCACGTACAGCGTCCCGTTGACCAGCGTCGGGCGGGTCACCACGGAACCCGAGCTCGCGCGCAGCCGCGCGACGATGCGCCCATCCTCGAGATCGATCCAGTGCAGGTAGCCCTCGTAATCGCCGACGATCGCATGCGGTCCCACCACGACCGGCGCCGTTACCCCGCGCAGGCGCAGCCCGTCCATCTGCCACAGGTCGCCGCCACTGCGCGGCTGCAGGCCCCACACGTGGCTCTCGGCATCGGTCACCACCAGCACGTCGGAGTCGGTGTCCACATCCGCGCCCTGGTAGGACGAGAAATCGCGGGTCCAGAAGAGCTCGCCGGAATTCAGATCCAGCGCGGCCAGCCGGCCCTGATAGCTCGCGGCAATGGCCGCACCGCGATACAGCGGGATATGGCCGTCCACGTCTACCATGCGCTCGACCTCGGTGCGACCACTGGGGATGCCCAGCGTGGTCTCCCACAGGACATTGCCGCGATTAAGCCCCAGCATCAGCAGGCGCCCGTTGTCGAACCCGGCCAGCACGCGTCCGGAGGTGATCTGCGGGCGCTGGGCGCCGCGCAGGCTCAGCGAGGGCGTGGTCCGCAGCGCGGTCCACTGGGTCGCGCCCGAGGCGGCGTCCAGCGCATGCAGACGGCCGTCATTGGTGCGCACGACCACCAGCCCGCCAGCGACGTCCGAGACGGCCAGCACCTCGCTGGACAGCGCGGCGCGCCAGCGTTCCCCGCCCCCTTCCAGGTCCACGCCGATCGCGTAGCCGTCCAGGGTCCCAACCACCGCGAGGTCTGCGCCAACCCCGACACCGGCCGAGACTCGGGCATCGTCCAGGCGCACCTGCCAGCGCTGGCTGCCACTCTCCGGATTCAGCCCGGAGACACGTCCGCCGGCGTCGGTCATCACCACAAGGTCGTCGGTGATCCCCGGGTAGACCTGCCACAGGAAACGCTCGCCGCCGCTGCCCACCGAGCGCGACCACAGCCGTTCCGGCTGTCCTTCCGCCTCGAACTCCGGCAGTTCGGCCGGGGGCTCGGTGGTATCACGCTGCCACAGCCCGCAGGCGCTGAGGGACAGGATCAGGGCGCCGGCAATCAGCAGACGCATGGCCGGACTTGCAAGGTAAGGCACTGACATCGGGCGACAGATCCTCTAGGGAAACAAGGGTTTATGTACGCACTCGCGTTCGTGTCGCGGGTGCGCGCGAACGACGGGCGGCCCAGGAGTCTGTCGGATTCGGGCGATCGTCGCGAGCGTGGCGGGAGAGCGAATCCATTTTTTCGGCCTCTCGGGCGCATAGTGGCCACTATGAAACGAGCGAGACCGGACAAAGGGGCCGTTCTCCCACGCGCACAGCCGATCAGTTCCAAGTCCGACAGACTCCGCCCCCCTCATTCAAACGGAAAGCTCTTCGTATTTCAGGCGCAGGTATTCGGGGCTGTGGCCCGCGTCCAGGGCCGCCTCGTAATGTTCCCGGGCGCCCTCGCGATCGCCGCGAGCACGGGCGAGATCGCCCTGCAGCTCGCGCTTCAGGCCGTTGAAGGCCTCACTGCGCACATCCGCGAGGGTGGTCTCGGCGTCGTCCAGACGCTCGGCCAGGATCATCTGGCGCGCGAGACGCAGGGTCAGCACCTCGCGGTAGCCCCGATCGGGGGCCGCGTCGCGCGCGGCCTGCAGGGCGCTGATCGCCGTGTCGTGATCGTCCTGGGCGATGGCGACATCCGCGCGGTAGACCCAGGCCAGCGCGCGGTATGGCGTGCCCCGGCCCTGCTCGATGATCGCATCGGCCAGTTCCTGGGCGCGGTCGGTCTGCCCGGTCTGGCCGGCCACCTGCAGGGCCTGATACATCTCCGAGGCCGCCTGGGCACGGGTTTCCTCGCGGTCGCTCCACCAGTTCCAGCCGAACAGGCCGGCGACCCCGAGGACCAGGCCGGCCACGATCGCAAGGCCGTTGTCCGCCCACCACTGTTTGATGCGTTCGGCTTTTTCTTCGTCGGTGAGATCGCTCATGCTTTTCCTTGTTCTTGCTGGATCCGCGCTGGCGCGGTTACGACCGCTGCGCCAGCGCTGTACGGAGATGATCGGCCAGTGCGGCACGCTCCACGGCTACCTGCTCGCCGCCCTGCGATCTTAACGGCTTCACCGTCACGGTGCCCGCGGCGTGCTCGTCACTCCCGAGGACCAGGGCGTAGTGGGCGCCGAGGCGATCGGCCCGCTTCATCTGCGACTTGAAGCTGCCGCCGCCACAGTGCTGGACCAGGCGCAAGCCGGGCAGCTCGCCACGCAGCGCCTCGGCCAGTTGCAGCGCCGGCCCCACCAATTCGTCGCCCCCGACGATCAGGTAGGCATCGGGTCCGGGCGCGGCGGGGGCCTCCTCGCGGGCCTCCAGCAACGCCACCAGGCGCTCCAGGCCCATGGCCATGCCGATGGCCGGGGTCCCGCGCCCCCCCAGCTGCTCGACCAGGCCATCGTACCGGCCCCCGGCGCAGACCGTGCCCTGGGCACCGAGATCGTCGGTGATCCACTCGAACACGGTGTGCGTATAGTAATCGAGCCCGCGCACCAGTCGCGGATTGTGCTCGTAGGGGATGCCCAGCGCATCGAGGTGCGCGCACAGGGCATCGAAATGGGCACGGGAGGCCTCGTCGAGGTCGTCCATCAGGCTGGGGGCGTTGGCGACGATCGCACGGGTCTCTGGGTGCTTGCTGTCGAGGATGCGCATCGGGTTGTCGTAGAGCCGACGCTGCGCCTCCTCGTCCAGGGCCTCCCGGTGCTGTTCGAAATAGGCGATCAGATGGTCGCGGTACCGGCGGCGGCTTTCCGGCGTCCCCAGGGTGTTCAGCTCCAGGCGCACGTTGGCCAGCCCCAGCATGCGCCACAGGCGCGCGGTCATCGCCAGCATCTCGGCGTCCACATCCGGCCCCGGCAGACCGAAGACCTCGACCCCGACCTGGTGGAACTGGCGGTAGCGCCCCTTCTGCGGCCGCTCGTGGCGGAACATCGGCCCCAGATACCACAGCCGCTGCACCTGGTTGTGCAGCAGCCCGTGCTGGATCCCCGCGCGCACGCAACTGGCCGTGCCCTCGGGGCGCAGGCTCAGGCTGTCGCCGTTGCGGTCATCGAAGGTGTACATCTCCTTCTCGACGATGTCCGTGACATCCCCGATGGAACGCTTGAACAGCTCGGTCGCCTCGACGATCGGCATGCGGATTTCATGGTAGCCGTAGCCCTCCAGGACCTCGCGCAGCGTGTCTTCCAGGTGCTGCCAGACGTGAATGGACTCGGGCAGGATGTCGTGCATCCCGCGGATCGACTTGATCGCTTTCATGATGTCTTTTCTTGTACGTGATGGCCGCGCGGGCAGATCCCGCGTCAGCCTTCCAGATCGAAGCGCGCGGTGCGGTCGCTCCGGATATGCGGCTCGAGATCGACGGGCGTGCCATCCAGTGTCAGCGAGACCCCCCCGGCGTTGCCGAGGATCACACGGCCTGGCAATTCCAGGCGCAGCGTCTCGCGATCCCCCGAACTGAGCACGCCGGTCAGGACGACCTCGTCAGCGGCATCGCGGATCTCCACCCAGGAGGTTTCGGAGAACTCCAGCACCAGCTCGGCGCCCTCAGCGGCGTCCGCGGAAGCCGGGGGCGCCTCGGACGGCGCTTCCATCTCCGCCTGTGACGCCACATCGGGCGTAACCGGTTCTTCGGGTACGACTACGCGTTCGGTCAGGGACTCGGCCGTGACCGTGACGGCCTCGCCGTCCTCGGTGCCCGCGTCGGGGGTACCCTCGCCCGCCTCGATGGGCCCGGTGGGCTCGCCTTCGGCGGCCTCGGCCGCCGCGCTATCCTCCGTCCCGTCCTCGGTCGGGAGCGCTTCCGGGGCCACGGCTTCGCCGTCTGGCACCCCGGCCGGTTCCTCGTCCGTCAGCGCCGGATCCGCAAGGCCCTGTACAGCCTCCCGGGCGTCCCCAAGGTTGATGGACGGCAGGCCGAGCGCGCCCGTGCGCTCGTTCCAGGCATAGACCCCGAGCCCCAGCAGGGCCACAAGCAGCAACAGTGCCAGCCAGTAGATCCCGCGGCTGCGGCGGCGCCGGCGTGCCCGCGCCGAGGGGGTCGCGACCGCCTGCAGCTCGGGATCCACCAGCCCGTGCTGTTCGAATGACTGGATCCAGGGTCCCACGTCCACCCCCAGTTCGCGGGCACAGGAGCGCAGGTACCCGCGTACGTAGGCCGGCGGCATGTGATGAAAGCGATTGGCCTCGAGATCTTCCAGAGTGCCGCGCCCGAGGTGGATCCGACTGGCCAGGGTCGCGGTATCGAGGCCCGCGGCCTCGCGGGCACGGCGCAGACTCGCGCCGGGCTCGTTCTCGCCCCCGGGCGGCTCCGCCTCGGCCTCGGCGGGACGGTCGCGCGTGGTCAGGCCGTGCGCGGCCGAGAACGAAGGCTCGGGGTCCGGGTCGCTCCCCTCGGTACGCAGGGAGGCGACGTTGGTGGTCGAATCGTCGACCTCGTCGACCCGCCCCAGGTCCGGTTCCTTGTCGCGCGGATCGCTCATCCTTCACGCTCCAGACGCCGCAACTCGGTCATCTCGTCGCTGTCCGGATGCTGACGGCTCAGGCGCTCGGCACAGGCATTGGCCGCGCGGCTGTTCCCCAGCGCGGTTTCGGCCTGGTAGCACAGCAGAAGGGTCTCGGCGCTCTCGATGCCCTGGCTGTCCAGCCGCTGCAGGAACGCGCGGGTCTGCATCGGCCGGCCGTCCTGGTAGGTCAGCCGGGCCATCTCCAGCAGCGCGCGGGGATAGCCGGGATTGATCTCCAGCGCCTGACGGAGCTGGCGCTCCGCCTGCTCGGTATCGCCCGCATCGGCGTGGCAGACGCCGGAGTTCATGTAGGCGATGTCGCGGCGGTCATAATCCGGATTGTCGATGGCGCGCGCGAACAGGGCCTGCGCCTCGTCGAATTCCTCGCGGCTGCACAACAACGCCCCCAGGTTGGTCTGGGCGAAGGGGTTGCCCTCGTCACGGCGCAGGGCCCGGCGGTAATGTTCCTCGGCGCGATCCAGCTGGCCCTTGCGTTCGAGGACCGCGGCCATGCCGATATTGGCCAGGGCATCGCCGGGGTCATAGTCCAGCGCCCGACGCAGGTTGCGTTCGGCCTGTTCGAACTCGCCCTCGCGCAGATACCCGATCCCGAGCTCGGCGTGCACCTCGGCGGCCTCCTCGCGCTCGCCGGACACCGGCCGGTCGGCCGTGGCGGCACAGCCCCCCAGCACCAGCGCCAGCGTCAACGCTGTGGCGAGGCGCCAACCCGCGCGTCCCGTCATGAAGCCCTCCGATCCGTCTGTGGCAATTCGGCGTGCAGGCGGAACATGCGCATCCCGCGATTGGTACGGTCCTCGACCTGGCCCACCAGCTGGCCGCAGGCGGCATCGATGTCATCCCCGCGGGTACGCCGCACGGTGGTGACGTAGCCGGCCTTTTGCAGCCGTCGTTCAAAGGCCAGCACATCGGCCTCCCGCGGGCGGTCGAACGGGGCCCCCGGGAACGGATTGAACGGAATCAGGTTGACCTTGCCGGGAATACCGCGCAACAGTCCGGCGAGCTCGTTGGCATGTTCCGGCTGGTCGTTGACCCCGGCCAGCAGCACGTATTCGAAGGTCACGCCGCTGTGGGCATCGGTCGCCTCCACATAGCGGCGACAGCTGTCCAGCAGCTCGGCGATCGGGTACTTGCGGTTGATCGGCACTAGACGGTCGCGCAGCGCATCATTCGGCGCGTGCAGACTGACGGCCAGCGCGACATCCGTGTGTTCGCTCAGACGATCCAGCGCCGGCACCAGACCGGAAGTGGACAGGGTCACGCGCCGCCGGCTCAGGCCGTAGGCGTTGTCGTCGGTCATGAGCTGGCAGGCCGGCACGACCGCGTCGAAGTTGGCCAGCGGCTCGCCCATCCCCATCAGCACCACGTTGCTCACCGCCCGCTTGCGCCCTTCCGGCGCCGGCAGGCGCTGCATGGCCAGCCACACCTGGCCGATGATCTCGGCGCTGGTGAGGTTGCGGTTGAAACCCTGCTGAGCGGTGGAACAGAAGGTGCAGTCGAGCGCGCAGCCGACCTGGGAGGAGATGCACAGCGTGCCGCGCCCGCCCTCGGGGATGAAGACGGTCTCGATGGCATTGCCGTCGGGGAGCCGCAGCACCCACTTGACGGTGCCGTCGGCGGAGGCCTTTTCCAGCCCGATCTCGGGGACGCGGATCTCGGTCTCGCGCGCCAGGCGCTCGCGCAGCTTGCGCGAGACGTCGGTCATCTGCTCGAAGTCGGTGACCCCGCGCTGATGGATCCACTTGACGAGCTGGGTGGCACGAAAACGCGGTTCACCCCACTGCGCCAGCAGCTCGACAAGCTGTTGGTGGCTGTAGCCCAGCAGATTCAGGGGGGTGGAGGATGCGCTTGCCATATCAGGGACCGGTTGGCTCAAGTCCCCTAGTGTACTGTGCCGAAGGGATGCCTGCCTACGGGGCCCGGCGCGCGGTGCAACCGGGCCCCGCAGCACATGCGGTGCGGACCGTCTTAGCGGGTGCGCGGGCAGACGCCGTCGTCACCGAAGAAGAAGGCGATCTCGCGCTCGGCGGTCTCCGGGGCATCGGAGCCGTGCACGGCGTTCTCGTCGATGGATACGGCGAAATCGGCGCGGATGGTGCCCGGGGCCGCTTCCTTCGGGTTGGTCGCGCCCATGATGTCGCGGTTCTTGGCGATGGCGTCTTCGCCTTCGAGGACCTGAACCAGCACCGGGCCGGAGATCATGAACTCAACCAGATCGTTGAAGAACGGGCGCTCCTTGTGCACGTCGTAGAAGCCTTCGGCCTGTTCGCGGCTCAGGTGCATCATGCGCGCGCCAACGACCTTCAGGCCGGCCTTCTCGAAGCGGCCGATGATGTCGCCGATCGCGTTCTTGGCAACGGCGTCGGGCTTGATGATGGAAAGGGTGCGTTCAACGGCCATGGGGCGGCTCTCCTGCTACTTGGATGGATGTCATTCGCCGGGCCCGTCTGTAAACGCGAGAACCCGCCGAACAGCGGGTTCCCAACGCAAAATCAACGCGGACACAACGTGCGGCGCGTAGTCTAGCGACCTCCCACGCCCACGGCAATCGACCGCGCCAAGACCTTAGTGCACCGCCAGCGTCGTACCGAAGGTCAAAAGCGACTCACAGGAAGATGGGAAGACTGGAAGGAATCATTATGTGTGGCGATCGGGTGGCTCTTGCCGGGGCGAAGCACCGTTGAATTCTTCCAATCTTCAAACCTTCCTGTGAACCGCTCTTGACCTTCAGGGCGCTGATACGAAACCAGGCTTGGGTCGTCAGTCGTCGACGTCGGCCTCGTCCATCCAGGCGGCCTGGATCGCCTCGAGGATGCGCTCGCCGGAGCGGTTGGGGTCATCGTCGAAGTCCGGCAGGTTCATCACCCACTGGCGCAGGTCCACGAAGTTGATGTTGCGCGGGTCGACGTCCGGGTGTTCGTCGGCCAGCTGCATCGCGATTTCCTGGGTATCGGTCCACTTCATCGCCTTTCCCTCGCTCAGTGGTTCTCGGAGACCTGATTGATGGTGTACTTCGGCAGTTCCACCACGAGGTCCGTGTCCGCGACGATCGCCTGGCAGGACAGCCGCGAGTCCGGCTCCAGGCCCCAGGCCTTGTCGAGCATGTCCTCTTCGTCCTCGGTGGCCTCCTCCAGACTGTCCAGCCCCTCGCGCACGTAGACGTGGCAGGTCGTGCAGGCGCAGGACTTCTCGCAGGCGTGTTCGATCTCGATCCCGTTTTTCAGGGCGAGATCGCAGATGCTGATACCCGGATCGGCCTCGATGGAGGCCCCCTCCGGGCAGATTTCCTCGTGGGGCAGAAAGATTACCTGGGGCATGGTGTCAGTTCCCTGCGTCGTATTCGCTAACGTTGTGTCCGGCGAGCGCGCGCCGGATGCTGTCATTCATGCGCCGCGCGACAAAGGCCTCGGAGGCCTGTTCGACGCGCTTGCGCGCCGCCTCGATGGCGTCGGGGTCGACCCCCTTCTCGCGTTCGGCGCGCAGGGCGTCGCGCGCCTGCTCGATGGTCTGGCGTTCCGCGGCCTCGAGGTAGCGGTCACCGTCCGTCTCCAGCGCGGCGTCCAGCGCCTCGAGCACGCGGTCGGCCTCGACCTGTTCCTCGCGCAGGCGCCGCGCCTCCATGTCCTCGCGCGCGGAGGAGGCGGAATCGCGCAACATCTGCTCGATCTCGGAATCGGTCAGGCCGTAGCTCGGCTTGACCTCGATATGCGCCTCCACACCCTGGGTCTGCTCGCGTGCCGTTACGTTCAGCAGGCCGTCGGCGTCCACCTGGAAGGTCACGCGAATGCGCGCCGCGCCCGCGACCATCGGCGGGATGCCCGACAATGTGAACCGGGCGAGCGAGCGGTTGGCATCGACCACATCGCGTTCGCCCTGCACCACGTGCAGCGACATCGCGGTCTGGCCGTCCTTGAAGGTGGTGAACTCCTGCGCCCGCGTGACCGGGATGGTGGTGTTGCGCGGGACGATGAACTCGACCAGACCGCCCATCGTCTCCAGCCCCAGCGACAGCGGGATCACGTCCAGCAGCACCAGTTCGGTATCCGGCTTGTTGCCGGCGAGGATGTCCGCCTGTTGCGCGGCCCCGATCGCGACCACGCGGTCCGGGTCGATGCCGGCGTGCGGGGTGCGGCCGAAGAATCCCTCCACCGCCTCACGCACCGCCGGCATGCGGGTGGAACCACCGACCAGTACCACCTCGTCGATGGCGCCAGGCTCCAGACCGGCGTCTTCCAGCACCTGCCGGCAGGCGGCCATGGTGCGCTCCAGCAACGGCCGCGCCAGCTCCACCAGGGTGTCGCGATCCAGCTCGCCGGACCAGGTGGCGCCATCGGCGCGCCCGACCTCGACCGGGGTGCTCGCGGCATCGGTCAGGGCCTCCTTGGCCTGGCGGGCGGCCAGCAGCACGCGGCGCAGGCGCTGCGGATCGGTCTCGCCGGCCATGCCGGCCTGGTTCAGCAGCCAGTCGGCGATGGCGCGGTCGATGTCGTCGCCGCCCAGGGCCGAATCGCCGCCGGTCGCCAGCACCTCGAACACCCCGCGGCGCAGTTGCAGGATGGAGATATCGAAGGTACCGCCGCCCAGGTCATAGACGGCAATGGTGTTCTCTTCGCCCTGGTCCAGTCCGTAGGCGACCGCCGCCGCGGTCGGCTCGCTGATCAGGCGGAAGACATTCAGGCCGGCCAGCTGTGCGGCGTCCCGCGTGGCCTGGCGCTGGGCATCGTCGAAGTACGCGGGCACGGTGATCACCACGCCTTCGAGTTCGTCGCCCAAGGTCTCCTCGGCCCGCTGGCGCAGGGTATGCAGGATCTCCGCGGACACCTCCACCGCCGTCTTGTCGCCCGCGGCGGTCTCGATGCGCGGCACGCTGGACTCGCCGGTCTTCAGCCGGAACGGCAGCTCGCCGGACAGCGTGGCGACGTCCGCCGCGCCGCGCCCGATGAGCCTTTTGACCGAGGCGATGGTGTTGTGCGGGTCATCCGCGGCGTGCTCGGCAGCCGCATGCCCCACGCTCACCGCATCCGCGGCATAGTGCACCACCGACGGCAGGATATGCCGACCCTGTTCGTCGGGCAGCGTGTCCGCCTCGCCGCTGCGCACGGTCGCGACCAGCGAGTGGGTCGTGCCGAGGTCGATCCCGGCCGCGAGATGGCGCTGGTGCGGCGCGGACTCGGCTCCGGGTTCGGTGATCTGCAATAACGCCATCGGGTATTCGGCTCCTTCACACGGGCGCGGCGGGTGCTACTTGCCGCGCGCCAGGTTCTGTCGGGTTCGTTTCGTTTCTTCCAGCAGGCGATCGAAGAAGCGCAGCTCCAGCACCCGGTCCTTGGCATCCGGCGCCGGGGTCCCCGGCTCCTTCAGGGCATCCGCCACCTTCGCCCGTGCCTCGGCGCGAGCCTGCGCCAGCTCGGTCGCGACCGCTTCCAGTCCGGCCGCATCCCCGCTCGCCGCGGTTTCCTCCAGGCGTTCACGCCATTCGATCTGCGCCTCGATGAACTCGATGTCCTGACTGGTATCGCGTTCGGGGTCAAAGGCCACCCCGGTCCGTTCCAGCAGGTGCACGGCCCGGCGGTAGTCGTCACCCAGGATCGCGTAGGCCTCGTTCACGTCGGCCGCCACCGCCGCCGCCATGCGGCGCGCCTGGTCACCCTGGCGCACGAAGCGGTCCGGGTGCAGTTCCGCCTGCAGGCGACGAAAGCGCTCGTCCAGCTGTTGCCGGTCGACCTCGAAGGCCACCGGCAGGTCAAACTGCTCGAATGGGTCGTTCATTGCGTCCCTTGCGACGGGCTTGCAAAAGAAAAGGGGTGGTACGACAGCCACCGGGGACGTATCCCCGGGCAACCGCCATGCACCACCCCGCGTGCGAGGCTCAGTCAGATGCTGAAGCTTTCACCGCAGCCGCACCGGGCCTTCTCGTTCGGGTTGTTGAACTTGAACCCCTCGTTCAGGCCTTCCTTGCCGAAGTCCAGCTCGGTGCCATCCAGGTACACGAGGGACTTCGGGTTCACGACCAGCTTCACGCCGCGATCCTCGAACACCGTATCGGTGTCCTCGATATCGTCGGCAAACTCCACCACGTAGGCCATGCCGGAGCAGCCGGTCGTCCTGACGCCCAGCCGGACGCCCACACCCTTGCCCCGCTTCTCGAGGAAGTTGTGGATGCGTTCGGCCGCGGGTTCGGTCACTGTAATCGCCATAGAGCCCTCAGGCAGATTTCTTCTCGGCTTCCGCGGCCTGGCCGTGGCGCTCCTGGTAGTTCGACACCGCCGCCTTGATGGCGTCCTCGGCCAGCACGGAGCAGTGGATCTTCACCGGCGGCAGGGCCAGCTCTTCGGCGATCTGGGTGTTTTTGATCTGGCTCGCCTCTTCCAGGGTCTTGCCACGCACCCATTCGGTGAGCAGCGAGCTGGAGGCGATCGCCGAGCCGCAGCCGTAGGTCTTGAACTTGGCGTCCTCGATGATGCCCTCGTCGTTGACCTTGATCTGCAGCTTCATCACGTCGCCGCAGGCCGGGGCGCCGACCATGCCGGTGCCGACCGTGTCGTCGTTCTTGTCGAAGCTGCCGACGTTGCGCGGATTTTCATAGTGGTCCAGAACCTTGTCACTGTACGCCATGACCGTTCTCCTGTTGCGTGTGTACGCGTTGCGTTAGTGGTGTCGAGCGGGCCCCTAGTGGGCCGCCCACTCGACGGTGCTCAGATCGATGCCGTCCTGGTACATCTCCCACAGCGGGGAGAGCTCGCGCAGCTTGGCGACCGCGGCGCGCACGATCTCGACCGTATGGTCGATCTCCTCCACGGTGGTGTAGCGACCGATGGAGAAGCGGATCGAGCTGTGTGCCAGCTCGTCGTCGCGGCCCAGTGCGCGCAGCACGTAGGACGGCTCCAGGCTGGCCGAGGTGCAGGCCGAGCCGGAGGACACCGCGATGTCGCGCAGCGCCATGATCAGGCTCTCGCCCTCGACGAAGTTGAACGACACGTTCAGGTTGTGCGCGACACGCTGTTCCTGGTCACCGTTCAGGTAGACCTCTTCCATGCCGTCGAGACCGGCCCAGAGGCGGTCGCGCAGCATGCGCACGCGCTCCAGCTCGGGACCCATCTCGGCACCGGCGATCGCGAATGCCTCGCCCATGCCGACGATCTGGTGCGGCGCCAGCGTGCCGGAGCGCATGCCGCGCTCGTGGCCACCGCCGTGCATCTGGGCCTCGATACGCACCCGCGGCTTGCGCCGCACGAACAGCGCGCCGATGCCCTTCGGACCGTAGGTCTTGTGCGCGGAGAAGCTCATCAGGTCTACCGGCAGCTTCGACAGATCGATCGCGACCTTGCCGGTGGACTGCGCGGCGTCCACATGGAACACGATCCCGCGCTCGCGGCACAGGTTGCCGATCGCCTCGATGTCCTGGATGACACCGATCTCGTTGTTCACGTGCATCACCGAGACCACGATGGTGTCGTCACGCATCGCGTCTTCCAGCTCCTGCATGTCGACCAGGCCGTTTTCCTTCACGCCCAGGTAGGTGACCTCGAAGCCTTCGCGCTCAAGCTGGCGCGTGGTGTCCAGCACGGCCTTGTGCTCGGTCTTCACCGTGATGATGTGCTTGCCCTTGCGCTGGTAGAAGTGCGCAGCACCCTTGATCGCCAGGTTGTCGGCCTCGGTCGCGCCGGAGGTCCAGATGATCTCCTTCGGATCGGCGCCCACCAGCTGGGCCACCTGGCCCCGGGCGTTCTCGACCGCCTTCTCCGCGTTCCAGCCAAAACTGTGGCTGCGCGAGGCCGGGTTCCCGAACAGCCCGTCCTTGGTCAGGCAGCCCGCCATCTTTTCCGCCACGCGCTCATCGACCGGCGTGGTGGAGGAATAGTCGAGATAGATCGGCAGTTTCAGGTCACTCATGGGGCGTTAGCTCCTCTCCGCGGCCGTCTCGGCGGCCGCATGGCTTTTGTCGGACGAGGCCTGCAGGGAGGCGCCGTGCATCACGACCTCCTGCACACCGTCTTTTTCCATTTGTTCGCGGTGGCGCTGCAGCACATCCGCCAGCGAGCGGGTACTGAGAAAGTCGTAGACCTGCTGGCTCAGATCGGTCCACAGGTCGTGCGTCAGGCAGCGCGAATCGGAATTGCAGTTGGCCTTGCCACCGCAGCGGGTCACGTCCACCGGCTCGTCCACCGCCACCACGATATCGGCGACGCTGATGCCCTCCGGATCCCGGCTCAGGGCATAGCCTCCGCCCGGCCCGCGGCTGCTGTTCACCAGCCCCTTGCGGCGCAGCCTGGAAAAGAGCTGCTCCAGATAGGACAATGAAAGCTTCTGCCGGCGCGCCACCTCGGCCAGGGATACCGGCCCGTTGCGGGTGTGCATCGCCACATCCAGCATGGCGGTCACGGCGTAGCGGCCTTTGGTCGTCAGTTTCATGGTTGAGTGCACTTGTCGGTCATTTGCCGGCAAGCTTAGCAATACCTGACAAAAACGATCAAGTATTCCCTTGCTGTTTACGTTCTTGTTCGCTCGTGGCAGCTCCCGGGACCTCGCATTCGTCCGGCTCCAGGCCCTCCAGATCGCAGGCCTCCAGCGGGCCGGAATCGTCTTCGCCCAGGGCCTCGCCCGGGTCGATCCCGGCGCGCTTGAGCGCCTGGCAGGCCCGCTCCATGCGTTCGTCCAGGTCGTGCACCCGCTGCACGATACGGTGGATCGCGTTGGCCACCGGGTCGGGCATGTCGCGCGACAGGCCGTAGGCATCGAAGCCCATGCGGTCGGCCATCTGCTGGAATCGCGGATCGGGCTCGGGCCGTGGCCCGATGACCCGGGCCGGGATGCCGACCGCGGTCGCATCGGCCGGCACGTCCTTCAGGACCACCGCGTTGGAGCCGATGCGCGCATGGTCGCCAACGTGGATCGGGCCCAACAGCTTGGCACCCGCCCCGATGACCACCTCGTTGCCGAGCGTCGGGTGGCGCTTGCCCCCCTCCCAGGTCGTGCCGCCCAGGGTGACCTGGTGATAGATCGTGCAGTCGTCGCCCACCTCGGCGGTCTCGCCGATCACCACCCCCATGCCGTGGTCGATGAAGAAGCGCCGGCCAATGGTCGCGCCGGGATGGATCTCGATGCCGGTGAGCCAGCGGCTGAAGTTGCCGACCACCCGGCCCAGCCAGCGCAGGCGATGCGTCCACAGCCAGTGCGCGAGGCGGTGATACCACAGGGCATGCAGCCCGGGGTACGCGGTCAGCACCTCGAAGGCGTTGCGTGCCGCCGGGTCGCGGTCAAACACGCAGCGAATGTCCTCGCGCATCCTGTCAAACATCGGCCGGCCTCATTCCTGAGTCTTGCACTAAGGTATCACGTGCCCCGCACGCGCCCTCAGCGGCCCCTTTCCGTGTGCGTCAATATACCGCGCAGCATGCGCACCTCGCTGGCGCTCAGGCCGGCCCGCAGATACAGGTGGCGCAGGCGCCGCATCAGGTGGCGCGGGTTGTCCGGATCGAGCACATCGATGGTGGTCAGGGCCTGCTCGAAATGCCGGAACAGCCCCTCCATCTCCGCCTGGGTCGCGGGCGGGTCCCGCTCCACCCCGGTCGGCTCGGCTCCGGACACGGCGGGTGCTTCGCCATTCAGCGCCGCCATGCGCAGCGCGTAGGTCATCACCTGAACGCTGCCGGCCAGATTCAGGGAGCTGAAATCGGGGACGGTGGGTATCTGCACAAAGGCGTTGCAATGATCGAGTTCGGCGTTGGTCAGACCGCTGTGCTCGCGACCAAAGACCAGGGCCACCGGCCCCTCGGCGGCGTTCGCCAGCGCCTGCCCGGCCGCGTCAGCGGGCCCCAGAACCGGTACCGAGTGGGTGCGCAGACGGGCGCTGGTCCCCACCACCCAGACACAGTCGCGGATCGCGGCGGCGAGGTCCTCGACCACGCGCGCACCCGCCAGCAGATCGTCCGCGCCCGAAGCCAGCGCCGTCGCGTCGGCATGCGGAAACCGCTCCGGCGCCACCAGCACGAGGTCGGTCACCCCCATGGCCTTCATCGCACGTGCGGCGGAACCGATGTTGCCCGGGTGCGTCGTGCCCACCAGCACGACCCGCACCCGGCCGAGGCGTTCTTCCATTCCCGGGGCCCTGTATTGAACGGTGCGGGATTGTACACGCGCACGGTCACGACTTCCCAAGAAAGAGCCGCTTGTGTATTGTTCGCGGCCTTCCCGCGGCGCGCCACAGGCGCCCGCCGGACACCCCGCAGAACACCAGGAGACCCCCATGCACCCCATGCTGAACACGGCGGTATCGGCGGCCCGCGAGGCCGGACGCATCACCACCCGCGCCTGGGGCCGGCCGGATCGCATGAATACCCGCGAGAAGGCCCGCAACGACTGGGTTTCGGACGTCGACCTCTCGGCGGAACAGGCGATCGTGCAGACCCTGCGCCGCGCCTATCCCGATCACGCGATCATGGCCGAGGAAGGCGGCGAGCAAAGCGGTGCCGACGCCGATTTCGTCTGGATCATCGACCCGCTGGACGGCACCACCAACTACCTGCGCGAGATCCCGCAGTACGGCATCTCCATCGCGCTGAAGCACAAGGGACGGCTGGAACAGGCGGTGGTCTACGACCCGCTGAAGGAAGAGCTCTTCACCGCCACCCGAGGTGCCGGTGCCTTCCTCAACAGCCGCCGCATCCGGGTCTCCGAGCGCAAGGACCTCAACGGCGCGCTTCTGGGTACCGGCATCCCGTTTCGCGAGGGCCAGGACCTGGAGCGCTACCTCAGCAGCCTGCGCCACCTGATCCCGGGCACGGCCGGCGTGCGCCGCCCGGGCTCGGCCGCGCTGGATCTGGCCTGGGTCGCCTGCGGGCGCTTCGACGGCTTCTGGGAGATGGGCCTGCAGCCCTGGGACATGGCCGCGGGCCTGCTGCTGGTGCAGGAAGCCGGCGGCGTGGTCAGCGACTGGCAGGGCAACCCGGACGTGATGCGCCGCGGCGACGTCGTCGCCGGCAACCCCAAGGTCCTCAAGGCGATGCTCCAGCGCCTGCACAAGGCCGAAAAGGAAGCCTCCGCCCGCTCCGACGCCTGAAGGGCCTGTTGGGTCACCACGAAGCACACGAAGGCACGAAGAAGGTCAGATGCGACTAACAGGAAGGTTAGAAGATCGGAAGGAATTTAGTTTGGATGAATGACCCCGGAAACGGGCAAATCGCCACCAGAAATCGTTCCTTCCAGCCTTCCCTTCTTCCTGTTAACCGCCCTTGACCTTCTCCGTGTCCTCTGTGCGCTCTGTGGTAATACAGCCCTTCAGCGATCGCGCTGCTGCAGCCAGAGGATCAGGCGGGCGTGGTGGTGCGGGTCGGACTCGATGGCGCGCCCCGGGCGCAGGTCGTATTCCGCGAACGCCGCATCCACCGCCTCGCTGGCATCACGCCACTCCGCGCTGAGACGGAAGATCAGGGTCGTCGGCGACGGCCGGTGCACCGCCGGATGGAAGCGCTGCGAGATCATCCCCGGCAGCGGCGGCTCCGGCTCCGAGCGGAAGCCGTCGTCATCGCGGAAGCGTTCCCAGGCCGCCTCCAGCAGTGCCAGCGCCGGCCCCTGCTCGCCCTCGCCCGTGGCGGCCTTCCAGTCCCGCAGGCCGCGCGCGACAAAGGCGTAATCATTCAGCGTGGCCGTCCCGGCCTGATCCGCGGGCAGCCCCATCAGCGTGGGCAATTGGTCGGGATCGGAAGCGACCTCCAGCAGCCAGCCGTGCACCGCCGCACCCGCCTCGCGGAAGCGCTCGTCATGCTGCGCCCCCTCCGCGAGGGCGGAGAGCAGCAGGCCATGCGCCCCGGTCAGGACCTTTTCGTCCCGCGGCAGGCCGCGCGCCTCGCGCGCCCGGATCAGCATCTCGCGCCCGGCGTTCACCTGCTCGCGAACCTCCGCCTCGTCCAGGTCAAAGCGCTCCGCCAGGGCCTCGACCCCCGCGCCGCGCCGGGGCAGGTAGCCGAGATCGAACACGGAACTCCCCTCCATGCCGAACCACGCGCGCACCAGGTCCGGGTAGTCATGGTCCGCCAGCGCGGACTCCAGATCCGCCTCGGGCCACAGGTAGGCACCCCCCTCACGCCCTTCCTCGTCGACCGCCGACAGGCTGGAGGCGAACCCGCGGAAACCACCCTCGGCGGTATCCGCCTGCTCGCCGGTCTCGTCCTCGCGCAGGGCCATGTCGCGCTTGACGAAGTCGAGGTTCTCCAGCCCCAGCTCGATCCAGTCTTCGCGACCGAAATGCTCACCGGCCCGTAGATACAAAAGCGCGAGCTGGGCCTGATCCTCCAGCATCACCTCGAAGTGGGGCTCGTTCCAGTCCGGCGACTCGGAATAGCGGAAGAAACCTCCCCCCAGCACGTCGCGCAGACCGGAGTGGGCCATCTCGTCGAGCGTGATTTCCAGGAACTCGCCGACCCAGCCAGGCGCGGTGCCCGCCTGCACGGCCTCCAGCATCGCGTGCAGATACGGCGAATGCGGGAACTTGGTGGAGCTGCCGAACCCGCCCTGCAGGTCGTCGGCCTCGCGCTCCAGGCGACTCCACAACACCTGCGGCAGGCGGCCGGCACGGCTTTCCGACAGGGGCTCCTCGCCCGCACGCAGTTGCTGGGTCAGCTCGTCACTGCCGCGCCGCGCCAGATCGACCAGCCGGTCGTAGTCCGCCTCCAGGCGTTCGGTAATGCCGTCGAGGAACTCGGCGAACTGATCGCGCGGGGCATAGACCACGCCGGTCAGGGCATGCCCCTGGGGCGTAACCACCACGTTGAGCGGCCAGCCCGCGCTCCCGGCGGTGGCGCGCTGAAACTCCAGCAGGTAGCTGTCCAGCGCCCCGTCGACCTCGCGATCGACCTTCACCGGGATGAAATTCTCGTTCAGCCGCTCGGCAATGCCCTCGTCCTGGAAGCTCTCTTCCTGCATGACATGGCAGTAGAAGCAGGAGTAGTAACCGCTGGAGATCAACAGCGGCCGCCGCTCCTCCCTGGCCTGTTCCAGCAGGGCCGGATCCCAGGCCCGCCACTGGACGGGGTCGTCCGTGTGCAGCCGGAGGTAGGGCGAGATGCTGTCGGCCATCTCGGGGTTGGCCTGCGCCACGCCGGGCATCGCGAGGGCTGCGACCAGCAGCGAAACAACCAGACCGGCCCGGCGATTTTCCGGCGTTGCAAACATGTGACCCTCCAGCAGCATCTAGAAAAGGTTGCTACCCTTTGGGACGCGAAGACCGGAAAGGTTCATCCCTGCAGCCCAATGGTCTCCGCGGATCGCATCCGGGATCCGGCACTTGTACATGCGCTGTATAAATGTCGTACAATTTATTCATGGCGAGCGCAACGCACATCGAACTTCAAGACGAAGAAGGCCTGTACCCGATCCGGCACGTGTGCGCGGAGACGGGCATTAACGACGTGACGCTGCGCGCCTGGGAGCGTCGCTACGGGCTCATTCGTCCCATGCGCACGCCCAAGGGCCATCGGCTCTACAGCCCCGGCGATATCGCCCGCATCAAGCGGATCATGGAATTGCTGGACCAGGGCATCCCGGTCTCCCAGGTCCACCGGGTTCTGGACGACGAACCCGCAGCCGCCACCCCCCGCCCGGATCCGGACGCGACCGAAGACGCCCCGGACACCACCACAAAGCCCCGGCATCGCGACAGCCCCGGCCCCGGGATCGCACCCCACACCATGGATCCGGTCGCCGAGGCACTGTACGACTCGGTCACGGATCTGGATGCAGGGGAGCTGGATCGCGTCTACGCCCGGCTGGTCATGCGCCACGGCTGGAATGGCGTGCACGAAAGCGCCTTCCTCGAGGTGTACCGCCGCCTGCGCGAGGAATCCCGTCACAATGCCGAGGGCGAGGTCCGCCTGGCGGTGTTCGCCGCCTGGGCCACGGCCGCATTCGCGGACCAGCTGCGCTCGGCCACGCGCGCCTGCGACGACCCGTCCTACCCCTGTCTGGTCCTGGGCGGCGGGCACCAGCAGGTCGGCGGACTGCTGCTGCAGCTTGCCTGCGCCCGCCACGGCCTGAAGACCCTGCCCCTGTTCGACGCCACCAGCCCCGAGGGTCTGGAGACGCTGATGCGCCGTCTGCGTGCCCCGGCGCTGATCATCCATGGTTCCTCGCAGTTGATGCGCAGCCCCGAACTGCCCCGGGTGGAGGCCATCCTCAACCAAGCCGGACCGCCCTGCTACCTTGCCGGCTCGGCCGCGCTGGAGCTTTCCAAGGTCAAGCACGGCCGCACGGTGGAGGTTCTGCCCGGACCGCCGCTGGAGGCCGCCGCACGACTCTCCCGGCACCTGCCCCAGTAGCCGCCGCGCGCGCCTCCCGGCTCAGTGGCCACCTCCGCCGCGTCCGTGCGCACCCTCCTGGTTGTGCTCGGCGACCAGCTCGCCCCCGACCACCCGGTTCTGCAGGAGCTGGACCCCTACCGGGATGCCGTGTGGATGGCCGAGGTGGCCCACGAATCCCGCCACGTCCTCTCGCATGCGGCCCGCACCACCCTGTTCCTGTCGGCGATGCGCCACTTCGCCCGGCAGCTCCGCAAGGCAGGCCTGAGCGTTCACTATCGCCATCTCGGGGAGCACCCCGAGCCAACCCTGGGCGAGGCCCTGGACACCGACCTGGAACGGCTCCAGCCGACCCGGGTGATCGTCCTCCAGCCGGGGGAACATCGTGTATGCCGTCAGCTTGAGGCCACCTGCCGCACCCGGGGCGTGCCACTGGAGGTCCGCGAGGATCCCTGCTTCCTGGTATCGCAGACGACCTTCGAGCAATGGGCCGGGACGCGCAAGCAGCTGCGCATGGAGTACTTCTACCGCCAGCAGCGAGCCGCCCTGGGCATCCTGATGAATGGCGACGAACCCGCCGGCGGACAGTGGAACTTTGACGCCGACAACCGCGGACATTTCGGCCGGGACGGGCCCGGCCCGCTGCCGCCCCCCGTCGCCTTCGAACCCGACAAGATCACGCGCGAATGCCGGGATGCCGTCGCCCGGTATCTGCCGGAACTGGCGGGCCAGACGGATGCGTTCGACTGGCCGGTCACCCCGGAACAGGCACAACAGGCCCTGGCCGACTTCATCCAGCACCGCCTGCCCCTGTTCGGCACCTATCAGGACGCGATGTGGACCGACCAGCCGTGGCTCTATCACGCCCGCCTGTCCGCCGCGCTCAACCTGCACCTGATCCATCCGCGCTCGGTGATCGACGCGGCGGAACAGGCCTGGCGCGACGGCCATGCGCCGCTCCCCGCGGTCGAGGGGTTCATCCGGCAGATCCTCGGCTGGCGCGAATACGTGCGCGGGCTGTACTTCCACTTTGGCGAGGCCTGGCACGAATGGAACGCCCTGGAGGCGGAGCAGCCGCTGCCGGCCCTCTACTGGGACGCCGACACCTCCATGCAGTGCCTGCACCAGGCCGTGGGCCAGACCCTGAAACGCGGTTATGCGCACCATATCCAGCGACTAATGGTCACCGGGCTGTTCGCCCAGCTCCTGGGCGTGCGCCCGGCCGAGATCCATGCCTGGTATCTGGGTATCTACGTCGATGCCGTGGAGTGGGTGGAACTCCCCAACGTGGTCGGCATGTCGCAGTATGCCGACGGCGGCCGCATGGCCTCCAAGCCGTACGTCGCCACCGGCCGCTACATTCAGCGCATGAGCAACTACTGCCGGCACTGCCCGTTCGACCCGGCCGAAGCCCTCGGCGCGAAGGCCTGTCCGTTCACCACGCTCTACTGGGACTTCCTCGACCGTCACCGCGAGCGCTTCGCCCGCCACCCGCGCACCGCGCTGCAGTGGAAGCACCTCGAGAAGATGGACCCCGAACGCCTCGAGGCCATCCGCGACCAGGCCCACCACATCCGCAACACACTCGCGCAGGGAGACCGTATTTGATGCCGCGCCCCGGCCCCACCCTCGTCTGGCTGCGCCGCGACCTGCGCCTGGCCGACCAGCCTGCCCTGCACGCCGCCAGCGAGCGCGGCGGGCCGGTCATCCCGGTGTTCATCCATGCCCCGGAGGACGAGGCGCCCTGGCAACCGGGGGCCGCATCCCGCTGGTGGCTGCATCACAGCCTGCAGGCGCTGGACCAGGACCTTAGCAAGAACGGTTCGCGCCTGATCCTGCGCGCCGGCCCCGCCCTTGACACCCTGCGGACCCTGGTACGCGAGACCGGCGCCACCGCCGTCTACTGGAACCGCCTGTACGACCCCGCCCGGGTCCTGCGCGACCCGGAGATCAAGGCCGGCCTGCGCGCCGATGGCCTCGAAGTCCACAGCTTCAATGCCCACCTGCTGGTCGAACCCTGGGAGGTCGAGACCGGCCAGGGCCGGCCCTACAAGGTTTTCACCCCGTTCTGGAAGGCCTGCCTGCACCGCGGCATCGAGCGCGACCCGCTGCCCGCGCCCATGGACCTGCCGGCCCCCGAAGCCTGGCCCGCCAGCCTGCGCCCGGAAGGCCTCGGACTCCTGCCCGCGATCGACTGGGCCGGGGGCCTGCGCGCCGCCTGGACGCCCGGGGAGGACGCGGCCCACCAGCGGCTGACGCAATTCCTCGACACCGCGCTGCACGCCTACGCCAGCGAACGCGACCGCCCGGACCATGACGGTACCTCGCGCCTGTCACCGCATCTGCACTTCGGCGAGCTCTCCCCGCGCCAGATCCTGCGCGCCCTGCGCCAGACCGGCCTGCATCCGGACCACGGAGGACCCGAGGCCTTCGTGCGCGAGCTCGGCTGGCGCGACTTCGCCCATCACGTGCTCTATCACTTCCCGCACACCCCGGAACGGCCGCTGAACCCGCGCTTCGAGGCCTTCCCCTGGCGCGAGGACGCGGCGGACCTGCGCGCCTGGCAGCAGGGCCGCACTGGGCTCCCGATCGTCGATGCCGCCATGCACCAGTTGTGGGAGACCGGCTGGATGCACAACCGCCTGCGCATGGTGGTCGGCTCCTTCCTGACCAAGAACCTGCGCCTGCACTGGCAGCACGGCGCGCACTGGTTCTGGGACACCCTCGTGGATGCCGACCTCGCCGCCAACACCCTGGGCTGGCAGTGGGCCGGAGGCTGCGGCGCCGATGCCGCGCCCTACTTTCGCGTGTTCAACCCGCAAACCCAGGGCGAACGCCACGACCCCGACGGCGCCTTCGTGCGCCGCTTCGTCCCCGTACTCAAGGACGTCGAAACGCGGTATATTCACGCGCCCGGCGCCGGCGGCGCACGCGGCTATCCGGCCCCCATCGTGGACCTCAAAGCCAGCCGCCAGGCCGCACTCGAGGCCTTCCAGGCCATCAAAGACCACTGATCGAAACAGGCCCCTACCATGAGCTTCTCCGAACAGAACCTGCAGTACCCCAAGGACGTGAGCTACAACTTCAGCCGCTACGACGACACCACCCCGGTGCGCGTCACCCACGAGGGCAAGCGCTTCATCGGCCAGCTGCTGAACCACGAGGCTCCCTACCGTATTCGCGTCACCGAGGAGGTCGTCAGCCCGGGTGCCTCGCGCTTCATCCCGGTACGCGAGATCCAGGTCCAGACCCTCGAAGCGGTGGAATATCTGCACAACGGCCACCACGGGCACTGAACCACTGCCGACGGCCGCGCCCGACTCCGGGCGCGGCCCCTCCCCCGGCGTCGACCCGACATCGCTGCACGCAGCGCGCGCGGGACTGCTACTCTCGTAACAGGACCTCCGCCAAAAGGGACGACTGCCATGCACCGCTTACTTGCATCTTTCCTGCTTGGTGCCCTGCTGCTCCCCGGCCTGGCACTCGCCGACAAACCCGGCGATCAGCGTGCCATTGCCGGCATGGACACCGGGCGCATCCTCTGGGACATCACCATCGGCGAACCCGACCGGCTGATCGCCCGCCTGAGCGTGATCCGCGAGACCTACGACGACATGCAGCGCCAGGGCCTGGAGCCGGAGATGGTGTTTGCCTTCCGGGGCGGCGCGGCGGGGCTGATCGCCCGCTCCACCGACCACCTCGATATCGAGGACGTCTCCGCCGTGCGCCATATCCACGAACGGCTGGAGGGCCTGCTGGAACTGGACGGCATCCACATGGAGGCCTGCAGCATTGCCACGCGGCGCTTCGACCTCGAACAGGACGACCTGCTGCCCGGGATTCACCTGGTCGGCAACACGTTCCTCTCGATCATGGGCTACGAAAACCAGGGCTATGCAACCATCCGCATTGACTGACCCCGGCCGCGGAATGCCGGTACAATCAACCCGGACGGAGATGGGGCCCGCCCCTGCACCGCAAATGCGGCGGCGGCCCGGTACACGAACGCCCTGACCGGATCGCGGAAGGCCACAAACGGCCGCTGACGAAGAAGACGGGAGACCTGCTTGGCGCATATGGAAATCACGACCTTCGGCACCGTCGGCGTGCGCGTGGAGGACCGTGACATACCCGCTCTCTCCGGGACGAAACTCGGCCTGCTCCTCACCTATGTGGCGGCCGAGAGCCCGCGGCGTATCCCGCGCGAGGAACTGGCGCGCCTGTTCTGGCCCGACCTGGACGCCGACAGCGCCCGGGTCAACCTGCGCCAGGGCCTGTTCCAGCTGCGTCGCCAGCTACCCGCCGGCGACCCGCCCCTGCTCGACACGACGCCCCGCTATGTGCGCTTCCAGCCGCAAGCGGACTCGCGCATCGACTTCCTCACCCTGCAGCGTGCGCGCTCCGAGCGCCGCACGACCGAGGGGCGGGAGACCACGGCACCCCCGCCGGACCTGGCCATTGTGTGCGAGTACCGCGGACACTTCCTCGAGGGCCTGCGCGCCCTGCAGGACCTGCCGGAACTATCCGCCTGGGCCCAGTCCCAGCGCGACCATCACTGGCAGAATCTTCTGGTCTTCATCGGCCACAATCTCCCCGAACTCGCCAAGCCCAACGAGGGCGAACCCCTGCTGGCCGAGCTCCACCGCCTGCTGGCCATGGAGCCCCATGACGAGACCCTGCACCACCTCCTGATGAAGGCCCTGGCGGCCAGCGGCCACCCCAAGCGCGCGCTCGAGCACTATGCCCACCTGGAGGCCGAGGCCGGCAAGCCCCCGGGCGAACTGCTGGCGCGCACGCGCGAGGAAATCCTGGGCGCCGAACGCGCCGAGGCCAGCCATCAGCACGCCAGCCCCGAGGATGCCGAGCCCGCCACCCTGCGCCCCGAACGCCGTCGGGTCACGGTCGTGGCCTGCCATGTACAGCCCGATGCCGACGCCGACATCGAGATCCAGCAGCAACAGGTCAACCGCACGCTGGAGCATGTCGACTTCGTCCTGTTGAGCCACCACGGCCATGTCGTGCCCTCGCCCGGCCATGGCCTGCTCGCCTATTTCGGCTATCCCGCCGGACGCGAAGAGGCGACGGTCGACGCCGTGCATGCCGCCTGGCAGGCGCTGGAGAGCGCCCCCGGTGACTGCCAGCTGCGCCTCGCCGTGGATACCGACCTGATCGTCACCGGCGCCGACCCGGATCTGCCCGACCCCGCCGGCCAGCTCACCGCCCGCGTGCACGAGTGCGCCCAGCGCGCCGACCCCGGCACCCTGCGCGTCAGCGCACCCACCCATGCCCGCGTGTCCGGCTACTTCAGCTTCCGCGAGGCGGAGGACGGCACGGGCGCCTACCGCGTCACCGGCGATCCCGGTCCGCTGGACCGCGTGGATGCCCAGACCCTGCGTGGCCTGACGCCGCTGACCGGCCGCAGCCCGGAACTGCAGGCACTGCGTAGCCACTGGGATCAGGTGCTCGACCGCGACGAGGTCCGCTTCGTGCTGGTTCAGGGCGAGGCCGGTCTGGGCAAGAGCCGCCTGGCCCGCGGGCTCGATCTCCAGGTCCGCGGCCAGGCCCGCTCACGCTACCTGCTCAAGTGCCGCGAGGACCGCGCCCGCCAACTCCTGGCCCCGGTACGCCAGGCCTTCGCCACCTGGATGGGACACGACACCCTGCGCGATGCCCGAAAGCGCCGACTCGCCGGCGCCCTCAAGCATGCCGGGGTCGCCCCGGAGCTTGCGCCACGCCTGGCCCACTGGCTCACCCATCCGGACGCCGACGGCCCCGAAAGCCTCGCCCACGAAGGGCTGGACCGCGACCGCATCATCGACACCCTGGTCGAACTGGTGCAGCGGCGCGCCGCCCACGGTCCGACCCTCCTGATCTGCGACGATCTCCACTGGATGGACTCGGGCACGGCGGAGTTCCTGCGCCGGCTGTACCAGCGCCTGCAGCACCAGCCCCTGATGGCCATCCTGACCGCGCGCATGAGCTTCCGCTCCTCCTGGCGCGATCTCTCACTGCAGCACATCCGACTGCACGGCCTGGACGATGCCGCCGCCCGCGACCTGGTCGATCGCCTGGACCCCCACGGCCGCCTGGCCAGCGGCGTGCGCGACCAGCTGGTCGAACGCGGCGAAGGCGTGCCGCTGTTCCTCGAGGAACTTACGCGGTATGCCCTGGAGGCTGCCCGCAGCGGTCAGCTCCCGGACACCCTGCCACCCGGTCTCTCCAACCTGCTGGTCGCACGCCTGGAACAGCTGGGCAGCGCGCGAGAACTGGCCCATTCGGCCGCGGTCATCGGCCGCGACTTCGATACCCGCATCCTCAGCCGACTGCGCGGTCAGCCCGCCGACACCATCCGGCGGCAGCTGACCCGGCTGACCGGAAAGGGGTTCATCGAACCCGCCGGCATGGTGGACGGCGTGCGCTATCGCTTCCGCCACGCCCTGTTCCGCCAGGCAGCCTACGAATCGATGCTGCTGAGTGAACGCACGCGCCTGCACGGCCAGCTGGCCGACCTGATGCAGGAAGACGGCGAGAACGGCATGCAGACCGCGGACTGGGGCCGCATCGCCAGCCACCTCTACCATGCCGCTCGCTACCCCGAGGCGGTCAGCGCCTGGCTGCATGCCGGCGAGGCGGCGTTCGCGCGCGGCCTCCTGCCCGAGGCCTCGCACTACTTCGAGGACGCCCTGGCCTGCCTGGAGCGCCATCCGGCAGCTCACAAGGAACATGACCCGACGGATTTGGAACACAACACGCTGCGGGCCCTCGGCGGGCTCGGCGCGTCCAATCTGGCCCTGCTGGGCTACGGTTCGCGCACGGTCAATGACATCTTCGAACGGGCCATGCACCTGACCGCGCCGGAGCAGGATCCGGTGCAGTACTTCCGCGTGCTGTGGGGTTTGTGGCACGGCGCCGGCTCCTGGCATGGCTTCACCGAGGCCCACCGTCTCGCCGGGGAGATGGAACAGCTCGCCGAGCGATCCGGCGACCGCCTGCTGCGGATCGCCGCCCATTACGTACAGGGCAACACCCACTTCTGGACCGGTCGCTTCGCCGAGGCCCTGGAACATCAGACCCGGGCGGTGGAGCTCTATCGCGAGGAAGACCACGCCGCCCTGGTAGCCCGGCACACCGAGAACCCGGCCATCAGCGCGCGCGGCTTCATGGCCTGGACGCTGCTCCACCTGGGGAACCACGCGCGCGCCTGGGCCGAGATGGACACCGCCTGCGAGCAGGCGGACGCACTCGGCCATCGGCCCACCGAGGCCTTCGTGCAGGCCTTCCGCGCCGTGCTCGGCTTCTACAGCGGGGATCCGGACTCCACCCTGCCGGCGGCACGCCGAACGCTCGCCATCGCGCGCGATTACGACTACCCGCTGTGGCGCGCCGCCGGCATCACCCTCGAGAGCTGGGCCCTCGCCCGCCAGGGACAGGGCGACGCCTGCCAGGCCATAAAGCAGCAGGTGGAGGCCATGCGTCACATCATGGACGGGGTCAACACCATCTTCCAGTACATCCTGCTGGACGCCCTGCAGGCCAGCGGCGCCGCGGCGGACCAACGCCTGAGCGTCGCCGACGACGCCCTGGCCGGCTGCCGCAAGCGGGGCGACCTCGCGTTCGAAGCGCCGATCCGGCGCCTGCGCGCCGTGGCCCTGCTCGACCAGAGCCAGGGACGCGACGAAGAAGGCTGGCACGAACTCGAGCGCGCCCGCCGTATCGCCCACGAACAGGGCAACCCCAATATCGAGCGCCAGGCCCTACTGGACCATGCGCGCTACGCCACGGACCCCCAAGTGCAGTCCTGGGCCGAGCGCGAACTCCTGCGCATCAACCACTGCATCATCCCCCGCCCGCACCCCGACGAACCCCGCCAGCGCGACCCCCGCCTCGCCTGAACCGGCTCCGGTTCCACACTCGCGGGCAATGCAAAAAAAGCTTCATCCCCGCGCAACAACACCTCAATACCGCTGTAACGATACTGCCCTAGTCTGAGCGCTCGCTCTTTCCCCAAGGCATGTGTCATGCAAACGCCCAACAGCGACCCGCTGCTTGAGTGTCGGCAACTTCGCAAGACCTTCGGGTCGCATACCGCCCTTGATTCCATCGACCTTCAGGTTCATCCCGGCGAATGCCAGGTCCTGCTCGGGCCCTCCGGCTGCGGCAAGACCACACTCCTGAATCTGGTCGCGGGGTCGCTGGCGGCCGATGGCGGGACCCTCTCGATCGCGGGGACGGTCATGGATGACCCAGCGCGCTCTATTCACCAGCCGATGCAGACGCGCGGGCTGGCGATGGTCTTTCAGAATCACAGTCTGTGGCCGCACATGAATGTGGAACAGAACGTGGGCTTCGGACTGAAACTGCGGGGGACCACATCCTCGCAGCGGCGCCGACAGGTCATGGAGATTCTCGAACGCCTCCAGATTGCCGAGTTTGCGGACCGGGCCATATCCACATTATCAGGCGGCCAGCAGCAGCGGGTGGCGATCGCCCGCGCGCTGGTCGTCCGTCCGCGCCTGCTGTTGATGGACGAACCTCTTTCGGCACTCGATGCCCGTCTGAAAGAAGAACTCAAGTCCGAGATCGCACTGCTCATCCGCGACACCGGACAGACCGTCGTGTATGTCACCCACGATCAGGGTGAGGCGTTCGCACTCGGCGACCGCATCGCCCTGATGGCGGATGGCCGCATCGCACAGAACAGTACCCCCGAGGCCATCTACCAGAGCCCCAGCAATCGCTTCGTCGCCGAGTTCATCGGCAGCGCGAACATCCTGGCATTCGAGCGTCGGGGTGACGAGATCGTCCTCGACAATGCCTTGCGCCTGGCGGCCACCAACGGGCTGCCCGCCAATGGGCACCTTGTGGTGCGCCGGGAGGATATTGACCTGTCACCTGGCAAGGCACCGCCTCCGGATGCGCGCCCCAATGGGGTGCTGCCGGGTTCCGTACGCCACTCGCGCTTTCTCGGGGACCGCCACGAGATCCTCCTGGATCTGGACCAGGGCATGCGTCTGCGGGCCTTTCACCGTTCGGCACTCGCCTGCGGCGAAACCGTCGGCATCAGCCTGGACCTCCAGCGCGCCCACGTCGTTCGCAACTGATGGGCATCCGCAGCCTTCTATTGCTCGCCGGTCTTGCGGTCGCGCTTCCGAGTCTGAGCGGGTGCACGGGATCATCCTCGAATGACGACACGCTGGTGGTCTATTCCGCGGGGCCCCGGCCTCTGATCGAACACATCGTTGAGGCGTTCGAAGCCCGGCACGACGTCCGCGTCGACCTCTTCGCCGCCACCACCGGGCAGGTCATGGCGAAGCTGGAGGCGGAACGCTATCGCAACCGCGCGGATGTGGTGATTTTCGCCTCGGAACTCGCGGCCGAGGCCCTGAAGCGAGACGGACGCCTGAGACCGTACCGACCCTCTGGGGTCGAGCAAACCGACGCCGACTGGCACGACCCGGACGGCTATTTCCATGCGACGGCCGCCGCGCTCGTGGGCGTCGCCGTACGCAAGGATCGCCCGCTGGGCGATGCGGCATCGATCGACTGGCCCGATCTGATGCGGGCACCTCATGCCGCGCGGACAGTCATGCCGTCGCCGTCAAGATCGGGAGCCACCGGCGACTTCCTGGTGAATTTCGCCCAGCTCCAGGGAGACGAGCTGTGGCCCGCGTTCGTCGACGCCCGGACGGATGGACTCGACTTCGCGGCGGCCAACAGCCAGGCCATCGGCGGGCTCGTGACCGGCGCATACGACGCGATCCTGGGCGTGGTGGACTACCTTGTCCTGCGCCAACAGGTCCGCAATCCCGAAGTCGAGATGCGCTACCCGACCAGTGGCGCGGCCATGGTTCGGCGGCCGATCGTGATCCTCGACGAGGCGCACGCGCCCGGACTGGCCGAGGCATTTATCGACTTTTACTTCTCCGAATTCGCCCAGGAGGCGGTGGCCGAACAGCACCTGATCCCGGCCCGGGAGGGTATCGCGAACAGTCCGGAACGGCAGGCAGCCTACGAAGGCATGCCTCCGATCCTGGCGCTGGACCGGAGCCAGGCACTCGCGGCTCAGAACCGACTGCTGCGCCAGTTTCAGCTCCGGGTTGAACGCGCGGAGATCCCGCGGGCGGTGCGGAGCCCGGCCCCATGATCACCGTGGCATCCGCGGCCACGCGCCCTTTCGTCCTGTCGTGGGCCAGCACCCGGCTCCCGGTGCTGCTGGTCGCGGCCCTCTTGCTGCTGGGTGCGGGCTATCCCCTGGCGCTGTTGTTCCTGACCAGCATCTTCCCCGAAATCATGGGAGGGCGCTTCGAAGGCTTTCTCGATGCCTATCGCCGGATCGGCGAAACCGAGGGCATCGGCTCCATGTTGTGGAACTCGTTTGCCTGGGCGGGCGCTACCACTGTTGTCAGCTGGATCCTCGGGGTGCCCTGCGGCTACCTGCTCGCACGAACCAATCTGCCCGGGAAACTGTGGGCCCGGCTTTCGCTGCTGGTTCCCATCATGACCCCGCCCTACATCGCGGCGCTGTCCTACATCCTGGTGATGCAGGACGGCGGGTTCTTCGACCAGCTACTGGGACCGATGCCCGAGGCGCTGCGCGCCTGGTTCTTTTCGTTCTGGGGCGTCACGCTCGTCATGGCGCTGGCCTCCTTTGGCTACGTCGCACTGGCCACCGAGGCCGCGCTGGCCTCCATACCGCGTCGCCTGGAAACCGCCGCGGTACAACTGGGTGCCAGCTGGGGCCAGACCCTGCGCGCCATCATCATTCCGCTGATGCTGCCAGCGCTGTTCAACTCCGGTCTGCTGGTGTTCCTCGAGGCGCTGTCGAATTTTGGTGTTCCCGCGGTCCTGGGCACTCGCGCCAACCTGCCGCTGTTACCCGCCGAAATCTTCTACCTGGTGACCAGCTGGCCGCTCGACCTCGCGCTGGCCACCGCCCTGTCTTCTCTCCTGTGCCTGGTCGCCCTGATCGCGCTGTACGGATCGCGCCTGCTGGCCAGCTTCATGGGCGGCGGCCGTTACGAACCCGAAACCCCGCATCAATTCCAGCTGGGGCCCGGGGCGCGCATCATCGGAGTGGCCTGGTTTGCGGGGCTGTTCGCTCTGTCCACGCTGCTGCCCTACTTCGCCATGCTGGTCACCAGCATCGCGGACCAGTGGCAAGGCGCACTCCCCAGCCTGACCCTCGACCATTACCGCGCCATCCTGATACCGGGTTCGCGGGGGTCGGAGGCGTTGTTCACCAGCCTGTGGCTGGCCTTCGCCGCCGCGACCATCAGCATCTTTCTCGGCGCGTGGATCGCCTATGTAATCTCGCGAACGCATGGCTGGCTGCGCCATGCGCTGGAGGGCCTGGCAACCCTGCCACGCGTCATCCCCAAGATTGTTCTGGCAGTCGGCCTGATCCTCGCCTGGAACGCATTCTGGGTGCCCGTCTCCCCCTACAACACGGTGTGGATGCTGCTGCTGGCCTATGTGGTGATCTACATCACCGACGCCCTGAACTACGCCAACAGCCGCCTGCAGTCGATGGATCCGGCGCTTGAACATGCGGCTTCGATCCTCGGCGCCAGCCGCTGGCGCGTGTTCTTCCAGGTCGTTCTGCCTCAGCTCAAGCCTGTGCTGCTGGCTGCCTGGCTGACCACCTTCATCGTCACCATGCGCGAGCTCGTGGCCTCCATCCTGCTGCTTCCTCCGGGCGTGGACACCTCCGCCACCTTCATCTTCAACCAGTTCGAGCAGGGCGACCTCGCCGTCGCGATGGCCATGGCCAGCATCACCATCGCCTTGAGCTCGATCGTCCTGGTCGTATTCCAGATTCGGAGCCGCCCCCGCGCTCCCACCTGATCACGCCTCAAGGCGTGTACCCATCACACCCGGTTCGCGGGACTCATGCCGGGTGTGCATACGCATACATTCACAGGAAAAGACCATGAAACCATTCAAGACTCCCGTACTCCTGGCCGCCCTGATCAGTGGTGGCATTCTGGCTGCACCGGCCCATGCCGAGAGCTCCACATCGGCCCTGATCGACAAATTGATCGAGCGCGGCGTGCTCACCGAGCAGGATGTCCGCGACCTCCGCGAGGCGGAAGCCCGGGAATCCGAAGCCGTCGCCGACCAGATTAAGGCCGAGGATCGCTATCAGGGACTGGAGTACGAACCGACCCTTCCATTGCAAACCGTCGATGACCGCATCCAGGCACGCAAATTCCGTGTCGAAAGCCAGGACGGCAAGAACCGATTCGGGCTGCGCGGACGACTGATGGTGGACGCTGAGGCCGCTAACTGGGACGACAATCTTTCCGAAGCCGCCAATGAGGCCGATCCGATTCCCGAGTACGGAACGTTCCTGCGGCGCGCCCGACTGGGCGCCATCGGCGTCTATGACAACCTTTGGGAATGGCAGCTGGAGGTCGACTTCCGGGACAGCGAAGTCCGCTTTGCAAACGCCTACGTCGCTCGACTTTTTGACAGCGGGCGCCTTGCAGTCGGCAACTTCAAGGAGCCTTTCTCGCTGGAAAGCTCGACCAGCTCGCGGCGCCTGACCTTCATGGAGCGCGCCACGCCCGTGGACGCCTACCGGCCCAGCCGACAGATCGGCCTGATGTACGAGACGCTGGTGCCGGATTGGTATTTTGCAGCGGGTGTCTTTGGCGGGGACGGCACGGATCGCGACCGGGATGTCGAGGAAGGGTACAGCCTGGCAACCCGCGCATCGTTCGCCCCGTATATGTCCGAAGATACGTTCACCCACCTGGGTGCGTCCTTCAACCACCGGGTCAACGCGACGGACGAGGGCACGCTCGAAGATGTTCGCCTGCGCTCGCGTGAAGGCGCTCGAGCCATCGACGTCCGGCTGATTGGCCGCAATGACCTCGAGGGTGTGGACTCATACAGCCGATATGCTCTCGAAGCCGCTTGGGGCAAAGGGCCCTTTTCTCTGCAGGGTGAGTATCTGCGAGTGGACCTGGATCTCGACCGTGAACAAGTTCTGGATGCCCATGGAAGTGACGCCACGGACAAAAGCAGCCTCACGCTGGACGGCTACTATATCCAGGCGAGCTACTTCCTGACCGGGGAACAACGCAATTATCGCGCCTTCAGCGGCGATTTTGGCGCCGTACGCCCGAATTCCGTCTTTGGTAACGGAGGCACGGGTGCGTGGGAGATCGCGGCTCGCTACGCCCATGCCGACTCGCTGGAACACACCCAAGTGGGGCGCGGCAACAAGATGGACCACTACACCCTTGGTCTGAACTGGTACCCGAACCAGGACATGGTGTTCAAGCTGAACTACATGTACTTCGACTACGAGGGTCGTGGTGGCGTATCCAATGGCAACCATGTGCTGGCCGCCCGCGCCCAGTTCGAGTTCTAGGACGAACGGATCGGCGAGCACAGGGAGGTGCTCGTCGCTCTACTGGCTTCATGCCCAAGGCACAAATGAAAAGGCCCGAACCTTTCGGTTCGGGCCTTCTCGGGATATGGCGTCCCCACGGGGATTCGAACCCCGGTCGCCGCCGTGAAAGGGCGGTGTCCTAGGCCTCTAGACGATGGGGACGTAGAGGCAACGTCTTGTTGCTATTCCGGTGGGCCTTTGGGCCGATCTTCTTCGCTACCCGGTGGCCGATGCAGAAGCGTCGTCACCAGACCGTTGAATACCAGCAAAAACCCGATCGGTACCAGCGCAATGAGGGGCTTGGACCAGGTCTGTTCCCCGGTGAGCATCAGCCCGAATCCGCCGATCAATCCGACTACTGCCAGCACCAATCCAACGTAGAGTGATATGACCCCGAAACGATGCATTGATGAACTCGCAAATCACCTGAGTGGTGGAGCCAGGCGGGATCGAACCGCCGACCTCCTGCATGCCATGCAGGCGCTCTCCCAGCTGAGCTATGGCCCCGTGTCAGGCGAGCGCGTACTGTAGCCAGCACCCCGAAATGTGTCAACCCGCTTCGGCGGAAATTTTCGCCAGCGCGCGGTCGATGCGGGCCAGGGCGCGCTCGCGCCCGATGAGCACCAGCGTATCATCGATGGGCGGGGAGACCGTACCCCCGGTGAGGGCCACGCGCAGCGGCTGCGCGACCTTGCCGAGCTTCAGCTCCAGGCGCTCGCCGGTATGCACCACCACCTCGTGCAGCGGCTCCTTCTCCCAGGCGCCCAGGGCACTAAACCCGTCGTGCAGGGTCTGCAGCACGGGCTTTGCCTCGGCGGTCAGCTGCTTGCGTGCGGCCTTCTCGTCGTAGTCCTCGAACTCGCGATAGAAGTACACGCTGTTCTCGGCCATCTCGCGCAACGTGCGCGCGCGTTCCCGCTGGGCGATCACCACATCGCGCATCGCCGGACCATTGGCCGGATCGATGCCCAGCTGGCCCAGGTGCCAGCCGAACTCCAGCGCCACATGATCCGGGTCCAGCGTCTTGATGTAGTGTTGGTTCAGCCACAGGAGCTTGTCGGGGTTGATCGCCGAGGCGGACTGGTTGACGTCCTCGATATCGAACAGACGCACCAGTTCGTCCACCGAGAAGATCTCCTGGTCGCCGTGGGCCCAGCCCAGGCGCACCAGGTAGTTCAGCAGCGCCTCCGGCAGATAGCCCTCGTCACGGTACTGCATCACCGAGACCGCCCCGTGGCGCTTGGACAGCTTGGCACCGTCCGGGCCCATGATCATCGGCAGGTGGCCGTAGCGCGGCGGTTCCACGCCCAGCGCTTTCAGGATGTTGATCTGGCGCGGGGTATTGTTCAGGTGGTCATCGCCACGGACCACATGGGTGATCCCCATGTCCATGTCGTCGACCACCACCGTCAGGTTGTAGGTCGGCGAGCCGTCGGAGCGGGCGATGATCAGGTCGTCGAGCTCGCTGTTCTGGAACGCGACCTTGCCGCGCACCATGTCATCGACGACGGTCACGCCCTCGTCCGGCGTGCGAAAGCGGATGACCGGCTCCACGCCCTCGCGCGGCTCGGTGCGCGCACGGCAGCGACCGTCGTAGCGCGGCTTTTCCTTGCGCGCCTTCTGCTCCTCGCGCATCGCATCCAGCTCTTCCTTCGTGCAGTAGCAGCGATAGGCGTGGCCAGCGGCCATCAACTGGTCGATCACTTCCTTGTACCGATCGAAGCGTTCCGTCTGGTAGAACGGCCCGTGATCGTAGGTCAGCCCCAGCCAGTTCATGCCCTCGAGGATCGCGTTCACCGACTCCGCGGTGCTGCGCTCCAGATCGGTGTCCTCGATCCGCAGTACGAACTCGCCACCGTGGTGGCGGGCGTACAGCCAGGAGAACAGCGCGGTGCGGGCACCGCCAATATGCAGATAGCCGGTCGGACTGGGGGCAAAACGGGTGCGAAAACTCATGCGGGCTACTCGTCTCGATCGGGAGGTGGAAAACGAAGGCGCATAGGGTAGCAGAACGCCACTGCACTGCCGCGCGGACCGCCGACTATACTCGAAATGAGTACACAGACCGGCCGAACCCAGGCCCAAGGAGTACCCATGAATACCGCTCTTACTCGGCTCTCCACGCTGCTCGTGCTGACGGGAGGCCTCGCGCTGGCCGGAAGTGCCATGGGCAGCGACCGCATCGCGCCGCCGGATGGCGCGAAGGTCTATTTCATCAGCCCGCAGGATGGCGAAACGCTCGAAAGCCCGGTGCGGGTCCAGATGGGCCTGCGCGGCATGGGTGTTGCCCCGGCCGGTGTGGAGATGGACAACACCGGCCACCACCACCTGCTGGTGAACAAGCCGCTCGACGAGGTGGACCTGGACGCCTCGCTGCCCTTCTCCGACCACAAGCGCCATTTCGGCGGCGGGCAGACCGAGGGCGAGCTGGAACTGGAACCCGGCGAATACACCCTGCAACTGCTGTTCATGGACTACCGTCACATCAGCTTCGACCCGCCCGTTGTCTCCGAGAAGATCACGATTACCGTGGAATAGATCTGTACCACACCATCAAAAAGCCCCCCTCCGTTTCCGGAGGGGGGCTGAGACATTCGATTCCGATGCGGCCGGTTACGGCAGCGCAGGAATCTCGAACTGCGGCATTTCGCCGGTCAGCGCGTGCATGAAGGCCTCGATATCCGCGACCTCGTCATCACTGAAGTCCTGCCCCAGCATTTCCTCGCCCATGATGCGGATCGCCTCTTCCAGCGTGGCGGTCTCCCCGTTGTTCATGTAGGGATAGGTCAGGGCTACGTTGCGCAGGGTCGGGGTCTTGAACGCAAACCGGTCGCTCTCCTCACCCGTGACCAGGTAGCGGCCCTCGTCCTCCGAACCCGGCACCTGGATGCGGTGGAAGTTGCTGTCGGTCAGCGCCGGCCCACGGTGACAGGCCACGCAGCCGTTGTCGGCGAACAGCTTCATCCCGCGCATCTGCTGCTCGCTCATCGCGCCCTCATCCCCGGCCAGCCAGCGATCCAGCGGCGAGTTCGGGGTGTTCAGCGTACGCTGGAACGTCGCCAGCGCCTTGGCCACGTGGTCGGTATTGATCACGTTGTCGCCGTCATAGTCGGGATAGGCGGCCTCGAATTTCTCCTGGTACTCATTGAACTCCTCCAGGCGGGCGATCGCATCCTCCAGCGGCATCGCCATCTCGATCGCGTCCTGGATCGGGCCCAGGGCCTGCCCCTCCAGGTCGTCCTCTCGGCCATCCCAGAACTGCGCGGTGAAGAAGCCGGAATTCAGAACGGTCGGGGTATTGCGCTCGCCGACCTGGCCATCGTGGCCCACCGCGCGCGGGATGCGGTCCGCCCAGCCCAGCGCCGGGTTGTGGCAGGTCGCGCAGGAGATCACGCCGGAGCTGGAGATGCGCGGCTCGAAGAACAGCATCTTGCCCAGCTCGATCTTCTCCTTGGTCATCGAGTTGTCCGCCGGGATCGGCGGCAGCGCCGGCAGCGGCTCGAACACGTCGCGATACTGCGAGTAATCAGTATCCGCCACGGCGGGCGCGGCCACGCCCAGCGCCAGGGCGGTGCAGGCCGAAAAGATGGCGCGGCGAAGATAAGAACCTCGGATCATGGCAAAGTCTCCCTGAGATTGGATCGGTGTCGGCGAAGACCGATATAGACTCGGTCCAAATCACCTGAATCCCACCCTATCGACCCGGTATTCGATCGACCAGCGAAATCAGCGCTCCCGTTGATCCAGATCAATCACTGCGGTTGGTCGCTCATCAAACGCTCTTCTTGCCAGCCTGTTTGCACCCCAGTACCCTTCGCCCCGCCTCCAGGTGCCCTGGCGTTCCATCGCCGGGGATAATCGGGAAGCCGGTGCGCGAACTGCCGTTCGCAATGCCGGCACTGCCCCCGCAACGGTAGGTGAAGACAACGGATCAACAACCACTGCGCCGCAATTCGGTGTGGGAAGGCGATCCGCCCGGGCACCCCCGCCCGCTTCACGAGTCCGGAGACCGGCCAGGAGGAAACCTGACGCTGCGGCGGGCAAGCGGTCGGGTCGGGCTTGCTGTGTCTATAGTCCCCGACCTCCCCTGGCCCACCCAGCGTCGTTCCATCCACGGCGCACGGGGTGTGCGTCCCAGGGAGAATGACCTTGAACAAACCGACCCGACGACCCGGCCGGCCGCCACTCCTGGCTCCGGCCCCGACCCTTCTCGGCCTGTTGATCGCCAGTGGCGGGGCTTCCCCCCTCCAGGCACAGTTCGAGTTCGGCAGCGAAGCCGACGGCTTCGCCATCACCCTGGACCCGCTCATCCAGGGCCGCTACGCCATCGAGCGGGGCGACGAGGGAACCACCACCGAATTCGACTTTCGCCGCGCCTGGCTGGATACGACGGGCACCCTCTTCCACCCCGATCTTAGTTTTCGCCTGCAGCCCGACTTCAGCAGCGGCGAGCTCTCGATGCGCGATGTCTGGCTCCAATACGCACTGACCGAGTCCCTCGACCTGCGCGCCGGCCAGTTCACCGTACCCTTCGGCCTGCCGCGGGACATCGGTGGCCCCAACCGGCTGTTCACCGAATTGAGCATCGCGGGGAATCAGTTCGAGGTCCCGGCTGGACGCGATACCGGCGTCACCCTACTGGGGGGCGACAGCGACGACCGGGCCTGGGCCATCGGCGTGTTTGATGGTCGCGGCCGCCTTGACCAGCGGGATGACCGACCGTCCACCTCCGGCCACCTGTTCAGCGCTCGGGGGGCCTGGGCACCGGTAGGCACCCTTCCACGCGACAACACGACCGTCGGCAAGCCGGTCGAGCATACAGTGGCCCACGGCGTCGGCCTGCAGGCGGCGAACCGCAATCACCTGCGCGACTGGACTCGCGGGCGGGAGAACCAGGTAAATCAGCAACGCGCCGACTGGGTCACCGCAACGGCCGACAGCGTCGTCAAGTTTGCCCGCACCGCCATTTCATTCGCCGCCTTCCGCCGCGACGTATCGCCCGATCACGGCCCCTCCTACCACGACTTGGGCGCCGAACTCGAGCTGGCTCAGGCACTGCCCTGGGAGGGGCTCGAGGTTGCCGCGCGCCACGCTGTGCTGCGCCACGACGCCGGCAACGACCTCGGCACCGACGAGCGCTGGCAGCGCGAGCGGGGCGCCGGCCTCAACTGGTACCACCGCGGCCAGCGACAAAAAACCCAATTGATGTGGCTGGACCGCGACGCCGGCACTTCGGACTGGGAGCTGCACTTGCAGCACCAATTCCGCTTCTGACACTGGAAAGGAGATCCGACATGACTCGACCCCCCTTTACACCGGCCCTCCGGATCGCCGGCCTTGTCCTGTTCCTGCTTGCCGCCACCGGCGCCCATGGCGACGAGGTGACGCTCCCCATGCCCGGCCCCTGGGGCAAAGACTACAGCGAGACGATGGACAACCCGGCCACAGTGGACGCCACCGAGGCCTTCCAGCGCTTCCGCCAGCAAAGCATGCAGGGCACCTCAGCCACCTACCGCAGCATCGAGCAGATCCTGCGCTACGACGCACCGTTCGCCGAGCGCCTGCCCGACCTCGCCGAGGAACTGGCGCGCCGAGCCGCCGACATCGAAACCTGGTTCGCTCGCGAGACCCCGGCGCGGGGCGGCGAACCCGGCGCCCTGCCCGCGGCCTGGGAGGACCCGGAGTTCTCCGAGTACAAGGCAGCCTACCGCGAGGCCGCCGAACGACTGCAGCGCAAGGTCGAGGCGGCCGAGGACCTGGAGAACGAAGACTTCCAGCTTCGCGCCACCGAGGCCCTGAACGGCGTGCGCCACCATTGCTTGGCCTGCCACGACCACTACCGCCGCCGCTAAACCGGGCGGGAACCAAGGGGCCGCCTCACGGCGGCCCTTTCCGTGGTCCTGATCGAGAAGAAACCGCCTTCGCCTGCAAGCAGACTCCTACAGGTTCCTGGCGATGTGGGAACCTGCTTGCAGGCGAAAAGCCCAGTGCCCCACAACACCCACCGGAGTCACCCCTGCCTGCGGAAGATCGGGGCCGCCGCCGCTTAGTCCCCGTCCATGCCGCGGTAACGGCGCACATGCGCCGGGTCGTACAGCGCACTGTCGCGGAAATCGCCCGGGTCCAGCGCCGGGCCCACCAGGATCAGCGCCGAGCGCCGCGTGGTCAGGGCCTGCGCCCGTTCCGCGATATTCCCCAGCGAACCGCGCACCACGGTCTCGTCCGGCCAGCTGGCACGGAAGACGATGGCCACCGGGCAGTCGCAGCCGTAGTGCGGCCGCAGGTCCTCGACCACGGTCTCGATATTGTGCAGCGAAAGATGGATCGCCAGGGTCGCCCCGGTGGCGGCAAAGCTCGCCAGCCGTTCGCGCTCCGGCATGGAGGACGCCCGTCCCGGCGTGCGCGTCAGCACCACCGACTGCGCCACCTCCGGCACCGTCAGTTCCCGCCCCAGGGTCGCGGCGGCGGCGGAGAATGCCGGCACGCCGGGCGTGATGCTGTACTCGATCCCGGCCGCCTCCAGCCGACGGATCTGCTCGCCCAGCGCGCTGTAGACCGACAGGTCGCCGGAGTGCAGGCGCGCCACGTCCTGGCCCGCCGCGTGGGCGCGTTCGATCTCCTCCATGATCGCGTCCAGCGTCAGCGGCGCGGTGTTGACCACGCGCGCCCCCTCCGGGGCATGTTCCAGCACGGCCTCCGGCACCAGTGAACCCGCGTACAGGCACACCGGACAGGCCGCAATACGATCCCGGCCGCGCAGGGTCAGCAGATCCGCGGCACCCGGGCCTGCACCGACAAAATGAACCGTCATGATGACTCCTCGAAAAGATGTTGGCGGTCGACCCAGGCCACCGCGCAGCTGGCCTGCGGTGACAGACGCCGCGGCAACAGCAGACGCGCGCCCTCGCCGGCCGCTGCCAGCGCCGCTGCCTCGGCCACGGAACCGACCCCGGCCGTTGCACGCACCCGTGGCGACTCCGTCAGCACTCCCCCCTGGCAGTCCGCAAGGGCGGCCATGGACGGGAATACGAGTTCCAGTTCCAGCTCCCGCGCGACCGTCGCCAGCATGCGACTGTCACTCTTATGCACCGGTGCCGCCAGCTGCCGGGCCCCGAGCACTCCGGCACGCTCCACTCCCAGCACGGCGCGAGCCTCGGCCAGTACCTCGCGCATCAGACCCTCCAGCTCCCGGGCCGTACAGGCGGAGGCGAAGCCGACGCCCGGCACGACCAAGCCCCCCTCCTGGTTCAGATCCGGCGCAGGGCCCACAGGGTCACCGGCCGCAGCGGTTTCCAGCCGGACATCGCGCCCAGCGGTTCCGAGCGACTCACATTGATGCGTGTCAGCTCGCCACCATGGCGCTCGCGAGCCGCCGCCAACACCGCATCGCCCTCCACCGTCACGCTGCTGGCGACCAGGCGCCCCCCCGGGCACAGACGCTCCACGCAGTGTTCCACCAGCCCGGGCGTCGTCAGCCCACCACCGATGAAGATCGCGTCGGGGGCAAACAGGTCATCCAGCGCCTCCGGCGCGCGCCCGTGGATGCGGCGCAGTGCCGGCACTCCCAGTGCGCTCGCGTTGCGCGCGATGCGTTCCAGGCGCTCCGCGCGCGGCTCGATGGCCACGGCGGTGTTGGCCGGATCCGCCAGCATCCACTCGATGCCGATGGCACCGGAGCCGGCGCCCACGTCCCACAGCCGCTCGCCGCGACCGGGCGCCAGCAGGGCCAGCGCCACCGCCCGCACCTCGCGCTTGGTGATCTGACCGTCCTGCTCGAACTGCGCCTCCGGCCGGCCGGCACTGGCGGCCAGCACCTGCGCCGCCGGATCGGCCCGGCATTCCAGCGCCACGGTGTTCAGCGCCTCGATCGCGACCTCCGGCCAGGCCCCGGCGCGCGCGCGGACGACCGCCTCGCGGTCCGCACCGAGGGACTGCAGCACGGTCAGGGTGGAATCGCCGAAGCCGAGCCCGGTCAGCCAGTGCGCCAGTTCCGCCGGGGTATCCCCGTCGCGGCTCAGGATCAGCAGTCGCGCGCCGTCATGCAGCCAGGGCCGCAGCGCCTCCATCGGCCGGCCGTGCACCGACAGGCAGCGGGTCTGCTGCAGCGGCCAGCCCATGCGCGCGGCGGCCAGGCTGAACGCCGAGGGCGCCGGCCAGACGGCGGTCTGCGCGACCGGAAAGCGCCGCATCAGGGTCGCCCCCACCCCGAACCAGAAGGGGTCACCGCTGGCGAGCACGCACAGCGGCTGTCCGGCGCGCGCCTCGATCCAGTCCAGCGCGGTCTCCAGCGGCGACGGCCACACCAGGCGCTCCTGCCCCGGCCGCTCCGGCAGCATCTCCAGATGCCGTGCGCCGCCGATCACCGTCGCCGCCGTGTCCAGCGCCATGCGGGCATCCGGGGTCAGCCCGGCGAGCCCCTCCGCGCCCACGCCGACGATGTTCAGCCATGGCGCTCGTTCGTCATTGGTGGCTAGACTGGTCATCCTCATGAGCTCCCGTTCATCCTCCGAAACCGGCCCCCGGGCTGCGCGCCCGCGGCAGATCCTGCTGCTGGGCGGCACCACCGAGGCCGCAGCCCTGGAACCGCTGCTGGACGGCCACCCGCGGCTGCACGCCACCGTGTCGCTGGCCGGACGCACGCGCAGGCCGGCACCCTCGCGACTGCCGCGGCGCACCGGCGGGTTCGGCGGCGCCGAGGGCCTCGCCGCCTTGCTGCGCGACCACGCGATCGACGCCGTGGTCGACGCCACCCACCCGTTCGCGCGGCAGATCTCGGCCAATGCCGTCGCCGCCACGCGCCGCGCCGGCGTACCCCTGGCCCGGCTGACCCGGCCGCCGTGGCAGGCGACCCCCGGGGATCACTGGCTGCGCGTGCCCGACCTGGAGGCCGCCGCCCGCGCGCTCCCCGGCCTCGGCCGGCGCGTGCTCATCACCACCGGGCGCCAGCACCTGGAGGCCTTCGCGGCCGCGCCCGAGCTGGACTACGTGATCCGCTCCATCGACCCGCCGGAACCGCCGCCGGCGCTGCCCCGGGTCACCTGGCTGCGGGCCCGCGGCCCGTTCAGCCTGGCCGATGAGCACCGGCTGCTGGAGACCCACGCCATCGACGTGCTGGTCACCAAGGACAGCGGCGGCGCGGCCACCGCCCCCAAGCTGCAGGCCGCCCGCGAACGCGACATCCCGGTGGTGATGGTGGACCGGCCGCCGGACGCCCCCGGGGTGCCCCGCTTCCACGCCCCGCAGGCGGCCCTGGAGTGGCTGGAAGGCCTCCCGCGCGTTCACCGCGACTCCGCCGACTCGACATAGCGCGGGGTGTACACATGGCGCCGGCCGGAGCGGCGCTCCAGCACCCGGGTGGAGGCGGCGCCCACGATCACCAGCGTGCTCATGTTGGCCGCCGTCGGGTCCACCTCGCCGAGGGTGGAGATCTGCACGTCTTCGCGTTTGCCGCGTCCCACCGCGGTGGCCAGCACGACCAGTGTCTCCGACCCCTGCACCTCGCGCACGATGCCCAGTGCCTCCCCCAGCTGCCAGGGACGTGCGCGCGAGATCGGGTTGTAGAAGGCCATGGCGAAGTCGGCCTCGGCCGCCAGCCGTACCCGACGCTGGATCAGCGACCAGGGCTTGAGGTTGTCCGACAGCGAAATCACGCAGAAATCGTTCCCCAGCGGCGCACCCAGCCGCGCCGCGGCGGCCTGCATCGCCGAGATCCCGGGAGTCACGTCCACCTCGACTCCCGCCCAGCGTTGCGCTTGCGCCCCTTCCAGGGCCTCGAAAACCGCCGCCGCCATCGCGAATACGCCCGGATCGCCACCCGAGACCACGGCCACGTCCCGCCCCTCGGCGGCCATGTCCAGGGCGTGCATCGCGCGCGCCAGTTCCTCACGGTTGTCCGAGGAATGAACACGGTGATGAGGGCCCGCAATCCGTTCCAGGTACGGCCCGTACCCCACCAGATCGGTGGCCGCTTCGAGACGGGCAGCGACCTCCGGTGTGATCCATTCCGGCCCCGCCGGACCCACCCCGACCACACTCAGCCGACCGACCACCGGACCGCCATCCCCGCTCATCGCCGAACCCCGCGCCCGGGGATCACGATCATCGAGAAATAGGGCACCCGTTCCGGGATCTCGGACAGCGGCAGGACCCGCTCCTCGGCAGTGCTGGCGCGTTCCACGTACCAGGCGCGCTCACTCAGCCCCAGCTCCTGCAGGACACCGACCACCGCATCGCGATGGGTCCCCACTTTCATGATGACCGCTGCATCAGTCCCCTGCAGGGCCTGGCGCAGATCGTCGATCGGCATCGTGCCCGGGATCACCGTCAGCAGGTCATCGCGCATGGTCAACGGAGTTGGCAGTTGGGCGGCAGAGGCCATAATCGAAGTCACTCCGGGCACAATACTCGTGCGAAAGCGCTCCTTGAGCCGCAGGTATACGTGCATGAAGGAGCCGTAGAAGAACGGGTCGCCCTCGTTCAGCACCACGACCGAGCGCCCGGCTTCCAGTTCGGCCGCCAGCTGCTCGGCACAGGCGTCGAAGAACTGTTCGATGCGGCGGCGGTATTCCTCGGAGCCGTGCGGAATCTCGTTGGTCACCGGGTACTCCAGCGGCATCTCGCACTGGCCGGTACCCAGGTGGGCGTCCACAATCGCACGCGCCTGACCGCGCCCGCCACGGCGGCAGAAGTAGGCCACGACCGGACTCTGTGCGATCAGCCGCGCGGCCTTCAACGTCAGCAGCTCGGGATCGCCAGGCCCGGTGCCGACTCCATACAGGCAGCCCGCCTCCGGAGATGCATTCACAGGGGAAGAAGTCGTCATATCCGGTCACTCGCAAAGGCGTTGATGGCCGCCGCGGCCATGGCGCTGCCACCGCGGCGTCCGAAGATGGTCAGGTACTCGAGGTCCAGCGGGCTGGCGGCCAGCGCCTCCTTGCTCTCCACCGCACCGACAAAGCCCACCGGGATACCGAGTACCGCGGCCGGACGCGGCGCGCCCTGGTGCAGCATCTCCAGCAGGTGAAACAGGGCCGTGGGCGCATTCCCGATCGCCACCACCGCACCCTCCATATGCGGTCGCCACCATTCCAGCGCCGCCGCCGAACGCGTTGTGCCCATACGCTCGGCAGCAGCCACCACTCCGTCCTCGCGCAGGCTGCAGATCACCGGGTTATCCGCCGGCAGCCGGGCGCGCGTGACCCCATGCGCCACCATGTTGCTGTCGCAGAGGATCGGCGCGCCAGCAGCCAGCGCCGCGCGAGCCGCCCGGGCCACGCCAGCCGAAAACCCGACGTCCTGCGGCAGGTCGGTCATACCGCAGGCATGGATCATGCGTACCACCGCAGACACCAGATCCTCCGGAAAACGATCCAGCGCCGCCTCGGATCGAATAATCGCGAAGGATTCCCGGTAGATGGCTGCGCCGTCGCGCTCGTAATCCGGTACGACCCCCGCGGTATCGCTCTGCGTCATGTTTCTTCTCCGTTATTCATCATCGCGTTGAGGCGCCGACGCAGCTCGGTCGGGCCCAGCCTGCGCAGGGCCGCGAGCATCCCGACGCGCTCTGCGTGCGTAATCTGTTCAAGCGCCGACAGGGCCGCTCGCAGCTGATCCGGTGAAAGACCCTCAAGAAGGGTCTCCCAGTGCGCCGGGGCAGATTGCAGCGACAGGTCGTAATGCCCCGCCCGCGCCGCAAGGACCACCCGGGCATTCGCGGGCCTCCCGCAGTGCTTCTCGCAGCCACTGACATGCAGATATTCGTCATCCGCCAGCAGTCCGCGGGCGGCTGTCCCGAGCATCGCGGCGTCCGCCCGAGTGAATGTCGTACCCGCCGAGCATCCCCCCTGACCGACACAGGCGCTCACCACTAGGCGACGATCTCGTGGATCCGTTACTCCGCCCCATTCAGCCAGCCGGTCCAGGGTGATCGGCCGCGCCCCGACCAGCAGCACGCTGCGCCAGGGAGTCAGCCGCAGGCGCCCTTCTTGGCCGCGGATCTGCTCGGCCAGCCCCCGCAGGGCCTCGGCGCGCAGGGATCCGAACGGGAACGCGACCCCGAAGGCATCGCCATTCAGGCACGCACCAATCCCGGAGTCGGCGTTTTCGCTGCTCCGTGCCGCAACCGGATCCCCACCCGGAAGCACCCGCTCCAGCCCGGGAGGCGTCAGGGCCTTCGCGCCGAACCGAGCCAGTGCGCCGGGCAAACGGCCCGGCGGATCCGGATCCCCCTGGCGCAGCGCCACGAATTGCTCGAGGACTTGCAGGGCAGCGTCCACGGCCTTCTCCGGGCGTGCCCACCCAAGCACCGTCGCGGCGTGAGCCGACGCCCCGACGGCCACGCGAATCCACACGCCACCCGGTCCCGTACAGGCCTCCAGTCGAAGGTCCGCCGGCACTCTACCCAGCGGCAACCCGCCACCCGCCTCCACCAGCACCCCGACCTTCGGCGGCAGTGCGCGCAGGCGCGGGGTTGCGCCCAGTGCCCGCGCAAGTTGCCGCGCGATGGGCTGTACATCCATGGCGGCCTCCAGGTCGATATCCGTCGCCGGTGCCACCAGCACATTGCGCACCGCCTCCGCCTCGGGATCGCGATCCGCCAGACCCGCCGCCTCGAGTTCGGCCCGTGCCGGCTCCAGGCCCGCCGCGTCCAGACCGCGCAATTGCAGATTGCCGCGACTGGTCAATTCCAGGTCACCGGAACCGAAACGCAGCGCTACCTCGGCGAGGGTGCACACCTGCGCCGCGTCGAGCCCTCCGATCGGGTGACGTACCCGCATCAGAAGCCCGTCTCCGGTCGTCATGGGCGCAGCGACTCCGGGACACGCCCGGCGCACACGCGGATGCTCGACACCCAACGGCTTCGCACCCCTGCTCATGACCGGATCCGCACGCCGCGAGCGACCAGGGCCCAGGCCACCCCGCCGACAACCAGGGTGGTCCCCACGAGCACCCAGAAGGTTGTGGCCCAGGCGAAGGACCCGGTCCCCAGCAGACCGTAGCGAAAGCCCTCGACCATGTAGTACAGCGGGTTCAGCGCCGCCAGCGATTGCCAGGGCTCGGGCATCCGTTCCACCGGATAGAACAGCCCTCCCAGATAGATCAGGGGGGTCAGCACGAACGTCGCCACCACGGAGGTGTGGTCGAAACTGCGCGCGTACAGGCCATTCAGCAGGCCTGCCAGGGCGAACAGCGTGGCACTGACCAGCGCGATCCCCAGCGTCGCCGCCAGGTGGTGCAGTTGCAGGTTGGTAAACGGGATCGCAACCAGCGCCACTAGCGCCCCGGCCAGCAGACCGCGGATCACCCCGCCGGTTGCAAAGCCCGCCACGATCAGCCAGGCGGGGAGTGGCGCAACCAGCAATTCCTCGATGTGCCGCTGCAGGCGCGCGCCATAGAACGCCAGCGTCACATTGCTGTAGGCGTTGGTGGACACGGCCAGGATGATCAGACCCGGCAGGATGAAATCGGCGTAGTCGACGCCACGCATGGTGCCCAGCTCGCGCCCGACCAGGTGACCAAAGATCACCAGAAACAGAACGGTCGTTACCACCGATGGCAGCAGGTTCTGCACCCAGGCACGCAGGAAGCGGCGCACCTGCTTGATCACCATGCCGCGGTAGGCAAATCCGTAAGCCGCGAGTCTCATGTCCCGGCCCCCTGCGATGCACTGGCACGTTCCGCGATGCGCTGCAGGAACAGCGACTCGAGCCGGTTGCGCTTGTTGCGCAAGCCCGCCACTCGGATCCCGCACGCGCCGAGGCGTTCAAAAAGCGCGTTCACTTCCATGCCCTGCGGCAGGTCGATCTCCAGGGTCCAGCGATCCACCCGCCGGATCGCCAACCCTTCCAGCTCGGGGCACGCATCAAGGGGGGCGCTCAACTCGAGCACCAGGGTCTGCACGTTCAGCCCGTGCAGCAGTTCGCCGGTCTCGCCGCGCGCAACGATCTCGCCCTGATCCAGAATCGCCAGCGAATCGCACAGCGCTTCCGCCTCCTCGAGGTAGTGCGTCGTCAGGAGGATGGTCACACCATCCGCATTCAGCGCACGCAGCAGTTCCCAGGTTGTATGGCGTCCCTCGAGGTCCACCCCCGCGGTCGGCTCGTCCAGCAGCAGCACGTGCGGGCGGTGCACTAGCGCCCGGGCAATCATCAGCCGGCGCTTCATTCCGCCCGACAGCCCCCAGGCGGACTGCCGCCGCCGGTCCGCCAGGCCCACCTGTTCCAGTACCTGGCCAGTACGCTCGCGCGCCCGCCGCGGGGACAATCCGTAATAGGCCGCCTGGGCTTCAACAATCTCGCCCACCGGCTCGAAGCTGTTGAAGTTGATCTCCTGCGGCACCACGCCCATGCAGGCCTTCGCCGCAACCGCCTGTGTCGCCACGTCGAAGCCGCAGACCCGGATCGACCCGCGATCGGCCCGCACCAGCGTGGTCAGCAGTCCCACCAGGGTCGTCTTGCCGGCCCCATTCGGCCCCAGCAGGCCGAAAAAGCGGCCCGCCGGGACTTCCAGGTCAACATCCGCCAGCCCGACCCGGCCACCGGCATAGCGCTTGGCCACCGACTTCAGGGCGATTGCCGGGGCCATCATGGCGCCAGCCCCCCGGTGTCCCTGGCCAACCCGACGATGCGTCCGGCCCGATCCACCGCGCAGACCTCCAGCGCCGTGGTCTCCGGCAGCATCCCGCGCGCCCGCTTCCAGGCGCGCGCACTGATACGGTCGGCCAGCGCCACACCCTGCTCCAGGCAATCCGCAAGCGCCTGGGCGCTGGTATTCGCCGCGCGCATGCGCGCGACTAGTTCCTGGCTGCCTCCCAGATCCGCCGCCTCCTCCGCCAGCGCGTCGAGATCGATGCGCGACTTGCGGCTGTGGGCATCCAGGTGTCCGGCCGCGAATTTGCTGAGCTTGCCGAACCCCGCGGCCAGCACCACCGCAGGCAGAGGATGACGCCCCAGGTACTTCAGTGCCGCCCCGAACAGATCCCCCATCTCGATCAGCGCCATGTCGTCCAGGCCGTACTGTTCGCGCATCGCCGCCTCGCTGGTACCCCCGGTGCAGCAGGCCACACGCGGACAGCCGTTGGCGCGGGCCACGTCTATGGCCTGATGGATAGATGCGATATAAGCGGCGCAGGAGAACGGCCGGACGATGCCGGTGGTGCCCAGAATCGAGAGTCCCCCGAGGATGCCCAGGCGGGCGTTCATGGTCCGCTCGGCAATCCGTTCGCCGCCGTCCACGCCAACCGTTACCCGAAAGCCCCCGCTGTATCCGCTCGCCTCGGCGAGCGCCTCCAGGTGGCCCTGCATCATGCGCCGCGGGACCGGGTTGATTGCCGGTTCGCCCGGCGCCAGCACCAGGCCCGGGCGCGTAACCGTCCCGACCCCGGCACCCGCGACGAACTCCACGCCGGGTTCGCCGCACAGGGTGACCTCGACCCAGACCCGCGCCCCGTGGGTCGCATCCGGATCGTCACCGGCATCCTTGATGACTCCGGCCACCGCACCCCCCGAGGTCGGTTCCAGATCGTTCAGTGCCAGGCTCACCACCTGCCCCCTGGGAAGGGTGACCTCGACCGTCTGGAGTCGTTGCCCCTCCAGTAGCCAGCGGGCCCCGGCAATGACAGCCGCGCTCGCGCAGACACCGGTGGTCAGACCGGTGCGCAGGCGCCCGGTGGTCTCGGGCGTCTCCGGGCGCATGGCACCCTGCGGACGGTTCGAGTCAGCCGATTTCATGCGTTCCCGGGACGGACTGGGCATCTTGCGCGGCAATCGTCTCGCGCAGCCGCACCACTTCGCCCACGATCAGCAGCGCGGGCGACTGCATGGCCAGATCCGCCACCCGCGCCGGAAGGTCGGCCAGCGTGCCCTCAATAACGCGTTGCGTCGGGCGGGTGCCCTGCTCCACCAGCGCGGCCGGCATCGCGCCATCCGCGCCCGCCGCCATCATCTCGCCGCAGACCTCGGCCAGGGTGTGCAGCCCCATGTAAACGACCAGGGTCTGCTGCGGATGGACCAGCGAGGCCCAGTCCAGATCGGTCTCGCCGGCACGCCGGTGGGCGGTCACGAACTGGCAGCGATAGGCATGATCGCGATGGGTCAGCGGGATTCCTGCATAGGCCGCACAACCACCCGCCGCGGTAATCCCCGGCACGATGCGCACGGGCACCCCGGCAGCGGCAATCGCGGCAGCCTCCTCGCCACCTCGCCCGTAGACAAACGGATCGCCCCCCTTAAGGCGCACCACGTAGTGTCCCTCCTGGGCCAGTGCGACCATGCGATCGTTCAGATCCCCCTGATCGCAGCTGTGCCGTGAGCGGGCCTTGCCCACATACAGGCGTTGCGCCTCCGGGTTGGCCAGATCGAGGATCGCCTCCGGGATCAGGCGGTCGTGCAGCAGGACATCGGCGTGCTGCATCGCTGCGGCGGCGTCCAGTGTCAGCAAGCCCGGATCGCCCGGCCCTGCCCCGACCAGATCCACGCAACCGGGCTTTCGCTCGCCGCACAACGGGAGGCGGGCCCCGGCGCGCGCCCCGGGCTCGATCCGCGTCACATTGTCCCGCGGTCGATCACTCATGCTCGAAACAGCTGGGCCGTGGCCTCCGGGTTGGAGGGGAACCAGGCATGCAGATAGGTCGCGGTCAGGCGGCCGTCGCGATAGATCGCCTCGCCCTGCGACCCCGTCCCGCGCGCGCGCCAGCAATGGCCATAGGGCTCGAGCCCGACCTCGGAGTGGGTGTGATGGAAGGTGTGCCCGCGCAGCTCGCCCTCCGGCAGCGGGGCCGCCTGAAGACCCAGACCCTGCAGGCGGTCCGCCAGTTGGGCCTTGCCCGGCACCAGCCCAGCCATAGCCGCGGCATGGCCCTCGCGGTCGGCCAGTTCGTCCAGCAGGTAGAGAAAGCCCCCGCACTCCGCCAGGATGGGGCGGCCCGCCGCATGATGGGCCTCCAGGTCCGACTTCAGGGCAGCATTGGCGGACAGCTGATCCAGATACAACTCGGGGTAGCCACCCGGCAGCCAGACGGCATCGGCCTCTGGCAACCCGTCCCCCGCAAGCGGGGAAAAGAACCGCAGTTCGGCGCCCATCTTCTCCAGCAGGCGCAGGTTGGCCGGATACATGAAAGCAAAAGCCGCATCCCGCGCGATCGCAATGCGCACGCCGGACAGCGCCGCCTCGGTCGGCGCAATTGTTTCTGGATGAAAGGTCACCGGCTCCGGGAGCCCGGTCACCCCAGCCTCTTCAATCGCGGCCGCTGCCGCCTCCAGCCGCGCATCCAGATCGGCGATCTCGCCTGCCTGCACCAGACCCAGGTGACGATCCGGGACACTTAGCGTCTCGTTACGCTGCACAGCACCAAAGAAGCGGATCGCCTCCGGGGTGCAATCTTCCAGCATCCGCGCATGGCCGGGACTGCCCACCCGGTTGGCAATCACGCCGGCAAACGACAGGCCCGGACGGTAGGTCGACAAGCCATGCACCAGCGCCCCGAAGGTCTGGCCCATGCCGCTGGCATCCACCATGGCCAGGATCGGCAAGCCGAAGGCCTGGGCCAGATCCGCACCGGACGGATCCCCGTCAAACAGCCCCATCGAGCCTTCCACCAGGATCAGATCGGACTCCTGGGCCGCCTCGTACAGCATCGCTCGACAGGCTTCTTCCCCGACCATCCACAGATGCAAGGCGTCGACCGGATGCCCGGAGGCCTGTTCCAGGATCATCGGGTCGAGGAAGTCGGGGCCGGTCTTGAACACGCGCACTCGCAAACCCTGGTTGCGGTGGTAACGGGCGATGGCGGCGGTGATGGTGGTCTTGCCCTGGCCCGAGGCCGGGGCCGCCACGAACGCGGCGGGGCAGCTCACACTCACAGCTCGATCCCCTTCTGCGCCTTGATGCCGGCCTGGAAGGCGTGCTTGACCACACCGATCTCGCTCACGGTGTCGGCCGCCTCGATCAAGCCCTTGGGCGCGGCGCGACCGGTGGTGATCACGTGCTGCATCGGCGGGCGATTGGCGAGATCCTCCAGCACCTCGTCCACATCCAGGTACTGATATTTCAGCGCGATGTGCAGCTCGTCGAGCAGCACCAGGTCGACGTTCGGGTCGTGCAGCATGTCGCGGGCATGTGCCCAGGCCTCGCGGGCCGCGGCCACATCCTTGTCGCGGTCCTGGGTCTCCCAGGTGTAGCCCTCGCCCATCACGTGGTACTGCACCTTGTCCTGGCCACGGAAGAAGGCCTCCTCGCCGGTGGCGAACTGGCCCTTGATGAACTGCACGATGCCGACCTGCATGCCGTGCCCCAGGGCGCGCGCAACCATGCCGAAGCCGGAGGAGCTCTTGCCCTTGCCGTTTCCGGTCAGGATCAGGAACACGCCCTTTTCTTCCTGGGCCTCGGCGATCTTGCGGTCCACCACTTCCTTCTTGCGCGCCATACGCTGCGCGTGGCGTTCGGCCTTGGCCGCGTCGGTATCGTTGGTCATGTTGATGTACTCCTTGAGTTCATTGCTTGTTCGGGGTGCGCAGGGGGCGGGCCTACTCGCCGATCAGGATCATTCGTCCGGTCTCCGGGTCACGGTAGACCTGGCCCATCGACTCGAAGCCGGAGCCGACCTCGCCGGCGCCCTCGGGCGGGTCCGGGATCTCGCGCCCGGGTTCGATCTCGGCACCGCCGCTGGCCGGTTCCAGTCCGCTGCCCGAGGCGGCCATCACCACCATCAGGCCGACAGCGAACACGAGCATGATGTCGGCCAGATTGGCCAGTGGGCCCATCGGCTCTTCGTCAGGGGCATCGAAGCGGCTGGCGCGGTAGTGCGGGACTCTCATGCCGCCGCCTCCAGGCGCTCCATCGCGGCGTCATACCAGCGCCGCCGGAGGCGTCCAAGCAGGAAGCCGAGGATGCCGACCAGCAGCCCCAGCACCGTGGTGTTGAACGCCACCGTAACGGCCTGGGCCAGGATTTCCAGTTCGCCCCGGCCCATCGCGGCCAGCCCGGGACCCAGCGGAATCAACGTCCCCATCAGCCCGAGCATCGGGCCGATGCGTGCCAGCAGATCCGCGCGGTCGATGCGGCGTCGTGCGCGGTAGGCCAGTCGCTCGGCGTCACCGGTGGCCTCCAGCCGGCGCACTCCGCCGGAACGTTCACCCAGTGCCAGCCCAAGCTCCCACACGGCGACCGCGACCAGCACCAGCAGACCGACGATCACCGGCTCCAGCAGCCAGCGCACCACGGTGTCCATCAGTTCCATCGTGATCGAGAACGGCATTCGCGTTTACCTCATTAACCTTTGTTCAGCGCTTCCCAGGTTCTTATGTAGGAGGCCAGCCCTCTGGCCGATGAGCCGCCGGACATACCCCATCGGCCAGAGGGCTGGCCTCCTACAGGAGACATTTCCAGCGGCGGTTATCGCCGTCGGCCGGCGGCGACACCACCGATCAGAAGCAGGAACAGCACGCCGGCGACCAGCCACGGGAGCCAGGGCATGCCCCCCGCCTCGTCGCCAGCCTCCTGCCCGCCGTCGGCCTCGGCCGGTTCGGGGATCTCCGGCATCTCTTGCGCCGCCGGGTCTTCCAGCGGCTGGATCTCGGTGACACGGCTGGGGTCGGCCTCCGCCTGTGCGCGATCGATCTGCGCGGACGCGCGCACGGCCTCGAAGGCCTCGCGCAGTTCGGGCTCCTCCAGGCGCTCGGCCACCTCGTCCAGCATCGGGTGGTCGGGGCGCGTGTGCCCGCTGCCCGGCAGGCCGTGTTCCGCCACCAGTTCGGCAAAGCGTTCGGACAGGGCCTCCAGTACCTCCGGATCGGCCTCCCAGAACCCACGACTGGCGGCCACCAGATGCACGGCCTGCAGGTGGGTCTTCACATGCACGTTGTGGCCGTCGGCGAGGAATTCGTCCACGCCCAGGCCGTGGCGGTCCTGCAGATACACGTCATGCACCTCGTCCCAGACCCAGGAGCGGATGATCTCGGGATTGGTGGCCTGCCAGCCCCACAGGTTGTCGACGAAGTCGCGGGCCATGGTCCGCGCCCCGGCATAGCCGTGGTCCATCAGCGGCTCGATCCACTGCGGGTTCAGGTTCTGCCCCTGCAGCTCGCGCATCAGCGCGCGGCCCAGCGTCTCCACCCGCGGGTCGTCCGGATCGGCGTGCTGCAGCACGCGGTTGTCCGGCACAGCGCCGCGAATACTTTCGACCGCGGTCGAGAGCCCGCCCTGGAAGTCAAAACCGTCGTCGTTGTCCAGCAGGCCGTAGAGGTGCGAGGCGCGCCCGAGATAGGTGCGCCCGACCTGGCCCAGCCGGGCCTCGAAGGCCTCGTGCGCGGAGCCACCGGATTCGTCCGCCCCGTAGGCGTGGCCCATCCGGCGCAGATAGGCCGCGCCCAGTTCGGCTCGGTCCTCCCAGGCCCCGGAACGGTCCGCGAGACGATTGACCCCGGCCCCATAGGCCCCGGGGGCGGTACCGAACACCCGCAGCGCGGCCTGCTGACCCGCCTCGAGGCCATTGAGGCCTGCGGCGCGCAGGGCCTGGGTGTCCTCCACCCATTGGGCGGCCACATCGTTGCGCGCCAGGGGCTCGGTGCCCGGATCGCGCAGGTCTTGCCCCAGCGGGGCCAACGCCGCTTCCAGTGCCTCTTCCAGCTCGGGGTACTCGGCAAGAATGGTCTCGGACGATCCGTCCAGCGCGAGGCGCGCGGCACGATCCAGCCACACCAGCTGGTCCTCGTAGAGGTCGCGGAACAGACCGGAGGTGGTAAACAGGGCATCGCGACGTCGATCGCGCCCGGCTTCATCAAGGTCCATGCGCTCCAGCCCCTGGACGATCCCGCGACTGTTCCAGGCCGGACGAATGCCCAGCATGTCCATGCCAAAGGCGATCATCACGCCCTCGTCACGCACAGTATCCGACGCCCAGAGGATGATCGCCTCGCTGCCATCCGCCTCGGGATCACCGTGCTCGCGGGCATCCGCGGCCAGCTCCTGACCGATACCCCAGGCGATACGCGTGGGGACCAGGTCCGCCGCCAGCGCGTGGAAGTTGCGCCCGGTCGGCAATACCTCCGGCGTACGGATCGGGTCGTTGCCCTGCCCTGGCGGCACGAAACGGCCTTCCAGCGCCGCCAGCAGATGCGCGCGCTCGCTCGCCGGGGACCCACGCAGCTTGGCGTCCCAGTCGTCGCCGACCGCGTCGTCACCCGCCATCGACTCGAGCATCGTGTCCACAGCCTCGTCGCTCCAGTCGCGTCCGAACACATGCAGCCCCAGCGGCATCTGGTCTTCCTGCATGTCGGTCAGGTAATGCCCGATCTCGTGGACCAGCAACTCCTCGTCCATCTCCGCCAGCACGGTCGTTGCATGTTCACCATGGCCCTCGTCCGCGTGGTCATGCTCATGGGCGTGTTCGTGCTCTTCATCCCCGTGTTCCCGGTGATGGTCCGCGTCGCGATGTTCGTCGCCGTGTTCGTCTCCGTGGCCTTCGCCATGTCCCGCGTGGTCCTCGTCGTGATGCCCCTCGTGATGATCACCGTGATCATCATGGTGATGCCCGTGATCGTGATGGTGACCCCGCGCCAGTTCACGCTCGATGGTCTCGGTCAGGCCAAGGTCCTCGATACGTTCGCGCAGGGTCTGGACGGCCCGCGAGCGCGTCGCGGCATCCGGCTGCGCGGCGGCCTCGTAGGTCTCCACCAGCTGGCGCAGTTCCAGCAGGCTGTCGTAGAGCTCGGTGGCCGCCAGCGGCGGGGTCAGGTGGCTGATCATCACGCCCATGGCGCGGCGCTTGGCCTGGATGCCCTCACCCACGCCATCGACAATGTAGGGATAGATGATCGGCAGGGCCCCGCCAAGGAGCTCGGGGTAATCATCCGGTGCCAGCCCCGCGCGCCGGCGCGGCAGGAATTCGCGGGTCGAGTGACGGCCCACATAGACCAGCGCATCGGCCTCGAAGTGATCGCGGATCCAGTGGTAGAAGCCGACATACTGGTGGGTCGGCGGGAACGTGGTATTCGCGTGCAGCAGGCGCTCGCTGACCTCCCAGCCGCGCGGCGGCTGCGGCCCGATGAATACATTGCCGAATTCGATCCCCGGGAACAGCATCTCGCCATCGCGGGTCATCGCCTCGCCCGGCGGCTCGCCCCAGCCGGTCAGGCCGGGGATGCCCGTGCGCACCAGCGCCTTGCGCAACTGCTCGGTGGTCGCGTGCGCGTCCTCCCCCGCCAGCGTGGCCTCCCAGGCCTCCTCGTACTGGGCCAGCAGGTCCAGTGCACGCTCCTGCGCCGCGTGCGGATAACTCTCGAGCATGTGGCGCAGATCACCGACACCGCTTTCCAGCCCAGCTTGCGCGATCTCGACCTTGTCGGCGGCCCTGGCGGCCTCCAGGCGTGCCTGCAGATAGCCGATCGGGCCGTCGACCAGTTCGGCCCGGACGGGCTCCGGCAGGCTATCGAAATACGCCTGATACTGGTCGCGATCCAGCGAGGCGACCCGGCCGGCGATCGCGTCCAGCGCGTCCGCCTGTTCCGGCAGGTTCACGGCCCGATCCTGGATCATCTCCAGCAGGGTCTCGGCGTCCTCCGGCACCGCGTAGCCCAGGTCGTACCCGGCAGCCTCGAGGCGCTGCAGGATCTCCAGCAGCGACTCGGGAACATCCAGCTTGTCCGCACCGATGTTCTGGCGACCCGGCGGATGGTTGTAGTAAACCACCGCCACCCGCTTTTCCACGTTATCCAGGCGGCGCAGCCGCTGCCAGCTCGCCACCCGATCGGCCAGGGCCTCGACCCGCTCGTCGACCGGCTCGGTCAGGGTCAGGCGCACGCCGGTGCGTTCGTCCTGTTTCGGCGCGCCCGCGGTCGCGAGCACCATCGGCTGGCTCATGCCCTGCAACTCCGGCATGGCCACGTGATAGTGGACCTTGTCCCAGGGGATACCCTCGTGCGAGAGCCGCCACTGGGTTGCGCTCACATCCGCCAGGCGGATCCCCTTGATCACCGGGACATCCAGCTCGCCGAAGGCCTCGGCCACCGCCTCGCGATTACCGCCCCCACCGACCACGAAGTCCTGCAGGCTGACGATACCCGCCAGATCCGCCGGGCCGGCCGCCTCGGCCAGCGTCTCGACCGCCTCGCGGCTGGCCCCGCCCCAGCGCGCCAGCACCGCAAAGCACTGGATGTCTCGCGCCTCCAGGGCTTCGCAGGCTGCGTCCAGAAGCGCGCGGTCTCCCGGTCGGTCACCGGTATCCAGGTCCAGCAACGCCACGGCGGGCCCGTCGTCCAGCTCGAGATCGTCCGGGTCGGGAGTGGAGTTCCCATGCCGGTAATAGCGGATGGTCTCGCGCGGGTCCGGCTCCGGCACCTCGATCTCGTGCCCGCCGCGCGCGGCCAGCCAGCGCATCAGGCCTTCCATGTTCTCCGGCGTACGCCCCTGATAGAACGCGCGCCCGGTCAGCCAGTCCGCCTGTTCGGGGAAACGCTCCCGCTGTTGGGCCAGGTGCACGCGCGGGTCTTCGCCCGGGTCGGGGTTGGCCGCCAGTTCGGTGCGCTTCTCGTCATCGAGACCCACGAGTACGGCCTCGCCGCCGATCCGGGACAGGGCCGTCAGGTGACGCACGCTGTTAATGGCCAGAATCGGGGCCCCCTCGGGCGGCGGGGTCTCCCGCAACAGACGGTCGAGGCGCGCGGCCTGGTCCCCGAAAACAGCCGCGACGAGTATGGCGTCGGCCTCCCGCCACAGCGCCGATACCGCCTCGTCCGACTTGTCCGCGAGCTGCTCCGGTGTCCGCAGGATCACCTCCGCCTGCGGATAGGCCTCCAGGAAACGATGCGCGCCTGCGGCCACCTCCGCCGCCGAGCGATCGGAGACCACACCCACCACGAGCGGACCCGCATGGGCCGGGACCATTCCGAAAAGGAAAAGCGCGAAAACGCTCAGGATCGTGCAACGAAAACGCATGGAAACTTCCCGATAAACAGGTGCAATAGGGTGCGAGGCGTGTACTCGACACGCCTCGACCGTTGCAATGGGAATGGGACGCCGCCAGCGCGGCGCCCCCAAGACGACCCGTCAGCCGCGCTGGTTGGCCGGCTGCCAGAGGACCTCCGAACCGTTTTCGTGACGAGCCAGCACACGGCAGAGCACGAACAGGAGATCCGACAACCGGTTGATATAGGCCAGCGACGCCGGACGCAATGCCTCGTGGTGATTGAGCGCCACCAGACGCCGTTCCGCACGCCGGCAGACGGTACGCGCAATGTGACAGTCGGCCGTAGCGGGACCCCCGCCCGGAAGGATGAACTCCTTCAGGGCGGGCAGATCGGCGTTGAAGGACTCCAGCTCCACATCCAGACGCTCCACGGAAGCCTCCGGGAGGGCCTGATGCCCTGGTACTGCCAGTTCCGCTCCGAGATCAAACAACTCGTGCTGCACCAGAGCCAGCGAACGACGGACCTCTTCGGGCAGGTCGTGGACCAGCACCCGGCCCACGACACTGTTCAGCTCGTCCACGTCGCCAAAGGCCTCGACGCGGTGGCTGTCCTTGTCTACCCGCGAGCCATCACCGAGGCCGGTCCGGCCTTCGTCACCCGTACGGGTCGCAATCTTTGACAGTCGATTACCCATGAATCACCTCTGCTGGTAGCGCAGCTTCAAGAACGCGGCCCGGCCCGGCTGGCTGTAGCCAAGGGCGGTCTCGTAGTCCTTGTCGAACACGTTATTGACCGTCGCCTGAAGCTGCCATTCCGGCGCAACCTGATAGCTCGCGCGCAGGTTCATCAGGCCGTATCCGGACAGTCGAACATCGTTATCCTGATCGTCGAACGACCGGCTCTTGGCAATCACTGAGCCCCCAACCGAAAAACGGTTGAGATTCCGATCGAGATCGAACCGGGCCGTCACGGGCGAGCGCCGGCGAAGTTCCTTGCCAGTCTCACGATCTTCGGCGTCCATCAGCGTAAGGGAAGCGCGAGAAGCCCAGCGCGGGCTTTCGTAACCCGCTTCCAGCTCGATTCCCTGAATACGTGCTTCATCGATGTTCTCAGCCCGAAATGCAACGGGATCAAAACTGATCATCTGATCCAGTTCCGTGCGGAAGACGGCAGCATCGGCATAGTAGGCCTCGCGTGTGTAGCGCGCCCCGATTTCGAGGCTCCGCGAATCCTCCGGCTCGAGGTCGGTATTACCAAACCCGGGGAAGTACAGGTCGTTGAAAGTCGGCGCCTTGAACGCAGTGCCGTAGGACGCCCGCAGACGCAGCGGGTCGGTCATCTGAAAGCCCCAGGCCACTTGTCCCGTGACCTTGTCACCAAACTGTTCGTTGTCGTCGTAGCGCAGGCTGCCTTCCAGGTCGTGGCGACCCATGTCGACCTGAACAACGGAATACGCTCCTAGGTTGTAGCGCGAATCCTCGTCGTAAACGGTATCGCTCGCCACACGATCCTCGTAGGCGTCGATACCGGTGATGACGAGGATATTGTCCGCAACCACAATGTCGTTGCGCCAATCGACCATATCGCGACGGGTATCGAACTGGGAAAAGAATTCCCCCTCAAGAAAGTTGTCCGATTCGTCGCGACTGTGGCCTGCAGAGAGCTCGGTGTCCCAACGCTGAGTGACGGGAATTCTCACGCCGGCGCGAAGCGCGGCATGGACGAAGTCGGATTCATCCGGCGAGAAGATCGAGCCACTGTCGAATTCGGTCGTGCCCTCCGAATAAAGAATATTCCCGAAGAACTCGACGCCATTATCCAGACGGTGCGAGACCTTGGTTGCCAACGAGGTGTTGTCGTAGCCATCCCGGTCGTCGTCACCGACATCGTCCTGCACATTGATGCCGTCGGTCGCGAAGTGGCTGAGCGAGAAACTGTAGTTCGTGCTCTCGGTACCACCCGCGACACCAACCCCGGCCTCGCGGGTATTGAAACTGCCACCGCCGACAAACGCGTTGACTTTCGGAGGCCCTTTGCGGCCTTCGCGAGTGAAAGTCTGCACCACGCCACCAATCGCATCGGAACCGTAGATGCTGGTTCGCGGACCGCGCACGATCTCCACCCGCTCGATCTCCTCCGGTGGCAGGAACTGCCAGCTTGCGCCACCACTGGTGGCCGACCCCATGCGCACGCCGTCGATCAGAAGCAGGGTGTGGTCGGAGCTTGTCCCGCGGGTGTAGACGGAAGTTGTCTTGCCGAAGGCGCTGTTCTGGGAGGTTTCGATCCCGGCGCGGCCCTCCAGCAGATCGGTGAACTGCTGGGGCTGCAGGCGCTCGATCTCTTCGCGGTCGATGATGGTGACCGAAGCAAGCGTCTCGTCGACGGTCTGCGCGATGCGAGAGGCGGTGACCTGGACGGTTTCCAGGGTCTGCGCGTCGTTGGTATCCGGCGTATCCGCCAGAGCGGGACTGGTGGCCAGCAGGATGGCCGTGGAAAGTGCTGTGCGTTTCATGTCGTCCGTGTCTCCCGGCGAGCCGCCCGCACGCCGTTGATTCGTCGGGATCGCGCGAACAGGGGGAGACAGACACGAGGGGGATCGGCCTCAACCGGCTAACGGCCGGGCCCGATCATCCGCCTCGCATGCCCGCCGCATGCCGCGCGATCATTCCCTGGCCGGTCTCCGGGCTGACGAGCGTTCCGGTGCGGCGCCTTCCCGAACCTTATGTTCAGTGGCACTGGCCGCGACCATCAGGGACCGTCGGGCGGTCCCTCGCTCGATCACCGTTGCGGGGGCAGCGTCGGTTTCGCCCGCGGCTCCCGAGGACCCGTCTGGACTCACCGAACTTCCCGTTTAACCCGCCAGGTCGAGCCTGGCCGGGCACCGGGGAACGCGGCGAACACTACACAATTGGGCGCAAAATTACCAGCCGGAGGAGACTCGATCTCGCACAACCGGAACCGTCGAACCAGGCCTGTCGCGACGGATCATCAGCGGCGGCGCCGCTCCTCGGCGTGGAGATAGCGGGTCCCGCGCTTCAGCAGCAGGCCCCAGGTCTTGTCCTGCAGCATGGCGTCAAACTCGGGCGACCGCTCGGCGCGCAGTGCCACGGGATGCGACTCGTCGCCGGCATGCGTTGCCAGCATGTCCAGGCGCTCGCGGTTGGCGCCGTACTGCTCGACCAGGAAATCGCGCATCGAATCGCTCAAAGGCAGGTGATAGATACGCGTGAGGCGCATCGCCAGCCATTCGGCCATGCGCCCGAGATCCTGGCGGACCTTGCGCACCATGGCCGAGCCCAGACCCGCCTTGGCATCCGCGCTCATGCCCACATACAGCCCCCCGAGATACGCGGCCGGGTTGGCGTAGATCGCACGCTGGATGCTCGGGTTGGTGAGGTCCACCAGCGGCTCCAGGATCAGGGCCAGCTGGATGCCGATGCGCTTGGCCGTCTCGGCGTCCAGCGCTGCCCCTCCGAAGTAGAACAGGTCGCCCTCACGCTGGATCTTCAACTCCTTAAGGAAGTTGCAGAAGTCGTTGGCCAGCTTCAGCTTCTGGTCATCGGTCAGCTCGATCAGCTCCTCGCTGACCCGGATACCGCGCACACTGCGCTTGAACCAGCGCTTCTCGCCCCGCTTCTCCACCTGGGCGCGGCGCAGGGCCTCCCAGCGCTCCACCGCATTGGCGTAACGGCTCTGCGCCTGCATCAGCTGGTCGCGCGCCTCGCGCAGGTCCTCGACCCGCCGCAGTGCCAGTCCCAGGAGCTGCCCGTCCGGCGAATGTTCCCCCGGTTCCCGATCCTCCAGGGTGCGCAGGGCCTCCAGGACCTGGCGCCCCAGGTCGGTTACGGGCTCGCGCAGAGCCTGCGGATCCAGCCCCGAGGCATCGCTCTGGGACAGCAGAATACCGAGCGAGCGCAGGCGGCTGACCACCCCGGCCTGCGCCACGCGAAAGCGGTTGCCCTGGGATTCCAGTCGGTCCAGGGCGGCCCCGAGCTGCCAGCCACCGGACCATTCGAAGCTCAGGCGCTTGATCTGGCGCCCGTTCACGAGCTCGAACGCGAGCACGAAGATCGCCTGCACATCGTCGAGGGTGCACCGGGCCAGGTCGTCGGCATCGGCGGCGGAAAACAGGCGGTCCAGGAACTGGTCCACCCGGCGCACGCCATCCTCCTGGGTCGGCGCCACGCCGCGCAGCCGATCGCGCAGCAGGTCGGCGACCTCCGGGGCCTCGTGGTGCAGCTTCTCCAGAGCCGCGAGCCGCGAATCCTCGGTCGCGCCCACCAGATCGCCCACACGCGAGCGCAGGCCCAGGCGGCGATAGATCTCGATCTGCTCCGCGGCAGCCGCCAGGCTGGTATCGCCGGTCATCTCGCGTACCGCGACGGCCACCCCCTCGGGCGAGATATCCACCTCGTGGAGCAGCACCTCGGCCGCCTTGCGCCGGCGCATGTCCGGTGCGAGCTCGCTCATGGCCAGATCACGGGTCACGAACAGCAGGTCCGGCAGCAGGTCGATCGTGTTGCGCAGCTGGTCGCGCGACTGTTCCTGGCGTTTGCCGCGGGTGGCATCGGCGACAAAGCGCGCCACCAGGCCGATCACCCCGAACAGCAGGGTGTAGACGGCGAAGAAGATGAAGTTCTGTGCCGGGGCGGCATGCCCGAAACCGAGAAAATACCCGCCCTGCATGGCCAGGAACGTGACCGGTCCCGCCGCCCACAGCAGCTGGAGGAAATTGAGCGACCAGGGGACGCGCCGCGCGGTGGCCGCCACCTCGGTGATGCGGCTGCGGCCGGCCGCCTCGATCAGGACGTTCTCCTGCGACGGCCCGACGGCCTGCGGGTCTTCCTGACCCGGTGCCTCCCTGCGTTTACGAAAGCGACCGAACACGCGCCCCTGCTCCGGAATGGATGGTCACCGCCGGCATGGCCGCAACGTCCCCATTAGTGTAGGGAAAGTACGTTCGGTTCGCGCGCTCCGGGCCCCGTTTTCGCGCCGTTCCCGGCGCATTCGGCCACCCCTCAGGCCGCGTTGCTGCGCCGTGCCTGGGCCTCGCCGGGCGGGATCGAGACCACCTCGGAGGCATCGTCGCGATAGAGGTAGTCGCGCGTCAGCGGCACCGCGTCCTGCTGCTTGGCCATCTGCACGTGGAAGACCACCTGTCCCCACCAGCGGAAGGTCCCCTCGCAACTGGCCAGATAGAACTCCCACATGCGGCAGAAGCGCTCGTCAAAGCGCGTCACGGCCTCGGCCCGGACCTTCTGGAAGCGGCGGTACCACTCAGCCAGTGTCTCGGCATAGTGCAGCCGCCAGAACTCGATGTCCGTGGTGTACAGCGGGGTGGGTTCCAGCGCACTCATCACCTCGGACAGCGCCGGGGTGTACCCGCCCGGAAAGATGTACTTGCTGAGCCACGGGTTGGAGGTGCCCGGCGGCTCCTGCCGCCCGATGGTATGCAGCACGGCGATGCCGTCGGGCGTCAGGAGGTCGTGTACCCGCTGGAAGAACGTACCGTAGTTGGGTGTGCCGACATGCTCGAACATGCCGACGCTGACAATCCGGTCGTACTGGTCCTCGTGCTCGCGGTAGTCCTGGTAGAGAAACCGCACCCGGTCCTCCAGCCCGCGTCGCCCGGCCTCCTCCCGGGCCACCCGCAGCTGCTCCCGGGACAGTGTCACGCCGTCGACCTGCACGTCCGCGTGCTCGGCCAGATGGAAGGCCAGGCCGCCCCAGCCGCAACCGATATCAAGGACCCGCATGCCGGGTTCCAGGCGCAGCTTCCTGCGCAGCATCGCGCACTTGGCCTGCTGCGCTTCCTCCAGCGTCATATCGGGCCGCTCGAAGTAGGCACAACTGTAGAACATGCCCTCGTCCAGGAACTGGCGATAAAGCCACTCGTCGACATCATAATGATGGGCGATGTTCTGATAGCAGCGCGCCACCTTGTTGCCCTGCTCGATCAGCGCCCGGAGCATACGCACCGCCGGATTGACACGCTGCTGGAACATCGGCGCGAAGTTGCGCATAGCCACATCCAGGAACACCTGCAGGCCCTCGGGGCCAGGCGACCACATGCCGTTCATGTAGGTCTCGCCCAGCTGGAACCCCGGATCGCGACCGATCTTGCGCAGCGCCGCCCGGTCATGCAGCTGCATCGTGATCTCCGGCGTACCGCTACCGAAACGCTGCTCGCGGCCATCCGGGTGCCGCAGCACAAAGGTCCCGTAGCGCATGTATTGCTCGAGTAACCGCTCGATCATCTTGACCCCTGTCCTTGTCTCGGCGGCCCGTGCGCAACGCGTGGGTTCCAGGCCGTTGCCGCGCCACCCAATGTAAACTGAGTCTAAATATTGTTATCTCGCGTTGTCCATGCCTGATGCCGCGCGCGGTGAAGTGGGCGGCCGGCGCCGCTTCGAGACCCGTAATAACCCCGACCCGAATCACCTGCATTCCACAGGGACAGTAGCGCATTCCCGAGCGTGATGGCAGACCCCGAAAATCCCTTTCCCCAATTCCGAAAAAACGGCTACCCTGCACTCATGACGCTACGACCCACCCAAGCCTGTCAGCACTGCACCCTGCGCCAGCTCTGCCTGCCGGTCGGCCTGCCGCAGGACGAGCTCTGGCAGCTCGACGAGATCGTCCAGCAGCGCCGGCCGATCGCCAAGGGCGCGGCCCTGTTCACCATGGGGGCCAAGTTCGACGCGCTGTATGCGGTCCGCACGGGGGCGCTGAAGACGGTGCTGATCTCCGATGACGGCACTGAACAGATCACGGGCTTTGCCCTGGCCGGCGACCTCCTGGGACTGGACGCGATCCATTCGGGCAAGCACCCGGTGAGTGCCGTGGCCCTGGAATCCACCAGCGTCTGTGCCGTGCCCTACGGGCATGTCGACGACCTCGCCGGGCGCCTGCCCACGTTCCGCCAGCACATGATGAGCGTGATGAGCCAGGAGCTCGCGCAGGACGAAAGCCTGCATGCGCTGCTTGCCCAGCGCACGGCCGAGCAGCGCCTGGCGACATTCCTCGTGGGGCTGTCGGAACGCCAGCGCACTCGCGGCCTGTCCCCCGAGCGGTTCTACCTGCCGATGTCGCGCGCCGACATCGCCAACCACCTGGGCCTGACCCAGGAGACCATCAGCCGACTGTTCACCCAGCTGCGCAACCAGGGCGTAATCAGCCTGCACACCCGCGACCTCGAGATCCTGGAGCCCGAGAGTCTGCGGAACACCGCCGGGGTGACGTTCACCTCCTCCGCCGCGAGCAGTGCCTGAATCCGGAGGCATCCCGGAACGGCCGTCGACGGGCTTCGAGGCCTTCTGGAGCTTCGCCGGAACCCTCTGGGCCGACCCCGATGCACGCGCGCGCCTGCTGCGCTGGCAGGAGGACTTCGGGGTGGATGTGATGCTGGCGCTGTTCGCCCTGTGGTACCCCCGACCGCTGACGACCTCTCAGTGGCAACGGCTCGCGCAAACCGCCCGCCGCTGGCAGACCTCAGCCACCGGACGCATCCGCGCCCTGCGCCGCCAGTTGCACACCCCCGAGCGCGACACGCTCTACCGCGCGGTACTCGCGCTCGAACTCCAGAGCGAGCGCCTGGCGGGCCTGCAACTGCTCGCGCAGGCCCGCCAGCTCTCGACGCCGGATAGCCGGTCCCACGCCGTGAACCACCGGCGCCGACTGCACACGCTGTTCCCCGCATTGCCGGAGGCCGAGATCCGCGACGCGCCACACACTCCGGATCGGTGTTCTCAATAGCGTGTCCACGCAGGGACGTACGTAGCGGCATGCCGGCTGCATGCGCTGGCGGTTCCGGCTATCCTCCCCGGCATACAGACCCTACACGGCAGGATTCATGTCCGACGATCTGCGCACCCAGCTCCTGAAGACGGGGCTGGTGGACGAAAAACAGGTTCGCAAGGCCAAGGCGCAAAAGCATCAGGCGCAAAAGGGCAACGCGAAAAAGAAGAAGGACCGCAAGACCGGCCCCGAGCCGGGCGTGGCCGAGGCGCGCAAGGCCGAGCAGGCCGAACGCTCGCGGCAGAAGAACCGCGAACAGCAGGAGCGTGCCGAACGCCGCGCCCGCCACGCGCAGATCCGCGAGCTGGTCAGCACCCACCTGGCGCCGATCCCCACGGGCGATGCCGCGCTGGACTATCACTTTCAGCAGGGGGGGCAGATCCGTCACCTACCGGTGACAGCGGATCTGCAAAAGCGCCTGGCCGACGGGCGCGCCGCGATTGCGGGGCTGGATATCCGGCCGGAGAAGGGCTTCCGGGTCATTCCGCGGGAGACAGCGGACCGCATCCGCGAGCGCGATCCGGAATGGCCGCTGGTGATTCCGGCCGAGGACGATGCGTCGTCCGAGCCCGACCCGGACGACCCCTACAAGGATTACGTCGTTCCCGATGACCTGATGTGGTGAGGGCACGGGGCACGCATGGGCAGGCGCCCCCGCGAGTCCGTCAGTCCGTGGTGCGCTTCACGTCCGCGGCCGGCATGCCGGACTGCTGCGGACGCCGTGCCTCGTCACTGGACATGTCCTGAGGGGTCAGCCCCCCCTCCCCCAGACTCTGGGGTGCACCCGCCGACTCCTCCTCCGGCGCGCCGTTGCCACAGCCCAGTGCCAGCAGGCCGACGGCGGTCAGTCCGATCACCAGGGGGGTCGCTCGCTGAATCTCTCGCATCGCTATCGCTCTCGGGTGTTTTCAGGTCAAAGCGTGCAAGCCCACGGCCCGTCGCGCAAGCGCCGGCGTGAAGATCACGGGCTTGGCACACGCCCTTGAGACCCGCCTGGCTGCGGATTCGCTGTCAGACGGCCCCGACCGGCAGGATGCGGGTCCCGGCCTGGCCGTCCAGGATATCAGCGGCATGCCCCAGCGCACCGATCCCGACCCGGATGCCGCCTTGCGCCGCGCGCCGCGCCGCCTCCATCTTCGGGCCCATGGAACCCGCGGGGTAGGCCGCCGGCTCCACGGCCGTGACCAGCAGGGCCTTCAAGCGCCGAGCGTCCGGCGTGCCCCAGTCCATATAGACGCCGTCGACATCGGTCAGCATCAGCAGCCAGTCGGCCTCGACATGCGCGGCCAGACGGGCGGCCGTCAGGTCCTTGTCGACCACAGCCTCGATGCCCTGCAGGCGCCCGGCCGCGTCGCGCGCGACTGGCACACCCCCACCCCCGGCGCAGATCGCGACAGCGCCACTATCCACCAGGGAGCGTACCGCCTCCATGCCCAGCAGCCGCTGCGGCTCGGGCGAGGCTACCACGCGCCGCCAACCCTCGCCGTCGGGCGCGATATCCCAACCGCGCTCGTCGGCCAGTGCACGAGCACGGGCCTCATCCCAGGTGGGGCCGATGAATTTCTCCGGATGGCCAAAGGCCGGATCGTTGGGGTCGACCTCGGTCTGCGTCAGCAGGCTCGCCACCCGGTCATGCCCCAGTGCGTTGTGCAGCTCGCGCGCCAGGATGTAGCCGATCATGCCGTGACTCTCGGCGCCGACAACGTCCAGCGGCCAGGCGATGCGATCGCACTCCGCCTGATTGGCCAGCAGGCCAACCTGCGGCCCGTTCCCGTGGGTGACGACCACCTCGTGCTCGCGCGCCACGGCGGCGATCGCCTCGGCGGCCTGTTGCGCGTTGCGCTGCTGGGCCTCGGCCGAGGGGGTCTCGCCACGTTGCAACAGGGCGTTGCCGCCCAGCGCGATCACGATGCGCATGGCGGTCCTCCGGGGGATTTGGTGGGTGTCAGGTCCGCGGCAGGGTGACGCCGCGCTGCCCCTGGTACTTGCCGCCGCGATCCTTGTAGGACGTCTCGCAGACCTCGTCGGACTGCAGGAACAGCATCTGCGCCACACCCTCGTTGGCGTAGATCTTGGCCGGCAACGGCGTGGTGTTGGAGAACTCCAGCGTCACGTGGCCCTCCCACTCGGGCTCCAGCGGGGTCACGTTCACGATGATGCCGCAGCGGGCATAGGTGGACTTGCCCAGGCAGATGGTCAGCACATCGCGCGGGATACGGAAGTACTCCACCGTGTGCGCCAGGGCAAAGGAGTTGGGCGGGATGATGCAGACATCCGACTGCACATCCACGAAGCTGCCCTCGTCGAAGCCCTTGGGATCGACGATGCTGGAATTGATGTTGGTGAAGATCTTGAAATGATCCGAACAGCGAACGTCGTAGCCGTAGCTGGAGGTGCCGTAGGACACGATCCGCTCCTCGTCGCGGTAGCGGATCTGGCCGGGCTCGAAGGGCTCGATCATGCCCTGCGTCTCGGCCATCTCCCGGATCCAGCGGTCCGACTTGATGCTCATTGGCCCTGTCCCTGGTCGGCGGTTCGCCGGATCAGTTGTTCTGAATCACGATATTGGGGAACTTGCTGCTGTAGTCCTTGGACTGCTCCGCCAGCTTGGCGCCGGTGCGCCGCGCGATCTCGCGATAGATCTCGGCGATACGCCCATCCGGGTCGGCGATCACGGTGGGCTCGCCGCCATCGGCCTGTTCGCGGATGCGGATGTCCAGCGGCAGGGCGCCCAGCATATCCACGCCGTACTCCTCGGCCATGTTCTCCGCACCGCCCTGGCCGAAGATGTACTCTTCGTTGCCGCACTTCGAGCAGATGTGGATGCTCATATTCTCGATGATGCCCAGCACCGGCACCTCGACCTTCTCGAACATGCGCAGGCCCTTGCGGGCGTCCAGCAGCGCGATGTCCTGCGGCGTGGTCACGATCACCGCGCCGGACACCGGAATCTTCTGCGACAGCGTCAGCTGGATGTCGCCGGTGCCCGGCGGCAGGTCGATGATCAGGTAGTCCAGATCCTTCCAGTTAGTCTCGTTCAGGAGCTGCTCCAGCGCCTGGGTCACCATCGGGCCACGCCAGATCATCGGCGTGTCCTCCTCGATCAGGAAGCCGATGGACATCGCCTGTACGCCGTGGCGCTCCAGCGGCTCCATGCTCTTGCCATCCTTGGACTCCGGGTTGCCCTTGATGCCCAGCATGCGCGGCTGGCTGGGGCCGTAGATGTCCGCATCCAGGATGCCGACCTGCGCGCCCTCGGCCGCCAGGCCCAGCGCCAGATTCACCGCGGTGGTGGACTTGCCCACCCCGCCCTTGCCGGAGGCCACGGCGATGATGTTCTTGATCCCCGCCATCGGCTTGAGGCTCTTTTGAACTGCGTGCGTCGTGACCTTGGTGTTGATGGTCACTTCCGAGGATTCCAGCCCGGCGACACCGGCCAGCGCCCCCTGGATGGCTGCGCGGAGCTCGTCGTGATAGCCGTTCGAGGAGTAGCCCATCTCGATGGCAATGGAGGCGCGCGCGCCCTCCACCTGAATGTCCTTGACCGCGCCGGCGGCCACCAAATCCTGCTCCAGGTACTTGTCCTGAACAGTCTTCAGGGCGTTTTCGATCTGCTCGCGCGAGAGTTCGGCCATGGTGTTCGTTCCATCCAGCAATTGAAGGGTGACCGCGCGATTCTACTGGCACCGGTACGGCACGCCAATGGCAACACGCAGTGCCAGTCCTTTCCCGGGGCCCAAACATGCTCATCCGGCCGGGTGTCAAGCCTTTCGCAACGGTTTTATGCACAAACATGGCGCATACGGGGAAGACAGGCCTAGATAGCCGCACAAACGTCCAAAACGCTGCACAATAGTTGTTTAAGTTCATGTTTTATTGGATTTCTTTTGGGTTGGTCGATTTTTAACCAATTTGTCATGCGCCCTTGTGTGGCAAGGGGTAGCGACCGATTCCACCGGGTTTCCCACAGACTTATCCACAGCTTCTGTGGACAAGCGGGCCCAGCCCGCGCTGCGCCTCGACAAGCCGCCGGACACACCCGACAATAGCGCCCCTGCACCCGCGGCCCGGCGCCGCCCATCACGAGCCAAGCAATGACCGAAACCCCGCGCAAGATCCTCGTCACCAGCGCCCTGCCCTACGCCAACGGCCCGATCCATCTCGGGCACCTGGTGGAATACATCCAGACCGACATCTGGGTGCGGTACCAGCGTGCGCGGGGCCACGAGGTGATCTACGTATGCGCGGACGACGCCCACGGCACGCCGATCATGCTCAAGGCCCGATCCGAGGGCATCGAGCCGGAAGAACTGATCGCGCGGGTGCGCCAGGAACACGAGGCCGACTTCAGCGAATTCCTGATCGGCTTTGATCACTACCACTCGACGCACTCCGACGAGAACCGCGAGCTGGCCGGCCAGATCTACAAGGCCCTGCGCGACGCCGGGCACATCGAGACCCGCACCATCGACCAGGCCTATGACCCCGAGGCCGGGATGTTCCTGCCGGATCGCTTCATCAAGGGCACCTGCCCCAAATGCGGCGCGCAGGAGCAGTACGGCGACTCCTGCGAGGCCTGCGGCGCGACCTACAGCCCGATGGACCTGAAAGACGCGGTATCGGCCATCAGCGGCGCGCGCCCGGAGTCCCGCGCCTCGGAGCACTACTTCTTCAAGCTGGGCGACTTCGAGGCCTTCCTGCGCGACTGGACCCGCTCCGGCCGTCTGCAGGACGCGATCCGCAACAAGCTGGACGAATGGTTCGAGACCGGCCTGAGCGACTGGGACATCTCCCGTGACAAGCCCTACTTCGGCTTCGAGATCCCCGACGCCCCGGGCAAGTACTTCTACGTGTGGCTGGACGCCCCGATCGGCTACATGGCGAGCTTTCGCGCCTTCGCCGAGCAGCAGGGCCTGGACTTCAACGCCTGGTGGGGCGCGGACTCCGACGCCGAGCTGTACCACTTCATCGGCAAGGACATCGCCTACTTCCACACCCTGTTCTGGCCGGCCATGCTGCATGGCGCGGGCTTTCGCACCCCGTCGGCGGTCTTCTGCCACGGCTTTCTGACGGTCAACGGCCAGAAGATGTCCAAGTCGCGCGGGACCTTCATCCGCGCCCGCGACTACCTGGACCACCTGAACCCCGAATCGCTGCGCTACTACCTGGCCGCCAAACTGGGGGACGGGGTCGACGACCTGGATCTGAACCTGGACGACTTCGTGCAGCGCGTGAACTCGGACCTGGTCGGCAAGGTGGTCAACATCGCCAGCCGCTGCGCCGGCTTCATCCACAAGCGCTTCGACGGCCAGCTGGCCGCGGAACTCCCGCGCCCGGACCTGCACGACGCCTTCGTCGCCGAGGGCGAGGCGATCGCGGCGGCATTCGAGCGGCGCGAGTTCGCCCAGGCGATGCGCCGCATCATGGCGCTGGCGGATCAGGCCAACCAGTACATCGACGAGGCCCAGCCCTGGGTGCTGGCCAAGCAGGAAGGTCGCGAGGCCGAGGTGCAGGCCATCAACACCCAGGGGCTGGACCTGTTCCGCATCCTGATTGTCTATCTCGCCCCGGTGCTGCCGAAGCTGGCGGCCGACGCCGCCGCGTTCCTGAACCTGGACGACACCCGCTGGGCGAACCGCGAACCCCTGATCGGACGTTCCATCCAGAAGTTCAAGCCGCTGATGACGCGCATCGAGCCGGAGACCATCGAAAAGCTGCTGGAGGCCTCGAAGGCCACTCTGGCCGCCCGCGAGACCGCCAGCCCCGACAACGCGGCCCCTGAACAGGCCACGGAGGCGAACGTGGACCCGATTGCCGAGACCATCGACTTCGATACCTTTGCCCGGGTCGATCTGCGTATCGCCCGCATCGCCAATGCCGAGCACGTGGACGGCGCCGACAAACTCCTGAAACTCACCCTGGATATCGGTTCCGAGACGCGCCAGGTATTCGCCGGCATCAAGTCCGCCTACGCCCCGGAGGACCTGATCGGCCGGTATACCGTGATGGTCGCCAACCTGGCCCCGCGCAAGATGCGCTTCGGCGTCTCCGAGGGCATGGTGCTGGCCGCCGGCCCGGGTGGGTCGGAGCTCTACATCCTGAACCCGGATGACGGGGCCCGCCCCGGCATGCGCGTCAAGTGATGCCCACCGCAACCGACGAGAACGGCATGGAACGCGCGCGGCCCATGGATTTGCACCCGAGCCTCGCGTAAGCTGCCGCTCTTTTGTCGACACCCGGACGCATGGAACAAAGCCCCGAATTCAAAGCGCAGGTTCGCCTGCTGGCCGAAGCCGGACGCGAACTCGCGGACCGCGGCTGGCTCCCCGCGCGCACCGGGCACTTCTCCGCGCGTCTGGACGACCGGCATATCGTGATTACCGCCCCGGGGCGCAGCAAGGACCTGCTGGACGCCCACGACTTCATGGTGGTGGATCTCGAAGGGCATCGGGTCACCGGCAGCGGCGAACCCGGCCCCGAGACCTTCCTGCACATCATCATGTACCGCCGCGACGCGCAGCTCGGCGCCGTCCTGCATACGCACAGCGTGCAGGGTACCGTGCTGTCGCGGCAGGTCACGGGCTCACTGCTGCTGCGCGACTACGAGGCCCTGCGCGAACTCCCCGGCTGCGAACACCCCGCGCGCGGCATCCGCATCCCGGTGTTCGCCAACGAGCCGGACATGCAGCAGCTGGCCGCCCGGGTCGACGCCGCCATGGACCGCGACCCGGCACTTGCCGGTTACCTGATCGGCGGTCACGGGCTCTACACCTGGGGCGAGACGGTGGAACGGGCCATGCAGCGCACCGAGGCCTTCGAGTTCATGTTCGAATGCGAAACGCTGGCCCGCCAGCTACCCCTATGACCCCGACCTCCGCTCACCCCGCCCCCCAGGCCGTCATCCTGGCCTTCGAGGGAGTCCTCGCCCCGTCCGGCGTGCTGCGCGATACGCTGGAACCACACGCCCTCGAGGCGCTGCCGGACTTCCTCGAGCGTCACGCCGAGTCCACCGCGGTCCAGCGGACGCTGACGGACATCCTCGCCTACTCCGGGCGCGAGCTGGACGTGGACGGGCTGCTGTCCCAGATCCGCGCGTGGATCCGGGGCGGGCAGGACATCACGCCGGTGCGCCAGCTCCAGGGGATGGTCTGGGCCGATGCGCTGGAGGCCGGGGCCCTGCAGCCACAACTCTCCCGGGAAACCGCCGCGACGCTGGACCGGCTGCACCGCAGCGGAGTGGCCCTGTACAGCTTCGGCGCGACCCCGGCACCGGTACAGCGCGACTGGCTGCGCCACGGCCCGCACCCGGAGGTCGAACAACACCTGACCGGACTGTTCGACACCCGCATCGGTGGCCGCCGCGATGCCGGCAGCTACCGTCGTCTCGCGGAGGAGATCGGCCTGACGCCGGAGACCGTGCTGGTGCTGTCCACCCGCCGTGACGAGCTGGACGCCGCCCACCAGGCCTGGCTGCTGACCGCTCGCCCGGCCGCGGACCCCCAGGCCGAGGACGACCATCCGGTGCGGCCCTTGACCTCGCTCATCTCCGACACCGCCGACGGGCGCTAATCTGACTCGACATTCCCGGCCTCTGCCACGCGCCGGACTAGGGAGACGCTGATTGAATCGCACGTCCGCGTTGGTGCCCCCTGTTTTCCGAGACAAGGCGCGTCGTGTAGCGGGTAGTGGTTCTACCCGCAAGAGGCGCAACGCAGGATCGGGGAACAGGGTGCACCAACCCCACAAGCTATTGAAAGCAGGGGCCCGGCCGCCCGTTTTTATGATCAACAACGGGCGCGGGAACGGCGTTGCGGCTCCTTTGTGCAGAATGACTGCACGGCAGTCACCGCGCCTTGTTCGCACGCAAAAGCGACTCGAGCGCGGACGTGCGATTCAATCAGCGTCTCCCTAGGTTTCGCGCCCGGAAAGGGCAATGGCCCCGTCGCGGGCAGGGTTGAGCGGGCACCGCCCGTCGCCGATACTGTGTTGTTGACCTGACGACTCGGATTTTTCGTGGAATACGTCCTGATCCTCATCAGTACGATCCTCGTGAACAACTTCGTACTGGTGAAGTTTCTGGGCCTGTGCCCGTTCATGGGGGTCTCGCGCAAGGTCGAGACGGCCACCGGCATGGGCCTGGCCACGACCTTCGTGCTGACGTTGTCCGCCGTCAGTTCCTACGTGATCAATGAATACCTGCTGACCCCGCTCGGGCTGGAATACCTGCGCACCATCGCCTTCATCCTGGTGATCGCGGCGGTGGTGCAGTTCACCGAGCTGGTGGTGCGCAAGACCTCGCCCCTGCTCTACAACGTGCTGGGGATCTTCCTGCCGCTGATCACCACCAACTGCGCGGTGCTGGGCGTGGCCCTGCTCAACGTCCAGGAGGCACACAATTTTGTCGAGTCGGCCCTGTACGGTTTCGGCGCCGCGGTCGGTTTTTCGCTGGTGCTGATCCTGTTCTCCGCGATCCGCGAGCGCATCGCCGTGGCCGATGTGCCGGTGATGTTCCGCGGCAGTGCCATCGCCATGGTTACCGCCGGGTTGATGTCGCTCGCGTTCATGGGCTTCTCCGGGCTGGTGCGGCTGTGAGCGTGCTCTACGCCATCCTCGCGATCGGTGGCCTGGCCGCTGCGTTCGGGGTAATCCTGGGGTTCGCCGCGCAGCGCTTCCGGGTCGAGTCCGATCCGGTGGTGGACCAGATCGACGCCCTGCTGCCACAGACCCAGTGCGGCCAGTGCTCCTACCCCGGCTGCCGGCCGTATGCCGAGGCCATCGCCGCCGGCGAGGCGGACATCAACCGCTGCCCGCCCGGCGGTCAGGCCACGGTCCAGGCCCTGGCCGACCTGCTCGACCGCGAGCCCACCCCGCTGGAGGAAGAAGAGCAGGAGAAGGCCGTCGCGATCATCGACGAGAACATCTGCATCGGCTGCACCCTGTGCATTCAGGCCTGCCCGGTGGATGCCATCCTCGGGGCCGCCAAGCAGATGCACACCGTGATCGAGGAGGAATGCACCGGATGCGAGCTGTGCATCGAGCCCTGTCCGGTCGACTGCATCACCATGGTTCCGGTCGGCACCGACATCACCGAATGGCGCTGGTCGGAACCGGAACCCTCGCCCATCGAGCAGCCCATCAAGCGGCCCATCCACGCCATCGCGGACGGTTCGGGGGCTTCCGACTGAGTCGGATGTCCGCAAACCGTTAGAATACGCTTATGCAGCTGCATCGCTTCCACGGGGGCCTGAAACTGGCCGACGAGACCGAAGCCAGCACCCGCGATCCGGTGCTGGTGATGGGCGTGCCTCCGCAGCTGATCGTCCCGCTGGGCCAGCACATTGGCGAGGCCGCGGAGCCCTGCGTGGCGGTCGGCGACTACGTGACCAAGGGTCAGCGCATCGGCCAGTCCAAGGGATATATCGCCGCCCACGTGCACGCCCCCAGTTCCGGGGAGGTGATCGAGATCGCCCCGCACGCGGTGCCCCATCCCTCCGGTCTGGACGCCCCCTGCGTGGTCATCCAGACCGACGGGCGCGACGACTGGGGCGACACCCGCATGGAACCCTGGCTGGACTGGGATACCCGCGAGCCGCGCAAGCTGCGCCAGCGCATCCGCGACGCCGGCATCGTCGGGCTGGGCGGGGCCGCCTTTCCCACCGCGGTCAAGCTCAACCCGCGCGCCGGTCAGCGCATCCATACATTGATCGTGAACGGGGCCGAGTGCGAGCCCTACATCAGCGCCGATGACATGCTGCTGCGCACCGCCCCGGAGGCGGTGTTCGAGGGCATTCGCATCGTCGCCCACCTGCTGGACGTCGAACGGGTGCTGTTCGCGGTGGAAGACAACATGCCCGAGGCGATGCGGGCCCTCACCGAAAACCTGCCGGGCGAACTGCGCGAGCTGATCCAGCTGGTCTCGGTCCCCTCCCTCTACCCCACCGGCGGCGAACGCCAGCTGATCAAGGTGCTGACCGGCCAGGAGGTTCCCAGCGGCGGTCTTCCGGCCGATGTCGGGATGGTCTGCAACAATCCCGGCACCTTCAAGGCGGTCTGCGACGCGATCATCCAGGGGCGCCCCCTGCTGTCGCGCATCGTCACCGTTACCGGGCCGGGCGTGCGGCACCCGCGCAATGTCGAGGCCCTGCTGGGGACCCCGTTCGCCGACGTCATCGCCGCGACCGGCGGTTACGCCGATGGGGTGGATCGCCTGGTGATGGGCGGCCCGATGATGGGTTTCGCGGTCCACGACGACGCCATACCCGTGATCAAGGGCACCAACTGCCTGCTCGCCACTCGCCCCCAGGACACCCCGCCCCCGGGGCCGGTGATGCCCTGCATCCGCTGCGGCGAGTGTGCGGCCGCCTGCCCCGCCCAGTTGCTGCCGCAGCAGCTCTACTGGCAGGCCAAGGCCAAGGACTTCGACGCGATCCAGGACTACGGCCTGTTCGACTGCATCGAGTGCGGCTGCTGCGCGCATGTCTGCCCCAGCAATATCCCGCTGGTGCAGTACTACCGCTACGCCAAGAACGAGATCTGGGCGCGCGAGAAGGAACGGCAGAAGTCCGACATCGCCCGCGAACGCTATGAGTTCCGCCAGGAGCGCATCGAGCGCGAGGAACGCGAGAAGGCCGAGCGCATGGCCAGGAAGAAGGCGGCGGTAAAGAAGAAAGAGGGCGAGGAAGGCGCCGACGACGACAAGCAGGCCGCCATCCAGGCCGCGCTGGAACGCGCCCGCGCGCGCAAGGCCGCCAAGGCCGCACAACCCGCCGAGACCCCGGGGGACGGACAGGACAACGCCGGCACCGCGGAGGCCGGCACATCCAGCGAATCCGGCCCGCGCGATTCCACGGACTCGGGCAGCCGCTGATGCGCTTTCGCACCGAATCCTCGCCGCACATGATCCCGGCCCACTCGGTGGGCGGGGTCATGCAGCAGGTCCAGATGGCCCTGGTACCCGGCACCCTGGCCATGGCCTGGTTCTTCGGCTGGGGCGTCCTGGTCAATGTGGTCCTGGCGGTACTGTTCGCCGTGGCCTTCGAGGCTGCGATCGTGGCGGCCCGCAAGCGCCCGGTCATGGCCACCCTGAGCGACAACTCGGCCATCGTGACCGGCTGGCTGTTCGCCCTTGCCGTACCACCGCTGACGCCGATCTGGGTCACCCTGATCGGTATCGCCTTCGCGATCGTGGTGGCCAAGCACCTGTATGGCGGGCTCGGCTACAACCCGTTCAACCCCGCGATGGTCGGCTACGTGGTCGTGCTGGTCTCGTTCCCGCGGGAGATGGCCCTGTGGCCCGCGCCGGACACCCTCTCCGACCTGTCGTTGGGCCTGGGCCAGACGCTGCAGACCGTGCTCACCGGCAGCCTCCCGGCCGCACTCGAGTGGGACACGATCACCCGCGCCACGCCCCTGGATGCAATGCGCGAGGGGCTGGGGGCCGGGCGTACCGTCAGCGAGGTCACCGCGAGCCCGCTGTTCGGCAGCTTCAGCGAGACCAGCTGGGAGTGGATCGGCAATTTCTTCCTGCTCGGCGGCCTGTACCTGCTGTTCCGGCGCATCATCCACTGGCATATCCCGCTGGCGGTGATCCTGGGCGTGGCCATCCCGGCCGGCTTCTTCTGGATGCTGGACCCGGATTCCTTTGCCTCGCCGGCGTTCCACGTGTTCAGTGGCGCGGTCATCATCGGCGCCTTCTTCATCGCCACCGATCCGGTCTCCGCCTCCACCACGCCGCTGGGTCGCATCCTCTACGGCGCCGGCATCGGCGTACTGATCTTCATTATCCGCACCTGGGGCGGCTATCCGGACGCGGTCGCCTTCGCCGTGCTGCTGATGAACATGGTCGCCCCGACCCTGGACCACCTGACGCGGCCGCGCATCTTCGGGCGCTCGCGCCGCGGACCGCCGCCGGGGGACGGGCATGCTTGACCTGAAGCCCCGCGACATCCTGCTGGCCACCGCCCTGCTCGCCGGCTTTGCGGCCGCCGGGGCGGGGATCGTCGCCCTCGTCCAGGGCACGACCGAGGCCCGCATCGAGGAGAACCGCATGGCGGTCAACCGCAACCGCATCGCGGAGCTGACCGGCGACCTGGATTACCGGAACGACCCCGTGCACGACACCATCGATCTCGGCCATGACCTCCTGGGCGGTGACCACCTGCCGGCCTGGTTCGCCCGCGATGCCGATGACGAAGTGGTCGGCATCGTGTTTTCCGCGATCGCGCGCGATGGCTACAGTGGCGACATCCACCTGCTGATCGGCGTAGATCGCGACGGCGAGCTCCAGGGGGTGCGCGTCTCCGCGCATCGCGAAACCCCGGGTCTGGGTGACGCCATCGAGGCCGAGCGCTCCGACTGGATCCACGACTTCGACGGCCGCTCGCTGGGGAACCCCCCGGCCGAGGACTGGCACGTGCGCAAGGACGGCGGCGTGTTCGACCAGTTCACCGGCGCCACCATCACCCCGCGTGCGGTGGTTCGCGCCGTTTATCGCACGCTGCAATACTTCGACGAACACCGCGAGGAGCTGCTGGCGACCCGGCCCGACGACGCCCGCTCCATGGCGGAACCGCTCCCGCAGCCCGAGGACCACGGGGACGACGAGGCAAGCCGATGAACCCGACCCTGACCGACATCATTCGCGACGGCCTGTGGCACAACAACCCCGGGCTGGTGCAGCTGCTGGGGCTGTGCCCCCTGCTGGCGATCTCCGGCACCATGGTCAACGCGATCGGTCTCGGCATTGCGACCACCCTGACCCTGCTGCTGTCCAATGTGCTGGTCTCGCTGATCCGCAACCACGCGCGCCCGGAGATCCGCATCCCGGTGTACGTGCTGATCATCGCCTCCATCGTCACCGCGATCGAGCTGGCGATGAATGCCTGGTTCCACGGGCTGTACCTGATCCTCGGGATCTTTATCCCGCTGATCGTCACCAACTGCGCCATCATCGGTCGCGCCGAGGCCTTCGCCTCGCGCAACTCGGTGCCGCGCGCCGCCCTGGACGGCCTGATGATGGGCCTGGGCTTCACCGGCGTGCTGATCGCCCTGGGTGCGCTGCGCGAGGTCCTTGGCCAGGGCACGCTGATGGCCAATGCCCACCTGCTGTTCGGCGAGTGGGGGCACGGGATGACCCTGCAGCTCTATCCCTCCGAGCACGGCTTCCTGCTGGCCCTGCTGCCCCCGGGCGCCTTTATGGCCATGGGCCTGCTGATCGCCGCGAAGAACTGGATCGACAGCCAGTTCGAGCCGGAGCCGACCGCCAGCCGCGACGAGAGCGCCACCGAATCCGAAGCCGCCCCCGACAACGCCTGAACCGAACCGGCCTTGATTCCTGGCCGTCAGCCGGTAAACTTCCGGCGCCACGAATCCGTTCTACCGGGGCCGCGCGCCCCGGACACTCAAACGTCCCAGGAGATTGGCATGGCTGGACATTTCCCGTTTGCTGGCAAGCGCGGCACGCGCTACGGCCTCGCCCCGCGCGGCACGATCGCCGCCTTTTTCGAGAACCACGGGTTCAACGACGACCTGCAGGAGAAGTACTACAAGTGGTGGTACGACTGGGCCAAGGACTTCGTCGAGAAGGACAGCGACCTGTCCTACACCATGATCCGCAAGTTCGACAGCTACCCGATGGGCACCCACGCCCACCACTCGTTCCACCTGAACGACAAGTACTGGCCGAGCTGCCTGGATGAACTGGGTTCGTTCATCCGCGACGTCATCTTCCCGAAGCTGGACGAGAAGGCGATGCATGATCTGGAAGAGAAGCACGCCAAGCTGATCAAGGATCTGGAGAAGGAAGCCGAATCCAACCCGCGCGACGCCGCGCCGGATGTCGGCATGTTCCGCCACGTCTGAGCAACGCCACTACGCGAGTTGCCGGCCCCGCGAAGCGGGGCCGGTTTGTTTGGAGCCTCCGCATCCATGAACGCCGCAAAGCGAGAAGCCATCTTCGAGCGCCTGAAGGCGGCAAACCCCGAGCCGACCACCGAGCTCGAGTACGACACCCCCTTCGAACTCCTGATCGCGGTCATCCTGTCGGCCCAGGCCACGGATGTCGGCGTCAACAAGGCCACCCGCCGCCTCTACCCCGTCGCCAACACCCCCGAGGCCATCCTCGAACTGGGTCTCGACGGGCTGAAGGAACACATCAAGACCATCGGCCTGTACAACGCCAAGGCCGAGAACGTGATCAAGACCTGCCGCATCCTGGTCGACCAGCACGGCGGCGAGGTTCCACGCGACCGCAAATCGCTGGAGGCCCTGCCGGGTGTGGGCCGCAAGACCGCCAACGTCATCCTCAACACCGCCTTCGGCGTCCCCACCATCGCGGTGGACACCCATATCTTCCGGGTCGCCAACCGTACCGGGCTGGCCAAGGGCAAGACCGTGCTCGAGGTGGAGAAGCGCCTGATGCGCCTGACCCCGAAGGCCTACTTGCAGGACGCCCATCACTGGCTGATCCTGCACGGCCGCTACGTCTGCAAGGCGCGCAAGCCGGAGTGCTGGCGCTGCCCGATCGCCGACCTGTGCGAATACAAGGCCAAGACCCCACCGCCCGCGGGCGCCTGACACCCCCAACTCCGAGGACAACCCGCATGTACGGCAACCGCGACCAGATCCGCACCCAGTTCGTCGACGCCTGGCACAAGGCGCAGGCCGGCGAGACGCTGACCGACCTGGAACAGCAGCTGGTGGACGTGATCTCGGAACACCCCGAGTACCACGAATTCATCAAGGACCGCGAGACCGCGCTGACTGGCGAATTCCCGCCGGAGCTGGGCACCTCCAATCCGTTCCTGCACATGGCGATGCACCTGAGCCTGCGCGACCAGGCACGTACCGACCGGCCCGCGGGCATCCGCGAACTGCACCAGGGCCTGTGCGCCCGGTTTGGCGTGATGGACGCCGAGCACCGCATGATGGAATGCCTCGGCCAGACCCTGTGGGAGGCCCAGCGCAGCAACAGCGCACCGGACGAGAACGCCTACCTCGAGTGCCTCAAGCGCCTGGCGAGCCGGTAGCCGACTGTTCGGCCGGCGCCGGCTGCCGGTCCAGTCCCAGCCGATCCAGCAGCACCAGCATCGCGGGGGTGAACAGCAACGTCAGCGGCGTGGCAATGAACAGCCCCCCGGCGATCGCGGTCGCGAGCTGCACCCAGAAGCCGGTCACCGGCGCCCCGACGTAGAAATCCCTGCCGGCGAAATCCACGGTCCAGGCCAGCACCATCGGCATCAGGCCGAGGATGGTGGTGATCGCGGTCAGCAGCACCGGCCGCATGCGCTGGGCCGCCGCGCGCAGGGCCGCCTCCAGGGCATCCAGCCCGCGCCCGCGCTGCTCGTTGTAGGTGTCGATCAGCACGATGTTGTTGTTCACCACGATCCCGGCCAGCGCCAGCACCCCGATCCCGCTCATCACGATGCCGAATGGCTCGCCGCGCAGCAGCAGGGCCAGCAGCACCCCGGCGGTGGAGAACACGATCGCCGACATCACCAGCAGCGCCTGCGAGAACCGGTTGAACTGGGTAACCATCATCGCGAGCATCAGGAACAGCGACAGCGCGAAGGCCGCGAGCAGGAAACGCGCCGCCTCGGCCTGTTCCTCGGCCTGGCCGCGAAACCGCAGCTGCACCTCCGGGTCCAGGTCCATCCCGGCGATGCGCGCCTCCAACGCGCGCTGGCGCTCGTCCACCAGGTAGCCGCTGGCCGCATCCGCCTCCAGGGTGTAGGCGCGATCGCCGTCGCGGCGCTTGATCAGGCCGGTGGCCGGCACTGGCACCAGTTCCGCGAAATGCGCCAGCGGCACCAGCCCGGTCGCGCCGGGCAGGTTCAGGGTGGCCAGTTGCTGCAGGTGGCGCTGCTCCGCCGGCAGGCGCAGGCGGATATCCACCTCCTCGTCGCTGTAGTCCGGGCGGTAGCTGCCGAGCTGGATGCCGCGGGTCAGCAGCTGCACCCCCTCGCCCAACAGCGGCACGTCCACGCCGAAGCGCGCCGCCTGCTCACGATCGAAGCGCACCTCCAGCTCCACCCCGGGCAGTGGCAGGTCGTCGGTCACGTCCTCGAAGCCGCCCAGCTCGTCCATCGCAGTGCGGATCTCGCGGATCACCGGCGCGATGCGGTCAGCCTGGCGGCTGGAGGCCTCGACCACGATCGGCCGGCCCTCGCGCGGCCCGCGTTCCTGGGCGCGAAACTGCAGGCGGATGCCCGGCAGGTCGGCGGTACGCTCGCGCAGGTCCTCGATGATCGCGGCCGCCGGCGGGCGCTCGCGCCAGGAGATCAGTTCCAGCTGGATCAGGCCGACCAGGTCTTCCGGGTAGTCGCCCTGCAGCCGCCCGAGCTGGGTACCGATGGTCCGCGCATAGACATGCTGGATCTGCGGCACCCCCTGCAGGCGCCCCTCCACCTGTCTCACCAGGGCGTCCGCCTCCCACACCGACAGGTCGCCGCGCGCCTGTACCTGCACCTGCACGAAGTCGGGCTCCACCTGCGGGAAGAACTCCACCCCGCGCCCCTGCTGGGCATACAGCGCATAGGCGGCGGCGACCAGCGCCAGCGTGCCCGCGAGCGTCCAGCCGGGGCGACGCACCAGCGGCTGCAGCAGGCGGATGTAGGCGCGGGTCAGGCCCTGCAGTTCGTCATAGCGACCATCCTCGGCCGCGCGCACGTAGCGCGTCTGGGCCGCGTTGATCGGGTGGCTCTGGCCGATCACCGACCCCAGCGCCGGAATAAATACCAACGCCATCGCCAGCGAGGCGATCAGGGTCACAATCACCGTGGCCGGCAGGTAGACGATGAACTCACCGACCATGCCGGGCCACAGCAGCATCGGCGCGAACACCGCCAGCGTGGTCCCGATCGCGGTGGTGATCGGCCAGGACATGCGCTGCGCCGCGGCGCGGAAGGCCTCCCGCCGCGGCATGCCCTCGGCCACATAGCGGTCAGCCAGCTCCACCACCACGACCGCGCCATCCACCAGCATGCCGACCACCAGAATCAGCCCGAACAGCACCACCACATTGAGCGTGAAGCCCATCAGATAGATCGCCAGGATGCCGCCGAGGAAGGCCCCGGGGATGGCCACGCCCACCAGCAGGGCCGCGCGCGCCCCCATCATTGCCAGAATCACCAGCGCCACGATCAGCACCGCGGCGATCACGCTGTTCTCGAGATCGCCCAGCAGGTCGTCGACATCGCGCGCCATGTCCTGCAGGTAGGTGACCTCGACCGTCTCCGGCCAGTCGGCCCGCGCCGCCTCGATGGTCGCGCGCGCGGCCGCCACCACCTCCAGGATGTTGGCCTCCGAGGCCTTGCGGATCTCCAGCGACACCGAGGGCTGTCCGTCGATGCGGGTGAAGCCCTCCGGGTCCAGATAGCTCTGGCGGACCTCGGCGACATCGCGCACCCGCACCACCGCGTCGCCCTCCACCCGGATCGCGGTATCCAGCACGTCGTCGACGTCATCGATGGTGCCCGGCACCCGCAGCGGGATGCGCCCGGCGCCGGTATCCAGCGCCCCGGCCGCAACCAGACGGTTGTTGCGTTCGATCGCCCGGGTCAGCTCGTCGAACGACAGCTCGAAGGTCTCCAGCACCAGCGGATCGACCAGCACCTCCATCTGCTCCTCGCGATCGCCGCCGACATCCGCCTCCAGCACCCCGGGGATCGCCTCCACGCGGTCGCGCAAGTCGCGCGCCAGACGCACCAGCGTGCGCTCGTCCAGCGGCCCGGACAGGTTCAGCGTGAGCACCGGGAACAGCGACAGGTCGACCTCGGAGACGCTCGGGTCCTCGGCCCCGGCGGGCAGTTCCGGGCGCACCTGGTCGACCTCCTCGCGCAGGTCCGACAGGGCCCGACGGTTGTCCCAGCCGGGCTCGAAGTCCAGCCGCACCAGGGCAAAGCCCTCGCCGGCCCAGGACTGCATCTCGTCCACCCCGGGCAGGGTCTGCAATTCGCGCTCCAGCGGGCGCAGCATCAGGCGCTCGGCATCCTCCGGACTGACCCCCGGATAGGGCACGGACACGAAGAAGATGGGGATGTCGATCTCGGGGGCCGCCTCCTTGGGCACCACCTGGTAGGCGGTCGCGCCCAGCACCAGGATCAGTAGCAGGAACAGCAGCACCGTCCGGGCGTGCTCCACCGCCCAGGCGATCAGGGCCTTCACCGCAGGGCCTCGCCCACCGGTTCCGGCCCGGCCGCGCCCGTCGATGCCTCCATGGGCCGGGGCCGCACGGTCTCGCCCGGGGTCACGAAGCCGTGGCCGATGGTGATCACCCGCGCGCGCTCCGGCAGCCCGGTGACCCAGACGCCGTCCGTGGCGGCACGGATCACCTCGACCGCGTGGAAGACCACCCGGTCGTCGTCATCCACCGTCTTCACCCCGACCCGGCCGCTGTCGTCCAGCCCCATCCAGGCCGGCGACAGCTTGTGCGCCGCGACCGTCTCGGTCGGAATCTCGACCCCGGCGCTGATCCCGGAGGGCAGCGCCTCGTCGGCATTCGGGACCTCCACCTCCACGCGGAAGGTCTGGGTGCCGGACTCGGCGACCCGCGAGACGAACCGCACCTCGCCCTCGGCGCGACGCCCGTCCAGGAAGCGAATACGCGCCGCCTGGCCCGACTCCACCCGCCCAATCTGGTGCTGCGGCACATGCACCACCGCCAGCAGCGGGTCGTTGTCCACGATCTCCGCCACCGGGTCGCCACGTGCCACGAAGTCGCCCCGCTCGGCCAGGCGCTGATTCACCACCCCGTCCACCGGGGCGATAATGCGCGTGTTGCGGATATCCAGCTCGATCGCCTCCAGCTCCGCCCGGGCGGCCTCGCGCTCGGCCTCGCGGGCCTCCAGCTGGGTGCGAGATACATGGCCCTGATCGTGCAGCCGCTGGGCGGCCTCGTATTCGCTCTCGGCGCCGCGCAGCCGGGCGATCGCCTGGCGCCGGCGCGCCTCGCGGTCATCCATGCGCAGCCGCGCCAGGGGCGCGTCGGCCGCCACGCGTGCCCCGCGGGCCACCTCCCACTCGGCCACCTGGCCGGCGGTCTCGGCGCGCACCAGCACGCGCAGATCCGGCTCCACCCGCCCCTGCAGCACCAGCAGGCGCTCCACCGGCTCCGCCTCCAGCGCGGTCACGGCCACGGCCATCGGCTGCGGCTCGGCCGCCCGCGGCGCCTCGTCGGCCTCGCGCCCGAACATCCCCGAGGCGATCCAGAGGATCACCAGCAGCAGGATGCCCAGCGCGATCAGCACGCGCGCCTGCCCGCGCAGGCGCTGCCACCAGGAATCAGCCATCGCCGCGCCTCCGCTGTATGCCGGCGGTACTCACTTTGCCCCGCCGAACAGACGCTGCCACCAGCGCCGGCGGCTCCCGGTCGGCGGCATCGCCGCCTCCAGGTCCACCGGCGGCACGCGCGACAGCACCCAGCCCGGCAGCACCCGCAGCCCCGAGGAGCCGCAGCTGGAGCCGAGGTTGTTGGGGTCGAAGATCTTCACGAATGCCGGCGCCTCGCGGTCATCGACGTAGACGATCCCGCAGTAGTCCTCGTCGTGATCCTGCCGCAGCAGGGTGTCGACCTCGTCGATGAAACGCCGGAAATCCTCGGCGGAGACCGGTTCCACGGGCACGGTGTCCCCCACGGCGTAGATGTACCAGCCGCCGTCGGCACGGTCGCGCAGCAGCGTCCACAGCCGCTCCAGCTGCTCCCAGTACAGGATGCCGGTGGAACCGGCCTCGAAACGTTGCAGGAAGTCGGGCACGGGCCCTTGGGACGCTGGATTCATACGGAGATCCGTTTATCCGGAAAAGACCCTTATCCTAGGGAAACACTGATCAATGTACACACTCGCGTTGGCACCCCAGGTTCTTCGAGACCAGGCGCGTCGTGCGGCGGGTAGTGGTTCTACCCGCCCGTTTTTGATGGATTCGGGGCGCAACGCAGGATCGGGGAACCTGGGGTGCCAACCCCACAACCTATTGAACGAAGGGGCTCGGCCGCCCGTTGTTGACAAAAACGGGCGCGGGAACGGCGTTGCGGCTCCCTTGTGCAGAATGACTGCACGGCAGTCACCGCGCCTTGTTCGCACGCAAAAGCGACTCGAGCGCGTGCGTGCACATTAATCAGTGTTTCCCTCGGGAAACAGCGGTGAATGTACACGCTCGTGTAGTTCCCGCATGGCTTGCAGGGAACCCCCGACCGGGGCCAGGCTCTTAAACGGAAAGCCTTTAGCCAAGAAGACTGCGCCATGCGAACCATCTCCCACGCCACTTCCCTGCGCGCCGAGCCGGAACGGGTCTTCGAGTTGCTGAGTCACGTGCCCAACTTTGTCGACCTGTGCGACCACGTCGAGCATATCGAGTGCCTGGGTGACGACTGCTATCGCTGGACCATTCGGGCCGCCGGGATGCGCATGGATTTCGATGTCGAGGTCTGCACCGCGATCGCGCCGGAGCACTTTGCCTGGCGCTCCATCCGCGGGGTGCAGAACCGGGGCAGCTACCGCCTGAGCCCCGAGGGCGAGGACCGCACGCGCGTGGAGTTCGAACTGGAGTACAAGCTGAACCCGCTGCTCGACGCGGCCGTGCGGCGCGCGGCCCAGTCGCTGGTCGACCGGGTGTCGGGCCAGCTGATGGAACGGGCCCAGCAGCGGCTGGACGCCGAGGCGGCCCGTTCCTGACCCCAAACCTGGCCCCAGCGTGGCCGGGTGTCAGGCGGTCTCCGCCGCGGCGCTGGCATCGGGGCGCGCCAGCAGGTCGCGCAGGGTGCGCCCGTTCAGGCGCTCCTCGCGCGCCTGATCCACCTCTTTCAGCGTCGTCTCCACACTCAGGCTGCCGCGCAGACGACGAATGGCGTGATCATCGCTGTCCTCGCGCAGCGCATCCAGGATTTCGTCCACGCGGATCGCGTCCAGGTCGCGGGCCGGTACCAGATGCTGGCCCTCGCTTCCCGCCTTCAACAGCAGACCGGCCTCTTCCAACCGGCGCGCCGCATCACCCAGGGCATTGCCCGGCACCGCCAGGGTCGCGGCCACCTCGTCCAGGGTGGGTGCCGGGCGCCCGTCGTGAAAGCGCTGGCCGACCTGCTGCATCAGGTGCAGCCCCATGCGTTCGCGTGCCGCCCCGGACAGGCGCAGGCGGATGCCGCGCACGTTCATGTACTCCGGGTGCTGGACGAAGAAGGCGACATTGGCCCCGATCAGCAGGATCAGCCAGGCGAGGTAGATCCAGATCAGCAGCATGATCATGATGGCGAAGCTGGAATAGATCGCCGCATAGCGCGTTGAACCCGCCACCATGTTGGCGAATACCCAGCCCACGCTCTGCCACAGGAAACCGGCCACCACCGCGCCGATCAGCGCCGGGAGGATCTTGACCCGGGTGTTCGGCACGAACACGTAGATGAACGCGAACGCGGAGATGATCAGGATGTACGGCACCAGCCGCGAGATCTCGGTAATCAGCATGCCGAAGGGTTCGACCCCGGCAATCGCCTGCATCGCGGCCGATGACATCACCGTGGCGGTCAGCCCCAGCGCCGAGACCACCAGCACCGGACCAATCAGGATCACCGACAGGTAGTTGGAAAAGCGCTGGGCCAGGCTGCGGCTGTTCTCCACCCGCCAGATGGTGTTGAAGGCCAGCTCGATCTTCTGCACCAGTGCGATCACGGTGTACACGAGGAACAGCAGGCCCACGAAGCCGAGCACGCCCACGCGCATATTGTCGACAAAGTCGAGCACGTTGTGGGCGATCTCCACCCCCTGCTCGCCCAGCGGCTCGAGCACGCCCAGCAGGAACGGCTCCACCGCATTGTGGGCACCAAAGGCCTTGAGCACCGAGAACGACAGCGCCAGCAGCGGCACCATCGACAGCAGGGTGGTGTAGACCAGGCTCATCGCCCGCAGCGTCAGCTGGCCCTCGGAGACCTCGCGGGCCAGGCCGAACAGGCCCCGCACGACACCCAGCGGGACCGCCTTCCACCAGGGCAGCGCCGAGAGGTCCGTGTCCTGGACCAGCTCGACCAGCTGGCGCCGGCGGGCATCCAGGCGTTCGGCCCAGGCTACGCCCGCCACGCATTACTCCCGTGGGTATGTGGCCCCGTCACCAGGCCCTACTTCTGCCGCCACTGGCCGTTACGGTCCTGGTACCAGTAGCCCGCCGGGGCCTCTTCCACCCAGACGCGGGCAAAGGTCTCGCGGATCTGGCGTTCCCAGTCCGGGCGGTCATTGGCGCGCGCGATCTCGCGGTAGAGCGAATCGCGGTCGGAGTTCTCCTCGCTGACCTGGCGCTGTACGGTGCTGCGGTCCCGCAGCGGCACCTCGGAGAGGTCACGGATCACCACGTCGCCGTTGTTGCCGAACCCGATCGCCCCGCTGCGGAAATGCGGCGCCAGCTGCGGCGCCCGCTCACGCATCGAGGCCCGGATGCGATTGATCGCCGGGGTCTCGATCTGCAGGTCCGGGCTCTGCGCCGCGGCCGGGCTGACCAGACGCTCCAGCACCCAGGCCAGCACCGGCGTGCTGCCCGTCGCGGCGCCGGCATGACGCGGCTGGGCCGGAAGCTGCGCGCCGGACTCGGACTGCGGCGCGGCCTCGCTGTCCGGCACCTGCAGCGCGTCGCGCACGATGGCGCGCGCCGCCTCCTCCGCCGCGGCGGTGGGGAAGTAGATATTGATGGTCACGCAGCCGGCCAGCAGGGCAAACACCAGCGCCAGTCCCGGAACACTCCACAAAGCCTTCATGCCTGTCATCCCTTGTTCGAGCGGGTCCGTCCCGCATGTGCCCAATCTACACCATCATCCTGAATGGCAACCAAACGCTGAATGCGTGGTTACTGCACCACCGGGCCCTCGCCCGCCTGGATCGTGGCCAGGCGGTTGATCAGCTCCGGCCAGTCGACCCGCCGGTTGTACCCGATCACCTGGATCTGCGGCAGCCCGCCACCCTGGACCAGTACGAACCCGTCATCGGGGCGATCGGCGACGCCAGAGGCGGTGCATACGTCCCCGCGCAGCTCGCAACGGAAACCCAGGCGGCGATAGCTGAAGTTCTCGAAGAAGCGCAGAAAGATCGACGACGCCGCCGCCTGGATCCCGCCGCCCAGCTCGGTGATGTTTTCCACCGCGCGCTGGCTGATGCGCCGCCGCCCCGGCGCGTCCATCGGCGTCATCAGCTCCAGATCCATATGCACCGGCGACCAGTCCACCATCACCAGGTCGTTCACGTGGCCCGACAGACGGCCCTGGATACGCCCGAAATCGAAGGCACGGGTGACCAGTTCCAGGTCCAGGCGCTGAATCTGCGTCGACAGCCCCAGCTCCGGGGCGTAGCCGAACAGATCGTGGATGTAGACATCGCGCAACACCACCTCGCCGTCAAACACCTGCACCAGCAACCGCCCGTCCACGTTCAGGTCGCCATCCTCCAGGCGGACGCGCGGGATCATTCCCGCCACCTGCCCGGAGAACCGGGGCCATCCCAGCACCTCGGTCAACGGCTCCAGGCTGATGGCCCGGATGCCGCCCTGAAACTGCACATCCGGCCCGGTCTCCGTCTGCTGCAGACTGAAGGCCCCGACCCGCAGCCCACCATCGAGGATCGGGATCTCGGTCGCCTCCAGTAACTCCAGTCCCTGTGGCCGCGCCCGCACCTGCGCGCTGAAGGCATCGAACGGGAGCCCGTAGAGATGGGCGGCATCCACTTCGATGCGCCCCGGACCGCCCGGCACCGTGTCCGACCAGTCGAGACCACCCCGAGCCCCACTGAGACCGAAGCGTCCCCGGCGATCCTGCGCCTCCACCCCGGACCACTCCGCACGCATGTAACGCGGCATGGAATCCTGCAGTTCGATCTCGCCCGCCAGGTGACCCGCGACATCCAGCTCGCCCAGCGGGGTCCCCACCAGCCAGGGCGACAGTAGGGTGTCGTAGATCACCCCCAGCGCCGCGATCTCCGCCTGGACCCGGCCCTCCAGCCCGCGCCCGGGCGCGAACGCCAGGTCCTGCCCCTGCAGGGCCGCCGCCGCCCCATAGTCCAGCGAGAGCGAATCCGTGCGCGCCGAGCCGTTGTCGGCGTCCGCCACCAGGCCACGGGCCTCCAGCACGACCGGCCCCTCGGCGTCGAGATCCACGAACCAGGGATCCACGAACACCACGCCTGCCGTCACGGCCGCCTCCACATCCCAGCCGTTCGCGTCCCCCGCGACCCACAGTCGCGCATCCAGCTCCTCGCCCGCCTGCAGCCCGAGGTCATCGCTGAAGGCGAGGTCATGGACCCGCAGGGTGCCTTCCGAACGGCCGCGTTCACGCCAGCGCAGCGCAACATCCGCCCGGCCCTGCCCGAGGTGCACGGGCAGCTCCATCGGCAGGCGCGGGGAGGCGGCCAGCGCCGCCAGATCAATGCCGTCGAGATCGGCCCGCACATCCCAGCCGCGCGCCGGGTCGCGGTGCACACGAACATCCCCGCTGGCCCCGAACCAGCCCGGCCAGGCGCCCGCCAGGGTCAGCTGACCGCTCTCGCGGCCCCAAACCAGGCGCACCCGCGCGCCGCGCAGGTCCAGATCCCCGGCATCCCCCCAGAGCCGGGCGGCCTCGCAGCGGACCTCGGTACGGCCGAGCCGCAGGTCGCCACATTCCACCCGCAGTCGTCGCAGGGTCCCGATCGGGGCGGGAAGCTCGACGCGTTCCGCGCGGATTTCCAGCGACAGGCCTTCGCGCGTCCATTGCACCCGCGTACTCAGGCCGCGGGCATCGAGATCCTCGCGCAGCAGGGATTCGATCTGCAGGTCGAGCTGGACACCGCCGGCAGCCGATGGGGATTCGGCGGCCGTCACCGACCCCGCCAGCAGGAAAAACACCAACCCGGCCGCCGCGGCCACTGCGCCCGGTGCACCGCGCCGCGCGTGCATCAGGCCGGGTCGCCCCGCTCCGGCAGGCGATCGCGCAGCGGGCGCGCCAGACGCGCCACCCACTCGCGCAGGGCGAAGCGGGAGGTCTCCAGGGCGTCCAGTCGCGGCAGGAAGTCCTCGACCCGCATCGGGTCGCCGGTCGGGCCGCGAAAGCCGGCCGGGGCCGGGTCGGCGGCCAGGCCCGCGCGCTCGAAGCAGGCCAGCGCACGCGGCAGATGCAGCGCCTGGGTCACCACCAGTACCCGCTGCACATCACTGTTCTGGAGTCGCTGGCGGGTGTGGGTGGCGTTCTCGAAGGTGTTGCGCGAGGTGTTCTCCAGCCAGCGCACCGGCACCCCCAGCTCGCCCTGCAGGCTCGCCGCCATCAGCTCGGCCTCGGAGCGCCGCCCCGGCAAGGCACCCGGACGCCCGCCGGAGACCAGGATCGGCAACCCGGTATCGCGGTGCAGCCGCGCCGCATGGCGCAGGCGCTCGTGAGTCCGCGGGTTCAGGGCGTCACGCCCGCCGTCCTCGGCGCGCCCGGGCCAGCGGCCACCCCCCAGCACCACGATGGCATCGGCCCGGCCCACCGCGATTACGCCGTCGCGCAGGTCACGCTCGATGCTGTGGGCCAGCGGCTGGGCCACGATGTTCAGGCTCGGCAGCACCAGCGCCAGCAGGCCCAGGGCGAGCAACGCCCGCCCACCCCGCCAGTCGGCCCACCACAAGGCCACGCCCACAAGGGTCAGCGTGATGCCCAGCCCGGGCGGCAGCAGCAGGTGCTCGGCGATCGTCTGCAGGGTGGCGAGCACGAGAGTCTCCGCCCGCGACCGGGGTTACTTCTTGCCCGGGGAGTAGAGATAGTGGGCGTAGGTGGCCACGTCCTCGGAGACCCGGCGGATCAGGTGATCCAGGCTGATGATGGCAAACTCGAGCAGGTTCACCGCGATGTACGGCTGCTCGACGCGCAGGCGATCATACATGGAGCGCGACAGGCGCAACAGGCGGGTATTGTCGCTCAGGGCACGCATGCGCACGCCGCGCGGCACGCGGTCGAAGAACGACATGGACCCGGCCAGTTCGCCGGTCTGCATGCGGCCGACCTCGATCTCCTGGCTGCCGTCGTCGTGGTACAGCGCAGCGGTCCCGCTGACCACGAAGAACAGCGACTCCCCGACCTCGCCGATGTCCGCGATCACCTGCTTGTGATGGGTCTCCACCACTTCTAGGTACTCGAGCAGGACTTCGACCTCGGCCGGCGTCAGGGACGCCGAGATCGGGTGCTTGGAGAGGAATTCGGTCAGCAGTTCCTTGGACATGGAGAGGGTTCCTTCTGACGGGTCCGCGGTAGAAGTGAGAGTGCTTTAGAGTATAACGAACACGGCCCCGGGACGGGGCCGACACGCCACGGAACGCCGGGGAGGTAGCCCTTGATCGACATCGACGTCCTGCGCCGCAACCTGCCGCGACGCCTGCGCGAGGGGCGCACCCTCCTGCTGGTCGCCGCCCCTGAGACCACGGACAGTCCACCGGATGTGGAGCAGGAAACGGTGGCAGCGTTTCTCGAGCATCCGCCCGATCCACGAGTGCCGCTGGTCCTGCTCCCGGACACCCTCAGCGCGCTGGATGTGACCACCGGACAACAACTGCTGGGCGGCCTGCGCGACCGCTGGGCCGACGAGGTGCTGATCCTGCACCGGCTGGACGACCAACGCTGGGACCTGAACGACTTCCTGGCGCTCGGATTCCGGCGCGACCCCGAAGCCGAGACCGCCGCGCCGGATCACGCGGTCTATCGCACCAGCCTGTACGACTACAAGCTCACTCCCGACTGGCTGAACGCCCGGTTCTGGGCGAACCCCGAGATGTGGGACAAGGCCCGCTGGTAACGCTGTGCCGGGCGAATCGCGACGCGGGGACTACTCGTCGCGGGGGTTCAGGCGCGGATGCGTCTCGTCACCCCACCACCAGACCAGCGCACCGGATGCAAACATCGCGATCACCACGAACCAGAAGCCCCAGATCACCGAGCCGCCCAGGTGGGCCACGATGCCCAGGCCCAGGGCCCCAACGCCGTAGCCGAGATCGCGCCAGAAGCGGTAGGTACCGATGGCCGAGCCGCGCCAGTTCGGGTGTGCAATGTCCGCCACCGCCGCACTGAGGTTCGGGTACAGCAGCGCCATGCCGAACCCGGTCACCGCCGCCGCGAAGGACCACCACAGTACGCCCTCGCCGAGCAGGGTCAGGGCGACCCCGCCGCCACAGATCCACATCCCCCAGATGATCGGCTGGCGTCGCCCCACGTGATCGGACAGACGCCCGGTAAGGAACTGCGAACCGCCCCAGACGAAGCCGTAGATCCCGACGACCCAGCCGATCGCCGCCAGACTGAGCCCCTGCTGATACAGGAACACCGGGTAGAACACCCAGACCAGCGCATCCACGAACTTCTCCACCAGCCCGGCCTGACTGAACGCCGCCATGCGCCGGTCGCGCCAGGACATCAGGGTGAACACCTGCCAGGTCGTCGGCGTGTCGGGGATATTCGTCGGGTAACGCGGCACCGGGCCGGTGGACTGACCGGCCGCATGCCGGGCACCCTCGGCCTTTGCCCAGTCGAGGGTCTCGCGCACGAACACGGCGGTCATCACGATCGCCAGGGCGATCACCACCAGGCCGAAGATCAGCAGGCCCCAGCGTGGCCCGAACGCGGCCGCCATATAGCCGGTCACGATCCCCGCCACGGCAACCCCGACATACCCGGAGAACTCGTTCATGCCCATGGTGAAGCCGCGCTCGTCGGCCCGGGTGATATCCATCTTGGCGGTCTGCGTCATCGACCACGCCAGCCCCTGGTTCACGCCCAGCAGGACGGTCGCCGCGACGATCCAGCTCCAGGACGGTGCGTAGAGGATCATGAACGGGATCGGGATGGCCGCCACCCAGCCCAGCATCAGGACCGTCTTGCGCCCCAGCCGCTCGGACAGGCGCCCGGCAACGAAGTTGAGCGCCCCCTTCACGACCCCGAAGGCGACCACGAACGCGGTCAGCAGCATGAACGAGCCCTCGGCCACACCGAACTCGCTCTCCGCCAGCGCCGGCACGACCGTGCGCATCATCCCGATGGTCAGGCCAACGAAGAAGACCTGGATCAGTTGCTGCCCGAACTGCCCGAGGTTCTCCCGAATCCCGTGCGTCAGATGGGCGTAGGCTTCCGCGGCCTTGTGATGGTCCGTCATGAAGAGTCCCTCTGCTATCGGATCAGGAGGCGATATTCGCCGCGACGTAGGCATCCATTCCCACCGGGCGCGGGGGGATGTTCTGGGTCAGAAAATCGACGAACGCCTCCCGCTCACCGATCGCAAGCCCCGGGTTGAAGCGCTTCTCGAACCCGAGCGTCGACGACGGCTTCCCGGACAGCCCCGCGCCGCAGGCACTGCCGGCATAGTGACCGGGATAGATCTCCAGTTCGTCCGGAAGGACCAGGAGGCGCTCGTGAAGGCTGTCGAACAACCGTCCCGCCATCTCGCGCTCCCGCCCGGCCAGATCGGGGCGTCCAACACTGCCGATGAACAGCGTATCGCCCGTAAGAACGAACCAGGGCTGGTCCCCGCGGCGTTTGTCGGTCACCAGAAGACACAGGCTGTCCTCCGTGTGACCGGGGGTATGGATCACCTCGACCTCGACGTTGCCGACCTCGAGCCGATCGCCATCCTCCAGCGCATGGAAGTCGAACTCCACCACCGAACGATCCGACGCATGCAGGCAATACTCCGCCCCGGCACGTCGGGCCAGGTCACGGCCACCGGAATAGTGATCGGCATGCACATGCGTGTCGATCACATGCGTGATGGCAACACCCGCCTCGGCGGCCCGCTCCAGGAACCATTCCTGGTCCCCGTCCACGACATCCACCGCGATGGCCTTGCCCAGCGATCCACAGCCGAACAGGTAGGACAGCGACGACTCCCGGGTGGGCAATTGATGAAAAAACATGACACTCCTCCTGGGCCGTTCACCGGCCTCCTTCGTTTTTATCGATCGTCCTGATCGGCGCTGACGGGCAGGCCCTGGTAGCGCCACTCCGCGATACCGTCCTCGAGCCGGCTGGCCCGGATGCCGTGCCGACCCAGGATCTGGACGGCCTCGCTCGCCATCAGGCAGTACGGTCCTCGGCAGTACGCCACCACGGGGCGGTCAGTCGGCAATTCGCCCAGCCGGTCGCGCAATTCGCTGACGGGGATGGATCGGGCATAGGGAAGATGGGCGCTGGCGTACTCCATGCCCGGACGTACGTCGAGCACGATCACCTCGCCGCGCCGCGCCCGCTCGAGTAGCTGTTCGCCCGCCATGGGGGCCAGATCGCCCGCACCCTCGGCGATCTCTCGAGTGGCGGCCTGCAGCTCCAGCAGCCGTTCTTCGGCCAGTGTTCGCAGCATCACCCAGAAATCGGCGACATGCCGATCGACCAGGCGGTAGAACATGTACCGGCCTTCGCGCCGGGCCTCCACCAGCCGCGCAAGGCGCAGCTCCTTCAGGTGGGCACTGGCCAGCTTCACGCTGATCTCCGCGTCCGACGCCAGTTGTTCGACGCTCTTCTCCCCCTGCACGAGGATCTCGATCAGCTCCAACCGCTTGGGACTGGCGGCCGCGCGGGCAATGCGGGCCACCTGTTCGTACAGGAGGTCTTTGAGTTCGCGTCCGGACACCGCACACATTCCAATATTCGTTGGAATATAAGCTAACCAACGCGCGCCGCCAACGCAAGCCCTGCTTGCGCACCCGCGCGGGACCGGACCCTCCGGTTTTTGGGGCATTCTGGCGAACGCAGTAATTCCTGAGTACGGTACTCTGGAACTTCAATTAGAAGTTGCTTACTAACTGAATGACTATCCCGTGCCCACGGGCACCCTTCCCCTGCAAAAGGAGGACGTCATGAGCCAGCTGATCAACAACTTCCCGGCCGACGGCGTGGTCACCATCAATCGCGTGATCCTGAAGCCGGAGTACACCATCGACGACCTGCAGGAGCGTGTCGCGGTCCTCTGCGAGAACGTGAAGACCTACCACTCGGATACCGGCTTTGTCGGCGGCTTTGTCGCCCTGAACTCCGGCGCGGTCTCCAACGAGGGCTCGACGATCGGCCAGGCGGTCGAGAGCCCGATGAAGGACAAGGAAGCGCTGATCATTACCTTCTGGAACAGCTTCGAGGAACACGAGGCGTCGCATCAGAGCGAGACCTTCCAGCCCCTGTTCCAGCAGGTCCTGGAACTGTGCGAGAACGGGAACGAGGAGATCGCCTACGAGATGCTCTGGTCCGGCGCGGCCTACGACCCGGAACAGGCCAAGGCCGCCCGCCAGGCCAAGGAAACCCACGCGGCCTGACGGCTGCATGCCGGGAGCGATCCCGGACCAAGGAACTGTCGTCTCTCCAACGACTGTACCCATTGCCGGGGCCTAACGCCCCGGCTTTTTTGTCGGCCGCCCTGGTCGCGCCTCCATAGCCCCCTGCAGGAGCCTGCTTGCAGGCGAATTCCCCTGACCACGTCTGACTTTGGCAGGGGCTTCGCCTGCGAGCAGGCTCCTGCGATTTTCGGGGTGTGCTGAACCGGGGGTCATCTCAAGCATCCGGGCTCTTGGAGTAGTGTGCTGAGTTATGTGCAGAAGCTGGCAGGAGGTGAGCGGCCATGGTATTCGGGTTGGTTAGCGACCACCGGAACCCCTCAAGGAGGGCGAGACCATGACCACTCACAAGAGCCAGGCTACTGCGGATCGCACGTCACTGCGAGCGTTTTTGGGGACAGACGAGGAACTGATGCGCACGCTGGTGCGCGAGGCGGTCCAGCAGGTTCTGGAAGCCGAGATGAGCGACCAGCTCCAGGCGGCACCGGGCGAGCGCACCGAGGGCCGCCTGGGCTACCGAGCCGGGTACTACC